>CAJIZL010000006.1 GCA_905182035.1 Oceanospirillaceae bacterium ASP10-02a | reverse complement strand
AAAGCCCATTGGACGGTAAGGGGTCGACAAGCAATAACCCATGTCAAAAAGCTGATTACTGTCACAGGAGCTATCCAGTGGCTGTAGTTCTTATGACCAACTCTGTTTTTTAGATATTTGGAAAAGCCCTGAAAGCCTTACCCCATAAGGGTTTAAATGGTCGGGACGGCAGGATTTGAACCTACGACCCCCTGCCCCCCAGGCAGGTGCGCTACCAAACTGCGCCACGCCCCGACACTGCCCTTGATGCTGTTCAGTGAGAACCTCAAGAGAGGCGGTATATTACTAGAATCGTTGCCAGTTTGGAAGCAGATTAGCCCCAAATTCAGCAACAATATAGAATTAAATCAAGTTGTTGATGCTACTAATCAATGCAATTAGTTTTCCGACTCAACACGATCTTTAAGCTTTTGGCCAGGCCTAAAAGTGACCACACGACGTGCAGAAATAGCCACTTCTTCACCTGTTTTAGGATTGCGTCCAGGTCTTGAGCGTTTATCGCGTAGATCAAAGTTACCAAAACCAGATAACTTAACCTGTTCATTACTAATCAGACTGGAAGATACTTCTTCAAAAAATGCCTCTACCATGTCTTTTGCATCGCGTTTACTAAGCTTTTGTTCACTACTGAGACGTTCTGCCATATCGGCTTTGGTCAGTGATCCCATAGCTGGATCCTCGTCTGTTATTTATTATTATCTAGCTTATCAAGCTTAAACACCCCGTTAGCCATATAACTAACGGGGTATTTTTAGCCTCTTAGGCTCGCACCAGCGTGTTGAGAAAGGTGTTCTACGACCTGTTCAACCCATTGATTTACTTCATCATCGGTAAGAGTGCGCTCTGGGTGCTGCCACGTCAAGCCTAAAGCAAGACTTTTTTGTCCATTTTCAATGCCTTGGCCTTGGTAAACATCGAATAAGCGTACGTCGTTCAGCCATTCACCAGCACTGGATTCAATATAATTAGTCACCATTGCAACGCTAATTTTTTGATCCAAAACAATGGCTAAGTCACGGCGCATCTCTGGGAACTTAGACAAAGTTTCGTACGCCGGGAGTATACCCATACTGATAGACGCCAAATCTACTTCAAACATAAACACTGGGCCAAGCAGGCCTAAGTCTTTAACTAGGCCTGGGTGCATGGCACCAATATAACCTATTTTTTCGTCTGCTAAGTTAATGGCTGCACTTTGCCCTGGATGCAAAGCCACGTGCTCAGCAGCTTCAAAGTTGAAATTTTGGCCACTGATTTCTAGCAAGGATTCAAGATCACCTTTAGCATCGAAGTAATCAATTTGTTCAGTTTTACCGTGCCAACTTTCTGGGTGCCGTGAGCCATAGATTAAACCTGCAAACACATCTTGCTGCTGCAAGCCTTGATCACTAGGAATAAAACGCTGGCCTGTTTCGAACAAGCGTACACGGGATTGCTGGCGGTTTTGGTTATGCTGCAGCGCTTTTACCAAACCTGGCCATAGGCTTGTGCGCATTACAGCCATATCGGCAGAAATAGGGTTCACTAACTCCACTGGCTTATTTTGGTTATCAAACTTAGATAATAGGCCTGGTTCTACCATGCTGTAGGTAATTGCTTCTTGGTAACCACAGCTCACCATGTGACGACGCAAAACAGATAAAGGACGCTCTACTTCTGATTTAGCTGGAATTTCCATACTCGCCACAGGATGAGTACTTGGCAAGTTATTGTAACCGTATACGCGGGCCACCTCTTCCACAAGGTCAGCCTCAATAGCCATGTCGAAACGCCAGGAAGGCGACGTGAAGGTCCAGCTGTCATCGTCTGATGAAGCTAAAGTAAGGCCTAAACGTTTAAGAATATCGAGCACTTGTTGGTCGCCAATTTTATAGGCTAGCAAGGCTTCTAAACGGGCTTTACGTAACGTTACCTTAGTATGGCTTGGTAAGTGTTCTGCCGATGTTTGCTCGACAATTGGACCTGCCTCACCACCAACGATGCTTTGTAGCAGCATAGTTGCACGGTCCATAGCTTTACGTTGTAGATCATAATCTACGCCACGTTCAAAACGATGGGACGCATCTGTGTGCAAACCGTAGCTACGGGCTTTGCCGGCGATACTGATGGGGTTAAAAAAGGCTGCTTCCAAGAATACATTGCAAGTAGTCGCTCCTACTCCTGTGTCTGCACCACCCATGATACCAGCCATACCTAATACACCTTCGTTATCAGCGATAACCAGGGTTTCATTATTCAGCTCAACTTTTTGGCCATCAAGCAAGGTTAGGTTTTCACCCTGACTCGCCATACGTACGACAATAGAGCCACTAAGCTTATCTAAATCATAAGCATGCATAGGCTGGCCCATTTCTAGCAAAATGTAGTTAGTCACGTCTACCACAGGGTCGATGCTACGTAGATCACAACGGCGCAGTTTTTCTTGCAACCACAATGGAGAAGATTGAGTAATGTCGATGTTATTTAATACACGGCCCAAAAACCGTGGGCAATGCTCTGGAGCATTAACTCTGACAGGAAAAACATCTTCCACCTGAGGCGCTAATTCAGTGTACTCTGGCGTTGTAACATCTACTGAATTTAGCACACCTACTTCACGCGCAAGACCTGCAATGCTCAAGCAATCACCACGATTTGGAGTCAGGTCCACATCAATGATCTTGTCATTAAGATTAAGGTACTCACGAAGATCAGCACCTACTGGAGCATCGGCTACCAGTTCCATAATACCATCATTTTCGTCACTGATTTCTAGTTCTGCAGCTGAACACAACATACCAAAAGACTCTTGCTGACGTAGCTTAGCCTTTTTGATTTTGAAGTTACCAGGCAATATTGCACCCACAGTGGCAAACGCAACTTTAATGCCTACACGAGCATTAGGTGCACCACACACTACTTGAGTTTCTGCAACACCATCACTAACCTGACATACACGAAGTTTGTCTGCATCTGGGTGCTGCTCTGCGCTAACAATTTCGCCAACAATTACACCACTAAATTCGCCTGCGGCAGACTCTACACCATCAACTTCTAGCCCCGCTAAGGTAATCTGGGCTACCAATTCATCACTGTTAATTGCTGGGTTAACCCATTCACGCAGCCACTGTTCACTAAATTTCATGTCTATCTCTCGATCAAAGATTAACTAAATTGGGCCAAAAACCGCAGGTCGTTTTCAAAGAACATCCGCAAGTCTTTAACACCATAACGCAGCATGGCTAGGCGCTCGACACCCATACCAAAGGCAAATCCAGTGTATTTTTCAGTGTCGATGCCTGAGTGTTCGAATACCTTAGGGTGAACCATTCCACAACCTAATACTTCCAACCATTTTTGTTCGCCATCTTCACCTTGGTAGCCGATATCCACTTCAATAGAAGGTTCGGTAAAGGGGAAGTAGGAAGGGCGGAAGCGCACTTGAAGGTCTCGCTCAAAGAACACGTTAAGGAAGTTATGCAGGATGCCTTTTAGGTCTGCAAAACTTATATTGTCATCCACTAACAAACCTTCTATTTGGTGAAACATTGGGGAGTGGGTTTGGTCAGAATCACAACGGTACACACGGCCTGGGCAAATGATGCGGATAGGTGGTTGTTGCTTTTCCATAGTTCTTACTTGTACGCCTGATGTGTGGGTACGTAGTAGAGTGCCATCACCAAAATAAAAGGTATCATGCATAGCACGTGCCGGGTGATGAGCAGGAATATTGAGGGCTTCGAAGTTATGATAGTCATCTTCGATTTCTGGGCCTTGGGCTACAGAAAAGCCAATTTGAGCGAAGAAATTTTCAATGCGCTCGATGGTCATCGTTACAGGATGTAAGCCACCAATGGCTTGGCCACGACCGGCCAGTGTTACATCAATGCTTTCTACTGCAAGCTGTTTACTTAGGGCGTTAGCAGCCATCATGGTGCGTTTTACTGTGATGGCATCTTGTACTTTTTGCTTGGCCTCATTGATCTTAGCACCAGCTGCAGGGCGTTCTTCGGCCGACAACTTGCCTAGGCTTTTAAGTTGTTGTGTAAGCTCGCCTTTTTTACCTAAGTACTGAACCCGAACTTGGTCAAGGGCTACTTCGTCTGCCGCTTGAGCCACGGCGTCTAAGCCCTCGGTGACCAGTTGCTTGAGGTGTTCCATATTCTTCTCCATCTAAAACAAGACAGGGGAAGAGTTTGCACTCTTCCCCTGTTTCTAATCCTCGTGAGAGGATACGAAGGTAGTTTAATCTATGCTAACCAAGGTTAGTGTAGATCAACCAGCTTAAGCGAGTGCCGCTTTAGCCTTCTCTACGATCGCTGTGAATACCGCTTTGTCGTGAATGGCTAAGTCAGCCAATACTTTACGGTCGATCTCGATTGAAGATTTCTTCAAACCGGAAATCAAACGGCTATAAGACAACCCATTCATACGCGCACCGGCGTTGATACGAGCAATCCATAGAGCACGGAACTGGCGCTTACGTTGACGACGGTCGCGGTAGGCATATTGGCCAGCTTTGATTACGGCTTGCTTAGCAACACGGAATACTCGGCTACGTGCACCGTAATAGCCCTTAGCTAGCTTGAGGATCTTCTTATGACGACGGTGTGCTTGGACACCACGTTTTACGCGAGACATTATACTTTCTCCTTACCAGTGACTAATTAGATATACGGCAACATGCGTCTTACTAATGGCTTATCCGCAGCACAAATCTGCAGAGTGCCACGTAAATGACGCTTACGCTTAGTACTCTTTTTGGTCAAAATATGACTGGTGAAGGACTGACGGTGTTTAAAACCGTTAGCAGTTTTCTTGAATCGTTTTGCAGCACCGCTACAAGATTTCATCTTAGGCATTACATTTACTCCACGCATTCGTTGATTGTTAATGAAGACGCAATTAAGAACCTAAACTCTTAAACGGTCTCCCGATTGTAACTTTTAAGGGTTACTTTCTTTTCTTTGGTGCCAACACCATAGTCAATTGACGGCCTTCCATCTTTGGGTATTGCTCTACTCCAGCGTATTCAGCCAAATCGACTTCTACACGCTTGAGTAATTCCATACCCAATTCTTGGTGTGCCATCTCACGACCACGGTAACGCAAGGTTACTTTCGTCTTGTCACCATTCTCTAGGAAACGGATCAGGTTGCGTAGTTTTACCTGATAATCTCCTACATCAGTCCCGGGACGGAACTTGATTTCTTTCACTTGCGTCTGCTTTTGCTTCTTTTTAGCAGCTGCTTTCTGTTTTTTAACTTCAAACACTTGCTTGCCATAGTCCATAATCTTACAGACTACGGGCTCAGCGTCTGCTGCGATCTGAACTAGATCCAGCTTGGCAGCTTCTGCCATTTGCAGTGCTTCGGCTACAGAAACAATGCCGACTTGTTCGCCGTCAGCACCGATGAGGCGACATTCTGTCGCTTCAATATGTTCGTTAATTGTTGGGCGTTTTGTTTTGCCCTTAGTGTATTCCCGTTTAATTTCGGTATCTCCGTTAATTCATAATTTGAAGCGTATACTTACGCTTCAGTGCGGCCTAATTTGGCGATGTCTGCATTAAGCAAATCGGCAAATAATTGTAGGCTCATATTACCCAAATCTTCACCCGTACGAGTTCGCACTGTGACAGTTTGGGTTTCAACTTCCTTATCGCCAATAACTAGCAAATAAGGAACTTTAAGAATTGTGTGCTCGCGGATTTTAAAGCCTACCTTTTCGTTTCTCAAGTCCGCAGCGGCCCTAAAGCCCATTTTTGTCAAATTTTCTGCAACTTCTTTGCAAAAAGGCGCTTGTTTGTCCGTAATATTCAAAATCGACACTTGTTTGGGTGCTAACCAAGGTGGCATGGCACCGGCAAAGTTTTCGATCAAAATACCTAAAAAACGCTCAAATGAGCCCAAAGTTGCACGGTGTAACATCACCGGAACTTCACGATCACCTGCTTCGTTTACAAACTGCGCATCAAGGCGACCCGGCATGGAAAAGTCTACTTGAACAGTGCCACACTGCCAAACTCGGCCAAGACAATCCTTCAAGGAGAATTCAATCTTAGGACCATAAAAAGCACCTTCGCCTGGCAAAATATCAAACGGTAATTGTTTGGCATTTAGTGCCTCTTCTAAAGCTGCCTCAGCACGATCCCAAACTTCGTCAGCTCCTACGCGTTGTTCTGGACGGGTAGACAGCTTTAGGATGATATCGTCAAAGCCAAAGTCGCGATATACATCGTACAAGAAGTCAATAAAACGAGCCACTTCATCTTGCATCTGGCTTTCGGAGCAAAAAATATGGCCATCGTCTTGGGTAAACGCACGCACACGCATAATACCGTGCAAAGTGCCCGATGGTTCATTGCGATGACACGAGCCAAACTCAGCCATACGAATAGGCAATTCTTTGTAGCTCTTCAACCCTTGGTTAAAGATCTGAATGTGACATGGACAGTTCATTGGCTTAACTGCATAGTCACGATTTTCAGAAGATGTGGTAAACATCATGTCAGAAAACTTATCCCAGTGGCCAGAACGTTCCCACAGGCTTCGATCAACCACTTGTGGGGTTTTCACTTCTTGATAGCCACCTTCAATTTGGCGCTCACGCATATAACGCTCTACCACTTGGTAGATAGTCCAACCATTTGGATGCCAAAACACCATACCTGGCGCTTCTTCTTGGGTATGGAACAAATCTAGTTTCTTACCTAACTTACGGTGGTCACGCTTTTCTGCCTCTTCTAAGCGGTGTAAGTAGGCTTTAAGGTCTTTTTTATCTGCCCAAGCTGTGCCGTAAACACGCGTTAACATAGCGTTGTTAGAATCGCCACGCCAATATGCACCAGCAACTTTCATCAACTTAAAAGACTTAATGTGGCCAGTAGAAGGCACATGAGGGCCCCGGCATAAATCTGTAAAGCCACCTTGACTGTAGAAAGATAGATCTTCCTCACCAGGAATACTGTCAATAATTTCTACCTTGTAGTCTTCACCAAGGTCCTTGAAAAACGCAACAGCATCACTGCGGCTCATGATACGGCGCTCAACTTGAAGGTTTTCCTTAGTTAAGGCCTTCATACGAGATTCAATTTTGATTAAATCTTCTGGGGTAAATGGACGCTCGTAGGCAAAATCGTAGAAAAAACCATCTTCAATGACAGGGCCAATGGTCACCTGTGCGCCAGGAAATTCGTCTTGTACTGCTTGCGCCATCATATGGGCACAAGAATGACGAATCACTTCAAGGCCTTCTTCATCCCTTGAAGTAACAATAGCAAGAGCTATATCATCATTGATGATATAGCTGGTATCAACTAATTCGCCAGATACCTTGCCAGCTACAGCAGCTTTAGCAAGGCCTGGGCCAATGTCAAAAGCAACATCATAGATTGATACAGGCGCATCAAAGGAGCGCTGACTACCATCAGGAAGAGTAACTACAGGCATAGAGTTTCCTTGCTCAGTGGTGGCCCCTACCAAAGGCCACTTGGGGTGAAACGCTGTTGCATTTAGCATGACAACGATAGCACAAAAAATGAGGGGCTAATTTTACCCTCATTGAGCCTGAAGAACAAGCCTTGAAGCCTTTCCTGCAATCTCGCCTTACCCAAAAAAAACCAAACTAAACTCTGCTCTCCAGTAAAGACATTGAGTAGCCAATATGCTCTTGGGCTGCGGTCTTAGCAGCATCGCCATCCCGCAACATGACGGCTTCATAAATAGCTCGATGCTGCTCGCTGATAACTATTGAAACCTCATCGGACAGGCTTAAATCGTGCCCCGCAACATTGTACAAAGAGCCGTAAATAGCGTTAAAAAACTGGGGGTAAAATAACTGGCTTAAGGACACAACAATGAGGCAGTGGCTAGACTCTGCAATAAGCATGTGAAACTTCAAGTCCGCCTTGGCTCTTTGAAGACCATTGCCACGGCGCTGCCCAATGGCCTTATACCCATGTGCTATAACCGCTAATTCATCATCTGTTGCGCGCTCACAGACATATTGCACTGCCTCCCCCTCCAACACTAACCGCATTTCCATGATGGATAGCTGCAAGGCCACGGAATCAAGTTCCACACCAGACATAGGTTCAGCAAATTGCAACTCAAATAGGTTATTCACATAACAACCCGAACCATGGCGACTAGTAATTAACCCTCTCATTTCTAAACCTGTCATAGCCTCACGTAAACAGGTACGGGACACGTCAAACCGCTCCATAAGGGCCAACTGCCCAGGTAATTTACTCCCCGGCAACCATTGGCACTGACGGATACCGTCCTCAATAGCTTTACTAATTATCTCTACTTTGTTCATATCAAATACCGACACTTTGGTCAGATCACTTTACTCCAAATAACCCCTAGCTACTAGAGCCTAGCTACCACCAAGGGCATAATGTACTGAGTCTTTTGCACCACAGCTACAGGTAACAGATTATTTGGTTTTTACAACAACACAATCCCACCCTTTAAACTCCAGTAAAGTTGAGATGACCCTTAAAATAACTCTGAGCAGATAAAATAAAATGGATGTGCGCTACCCCTCAATCGAAATGCTAGCCGAACGCGCGAAACGACGCATGCCCGGCTTTGCCTATGATTATCTTACAGGGGGATGTTTTTCTGACATTAACCTGGCTCGTAATACAAAAGAAATTCGAGATATTCAACTTCGCCCGTACTACTTACGCAAATTCAATGGCGCTTCGCAACAAACCACTTTATTTGGTAAAACCTACGATGCCCCTTTCGGTATAGCGCCTGTTGGACTTCAAGGACTCATGTGGCCTAAGTCATGCGAAATTCTGGCAGAGGCTGCCAAACAGCACAATATACCGTTTTGCCTTAGTACAGTCGGAACAGCGAGTATTGAGACCATTTCTGAAATTACTGAAGGTGACTTCTGGTTCCAGCTCTATCACCCCAAAGCGAATGAACTGCGCGATAAACTCCTCGAGCGCGCTGCCCAGGCGGGCTGTAAAACATTGGTTTTATTGGCCGACACACCGACGTTTGCTTACCGCCCTAAAGAAATTCGAAACGGTCTTTCTATCCCACCACAAATGACCTTGGCAAACCTTCTGCAAATAGCCACTCACCCGAGGTGGGCCATAGAGCAGCTTTTTGCAGGATCACCCGAATTTAAAACCATGAAGCCATACATTCCCAATGGGCTCAACATGCAACATCTCGGCCTGTTTATGAATAAGACCTTTTCTGGCCGTTTAACAGAAGACAAAATCAAAGCGGTTCGTGACCAGTGGAAAGGTAATCTGGTGATCAAAGGCATCGTCAATCCTGAAGACGCTGAGTTAGCCATTAGGTTGGGTGCGGACGGTTTAATCGTTTCAAATCATGGTGGTAGGCAGCTGGACTGTGGAGAATCTACCATCAAGCCACTCACAGAGCTGGCAAAAAAATACAGCGACAGAGTCACCTTGATGATGGACGGTGGTATTCGATCAGGTGCAGATATTGCTTCTAGCTTGGCGTCAGGTGCCAAGTTCACTTTCCTCGGCCGAGCCCCTATGTTTGGCGCGTGCGCGATGGGTGCAAAAGGCGGAAACCAGGCCCTAGAAATTCTTAAACGCCAGATTCAGCAGGTTATGGAACAGGTTGGCTGTGAAAAAATTGAGGACTTTCCCCAACATTTGATTGATCAATCAAGTAAGTAAAGATAGCAAAGGTGGGACTTTAGGAGACTAGTAACAAACCATGCCCACCGACACCCTAAAACAAACCTAACTGCCGCTCAGTAATGTTAGCAAAACTGTCATTTATGAAAGGTAAAATACCATCAACCACCGGCTCAACTTGACGGTCAATATAATGTTCATAGTCGTAGTTATTAGGGCTCATTTCCAAAGGTTCTGGCCCCGTAAGGGTGATCACGTATTCGATCCAACCACCCTTGGAATAAGCCGATGGTAATTGGTTTTGTAAGCGCCACGCTTCAGCTTTTCGTGCAGCTTGCACATGAGGTGGGACGTTCTTTTGATATTCAACTAATGGTCTGCGTAATCGCTTACGATACACTAACTTATGGTCTAACTGCCCTGCCCTTATTTGCTCCAACAAAGGCTTAATAAGGTCAACATAAGGTTGGTCATTAAACACTCGCTGGTAAAGCTCTGCTTGAAGCTCTCTTGCCAACTTAGTCCAGTCTGTCCGCACTTGCTCTAAACCTTTGAAAAGCATCTTTGTGGAGCCATCTGGGGTAACAGTTATGCCTGCATAACGTTTTTTACTGCCTGTTTCTTGCCCCCTTATAGTGGGCATGACAAAGCGGCTAAAGTAGGTTTCAAACTCAATTTCTAGATAACTTTTTAGTTCAAACTCAACTTTCAGGTGATTCGTCCACCACTCATTCAGTAACTGCGCCAAAGCGTTCCCCTTTGCTTGCACCTGATCTAAGGAGATGGTTTCATCACCTAACCACACAAACACAGAATCTGTATCACCGTAGATCACCTGCATGCCTTGTTGCTGAATAAGGTCTTTGGTTTGATTCAAGATTGCATGGCCCCGTAAAGTAATGGAACTGGCTAAACGCTGGTCATAAAAACGACAAACGCTGGAACCTAAGACGCCATAACAGGAGTTCATTACAATCTTTATGGAAGTAGATAGTGGCATGTTATTGTTAGCCTTAGCCACATCTCTTGCTGCCCATAAGTCACCAATAATATCCGGCAAAATGCTTTGATTACGGCTAAATTGGGCCCCTTTATAACCATTTACAGCATCATCTTCCTGTAAACCTTGAATTAATCCTAAGGGATCAATTTGGAAGCTTCGAATAATACTTGGGTACAGACTTTTAAAGTCTAACACCAACACATTGCGGTAAAGCCCAGGTTTAGAATCCATCACAAATCCGCCAGGGCTATCACCTGCCTGGCCAGAGGCAAATGCTGGCGCTACATAACCTTGACGATGTAAGCGCGGCAAATATAAGTGATCAAAGGCTTGGGACGAGCCGCCTATTCGATCCATCGGCAACCCTGTTAACCGAGCACGCTCGATGAGAAAAGCCATCAAGTCAGCCTTAATAAAAATGTCCCAAACCAAGCGACAATCTTCTAGATTATATTTGACTAACGAAGCCGGCTCTTCTTGATACATACGCTGAATTTCTTCGCCACGGTCTTGCGGTTTAGTAATGTTTTTGCCACGTCCCAGCATCTGTTGCGCCACATTTTCTAAAGCGAAAGATTCAAATTGCCAGGTCGCCGAGCGCATCACTTCAATACCATCCAAGGCCACACGGCCTGGCATATAAAGCCTTGCAGGACGGCTTCCCTGTCCTGCCAGCCAACGAATTTCCTCACCCCCACGACCTAACCGTAAACGTACACCTAACTCCCGCGCTCGGGCACACAGAATTTGAAAATCAAACTGAACCAACGCCCAACCGATAATCGCGTCTGGATCATAATCTTGTAGCCACTGACTAAACTGTTTCAACAGTTGCCTTTCGTTGTTACAAATGCGGGTGGATTCCGGCAAAGATTCTACAGATTCCATGGGCATATTGGTTGGCCAATGCAACCAAACCCGTTCCACTGGAGCATCATTCTCCATCCCATATACAGCAATACTGTGAATGGTTTTGCCATCCATAGTGGTTTCAATATCGAGAGATAGTGATTTGATATTGGGGATGTATTCACAACTTTTTACGCGAGCGTCCGCTAACACACCATTAATTGGAGAAACATCAGACACCAAACTAGCACTAATAAAACGCTCCATCAAATAACGTTCTTGCGGCTGAATATCCTGTTCCATCAGGCTAATCTGCGCCTCACGTAACACACCACACGCTTGCTGAAACACCTTATGGTTAGAAATATAAAGAGCAACTGCAGATTCATGTTGGAAGGTTTTAAGGCCCAGAGATTGGAAACGCCAAATAGAACTATCCCATCCCATGGACTGCATTAATGTTTGCGCATGGTTTTGCTGAGACAAAGGTAAAAAACAAACGGACTCTTGCTGCGCTTGCTGCAGACACACTGGGCCATCGTCAGTGGCTAACCAATAGGTAAGATTGATACCTTCGTCAGTATCTTGGCTGTGGCGGGAAAGCACAAAACCTTTCATTCTTGCTCTGGCCTATTTGGTTGATTTAGCTAGTTGGATTCGGGCATCTGTACAACACTCATCTTGCAAAAAGTCGATTAAGGCATTAAGGTTTTGATGCAGGACAATACAATTCAGCATTCAACCCGCACGCTCTTTTTTAAGCAGTCCAAATGACATCAACTTAGCAACATACTCAGCCACAAAAGGTGGCCGAGTTCTTCAAAGGCATTAGTTTCTTGTATGATTTATGTACTTATATGATAACAGAAATATGTTAATCAATAGCGTGAAATACTATTGAGTTATCACGGTTTCTAACTAAAAATTGCACCTAGAGGAGTTGTTAAGCGTAAGCCAAAGAACCGGTTTGCATTGCTTTTAGCCACAATAACCAGTCGCCCATTGGAATACAGAGTCGCCATCTATTAGTAACCTTTCGTTGCCCTATTAAGTGTTGGGCCAATACAATACGCGATTATAGTTAGCTGGCTGTCAATTTCTTTTTAGCATCAAAGAAAGGTTTCCTTACAACTGTTGCAATTGTGTTGCCAGTGGGGTTTATGACTAAAAAATCTGTACCTAGTGCAGCAAACTCAGATTCAACCATGGCCAGTGCGATATTTTTCTCTAAACGGGGCGAATAAACAGCAGATGTTACTTTACCAATTTGCTGGCCATCTTTCTCTAACTCCCAAAAGCAGGTATTAGAACCGGTTATTGCAGGGCCACTTATTATTAAGCCAACATGCTTACGTGCCACACCTTCGCGGCGGATTTTTTGTAATGCAGGCTTACCGATGAATTCAATATCAGCATCAAGATCAACCAGCCGGTCGAGTCCCAGCTCATAGGGGTTAGTTTTGATATCCATATCAGCGTGGTAGGACAACATCCCTCCTTCGATACGGCGAATGGTAGAGGTGTGACCTGGCTTAAGACCAAAAGGCTTGCCTGCTGCCATAATTGTTTCCCATAGCAGGGCACCTTTTGAAGCATCTCGTAAGTAGAGCTCATAGCCCAACTCACTTGACCAGCCTGTGCGGGAAACAATTAAAGGTATACCATCTAACTCATATTCACGCAGCCAGTAATATTTCAGATCAACAATACTTTCACCAAACAACGCTTGCATTACCTCACCAGACTTTGGGCCTTGCAACTGCAAGGGAGAAACATCAGGTTCACAAATATGCACATCCAGTCCAGAGTGCACAGCAACTCCCTGAGCCCAGAATAAAATATCACTATCTGCTAGAGATATCCAAAAGTGATTTTCAGCCAAACGAAGCAATATTGGGTCATTCAGAATGCCACCTTCTGCATTGGTAAGTAGAACATATTTACACTGGCCTACGGCACATTTTGAAAGATCGCGTGAAATGAGATACTGCACCAATTTTGCAGCATCTGGGCCAGTGATTTCTACCTGCCGCTCAACAGCAACATCACATAGGATTGCGCCGTTTACTAAGTTCCAAAAATTCTCTTCTGGGTTGCCAAAGTCGCGCGGGATATACATATGATTATAGACAGAAAAATCTTTGGCGCCCCAGCGTATTGTTGCGTCAAAGTAAGGTGATTTACGAATCTGTGTGCCAAAACCAAACTCTCTAGGTGCTGTCATGGGGAACTCCTCATATGGTCAGTTGATAGCAATTACGGATACAACCTGATGCTAAACTGTAAAACAAAACTATATCTGAACTTGGTGTTAAAAATGGTCTAAGTAATTCTTGTAACAAGCCTATTTAGTCTCATTTATAACGAGAAGAAGTATATTTGAAAATAAGTTTGAATGGCGATTACCATCCGAGATACCCTGTCCACACAATGACATTTTCTGCTAGGTAAGGTTGTCTAGGAGAGCCCTGTCTCATCCTCTTTTGTTAAAGTTACTTAGACAGAAGTGTTACTAGGTTTGGAGAGGTCTTTTTAACCTCCTTTGTAATAATATAGATAACATAGCGATCGATACCAATTTCTTCGTTGAGCAGTTGCTCAACTAAGCACTGAAAATCAGTAAGATTTCTGGAAATTATTGTCATAACATAATCAGAGCCACCACCAGTAGCAAAACATTCAACGATTTCGTCTATTTCACGTATGTAAGATTCAAACCTGTTAAAGTCAGATTTCTTATGGGTTTTTAATGCCACCGTGACAATTACCTTCGTCAAATCAATCATTCGATCAATATCGATGTCGGCTCTGTAACCCTTAATTACGCCTAACTTTTTAAGCTTATCTAATCTCACCCAACAAGGCGTTGGCGATAGATTAACCAGCTCTGCGAGTTTAATTTTACTAATTTTCCCATGGTGCTGGACCGCACACAAAATACGTATATCTATCGCATCCAAGGCCAGTTTTTTCATGTTTGCGTTCTCTTTTGTAAATACCTTAGCAATCTAATTGGACAAATGTTTTCACAATGAATCACTACTCATTTGCTAGGCAACTCACAACCCACCATAGTGCCTAAGGATACAAGAACTTACGGGCCGTTCAAAGCATGCTCAACAATCTTTGAGATTTTGACCTGTTCATTTTAAATTTACATTTATTAATAAAAATCAGTTACTTAATAATAAATAAAAATAATTTCACCTATCCAAATGGGGTGATCACTTGAACTTCGGGGAAGGCTGCTTCTACATCTGATTGATGCTTAGCCTCAAAAAGGAGTTTAAGGTTGGGCCCAGCATCCATCGTAAGATAAAGAGGGAGCCCTTGTTCACGTAGCTGCCAAACTTTCTGCATTTGGGTTAAGGAGTCAGGCTGCCAATAGACTAGTGGGGGCCATGCGCCAGCCATGGTGGCGTGCATGCTCATGGCGTTATGTTCTGCAGTTTTAGCCATGGTTTCAAAATCACCAGCTATGATAGCGGTTTCAATGGTAGCAAGATCTGACTCGGCTTGTTGTGGCCACTGGTTGTATAGGGCGGAAGTAGTGATGGTTCGTGCCATGCCCTCTCGGGAAGAAACTGCTTTTTTTTGGCTTGAAACAGTTAATAAACCGATCCTTAATTCTGGCCATTGATGTTCCAACGGAAAAGCAACGCTGTCGCTGCCATTGGCCTGCTCTCCAGCTTGCCATTTAACAAAGCCGTGCCACAAGGAGCGACTGGCACTGCCGCTACCTAAGCGAGCTAATGCGGATAGCTGGCGCTCCGGTAGCTGCCAACCCATAAGACTATTTGTGGCTAGCGTTAAGGCTGCAAATCCACTTGCCGATGAAGCTAATCCTGCTGCCGTAGGTACGGTATTGTGAGTATCGACTCGTAATTTCAGAACGTTTGGCAACACTCGGTCTAACCACTGACTAACCTTGATTGAAAAACTCTGATTTGCGCTGACTTCTTTACCGTTGAGTATGACTTGATGCATTGGAGCATCTATCACTGAGAGGCCCGTTTTAGTGCCATGTTCAGCCAAAGAAATGGACAGAGAGCCAGTTATAGGTAAGTTAAAGCTCAACTCACGTTTGCCCCAGTATTTGCTCAAGGCAATGTTGCTGGGTGCGTAGGCACTAGCTTGGGCCGCTGGTGACTTATGTTTAGCTTCACCCAAAATCTGACTAACCCAATCATTAACAGAGATTAGGCTTACTGAGGTTTGGTTCATGATAATGTCTCATGGTGCGTTTGACTGGGTAGATCTGTTTCTTGGCGCAAGCCTTGGGGATCTATTTGTATTGACATTTGAGTGTGAGGCCAATCTAACTGCTCACTACCGATTAAGAGGACACAATCTCCTAGCCCAGAACCAGAAATTTTGGCGCCAAACAAAGCATCAGTTTTGGCCTGATTTTGACCTAACTGAATGATGGTCTCGATGGTTTCATCACTCACACCAAGGTCTCGCATTAGGTTTTGATACTGATCCATAGATTGGGCAAACGTTTGCCAGTCTTCATTGGTCAGTGTATCAACGGTTGTGTCAACACAGGCACCCATTTGCTCATAAAGTTGTTGAAAAAGTTTTGGTTCTTTAGACGCTGCTTGAGCCACGTGCTCAATGACTATTGGTGTGGGCGTTTTATAACCACAATAAACTAATCGCAAATTCGGTGCACCCTGCCATGCTTCGGCAGAAAGGTTAACCTTATGAGCACTAACCGGCTTAGCTTGAAACTTAACAATACCTCCTAATGCACTGGCAGCAACATCAGCACCAGAACCCCTACCCTGTACTTTACGGATAGACTCAATCCCTAAGCTCATTACCGCCTGAGCATCTAACTGGCCTTTGGTGAGTAATTCAATAGCCCCCAGCGCAGCCACAGTAACGGCTGCTGATGACCCTAGCCCTAGTGTGTGTTCAAAGTCTGATTCAATCACTAGCTGCACACCCTCAACTAAATCACAAAGGGCAAGTGCCTGCAATACAAAGCTAAAGGAGGAGCTTTCGCGTATCTGTCCATCCAGATCACTAAGTGAGCATTGAAACTGGCCTAATTCAGACTCAATAACTATTTGTCCATCTGAACGCTTATTCGCCCCAACGTAGATACGCTGAGTTAAAGCACAAACAAGAGCGCTATGGCCAAACAAAACTGCGTGCTCACCCATAAGCATGGTATTGGCTGGTGCAGATGCAATAACGCTTACACTAGTCAAAGTAAAACACTCCCTCTAGGTCTGGAACCATTGTTTGAACGTCATAACCGTGGCTTAAGCAGAGTTGTTCAATGTGAGTTTGTTCTATGCCTGCGGCGAAAACTAAACCTCCATGGTCACCAACCACACTGCCAGCACCACACACTTTTGCCGCCCCACCCTTAGACTCTATCTTAGCAACGAAATCTGCTACGGTATTTGGCACTACACCAATATGTTGAAGCAGCCTGTGATTAGCTGAGATGGCGTTAATCATATCTTCCTTCATGTCACCTAACATACATTGCAGTAGATTTTCTTGAATCAGCTCAAACTGATGCCATAGGGCTTGTGGCAAATTTTGTCGTTTAACAGCATCTACACACTCACCTGTAGAACTATCTGGTTGCCCCGTTGTGACCAAAAAGTACTGGCTTAGCTGTTTCAGCTCTTGACGTTCACCACAGCCCTTTTGATATTGCTGCAAACCACCCATTACACACACATAAGGGTCTAAGCCACTAGAGCGGCCATGCTGCCACTGTTCACTTTGAGTCGTTTTTGAGATAAGTTCTGTAGGAGTTAAGGGCTGACCCAAATGTTTAAAGGCCGCTGCCAACATGGCGGCAACCAAAGCCGCTGACGAGCCCATGCCACCACCAGTAGCTAGATCCATGGTGAGTTCTATAACTAGGCCCTGCTGATTTAATAATACATCAACAAGGCCGCTAGCACCTATGGCCGCTGCAAAAAACTCCACCGGGTTTGAGACCACGTTCGATAAAAGGCCTGAGGCAGTGAGGTATTGCTGATGGCGAAACTGGGTCTGCTGACCTAACTGAGAAAGTTGCAAATTACTGAATTGTTGATCAATACCAAATTCAGGGACCTTAAGGTGAACCCCCAGTAAATGGCTGTTAGTGACTTTAGCAAAGGCGTATTTTTTAATGGCACATGCTAAGGCAGGAGCGCCATAAACAACCGCATGTTCACCACTAATAATAACTTTACCTGGCACCCTTACACGAGTGCAAGTGGGCCGTGCTGGAGAGGCCGAAGACATTTGGGAGGCCATAGAGTCAGATGCGGTCATCGCACCTGATAAAGGCGTTTATGTTGGCTAATACCTGTTAAGCGGAATTTACCGTTGGTTTGATGCTCAAACTCGTGATCACCACCATCTGTAGGCACTTCAAAGGCGTACATTTTCTGATAGTCGGCATAATTTAGTGGCTGTCGTGATTCAAGCATGGACTGGTGACCCTGCTGATGCAGCATGTCTTGATAATCTTCTACAAGGGTGCCCGTAAAAAATTCTCCCACGCTGCCAGAGCCATAGCTAAAGAAACCAATACGTTTACCAGCCAAATTAGCAGCGGTATTGTCTAGCAAAGAAATAAACCCAATATACATAGCAGCCGTATAGCTGTTGCCAGTGATACGATTATAAATAAGGCTAGAGGAAATTTGGTCTTCTAAAGTTTTGGTGCTGAGTTCGTGAGCATTGCCATTAGCAAGGTGATTGTGGGCTTTTTGAGCCATACGACTAAATGGTAAGTGGTAACAGAAATAATCAAAATCAGCAAATTTCAAATCACTTTGTTGCTGAAAATCTTGCCATGCAGAACGTACACAACGTAAATATACCTTGGTGGAATATTTACCATCTACTAAGGCGGTTGAGCGATAGTTAGGACGCCAAAAATCCATCACATCTTCCGTGTGAATTCCAGTCTCAGAATCAAGCACAATGAGCCTCGGGTTAGCGCTCACTATCATAGCAACAGCACCACAGCCCTGAGTCGCTTCACCAGGTGTTTGGCGCTCATAACGAGCAATATCAGAAGCGATGACCAATACTTTTTCTTTAGGCTTACGGGCAACCCATGCTGTTGCGAGTTGCAAGGCTGCAGTAGCGCTATAACAGGCTTGTTTGAGTTCAACCACGCGGCAACGTGGGCTAAGCTTTAGCAGAGAGTGTAAATATACTCCAGCGGCCTTGGATTGGTCGATACCTGTTTCTGTGGCAAACAAGATAGTTTTAATAGCGTTTGAGTCTTCACCTCGTGTCTTCATACCTTCTAATAAAGGCACACAGGCATTGGCTGCCATGGTGACTACATCTTCGTCGGCGCCGGGCACACTCATACGCTCTTGGCCTATGCCAACAGTGTACTTGGCGGCATTGGAGCCATTGTTGGCCGCTAGCTCTTGCAAATCTAGGCTAAAATTAGCGGTATAAAAACTTATATCATCAATACCAACGGGCATATAACTTCTCGACCTTCCCTGCTACAAACTTAATGAAGTATAAATATCTGAGACTAACTTTCACTAAGCACTAACGAATCATTTAAGTGCAAATCATCTACATTACTTGCAGATAACAAAAACATGGCGGTGACAAACTCTTTTTTCAAGGCCTCTATAGCATCAACTACAGCAGAGGTAGATTCCATGGCCGGCGCCAAAAACGGTTTAGCGATACCACCTAAACAGCCGCCCATTATAACACTCTTTAGCAAGTCTAGCCCATTACGCAAGCCGCCACTGGCAATGAAATTTGCTTGCTGCATATATGGGCGGGCATTTTTCATAGCTAAAGGCGTAGGTATGCCCCAATCTTGCAGTGTAAACCCTAGGGTATGCGCATCTTCACGGCGCTGTTGTTCAATACGCGCCCATGAAGTGCCGCCACGTCCCGCTACGTCAAACCACTGAATACCGTGTCGTAAACCTAACTCTATATCGGCCACACTCAGGCCTGCTCCAACTTCTTTAAGTACTACTGGCACGTTAAGTTGAGTTTGTGCATGACCAATAGCTTGGGCCAAATTAGCAAAATTAGTATCACCTTCGGGTTGCACTGCTTCTTGCAACGGGTTTAGGTGCAGGAAAATAGCATCTGCAGCTAACACGTCAATGGCCTGCTGTAGCTGAGCTGATGCCATGCCATTATTAAGCTGAATGGCACCCATATTAGCAAACAAGAGTGCATCTGGCGCATAACGGCGCAAATCAAAGCTGGCCTGAGCTTTAGTATCTTCTAACATCACTCGCTGTGAACCAACACCCATAGCCACACCAGTAATTTGTGCTGCCTCTGCCAAATGTTGATTAACCTTACCCACTAGGGCATCGTCACCACCAGTCATAGATGAAATCAACAAAGGGAAACTCAGCCGCTTGCCCATAATTTCTATACTTGGATCAACGTCATGCAAATTAATTTCTGGCATGGCTCGATGCTGTAGCTGTATCGCATCAAAAAAACGGCCATTGCGCTCTACGCCCTCATCACGACCGATGACTTCTATGTGTTGCCGTTTACGGCGATTGGTTTGATCGTTCATTTATCGCTCTAACTTTAAATGGGCTTGCATGAGTTCACCCGGGTTAGTTTGTGCTGCAAGTAGCGACAGCTCACCACATAAAACTGTTGCCGCACAAATTTGGGCTAAGCGTCGAGCATTGGCACCTGCTTCAACATCTTGAGTACAGCCTAGTTTAGTCAAATTTTCTGTGACAAAATCTAAGCCTTTACCATTACCTACGGTACCTACAATAATGTTAGGTAAGGTACAGGAGAAGTACAAGTCGCCTTGTTTTACTTCTGCATGCACCATACCTTGTGATCCTTCGATAATATTAGCTGCATCTTGACCAGTGGCTAAATAAAAACCTAATAACATATTAGCAAAATGAGCATTAGCACTACGCAAACCACCAGCCATTAATGTGCCCAACAGGTTTTTTTTAATATTGAGATCAACCACTTTTTCTGGTGTCGTAAGCAACTTGCGCTCACACAAACCCCGTGGCACCGTTAGCTCTGCAACAACATATTTGCCTCGTCCTAAAATACCGTTTACGGCGGTGGCCTTTTTATCACTGCAATAGTTACCAGAGATCGAGCTGTAGTTAAGCTGCGGGTATTCAGCCAACACCCATTGCATGAGACTATCAGCTGCTTGGGTGACCATATTGTGACCTGATGCGTCCCCTGTCTTAAATTCTAAGCGCAAGTACAACAAATTAGCAACGATTTGCATGTTCATATCAATCAACTTAGCAAAACGGCTGGTTTGGCTAACAATGCGCTGCATTTCTTCCTGACGCATATGAATGGATTGCCATGCACTTAGGACTTGGCTTGCATCGCCAGCCTCTAGCAAGATAGAGCGCGTCATGCGCTCATCAACTAGAGTTGTTTTAATGCCATCACCACATAAAATCGACAAACGCGCACCACGACCCACTGAATGCCACAAGGGAATTTCATAGGTAGCCAGCGGCACTGAGACCTTATCTTGCCATGCAGCATCTATGCTGGCTTGAGCACTAATTTTCATAGGCCCAACAAAACGCATAGGAACTGGTGCTTGAGTCACTTTTGGGCTCGTTCTAGCAGGAGTAGGGGCCATTCAAGGTGCCTTATAGATAACAAATGCAAATGCAATAGAAATAGGTAGGGTGTAATTTTAACTAGCCCTATAGGGTTATGCAATGACGATTTAGCAGGGTTATTAACGCCATCCTACCTGACATCTCTGTCAGCGGGGCAAAACCTGCCTCAACGCTACTAAGAGCAGACGGAGTATGCCGTTCACTCTGTACATAAAAAAGCCCCGATAACACAAGGCTAACGGGGCTTTTTATAGGACAACACTTATAGCTTGTCTGAATTCTCAGTTAGGTAAGAGGCTACTCCAGCAGCTGAATCTTTCATGCCTGAGTCACCTTTGTTCCAACCAGCTGGGCATACTTCACCGTGCTCTTCGTGGAACTGAAGGGCATCGACTATGCGCAATAGTTCGTCCATGTTACGACCTAGTGGCAGGTCATTGATGATTTGTGAACGAACTTGGCCTTCACGGTCAATAATAAACGCACCGCGGTACGCCTTGCTACCATCAGCTAATTCAACATCATAAGCGCGACAAATATTATGTGCCATGTCTGCTGCTAATGTGTACTTAACTGGGCCGATACCACCATCGTTTATAGCCGTATTACGCCATGCACTGTGGGTGTGATGAGAGTCGATTGACACTCCAATAACTTCAACGTTACGAGCTTTAAACTCATCCATACGGTGATCTAATGCAATCAGCTCAGAAGGACAAACGAAGGTAAAGTCTAAGGGGTAGAAAAAGACCAACCCGTATTTGCCTTTAATGGCTTCAGAAAGATTAAAATCATCAACAATAGTGCCATCGCCTAATACGGCTGGTACTGTAAAATCTGGCGCTTGCTTGCCTACTAATACGCTCATAGTTGTTCCTCTATAATAGTTAGTTTTTTGATTATTAAATTACTCTGTGTCTGCATCTGCTTCGGCAGGTGCAGCGGCGCTTATCATTTCAGCTAACTCACCTGATTGAGCTAAATCGGTGATGATATCGCAACCGCCAACTAATTCACCACTGATCCACAACTGCGGGAACGTTGGCCAATTGGCATACTTGGGCAATTCTGCCCGAATGTCTGGATGCTCTAGTATATTAACGAAAGCAAAACGTTCTCCACAGTTCATAAGGTTTTGCACTGTTTGTGAAGAAAATCCACACTGAGGAAATTTAGGCGTACCTTTCATGTACAGTAAAATGGCATTGCTTTCGATCTGTTCTTTAATGGTGGTTAACGTATCCATAATTATGGTCTCGCTCATTTATGGTTGCATAATTCAATTGGGGCAATTATACCCATATCCGACCAATTTAGTCAGTTATTATTTGGCCAAAAAAACACCATGATCCACACTATTTACCATAATTTACAATATATATAGACCTTATAAGCTTATATATTTGCAAGCATAGGCCATTACCCCTATCATTCTTGGTTTAGGCGGCCATTTTCCATGCCCAACTCGTCACCACGTCACTTTTTAACCTTGCTCGACTTGACTCCTAACGAACTCCATTGGGTCATTCAACGCGCCATCGAACTCAAACAAATACGCAATTCGAAGACCCTTTATGAGCCATTCCGCAATCAGGTATTGGCTATGATTTTTCAAAAGTCATCTACACGGACACGGGTGTCGTTTGAAGCAGGTATGGCGCAACAAGGTGGACATGCTATATTCCTCTCTCCACGAGACACACACCTAGGCCGTGGGGAGCCTATTGCAGATAGTGCTCGGGTAATCTCCAGCATGGCCGACATTGTTATGATTCGTACTTTTGCCCACGCCCAAGTAGAAGAGTTTGCAGCTCATTCCAAAGTCCCTGTTATTAACGCTCTTACGGATGATTACCACCCCTGTCAATTGTTAGCTGATATACAAACCTTTGTTGAGCACCGAGGCAGCATCAGTGGCAAGACTGTCACCTGGATTGGTGATGGCAACAACATGTGCCATTCGTTTATTAATGCCGCCAAACAGTTTAATTTTAAACTCAACGTAGCGTGCCCAGATGGGTATTTACCAAATACACAGCTGATGGCCAACAATGCTGACCGAGTGCATCTGGTACAAGATCCTAAACAAGCTGTCATTGGCAGCCATTTGGTAGTTACCGACACTTGGGCCTCTATGGGTCAAGAAGACGAAAAGAAAGCGCGCGAAACTGCCTTTGAGGACTATCAAGTTAACCCCACACTAATGGATTTGGCAGAGCCAGAAGCCCTTTTCATGCATTGTTTACCAGCCTACCGCGGTTTAGAAGTTAGTCACGACATGCTCAGTGACCCACGCAGTGTGGTATACGACGAGGCTGAGAACCGTTTACATGCTCAAAAAGCACTGATGGAGTTTTTGTTATTACAACCACAAGTATAAGTAGGCCATATGATTGAGTTACGACACCTACGCACTCTCTCAGCCCTTAGAGAAACAGGCAGTCTGGTGGAAGCGGCAGAGAAGGTCTTTCTTACCCAGTCGGCTTTATCCCATCAAATTAAAGACCTTGAGCATAAACTTGGCTTAGACCTGTTTATGAGGAAAACCAAACCCGTGGAATTTACCACTGCGGGTCAGCGATTACTGCTTCTTGCAGATGACCTGCTGCCACAGATTCGTAATACAGAACGCGAAATCATCCGTTTAGCTGCGGGTGCTGTAGGTCGCCTTAATATCGCCATAGAGTGCCATAGTTGCTTTCAATGGTTAATGCCTAGCTTAGACCGTTACCGTGCCGATTGGCCCGAGGTGGAGCTTGATTTAGCCAGTGGCTTCAATTTTGCACCCCTACCGGCACTGCGAAGTGGTGAGCTGGACCTTGTAATCACTGCTAACCCTAAGGATTTACCAGGCATAAGCTATGTGCCATTGTTTAGCTACGAGTCCGTGCTTGCGGTTAGCAATCACCACCCGTTAGCCGAAAAAGCCTTTATAGAAGCACAAGATATCGCTGACCAAACACTCATTTGTTATCCCGTTGATCGCGATATGTTAGATGTATTTGTGCAATTCTTAGATCCCGCAGATGTAGAGCCTGCAGCCATAAGGCATGCTGAACTCACTGTAATGATGATGCAGTTAGTAGCCAGTGGCCGGGGGGTATGTGCTTTACCGAATTGGGCCTTAGACGAATACAGCAGTCGTGGTTATGTCACCGCCATACCTATGTCAGAATCTGGCATTTGGTGTACTCTTTATGCTGCCGTACGCAGTGATCAAGCCGACAGCAAATACATGATGGATTTTCTTGTCACTGCACGGGAAACGTCTGCAGCCACTTTAGTTGGTATTAAGCAAACGAACCAGAAAGGTGAGCCATTGAGGGCACCGGAAGACTGTCTGTAGGTTGGTGTACAGGTAATCGTATCATCATATTAGCACCACCTAACTTATCACTTCGACCAGCAATTGCTCGCCCACCATGCCAATAAGCAATACGCCGAACAATGGATAACCCTAAGCCAAATCCGCCAGTGCTGCGATTACGGCTTTCATCCAATCTTGTAAAGGGTGAAAATACGCGGCCATACTCGGATTCTGGAATACCTGGGCCGTCATCTTCAACCGTCAAGACACAAGAGTCAGCATCTAAGCGATACCCTAGCAGTACGGTAGATGTGGCATACTTAACCGCATTACCCAGCAAATTCTGGCAAGCTCTTCGTAACTGCACGGGTTCTACGTCAACAATTAAATCATCTAGAGACGGGTCTACCGTAATATTTAATTGAGGGTTCAAACTAGAATATTGAACACAGAGGTTAATAAGTATAGTTTTTACATCTACTTTTTGAAAAATAATCCTTGGCCCACCCTCTTCTAGGTGAATATAGGTCATTGTTTCAGCAAGCAAATCATTAATTTCTTCAAGATCTTGCGCCATGCCCTTGCACGAAGACATCATGTCTATTTGTCGCTCTCCCGCCTTATCCTCTTCTAAGGCATCTTGCAATAACTGCAGGGCAAAACTTAAGCGCGCGACTGGGGTTCTTATTTCATGGGAAATGGCGGCCATTAGCTCTTGCTGAAGCGCCATTTGTTGCTCCATGCGCCCCAAAATCATTGGGTTTGCTGGCAAGTCCACCTAATTAGCCTTCACGAATAAATAACCTCGGCTACGGACGGTTTTTATGCGCCTAGGATGATCGGGGTCATCGCCAATTTTGGGCCTAATACGGGAAACTCGCACATCTATGGATCGGTCTTGACCGTTGTAGGAAATACCTCGCAGGGCAGAGAAAATTTCTTCGCGGCTTAATACACGCCCAGCATTGCTGGCAAGCAGCCATAACAAGTCAAACTCAGCACTGGTCAATTCAATGTCATCATCGCCTAGCCATGCTTCACGCATTGCATTGTCGATAATGAGACTTCCAAAGTGATGCCGAGCACCAGCAGAGTTTTGTAGTGCAGTGATTTCCGAAGCTGCTGGGGATTTGTTGGTTCTGCGCAACATGGCACTAATTCGAGCCAGCAACAGCCTTGGGGCCACCGGTTTACAAACATAATCATCAGCACCAACTTCTAATCCTACCACCTGATCCAATTCGTCAGTACGGGCCGTTAACATTATAATTGGGCCGCTATATTCTGGCCTTACTAGCCTACAGACACCCAAGCCATCTTCGCCGGGCAACATCAAGTCTAAGATAACTAGATCAGGTTGCTCTGCCTTAATACGCCCTACGGCAACTGCACCATTGTGCTCTACACTCACGCAAAGGCCATTGTTGGTTAAGTATTCGCGAGTAAGCTCAGCCAAGCGCTCATCGTCTTCCACAATTAAAATTTGTGTACTTTTATTAAAATCCACTTGTCAGTTCCAAGTTGTGTGTTGAACAACCACATCGGTCAAATACTCGGTACGGTAATAAATACTTACACTTTAATATATTAAATTACCCTTTCGTTACATAATATAGCCCAATGTAAGTAAAAGTAAACCGTGCAATAATGCTTTAGCATTCTGGATAGCAATATTACAGAACGTGTCTAGTTTACAGCCACTATATTTAGTGCTCTCTTGGTTACAAATATCGCAGAGTCAGATTGAACCTAACTGATAGGCGTGATATAAAATGGGCACACTTCGTGCACTGCCAAGGGCATTGCTCAACCTACCTTTTTTGGCTCTCCTAATGAAACCATGGTCTCCAACCAGTTGGCGTGAATTCCCAATATTACAGCAACCTAACTATCCCAATTCCAACGCAGTAACTCGCGTTGAGCAACAACTTGCTCAGGTACCTCCCTTGGTATTTGCAGGAGAGGCTCGGGAGCTAAAAAAACAATTAGCCCAAGTCACTGATGGTGAGGCCTTTTTATTACAAGGCGGAGATTGTGCAGAAAGTTTCGCTGAATTTAGCGCATCTAACATACGTGACACTTTTAAAGTCATGTTACAAATGGCTGTGGTATTGACCTTTGCGGGCAGTTGCCCAGTAGTGAAGGTAGGTCGTATGGCTGGCCAATTCGCCAAACCTAGATCTGCTGATACTGAAACCTTTGATGGCGTAGAGTTACCCAGTTATCGGGGTGACATTATCAACAGCACAGATTTCACTTCTGCTGCTCGCGTGCCTAACCCAGAACGTTTAGTGCAAGCCTATAATCAATCGGCTGCCACCCTAAACTTACTACGGGCTTTTGCTCAAGGCGGCTTCGCAGACTTGAAAAAAGTGCACCAATGGAATCAAGACTTCGTACGAACCAGCCCTCTTGGAACTCGTTATGAAAATCTGGCAGACCAGATTGACCGCTCTTTGAGCTTTATGAATGCCTGTGGTCTTAATGCTGAAAATACCCCACAGCTTCATAAAACAAGCCTTTACACTTCTCACGAAGCCTTACTCCTGAACTATGAACAAGCGTTAACCCGTGAAGACAGCCTGACTAACGATTGGTACGATTGTTCTGCCCACATGCTCTGGATTGGTGACCGTACCCGCCAAGTAGATGGTGCACACGTAGAGTTTTTACGTGGTGTCAAAAACCCCTTAGGCTTTAAGGCAGGACCCACTATGCAAGCCGACGATATGTTGCGCTTGTTGGATGTTCTGAACCCAGACAATGAAGCAGGTCGCATTAACATTATTACCCGCATGGGTGCAGATAAGGTAGAAACCTATCTACCTGAATTAATTAGGGCTGTTGAAAAAGAAGGCCGTAAGGTACTGTGGAGCAGCGATCCCATGCATGGCAACACTATAAAAACCCATACTGGCTACAAAACTCGCCAGGTGAAGGATGTATTAAGGGAAGTGAAAAGCTTCTTTGATGTGCATGCTGCAGAAGGCACTTATGCCGGTGGTGTGCACTTTGAAATGACAGGGCAGAATGTGACTGAATGTATGGGTGGTGCTCATGACATAACTGCAGAAGGACTAGCTGATCGTTACCACACAGCGTGTGATCCAAGACTCAACGCAGACCAAGCACTCGAGTTGGCATTCTTAATTGCCGACACCCTGAAACAGGCGCGAATCAATCGATAGGGTCAGCCCGCGCTGCTAGGTGGCCAAACTAATTGAGCCATCTGGCACACAGCAACACACTAGAATCTCACCTGCTTCCAAGGTCACTAAACTGTCCTGTACCCAGTTAACCTTGCCAGAGGTTAATTTCACTTTACAGAGTCCACAATAACCACCACGACAGTTATAAGTCACGGGGATCTGGTGCTCTTCCATACTGTCCAGCAAAGAAAACTCTTCGCCATAAGAAAAACTCTGTACTTCATTAATGGTGACTGTGGAACTCATCAGTTGTGGTACCGGCATTTAAAAGATCTCAACCATCATAGGTCAAAATCATCAAAGTCTGCGTCTTCCATGTTACTGTCGATAGCACCCACAAGGTATGAACTAATTTCAGCTTCTTGAGGAGCAACCTGCACGTTATCGCTCACTAACCACGCATTCATCCACGGCAACGGATTGCTACGGATTTTAAATATTTCTTCAAACCCCAAACCACGCAAGCGAACGTTGGTTATATAATCTACATAATCACTAAGAATTTCGGCATTTAAGCCAATCATTGAACCGTCTTTAAACAAATACTTAGCCCATTCCCGTTCTTGCTCCGCTGCTTCGCGGAAGATCTCTATGACTTCGTCTTTACATGATTCAGCAATGGCCACCATTTCTGGGTCATCGTGGCCATTGGCCATTAAGTTAAGCATGTGTTGAGTGCCTGCTAAGTGCAGGGCTTCATCACGGGCAATCAGCTTAATGACCTTCGCATTACCTTCCATAATGGCCCGTTCAGCAAAGGCAAAGCTACAGGCGAAGCTTACGTAAAAACGCACAGCTTCAAGTACATTGACAGAAGCAATAGTAAGGTACAGCTGACGTTTGAGCGCGCTTAAACTAACGATGACCTCTTCACCATTAATTTGGTGGGTACCCACACCAAGCAAACTGTATTGACTACACATTTCAATGAACAAATCGTAATAACGTGTCACCGTTTCTGCACGTTTAACAATTTCGGGATTGTCAACGATATCGTCAAATACGATACTGGGATCATCCACCACATTTCGAATAATATGAGTGTAACTTCGGCTATGAACCGTTTCACTAAACGACCAAGTTTCAAGCCAGGTTTCCAACTCTGGCAAAGACACTACCGGCAAAAATGCGATATTTGGAGATCGGCCCTGAACACTGTCAAGCAACGTCTGATATTTCAAATTACTTAGAAAGATATGTCTTTCATGCTCTGCCATGGCCATAAAATCTTTACGGTCAGTGGATAAATCCACTTCTTCTGGACGCCAGAAGAAAGACAATTGTTTTTCAATCAATTTCTCAAAAATAGCGTGGCGTTGCTGATCATAGCGAGCTACATTAACATTTTGACCAAAGAACATGGGTTCTTTTAAAGGGTCGTTTTTAACCTTATTGAAGGTGGAATAAGCCATGGCTATCTCGTAGGTGTACAGTTATATCTAAAGGGGTCTTATGCACTACTGGCTATAGTTTGCAAGCACCGCTTTCACAGCCATCATCTTGATCATCATTAGCACCGTCACGAGTGTTATGGTAATACAAGGTCTTCACACCATACTTATAGGCAGTAAGTAGATCTTTTAGCAAAAGCTTCATGGGCACTTTTTCATTTTCAAAACGAGCTGGGTCGTAATTGGTATTGGCAGAAATAGACTGATCAACAAACTTCTGCATGATACCAACAAGCTGCAAATAACCTTCGTTACTCGGAATACTCCAAAGTAACTCATAAGCATCACGTAAACGCTTAAATTCAGGTACCACTTGTTTCAGAATACCATCTTTACTGGCCTTCACACTCACATAACCCCGTGGAGGTTCGATGCCATTGGTACTATTGGTGATTTGGCTAGATGTCTCGCAGGGCATCAGCGCAGTTAAGGTACTATTACGCAAACCGTGGTCTTTAATCTGCTGGCGTAAAGCGTTCCAATCTAGCAACAGTTCTTGATCGCAGAACTTATCAACATCTTTTTTGTAGCTATCAATGGGCATCACGTCCTGGGCATAAAAAGTGTCATCATAGGCGGGACAAGCTCCTTGCTCTTGCGCCAAACGGCTAGAGGCTTGTAACAGGTAGTACTGTGCTGCTTCAAACGTACGGTGAGTGAGTGCATTACCCGACCCATCAGAATACTTAGCACCATTCTTGGCAAGATAATAGGCAAAGTTTGTCACTCCTACACCCAATGTACGGCGTTTCATACTGGCTTCATAAGCAGCTGGAACAGGGTATTCTTGGTAATCAAGTAGGCTATCTAAGGCGCGAACGATGAGGTCTGATAAGTTTTCCAATTCGTCCAAACTGTCTAAAGCACCTAAGTTAAAGGCCGATAGAGTACATAAAGCAATTTCACCACTAGCATCATCTATACTATTTAAAGGTGATGTTGGTAAAGTAATCTCTAAACACAAGTTACTCTGGCGCACAGGTGCCTTTTTAGGATCAAAGGCACTACGTGTATTACAGTGGTCCACATTTTGCAGGTAGATGCGTCCAGTCTGAGCTCGCTCTTGAGCAAACTTGCTAAACAGATCTACCGCTTTGACAGTGCGTTTACGGATGGTGTCATCTGCCTCATAGGTGGCGTAAAGTCGCTCAAACTCATCTTGATCAGCGAAGAAAGCATCGTATAGGCCTGGCACATCTGAAGGGCTGAATAAGGTGATATTGCCACCCTTAATCAAGCGCGTATACATCAACCGGTTAAATTGCACACCATAATCCATGTGACGGGCACGGTTTTCCTCTACACCACGATTATTTTTTAACACCAATAAGGACTCAACTTCTAAGTGCCAAATAGGATAAAACAAAGTGGCTGCACCACCACGAACACCACCTTGCGAACAACTCTTAACAGCAGTTTGAAAGTGCTTGATAAATGGAATCATTCCAGTGTGGAATGCTTCGCCTCCACGAATCGGGCTGCCCAATGCACGTAACCGGCCAGCATTAATACCGATACCGGCACGCTGGCTAACATACTTAATAATAGCAGACGAAGTGGCGTTGATTGAATCTAGCGAATCCCCACACTCTATAAGTACGCAGGAGCTAAACTGGCGCGTAGGTGTACGGACACCAGCCATGATCGGCGTCGGCAAAGAGAGTTTGAATAAAGACACGGCATCATAAAACCGCTGCACATAGTCTAAACGTGTAGCCTTAGGATACTTAGAGAACAAACAAGCACCCACCAGCATGTACAAAATCTGAGCGCTTTCGTGGATTTGGCCCGTGACTCGATTTTGTACCAAGTACTTGCCTTCCATTTGCTTAACCGCAGCGTAACTAAAGTTCATGTCACGAGAGTGGTCTAAATATCTGTTCAGTTGATCAAATTCAATTTCGGTATAATCTTTCAACAAGTCACTGTCGTAAGTTTTGAGCGCAACCATTTTTTTCACGTGCTCGCCCAAATGTGGCGGTTCAAAACAGCCAAAGGCGCGCTTTCGTAGATGAAAGATGGCCAATCTAGCTGCCAAATATTGGTAATCTGGAGTCTCTTCAGAAATTAGGTCAGCAGCAGACTTAATGATGGTTTCATGAATATCCGCAGTAGGGATGCCATCAAAGAACTGAATATGTGCTTTCAGCTCTACTTGAGAAACCGAAACATTTTCCAAGCCTTCTGCGGCCCAGTCTATGACACGGTGAATCTTTTCTAAGTCTATTTTTTCTTGTCTTCCGTTACGCTTTGTGACCATCAAATCTTGCATTGATTTGCCTATGTTTTTTTGTTGACATGCACTCTTTTTCAGCTTTAAAGCTGGAGGTCCGTGGTATATTTAGAAGTTTAAGCATACAGTGATCAAAACACCCTCAATCACTACATATTGTGCCTCAAAACATAATACAGCACTAAATATAGACATTTGACTTGATAAAATCAAGCCTAAAAGAGTCAAAAAACTACCTAGTCGGCCTTGACAAAGTGCTAGGCCAGACAGCCCGTGCGTCTCCACTCAGGAATATATTTGTAATTTTTTTGTAAACCATAAATACACCATTGTTGAGAAAATATGGGATTGCAATAAGCCGCCTGATACAATAGAAACTTCTGAATTAACGGTAGTTAAAAGGATTTCTTAGCCTATGTCTCAAATAACCGTAGCAGTTGGCGATCTCTCAGTAAGTAACACCCTGCCATTTACCCTATTTGGTGGAATGAATGTACTTGAATCAAAGGACCTTGCTCTAGAAATTGCCGACCATTATGTAAACACTGCGCAAAAGCTCGGCATCCCCTACGTATTTAAAGCGTCCTTTGATAAGGCCAACCGTTCATCTGTTAATTCTTTTCGCGGCCCAGGCCTTGATAAAGGCTTAGAAATACTTGCGGCGGTAAAATCAACCTACAACGTTCCTATCATTACTGATGTCCATGAACCACATCAGGCTCAAGCTGCTGCGGAAGTAGCCAATGTTATTCAGCTACCTGCATTTCTGTCCCGCCAGACCGACCTAGTGGTTGCCATGGCAAAAACTCAGGCTGTTATTAACATTAAAAAGGCTCAATTTTTAACGCCTAATGAAATGGCCCATATCATTACTAAATTTAAAGAAGCTGGCAACGACAAGTTAATGTTATGCGAACGGGGCAGTAGTTTTGGCTACAATAACCTGGTGGTGGACATGCTGGGTTTTGGTATTATGAAACAGTTTGGCCACCCACTATTATTTGACGTAACCCATGCGTTGCAAATCCCTGGAGGGCAGTCACACGCAGCTGATGGTAGACGCTCTCAAGTCACCCAACTTGCACTAGCAGGCATGTCTCAAGGCATTGCCGGATTGTTTCTTGAAGCCCACCCTGACCCAACTAAAGCCAAGTGTGATGGCCCGTGTGCCCTACCGCTGGCAAAGCTAGAGGCTTTCTTAAGCCAGGTGAAGGCTATTGATGACTTAGTAAAGTCATTACCAGCACTTAATACTTAACGTTAAGTTGCTAACCTTTAGCGCCTGACAGCACAAACTCTACTTTAGTTGACGTATGTTCGTGCTGATGGTGCCAAGATTCGGTATTCTGCCAATGACTCACCCAGTCTGTATCTAGCTGTGGCCGCGCTAGCAGCCGCTGCTTACGAATATGTGAAGGCGTTTCCACAAAAAGCGATAGGTGTACCATGCCGCGCAAAGGTGCGCTAAAAGAAAACACACCGTCAATAAGCAGTACTCCAGTAGGCAGTAACTCGACCACTTGATCACTTTCGCCATCTAGCCAATGAAACGGCTTGTATCTTGCACAAAGGCCTTTACTCAACGGCTTAAGCACCTTGTGTTTGAACTCCATCACATTAAAATACGCTTGACGAGCGGGCATATGCTGCAATTGTGTTCTTTGATTTGCACTAAGCGGATGATAAAAACTATCTAACTTGAGCACCTGAGGGTGTGCCCAAGGCTCTATTTCTGCCGCTAACGCTTGGCATAAAGTAGACTTTCCTGCACCACCACAACCGTCTATAGCGATCACTAAAAGCTGATCTTGTTGATATCGAACTTGGGCTAATTTAGCGATGCGTTGGATTTGTTCTAACCACATTCTCCCCCCATGGAAAATACCTAAGCAGGTGTCAACAGAGATAATCTGCACAGTATAATCGCGCAGATTATCATACACTCTTAACATCTTCATCTTGAACTAGACCAAACCTTGAGCAAACTTTAGTATTATCACTTGCACTAGGGGGATTTGTTACCTAGTATCGTCATTAATTGTTATTCCACTTTTGTCATGATCGCTTATGCTTCTAGTCATTTCGCCCGCCAAAACCCTAGATTTTGAAACTCTCAGCCACACACAGCTGCTTAGCCAAGGAGAGTATCTGGCCCAAGCTCAGGACTTAATTGACGTACTGGCCCCCATGGCTCCCCAAGACATTGCCCAGCTAATGAAGCTGAGTGATAAATTAGCAGCACTTAACACTGCCCGTTACGGTAGTTGGCATACACCTTTTACCATTGATAACGCAAAACAAGCCATTTTGGCTTTTAAAGGCGATGTCTATACTGGCCTTGAGGCGCAAACTTTAACTGATGCTCAGCTCCAATTTAGCCAATCTCACCTACGCATTTTATCTGGTCTATACGGCTTATTAAGGCCGCTGGATTTAATGCAGGCATACCGCTTGGAAATGGGCACCAAATTAGCCAACCCTAAAGGCAAGGACCTCTACGCATATTGGGGCAATACCCTTACGGAAGGACTCAACAAGTTGCTGATTCAAGAAACTAATCCTATATTAGTTAACCTTGCTTCCAATGAATACTTCAAAGCTGTGAACACCAAAGAGTTGGCTGGACGCATAGTCACGCCGGTATTTAAAGATCGTAAGCGCGGTAATTACAAAATCATTAGCTTCTTTGCAAAAAAAGCCCGTGGCATGATGACCCGTTATATCATCGAGAATGAACTCACAGATGTTGAAGGTATTAAAGCTTTTGATAAGTCGGGGTACTACTATAGTGAAGAACAAAGCACCGACAACCAATGGGTATTTTTACGGGAAGAAGTGTAAGCAGGGCTATGCCAACCAAAGCCAAAAAAAACCATACCGCCCTGCTTTACCTATAGCAATAAGGCTAAAACAGAGCCTCTTTCGCCAACCCAAATAACCTGCGGCCAGACAAAAACCATCACCAATGATGGGCACCCAACTCAGCAAGAGCAGCCAGGCACCGTAGTGGTGCAGTTGGTCAATGCGCTGGGCAGACAAGGTAAACATCTTTTCTAAACGGTACCTCATGCTTTTCTGAGGGATAGCTTGGTTTTGCGTGTGCCTCAGCCTAAACGCCAGTAGGCCGCCCATAAAAAAGGTTACATATGCACCTAAGCTGTTACCTGCAGTTGCAATGAGCCACAACCAAAATGCATTCTCTGGTTGCTCTACTAACATGGCAGCCAACAAAATTTCTGAACCACCGGGTAACAGTGTTGCAGCTAAAGCGCTATACCCAAATAAAGCAAACCAAGACACCCTATTAACTCATTGGGTAAATAGATTCTGCGTATGTATGCAGTTCTTCAAGAATGGCGATTTGAGCAGGGTCTTTAGTATTTTGACCCAACTCATTAAGTTCTTTAGCAAAGTGCTCATAGGTCCGAGCCCCAGAAGCGCTGGCATCAAGTAAGCGTTCACTACGAAATGCTTCCCATGCTTGCATTTCATCACCGCTTAAAAGATGTGGGTAATTACGGGCTTTTAAGCGAAATAACATGGCTTCTAAACGGCTGTCAGTAAAAGAAAATTCACCTTCGCTCCAGGTTTCTGGGTCTTGCTGATGCACTTTCTGCATCAGCTTGCGGTCATTGTCACTAAAAAAGCCACCTCCATAAAGCCCTGCATCTGGATCTACAGCAGGAAAATCAGGCCGATTAGCAAACGCTTCAACCAGCGCCTGACATAACTCCGAATCTTGCCGCAAATATTGTAAATGCGTCTGACATTGAGCTTTATCAATACTAAATTTTTGGGCTTGCTCATCGGCTAAAGTTTGTAATGGGGCCACCACAGGACATTTATTAACATGAATTTCTTTCACAGCTGGACGAATAGTATCTGTGGGAAGTTGGTTTCTGGGGCTAAACAAGAGTTCTTGTAACCGCGCCGAACTGTAGCCTTGCCACAACCGTGGATCTTGACGTAAATCAAATACCAGCACACCATTGTTATTACTCGGGTGTTTTGAAAAAGCCCCTACTAATGACAAATAACCGTTGCCGCGTCCATACATGGAAGAAACGTGCAACACTGGCTTACGCATTTGTAAATCTAACTGCCCCCATACTTGGGCTTTATGTTTAAGCTGGAACACGTAATTATATAGGCGGGGCTGGGCTTTTTTGAGCAACCGAGCTAATTCAATAGTAGCGCGCACATCCGCTAAGGCATCATGGGCATTGGTGTGTTCTATGCCGTTAGCAGGCGCAAGCTGGTCGAGTTTAAGAACAAGTTCACCCACTTCATTGTGGGGCCAGTTAATACCCTCAGGTCGTATGGATGATGCAGTGCGCACAAGATCAATCAAATCCCAGCGGCTATTACCACCTTGCCATTCACGGGCATAGGCATCAAAGAAGTTACGATACAGGCCAAAGCGGGTGAATTCATCATCAAAGCGCAAACTGTTATAACCTAGGCTGCAGGTACCAGGCTGGCTCATTTGGTCATTAATAAGGGTCATGAATTCAACTTCTGGCATCCCTTCTTGAAGACATTTTTGTGGTGTGACGCCAGTCACCAAACAGGCACCTGCTGATGGAAGGTAGTCATCGGCAGGACGGCAATACCACATCATGGGCTCACCAATAGGATTAAAATCTAGATCAGTGCGAATGGCTGCAAATTGTGAAGGACGGTCCCAGCGGGGGTCCAAACCAAAAGTTTCGTAGTCATGCCATAGCAATGTTTGAGTTTGGTCCGGTTGATAAGCCAAGCGAGAGTTCCTTTAAGGGCTGTGCCGATGTTTACCGACGATAGGTTTGTTCTACGAATGGCATTTTACACACTCTGCAAGGCAATTGCTTGCCACGCACTAGAGCAAACACTTGAGTGCCAATGCTGCTATAGGCGTTATCAAGGTAGCCCATGGCTAGAGGAGCACCTAAGCTAGGGCCAAACCCACCAGAGGTCACCACTCCAATCACATCACCATTGGCTGTAACCAACTCAACACCCTCACGTACTGGGGCTTTACCATCTGGTAGCAAACCAACACGGCGGCGTATTGTGCCGTTAACCATTTCAGCGAGAATAACTTCTGCACCAGGAAATCCGCCTTCACGGTTTCCACCCATGCGACGACTTTTTTGAATACCCCAATTTAAGTTAGCAGAGATTGGCGTCGTTTCTTGGTTTAGATCGTGGCCATACAAACACAGGCCTGCCTCTAAACGCAGAGAATCACGGGCGCCTAAACCAATCCATTCCACCTCGTCAAAGGCCAATAAACTTGCGGCAAGAGCTTCTGCGTGATCATTTGCCACAGAAATTTCAAACCCGTCTTCACCCGTGTAACCTGCGCGGCCAATAAAACAATCGTGACCCAAAATAGAGACCGCTCTTGCATCCATAAAACGCATGTCCGCAACCTCTGGCGCAAAGCGAGCCAGCACTTCACCGGCCATCGGGCCTTGCAGGGCCAACAAAGATCGGTCATTGAGCACTTGTAGTTTAATGTCACTGCCAAAATGCGCACGCATATGAGCAATGTCTTGCTCTTTGCACCCCGCGTTGACGACAACAAAAAAATGGTCACCGGCGTTAGTCACCATCAAATCGTCCATAATGCCGCCCATAGCGTTAGTGAAAAAACCATAACGTTGGCGCCCTTCAGCTAAGGTCACATAATCGGCTGGGATTAAACTTTCTAAAGCCAGAGCCACAGCTTCCATCGACGCACCTGTAAGGCGCACTTGACCCATATGGGAAACGTCGAAAAGACCTGCTTGAGCACGACAATGTAAATGTTCTTGTTTTACACCCATGGTGTATTGCACAGGCATGTCGTAGCCAGCAAAAGGAACCATTTTGGCTCCTGCTTCAATATGCATGGCATGAAAAGGAGTAATTAACAAAGAATCAGACATTGGCTTCTCGCGGCTTTAATTGCAATTAAGGTTCTGCGGCGATTATAAGCAAGTTTCCTATAGGAAACAAATTTTCTTTATACTGTTGTCCATGTATTGAGGGATTATCGGGCAACTACCCATAATACTAGCGCATCTTTCTCGCTCAAGCTTACTAAAGCATGACCCATATTGGCGTCGTAGTACATACTATCACCAGCCACCATCGCTACGGGTTCATAGAACTCAGTATACAGAGCTAATTCGCCTTCCAAGACCAATAAAAACTCTTCGCCTTCATGGCGAACCCAATCGCCAAAGTCATCAAAACTACGTGCTCGAACACGAGTCTTAAAGGGTACCATCTTTTTCCGGGCAAGGTCTGTTGATAGCAGCTCGTGTTCGTAAGTGCTTGTTGGGTGGGGTGTGCCTTCCCCCGACTTTGTTAGCACTCTCCGCCCAGAAGCCATGGTACTGCGGGGTTTAGCGAAAAGTTGAGGGATATCAATCTGCAGTCCATTGGCGAGCTTTTGTACTGCCGTAAAGGTGGGTGAAATCTGCTCATTTTCAATTTTGGAAAGAGTTGAGCGAGCCAACCCTGTTTTTTGGCTCGCCTCTTCCAACGTTAAACTCAAGCTCTGGCGAATTTCCCGTAAGCGCTTGCCTAGCTGGAGTGGCTCTACATTAGTTTGCAGGCCAGAACCTGACTCAATCTTTAACTCTGGCATATCGGGTTGTTCTGCGGACATGGTATAGCTCGTTGGTTTAACAGGTTAAAGCCTATGCTAACACGGTGCCCGTCTGGCGTCATGCCATGAGACTAAGGACCCTACTTACAGGAAACATAACAGGGAAATATTTCCTATATGCTAATTTATTGATTGAAAGGAATCAAAATGATATGCTTACGGCCAGTTACATTGGTCTGCCAACTGCAAACCCTTGAGCACCTTAATAATTGTTATCAGGAACCAAAAATCATGAGCAATATTCCTGCTGAATTGCTTTATACCGACTCCCACGAATGGTTAGCTGACAATGGCGACGGTACCGTTACTGTTGGTATTACCCACCACGCCCAAGAATTATTGGGTGATATTGTATTTGTTGAAGCTGCCGACGTTGGCCGCAATCTTGACGCTGGCGAAGAGTACACAGTCATTGAATCTGTTAAAGCGGCCTCAGACTCATACTCTCCTATAGCTGGCGAAATTATTGCCTTTAACGAAGCCTTAGAAGATGCACCTGAAACTGTTAACGAAGACCCTTACATTGAGGGTTGGATCATGAAACTTAAATTGGCGGACGACGCTGATTTGACGGTGCTCCTTAGCGCTGAAGCCTATACCGACGTTGTTACTGGCGAAGACTAAGCCACGACTTCTATCCCACAAAGCCCGTCTTGTGCGGGCTTTGTGGGTTGTTAATTGCACCTAGTGAGGATTCCCTATGTCTGCACCTACTCTCGCCCGAACACCTATCGCACAACTTCTTCAAACCAACGCCTTTATCGACCGTCATATTGGCCCCAGTAACGCTGAAAACGAAGCCATGCTGAACCACCTCCAAGTGTCCAGCATTGATGAGCTGTTAGACCAAACAGTGCCTGACAGCATTCGTTTACACCAACCGTTAGATTTACCGACCTCTCAATCTGAAGTAGACACCCTAGCCCAACTCAAAGAGATGGCCAGCAAGAACATAGTTAATGTGTCTTGTATTGGCATGGGCTACAGCAACACGTTGGTGCCTAACGTTATTTTACGTAATGTCATGGAAAACCCAGCTTGGTATACAGCTTATACACCGTATCAGCCAGAAATCGCCCAGGGCCGCTTAGAAGCACTGCTCAACTACCAGCAGATGATCATGGATCTTACGGGCATGGAGTTGGCCAACGCCTCATTGTTAGACGAAGCTACGGCAGCAGCAGAGGCCATGGCCCTGTGTAAACGTGCCAACAAAAAGAAGAGCGTAACCTTCTTTGTAGATGACAATACCCACCCACAAAATATTTCTGTAATACGTACCCGTGCAGAATACTTTGGGTTTGAAATTGTTACGGGCAACCCTGCAACAGATTTAGCCCAACACGATGTATTTGGCGTGATGGTGCAGTACCCTGGTAGTGACGGCTCTATCTGCGACTTAAAAAGCATCATTGATGTGGCCCATGAACAAAAAGCACTCGTTGCTGTGGGCGCAGATATTATGAGCTTGGTATTACTCCAATCACCAGGCCAATTAGGTGCAGACGTGGTGTTTGGTTCTAGTCAGCGTTTTGGCGTACCTTTAGGTTTTGGTGGCCCACATGCTGCATTCTTTGCTAGCAAAGATAAATACAAACGTTCTATTCCGGGTCGTATTATTGGTGTTTCCATTGATACCAAGGGCAAGCCTGCATTGCGCATGGCTATGCAAACCCGTGAACAACATATTCGCCGTGAAAAGGCCAACTCCAACATTTGTACAGCCCAAGCATTATTAGCCAACATGTCATCTTTCTATGCTGTATACCACGGTCCAGCTGGCCTACGTACTATTGCTAGCCGCATTCAACGTTTAACGGCCATTTTAGCCGCTCAACTAGATACTTTAGGTTTCCCAGCTAATAACCAAACCTTCTTCGACACCTTAACCTTAGCCACCAATGGCCAACAGGATGCCATTTACCAGCGCGCTCTTGATGCAGGTTATAACTTACGTAAGGTCGGCACTGATTGCTTAGGCATTAGCCTTGACGAAACCACCCAAGTGATTCATATCCAAGGTTTGTTAAACATTGTCGCTGGCGCCCAAGTAGATTTTAACTTAGCCGCCACAGATAGCCTATGCAGCAGTATTAACATGGGTATGGCCGATGAATTAATGCGTAAAGACGCCATCCTTGAACACCCTGTTTTTAATAGCCACCATAGCGAAACAGACATGGTGCGCTACTTGAAGAAGTTAGAAAACAAAGACTTCTCTTTGGTTCATGGCATGATTCCATTAGGTTCTTGTACCATGAAACTTAACGCTACTGCACAAATGGCAGCAGTCACTTGGCCTGAATTTGCCAACATGCACCCATTTGCACCTACAGATCAAACCCACGGCTATATGGAACTAATTCGCTCCTTAGAGGCGCAGTTGGTAGAAATTACCGGTTACGATCACGTGTCTATGCAGCCTAACTCTGGCGCCCAAGGTGAATACGCAGGCCTTGTGGCTATTCGTAAATACCAAGCCAGTATTGGTGAAGGCCATCGAAACGTTTGTATCATTCCAAGCTCTTCACACGGCACCAACCCTGCCAGCGCTTCCATGGTGGATATGACGGTAGTTGTAGTAGGTTGCGATAACTTTGGTAACGTTGATGTTGCAGACCTTAAGGCCAAGGCAGAACAACATGCAGAGCAACTGTCTTGCTTAATGATCACCTACCCTTCAACCCACGGAGTGTATGAGGAGAGTGTGGTGGAAATTTGCCAAATTATTCATGACAACGGTGGCCAAGTATATATGGATGGCGCTAACATGAATGCTCAAGTAGGCATCAGCAAGCCTGGCTTTATTGGTTCTGACGTATCACATCTTAACTTACACAAAACCTTTGCTATTCCTCATGGCGGTGGCGGCCCTGGTATGGGCCCTATAGGTGTAAAAGCTCACCTTGCGCCTTTTTTGCCCAATCACCCGGTCGTGCCCGTGCATGGCAACAACAATGGTAATGGTGCAGTTTCTGCAGCACCTTATGGCAGTGGTTCGATTTTACCTATATCTTGGGCTTACATTAATTTGTTAGGTTCAGAGGGTTTACAACAATCCACAGCCCAAGCTATCTTGAGCGCTAATTACATGGCTTCACGATTGAGTGAGCACTTCCCAATTTTGTATCGCGGTCGTAATGACCGTGTCGCCCATGAATGTATTATTGATATTCGCCAACTTAAAGAAACCACTGGCATCAGTGAAGAAGACATCGCTAAGCGGTTAATGGACTATGGTTTCCATGCGCCTACTATGTCTTTCCCAGTGGCAGGCACCTTGATGATTGAGCCTACAGAGTCTGAGCCAAAGCGTGAAATTGACCGTTTTTGTGATGCTATGGCGAGCATTCGTGAAGAGATTGCGAAAATCGAAACTGGTGAATGGAGTCCTAAGCATAACCCGCTAAAGATGGCTCCACATACCCAGTCAGATTTAGCCAGCCACGGCTGGAACCGTGGTTACTCTCGTACAGTGGCGGCTTTCCCAACTGCAGCCACCTTGGATGCTAAGTTTTGGCCTACGGTTAACCGCATAGACAACGTTTATGGCGACCGTAACCTTATTTGCTCTTGCCCACCAATGGAAGTTTACGAAAACTAGTAAGCACCACTCCACCCTGCCCCAGAAAAGTAGATATATTAACTTTATTGGGGCAAGGGTGTATGCACCTAGCCAATCCTAGTGGTTATCAAACTCTTGGCAAGTCAGTTGCCGATCCTCTTTTTTGCTGCTTTTTGGTAACCTCACAAAAGGCGCACTCCGACGTTTGCTTGGCTTCAAAAGGACCGCCATTACAAGCTCCCAACCAGCGCTTTGCAAAGGCTTAATTTAGCCATTGACCCACGCCTAAATATGCTATATTTTGCGACTAAATGACCCACTAAATATGAATTATTGATAGGCAACCTGTGAGAGCACTGAATCAACTTCTACCTTTATACTTAAGCTGTACGCTTTTGCTTATGGGCAATGGTTTGCTGTTTATTATTATCCCTATGAGCATGCGGCTAGATGGCCAAGATACGGACGCCATTGGCCTAGTTATGTCGCTTTATTTTGTAGGTATGTTATTAGGTTCTTTATACGGCAGACACCTTATAAGCCGTGTGGGTCATATTCGTATTTTTGCCGCCTGTGCTTCCGTCGCCACCATGTGTGCTTTGTTGCACAGCATTTGGTCCGTGCCTCTTGTGTGGGGTGTGTTGCGGGTATTGATTGGCTTTACTAATGCCACCTTTTTTATGACTATGGAAACATGGTTGAGCGAGAGCTCTACTAGTGAAAACCGTGCCACAGTGTTTGGTAGCTATCAGTTCGTCACCTATTTTGGATTGGCCCTAGGCCAGCTCATGCTTAATTTTGCCGAGCCACAAGACCCTATCCTCTATATCTACGTAGCCATGCTGTTTTGTTTATGCATGATTCCAGTACTCATGAGTCGGTCTGGTGGGCCACGAATAAATGAACCGGAAGCCATGCCATTAAAGATCCTTTACCGTACTTCACCCTTGGGTGTCGTAGGTATCATGATTTCTGGCATTTGTTTAGGCGCTTTGTACAATATGAGTAGTGTTTACGGTGCCGATGTGGGCATGACTAAAAGTCAAATCGCTACCTTTATGAGTGCCACCATGGTTGGCGGGTTCTTATTACAGTTCCCCATAGGTAAGCTGGCCGATCTGTTTGACCGTCGTACAGTATTAGTAATGACCTTGCTAGTTGCCTGTTTGGCTGCCATGGTATTGCCGATTATGGCCGCACGGGGAGAAATGGCCATTACTATTGCTTGCGCCGTCATTCTTAGCGGTGCCTTGGCTTGCGTATACCCCATCGCCTTAGCAGATGCCTTTGACCGACTTAAACCCACAGAAATGGTAGCTGCCAGTGGCAAACTCATTTTGGCTTATGCAGCAGGTGGCGCCATAGGCCCCTATACGTCTTCGTTAGTAATGAAACAAATGGGAGCAGATGCCCTGTTTGGGTACTTGATTGTAGCTAGTTTAGTGTTAGTCGCCTTTGTCATGTACCGCATGAGCATTCGTTCAGCCGTGCCCGATGCACTGCAAGAGTCGTTCGTGGTACAAGGCATGACACCGATGGCCACCGAGCTTGACCCCCGTACAGAATATAACAGCCTCGATGAAACCAGTGTGGCTGCAGAGACGGTACTTTTATTAGCAGAAGAAAATCCAGAAGATGTGGTGGAAATTGCTGTAAGCGTAGCCCTTAACCAGCCAGAAGAAGCGGTAAACATTGCTCAGGCCACAGCCTACCATTACCCAGATCAAGCAGAAGCCTTAGCTATTGCCTTGGCCAATGAACTGCCGCACTTGAAGCTCGACATTATTACCAATGTAGCTGGCTCCGCCCCACTGTCTGGTGCAGCCTTAGCCCGCTATATGTGTGACTTAATCAAACAACAAAAGCTCAAGCCCGAGGCTAGCTTCCATGCCCTTAGCCGCCTTACTCTAAGGCTGCTAAATGAGGCACCACAGCAGGCAGCAGAAATTGCAGCCATCGTAAGCCACGAAATCGCTGATGATATGCCAGAACTAGTGGCTCGGATCGCGGTCTTAGCAGCAAAAGCTGCCCCAGATCAACGGGTAGAGGTTGCAACAGCTGTTACACAAGAGGTACCAGAGGCAAGCATAGAAGTTGCGGCAGGGGTGGCTGAAACTATAGCTGCAAGCCCAGATGAAGAATTACATACCTTCTTAGCTGCAGAAGAAGATGGCAACTATTTAGGCGAAGGTGCTGAGCTTGCTATTGCGCTAGTACAGGAAGCACCGGAACAAGCCTTTGACATCGCCACCGCGGTAGCTGGAATACTGCCAGAAGAAGCCGCTCAAGTGGCAGAGTCCATCGCTCAAACAGACCCTGAGCATGCCTCAGCTTTGGTGGGCAGTATCAGCGAAGTGGCACCGGGAATGGCCGATGACGTAATGTATGCTGTTGCTAGTTCACTGCCAGAACAGGCGGAGGAGTTACTTCAAGAGGTGTTGTTGGATGCTGAATCTAACCTTGCTTCAAACTTGGCCTAGCTAACAGGCCAAGTTTGAAGCAGCGCATCTGCAATAGCTTTATTGGCATCAGGAATAGTCATTTGCGGTAATGTCTGAGCGTCTACCCACATTACGGGTTGGCCTTCCATACCTTTGGCACTACCAGAAAAGTCTTTAACTAGATAAAAATACAAGGACACCTGTTTATCATTATAGTCGTGATGTACGGCCTTAAAAAGCTCACAAGTCTGCTGATTAATCTTTAAATCAACCTCTTCTTGGATCTCACGAGCTAAAGCTTGCATATGAGTTTCGTGAGTTTCTATTTTACCGCCAGGGAATTCCCACTTGCCACCTTGGTGTTGCCAATCAGCCCGCTGCGCCATAAGAATACGCTGTTGAGAATCAACTAAAATGGCTGCTACCACTTCCACACGTTTATTGATCACTGTTACCTTTAACTACGATAATCAGCGTTGATTTTTACGTAGTCGTAAGACAAGTCTGTGGTCCACACGGTTTCTTTGGCGTCGCCACGTTTTAAATCTACTCGAATAGTAATTTCTTCTTGATCCATGACCTTTTGGCCTGCAGCTTCTGTGTAGCTATTGGCACAGCCTCCTTGATCAACTAGTAGGCTATCACCTAAATGAATGGTGAGGGTGTTAACATCAAGATTTGGTACGCCAGAATAACCTACGGCGTTCAATATACGGCCCCAGTTTGGGTCACTAGCAAACATAGCCGTTTTAATTAATGGTGAATGAGCGATGGCGTAAGCCACTTGCAAACATTCTTCGCTATTAGCTCCACCTTCCACTTCTACACTGATGAACTTAGTGGCTCCTTCACCGTCCCGCACAATGGCGTGAGCTAGTTGCTGCATGAGTTCGGTCAAGGCCTTACTAAACTTAGCCACCAGTTCACTATCTTCATCTAAACACAACTCACTCGCGCCTGTTGCAATGAGAATGCATGAATCGTTAGTGGACATATCTCCGTCTACGGTAATACGATTGAAGCTTTGATTGACAGCTTGATTTAACAGGTCTTGAGTCAATGTGGGTGAACATTGCACATCGGTCGCAACAAACGCCAACATGGTGGCCATATTAGGCCGAATCATACCCGATCCCTTGGAGATACCAGTAAGACTAAAGGTCTGGCCAAAGTGTTCAATCTGCACGCTAGCACCTTTGGTGCGAGTATCCGTGGTTAATATGCCCCAAGCAGCGTCTTGCCAGCCGTTAACATCCAACTTGTTAATAGCATGGGGTAAACTTGTTACAATTTTTTCAATGGGGAGTTTTTCACCAATCACTCCAGTGGAAAACGGCAGTACTTGAGAGCTGTTCAAATTTAGGGCTTGAGCCAACTCGTTGCATGATGTAAGAGCGTCGGCATTACCAGCTGCGCCAGTGCCAGCGTTAGCATTGCCAGTATTGATGACTAAAGCGAGGGGGCTGTCATCTTGCAAATGGCGTCGGCACAGTTGTACTGGTGCTGCACAAAAAGCATTGGTTGTGAATACCCCAGCCATACTTGAACCAGCTTGGGCTTGCATTACCACCAGGTCTTTGCGACCTGGAATTTTAATGCTGGCATCTGTGGTACCCAATTGAAAACCTGCGATAGGATGATACTTCACTTCAGCTAACAGTCCAACTGCCATAATCTCGTCCCTAGTATATTATCTGTAACTAGCTAAGTTTGCCATGACACTGCTTGTATTTTTTCCCCGAACCACATGGACAAGGCTCATTGCGACCTACCTTGAATGAGGGTATTGCAGGATTTTTTGGGGTTGCCTCACGCTGTTGCTGCTGACCTGCGGTCTGAGCTTGTTCATGCCGGAACTGCATCGCCGCTTGAGCCTGTTCGCGTTTTTGACGTTCTTCTGCTTCAACTTCTGCTGGCGACCTAACTTGTACGTGGCTCAAGATACGAATAACGTCTTCTTTAATAGCAAAAAGCAGCTGCTGAAACAGGTCAAAGGATTCTCGTTTATATTCCTGCTTAGGGTTCTTTTGTGCATAGCCACGTAGATGAATACCCTGGCGTAACATATCCATGGTGGCTAAGTGCTCTTTCCAGCGGGAATCGATCACCTGCAGCATTACCTGCTTTTCAAAACCACGGATAGTTTCTGCTCCAACTACCTCAGTTTTGGACTGGTAACTCTCACTCAGTAGAGTTTGAATTCGTGTACGCAAACCTTCCTCTTCAAGGCGGTCATCACCATCAAGCCATTCTTGGACTGGCAAAGCCATACCAAATTGCTTTTCAAGTTCTGTTTCTAGGCCACTCACATCCCACTGTTCTGCAAGACTTTGTGGGGCGATGAAACTATCAATAGCACTATCCACTACTTCAGCACGAACATTAGTGATCACGTCTGCAATATCATCCGTAGACATTAACTCGTTGCGTTGATCATAAACCACGGTACGCTGATCGTTGGCCACGTCATCATATTCAAGCAATTGTTTACGCATGTCGAAGTTACGCCCTTCAACTTTACGTTGTGATTTTTCAATGGCGTTTGACACCATGCGGTGCTCGATAGCTTCGCCTTTTTCCATACCTAATTTTTGCATTAGGCCTTTAATACGTTCTGGCGCAAAAATACGCAGTAAGTTATCTTCTAACGATAAGAAGAAACGTGATGAACCTGGGTCACCTTGACGGCCAGCTCTACCACGCAATTGGTTATCGATACGGCGAGACTCATGCCGCTCAGTACCGATAATGTGAAGTCCGCCGGCGGCTAATACTAAATCGTGACGTATTTGCCAGTCTGCCTTAGCTGCTTGTATTTCGGCATCGGTGGCATTTTCACCTAGGGCGGCCAACTCAACTTCTAACTTACCACCCAAACCAATATCGGTACCACGGCCTGCCATGTTGGTGGCAATAGTGACAGCACCAGGGCGGCCTGCTTCTGCAATAATACTGGCTTCGCGTTCGTGTTGCTTAGCGTTGAGTACGTTGTGGGGAACATCAGCTTTGGTTAACGCTTGGGAAACCATTTCTGACATTTCAATTGACGCAGTACCCACTAATACTGGGCTCTGTTGTTTTACGCAGTGGCGAATGTCTTCAATAATAGCGTCAAACTTTTCTGCCATTGTTAGATACACAAGGTCGTTCATATCTTTACGTTTAACATCAACGTTAGTAGGGATCACTAACACATCTAAATCGTATATCTGATGTAGTTCAAATGCTTCGGTATCGGCAGTACCAGTCATACCAGCAAGCTTGTCGTACAAACGAAAGTAGTTCTGGAACGTGGTAGAAGCCATAGTTTGGCTTTCTTTTTGAATGGTGACGCCTTCTTTAGCTTCGATGGCTTGGTGAATGCCTTCTGACCACCGGCGACCGGGCATCGTGCGGCCCGTATGTTCATCAACAATAACAATTTGGTCGTCTTGAACGATGTAATCTACATTGCGAGAGAATATAACGAGAGCTTTGAGTCCGGCATGTACGTGATGTAACAGTGTTAGATTAGTAGCTGCATAAAGACTTTCGCCGGCTGCCAGTAGCTCAGCGCCAACCAATAGCTCTTCAACAAATTGGTGACCTGCTTCTGTGAGCTCTATAGTCTTGTGGGATTCATCGTAGGTGTAATGGCCAGTGGGATCTTCATCACCTTCAACTTTTGGTTGAATTTCGAGTAGAGGCACCAAACCATTGACGGTAATGTACATTTGAGTGTTATCTTCAACGGGCCCAGAAATAATTAAGGGTGTGCGGGCTTCATCGATCAGTATAGAGTCCACTTCGTCAACAATGGCAAAGTTAAGAGGTCGTTGTACCTTATCCACAGCACTAAATGCCATGTTGTCACGTAGGTAATCAAATCCAAATTCATTATTGGTGCCGTAGGTAACATCACAGGCATAGGCAACACGTTTGACGGAACTGTCTTGGCCAGACAATATGATACCCACGGATAAGCCAAGGCCTTCATATATAGGACGCATCCACTCACCATCACGCTGGGCTAGGTAGTCATTTACTGTGACTACATGTACACCGTTAGCTGGAATAGCATTGAGGTAAACCGCCAACGTGGCCACTAAGGTTTTACCTTCACCGGTGCGCATTTCAGCCACTTTGCCTTGGTGTAAAGCCATGCCTCCAATCATTTGTACGTCAAAGTGACGTAACTCCATAAACCGGATCGAGGCCTCTCGGCAGACAGCAAATGCTTCAGGTAATAATTGATCTAAACTTTCGCCAGCCTCAAAACGCAGGTTAAATTCTACTCGTTTAGCTGCTAGATCAGCATCAGACAAAGGCTGCACAGTTTTCTCTAAGCCATTGACCTTACTTACAATTTTATTAAATCGCTTTACTTCACGATCATTTTTACTGCCAAAAAGTGATTTTAAAATCTGTACCATTATCTTGTCTTTTTATATGCGCTCATGCGCTTGTTAGGGATAAATGAGACGTTTATGATCTCTTCTATTACTATGGGGTCTTAGGCCTATTTTCAAAGGCCTAAAACGTAGAAAAGCCGGTGTTCTTTAGGAACACCAGCTTTTTCGTTGTTGTTTATTAGGCTGCGGCTGCGGCCGGGCTCATATAAGCAATAGGTGAGTCTGCCTCATCGTCGAATGTAACCACTTCCCACGCATCCTCTTGCGCCAATAACTCACGTAACAACATGTGATTTAAGCCATGACCTGACTTATGACCTTGGAACTTGCCAATGAGACTAAGGCCCAACAGGTACATATCGCCTACCGCGTCCAATACCTTGTGTTTAACAAATTCGTCTTGATAACGGAGGCCATCTTCATTAAGTACACGATAATCATCTACCGCGATGGCATTATCTAAACTACCACCTAACGCTAAATTTTTGGACCTAAGGTATTCAAAGTCTTTCATAAAGCCAAAGGTACGTGCTCGACTCACTTCTTTCACATAAGACGTACTCGAAAAGTCTAAATGGGTGGTGCAGTTTCGACTTTCAAAAAGTGGATGATCAAAGTCGATGGTAAAACCCACCTGAAAACCGTTAAACGGCTCTAATGACGCTTTTTTGTCGTCTTGAGTAACAATGATAGTCTTTTTAATACGAATGAATTTTTTTGGAGCATTCTGCTCTTCAACACCAGCAGACTGTAACAAGAAGATAAATGGTGCCGCACTGCCATCCATAATGGGCACTTCTTCGCTGCTTAGCTCTACGTATGCGTTATCTATACCAAGACCTGCAAAGGCCGATAGAAGATGTTCGACGGTGCAAACCCGTACGCCATCTTGCACTAGATTTGTAGATAGCGTGGTGTCTCCCACGTTAGCCGCCGTGGCAGCGATGGACACCACAGGATCGAGATCAGTTCGGCAAAATACGATGCCAACATTAGCCAAAGCAGGTTTCAATGTGAGGTAAACTTTTTTACCCGTATGAATACCAATGCCTGTGGCTCTAATAATATTTTTTAATGTACGCTGTTTGACCATAATGTCCTAAACCCTGCACTCGGGGATAGCCGAGCATTGTAGCACAAAAAATCTGTCTCTGGCGGTGACAAGACCCCCATTACAGGTAAAAAGCGCCAGCATCTAAGACCTAAGTCTTAATCAGCTTGACGCCGCAAAAAAGCAGGGATATCCAAATAATCAATATCGCCTTCAGAACTACTATCAGCATCCGTCGCCGAGCCACTCGTACGTGCATCACCAACTAACGCATCTTTAACTGTTGGCAATTCCATTTGATCGACCGTAGGACGTCTCATAGTATTATTGACCACAGCTTTCACCGTTGGTTCAATCTGTTGTGTATAACCGTAGCCTAGACCTGTAGCAACAACCGTTACTTTTAGCTCATCAGACAATTCAGGATCAATCACCGTACCAATAACCACGGTGGCATTGTCTGACGCGAACTCTTCTATAGTATTACCGACTTCTGAGAACTCACCCAAATTCATGTCTAGTCCGGCTGTAATATTGACCAAAATGCCTTTTGCACCTCGCAAGTCAACATCTTCTAGCAGCGGACTGCGTACCGCAGCTTCTGCAGCTTCACGGGCTCGGTCTTCACCTCGCGCCACGCCAGTGCCCATCATGGCCATGCCCATTTCGGACATTACCGTACGTACGTCAGCAAAATCTACGTTGATCATACCAGGCCGAGTAATTAGGTCGGCAATGCCTTGTACTGCACCTAAAAGCACATCGTTTGCGGTACTAAAAGCCGTCAGTAAACTACAGTTCTTACCCAACACAGGCAGCAGCTTTTCATTTGGTATAGTGATCAATGAATCTACGTGTTCCGCCAATTCTTTAAGGCCCTGCTCTGCGATAGCCATACGTTTACGTCCCTCAAATGGGAATGGCTTGGTCACAACAGCAACCGTTAAAATACCCATTTCACGAGCCACTTCAGCCACGATTGGTGCAGCTCCGGTACCCGTTCCGCCACCCATACCTGCGGTAATAAAGACCATATCAGCGCCTTGCAGAATACTTTCAATCTGCTCGCGGTCTTCGATGGCAGCTTCGCGGCCAACATTAGGATTAGCTCCAGCTCCCAAACCTTTAGTGATTTGAGCGCCTAGTTGAACCACCGATCGAGCCTCCATACCTCTAAGGGCTTGAGCGTCAGTGTTGGCACAAATAAATTCAACGCCGTCTATTTCACTAGACAACATATGACTTACAGCATTACCACCGCCACCGCCTACACCAATCACTTTAATGACTGCATTTTGCGGCACGTTATCGACTAATTCGTACATCGCCTTGCTCCTAGTCTATTTTATTGTTTTTCTAATAACGAGTCCTATCGTTTATCAGACTTCACTATCGACATCCACCTGGGTGACTTATCGTTAAAAATTTGATTTTACCCAAGTTTTAGCCTTGAGCAGCCATTGACTAGCTTCAAACCCCAAAGCCATCCTATTAGGCAACTTTACCTGGGCAGAAGGTCCTGCCTGTTGAGCATAATTTAACAACCCAACACAGGTGGAATACGTTGGATTATCCAACAATCCACTAGGCCCCTGCGCTTTATGCGGCTTGGCTAAGCGCACTGGCATATGAAAAATCTCTTCCGCCAACTCTACTGCACCTTCCATCTGCGCCGTACCACCCGTTAACACCATACCCGCTGCAATCAAATCTTCGTAACCACTGCGCCTTAATTCCGATTGAACTAGGGTGTACAGCTCTTCATAACGCGGCTCTACCACTTCAGCTAAGGCTTGGCGAGACAAGTCTCTAGCGGGACGATCACCCACACTAGGCACTTTAATACTTTCCGATAAATCGGTTAACTGTGCCAACGCACAGGCGTACCTTACTTTTACATCTTCCGCATGAACGGTTGGTGTGCGCAACGCCATGGCAATGTCGTTGGTCACTTGATCACCAGCTACTGGTATTACTGCCGTGTGGCGAATGGCGCCAGCAGTGAACACAGCAACTTCGATGGTGCCACCACCCATGTCGACTAAGCAAACACCTAATTCTTTTTCATCTTCTGTCAGTACAGCATAACTAGATGCCAAAGCGTTAAGAACAATGTTTTCCAACACCAAATCACATCGACTTACGCACTTTTCAATATTTTGCGCTACATTAAGAGCGCAAGTCACAATATGTACTTTTGCTTCCAGCCGCACACCGGCCATACCGAGAGGGTCTTGGATACCCTCCTGACCGTCAATCACATACTCTTGCGGCAAAATATGCAAAATTCTTTGATCAGTTGGGATCGCTACCGCCCTAGCCGCCTCGATCACACGTTCCAAATCAAGCTCAGATACTTCTCCAGCCTGTATCGCTACTATGCCGTGAGAATTCATACTACTAATATGATTACCGCCAATACCTACGGTAACAGCGTTAATCTTACAGTCAGCCATTAATTCAGCTTCTTCGATGGCTCGCTTTACCGATAGCACGGTGAATTCAATATTAGCAACAATGCCACGCTTTAAACCCCGAGACGCTTGCGCTCCAATTCCCACAACTTGTAATTGACTATCATCACCAAGTTCCGCCACCATAGCGACCACCTTAGAAGTGCCAATATCCAACCCAACCACCATGGGTTTTATTGCTGTGTCTACCACCCAAATCTTCCCTTATTTATGTGTTTTTCAAGTGGCCAAAACAAGCCATTTAAATATTGTGTAATTATCCCACACTTTGCCCTCTAAGTGGTGGATTAATCGAGCAAATTAGCGCCAATTTAGCAGCCAAATAATCGCCTTTAACCGGCCTCTTTCCACGCCACAGATACACCATGAGGGTAACGACCATCTATACGTTTAATAGTGCTAGATTTAGCGACAAAATGACTATGATAGACCTTCATTAAACGCTGTAATCTAGGCAATACTTGGTCGCGTCCAAGTACTAAAACAATACTGTTATGCAAGCGCAATTCAACCGCTCCCCGGCGGGCCATAGTCAGTTGGTCGATAGTCAGATCATCCCGCCCGACCAACCAACTCATTTGTCGAAACAATTCGCTCATAGCCCATACACTGCCTTCAGGGCCTGCCAGCATCGGCAACTGTTCAAAGCCCACCACCTGACTAGGATTCACTAACACCAAATCACCCTCATGGTTGATGAAGCCACCACCTCGCCAGCGGGCCATGAAAATCTGCCGTGGCGCCTCAACCATCAACCTATTGGGCCAAACACGACTAACCTTGGCGCCATTAACCCAGGCGTGGCTCTCTACCTCTTGTCTAATAAGTTGTAAATCTGCTCCAAAAAAAGAATCAGACAAATGGGCATTTAGTTGAGCCTGTAATATTATTTTTTCCGAAGCCGGTATATCTGTTTGCAAAATAATTTGCTGTAATGGACGCTGCAACCAGGGCTGAATGGCTTGCCAAGTTAGCAGTCCTGCTGTCATTAGCACCAGTGCCAACAGAAACTTAGCACTCCAACTCCAATGTACTGTTTGCGCCCCGTCAGACATCGTCATCTCCCAGCCTTCGCTCGAGCCAACGCTAAATTCAAAATAACTAGGGTTAATTGCGCAAAGTTCAGCCCCGCCGCTTCCGCAGCCATAGGTACCAAACTGTGACTGGTCATACCTGGCGTGGTATTCACTTCTAACAACCAATTTCGCCCCTGCTTATCACGCATCACATCGATGCGTCCCCAATCTCGACAACCTAACACTTGAAACGCGCAGCGGCACTCGTCCTGCATACTCTGCTGCTGTGTTCGCGTCATTGGGTTGTCGAACAAATAACGTGTCTTATCGGAGTAATACTTGGCTTGTAGGTCGTAAAACGCATTATCTGTTTCTAGACGAATGGCCGGCAAAGAAAGGTCATTGAGTATAGGCACCGTGTACTCATCACCGTCGATAAATTGCTCTGCCATCACTTCACGGTCATATTCTACTGCATCTTGATATGCCCGCTCTAAGGTTGCGGCAGAATCAACGATATTAATTCCTAAGCTTGACCCTTCATGAACCGGCTTAACCACCAAAGGCAATCCAAGACGTTTGGCAACCTCTGCCCAATTGCTCGCATCATTTAGAACTTCATAGGCTGGAGTTCTCAACCCTTGCGCTAACCAAACCAATTTGGTCATGAGCTTATTCATGCCCAAACTAGAGGCTAGAACGTCACAACCTGTGTAAGGCACTGCCATAAATTCAAGTACACCTTGAAGCGTTCCATCCTCACCGCCACGGCCATGAAGGATGATAAACGCCGCATCCATACCAGCCTGCTGTAGTTGAGTCACCTGATCTTGGCCATCGGCACCTAAGTCTAGACCAAAGGCATTCACACCGGCACTTTGTAAGTGACCCAAAACTTGCTTGCCACTCATCAAAGAAATTTCGCGTTCAGCCGAAGTTCCACCATAAATAACCGCAATACGGGCCTTGGGTACCTTGAGCAAGTGCGCCCAACTCTGGGACAGATTGATATTTGTCATTTAGCTGTCTTCTTGTTGTATTTTGTCGAGCAGTGCCCGGGAAATTTGTCCAATATCACCGGCGCCTTGAGTTAATAATAGATCACCGTCGCACAAAATATTTTCTAACACAGGTGCTACAGCGGCTCCACGCTCTACGAATATTGGATCTACTTGGCCCCTTGATCGAATACTGCGGCACAAACTACGGCCATCGGCACCGTTAATCGGCTCTTCTCCTGCAGGATAAATATCCAATAAAACCAATATATCTACACGTGATAACACATCCACAAAGTCTTCATATAAATCTCGTGTTCGAGAATATCGATGGGGCTGGTACACCATCACTAACCGACGACCTGACCAACCCGCACGAATAGCATCAATGGTTGCCGACACTTCTCGGGGATGGTGCCCATAATCGTCCACTAAGGTTGCAGTGCCCTGCTGTGCTGGGTAATCACCTAACACCTGGAAACGTCGGCCGACACCTGAGAATTCATTTAACCCACTGACAATATGCTCGTCCCCCACTTCTAAATCTGTAGCAACTGCGATGGCTGCTAGGGCATTTTGGACATTGTGTTTACCGGGCATATTGAGGGAGATATCTAGGTCCTTATGACCTTGTCTACACACGGTAAACGAAGTAACCATGCCTTTTTGGTGAAGGTTGATGGCTTTTACATCAGCGTTTTCGTCAAAACCATAGGTCATTAAGGGCCGACTCACTTGGGGTAATATTTCCCATACCACCGGGTCATCCACACACACGATGGCAAGGCCATAAAACGGAAGGTTGTGCAAGAATTCAACAAAGGTTTTCTTTAACCGGTTAAAGTCTCCTTCATAGGTGGACATATGGTCGGCATCGATATTGGTGACAATAGAAGTTAACGGCTGTAGATGCAAAAAAGACGCATCACTTTCATCAGCTTCTGCAACTAGGTAAGAACTCGCCCCTAGTTTTGCATTCGTTCCCGAGCTTGTCAGTTTGCCACCGATAACAAAAGTGGGATCTAACCCCCCCGCCGCCAAAATTGCAGCCACCAAAGAAGTGGTGGTAGTTTTCCCATGGGTACCAGCAACGGCAATACCATGCCGGTAGCGCATCAATTCAGCCAACATTTGTGCCCTTTGCACAATAGGAATGCGATGCGCCCGCGCCGCCACTAGCTCTGGATTTTCTTCGGCCACGGCAGTAGACACGACGACTACGTGAGCACCACGAACATTAGCATCTTGGTGACCTATAAAAACCTGCGCACCTTGACTTGCCAATCGCTGTGTCACTGGGCTTACTTTTATATCAGAGCCACTTATTTCGTATCCTTGGTTAAGCAACACTTCAGCGATACCGCACATTCCAACACCACCAATACCTACAAAATGAATACGTTTGATGCGTCGCATTTCCGGAATTGTGTATTGATTTGGTGGGGTGAATTTAACCACGGGCAATCTCCATGCAATGTTGTGCTACATTGTAAGCGGCCTTTGGTGCAGCGCAGGTTAAGGCTGCAGTGGCCATATTATTTAGTTTTGATGGGCGGCTTTGTAAAACCCTAATATTTTGACTAAGGGTTGCTGGCGACAGCTGCGTTTGTGGCAATAAGATGGCTGCGCCAGCTTGCACTAACACATTAGCATTGGCCGTTTGGTGATCGTCTACAGCGGAAGGATAAGGCACCAATATAGACGCCATGCCAGCGCCAGCCAACTCGCTTACAGTTAAAGCTCCCGCGCGGCAAATGACTAAATTGGCCCATGCATAAGCCATTCCCATGTCGTCAATATAAGCATCTACTTGTGCCGCAACCTGAGCTTTATCATATCCAGCTTGGGTTACCTTGTGATGTTTTGGTCCCGTTTGATGCCATATTTGTGGCCGTTCATTACTGGCCAATAATGCCATCGCTATGGGCACTACTTCATTAAGGATAAGCGCACCTAAGCTGCCGCCTACAATCAATATCCGAAGCCCATTATGGTCTGACTTATGAGCAATGATATTGGATCGTAATGGGTTACCAACTGTGATGGCCCGCCTATCAGCAAAACTGCCAGCAAACGCTTGTAAGGTTCTGCTGGCAAACGGGCGCAATAAACGGTTTGTGAGCCCGGGAATTGCATTTTGTTCATGTAAAATGAGTGGTACTCCTAATAATTTGGCAGCCAAACCCCCAGGACCAGCGACAAAACCACCCATACCCAAAACACAATGAGGTTTAAAGCCGCGGATAACCTTAATTGACTGCAACAAAGATTTGAATAAACGCCAAGGCGCCAACAACAAAGACCATTTACCTTTGCCTCGCAAACCCACCACATCAATGCAATGTAAATAAAACCCTGCGTCTGGCACCAAACGAGCTTCAATGCCTCTGCCTGTGCCCAACCATTCTACTTTCCAATTCTGTGCCTGCAAGATTTCAGCAGTAGCTAAAGCAGGATAAACATGACCGCCTGTTCCTGCTGCCATAATCAGTAAACGTTTTGAATTTGCTTGACGATTCAATTTAGTCATGACGCCAGTCCTGCTTTTTAGCTTCATCACCAAACCATTGATCAACGTCATCAAGTCCTAGAGTCGCTTCAGGGCTTGGGGTATCTAATGGTCTATAAGGAGAAGATTCGTGAAAAGCATCCTCACTAAATGAGCCAGCATAAGTGGCATTATTTTCCATCGAAATACGCAACAAAATACCCAAACTACTGGCACAAGCCAACATACTACTGCCACCGTAGCTAACAAAGGGTAGCGTTAACCCCTTGGTCGGTAATAACCCTAAGTTGACTCCTATATTAATTATAGCTTGCACGGCAATCAGCAATACTAAGCCGTAGCCTAAGTAGGCTGAAAAATAGCGCCCTAAGCGTTCGGCTTTTTGACCCACCTGCAGGCCACGCACGATTAGCACGCCATACAAAGCCACAACAATCACAGCACCAAAAGCACCCCACTCTTCAGCCAGCACAGAATATACAAAGTCCGTATGGGCTTCTGGCAAGTAAAATAACTTTTGCATACTCTGGCCCAAACCTTCACCAAACCAGCCACCTCGGCCAAATGCAATTTGCGCCTGCGTTAATTGATAACCGCTACCAAAGGGATCACTCCATGGATCTAGGTAGGTCGTTAACCGTTGTACCCGGTATTCAGCAGCTGAAATTATCACTGCACCTGCGGCGCTAGCAGCCGCAATCACTATAGAAATATGACGTTTACGCATACCTCCTAAAAAGAACATGCCTAGCACGGCACACATCATTACCACCACCGCTCCAAAGTCTGGCTCTAATAAAAACAGCACAATAAATGTGACTAACACTACTAAGGATTTTGAGAACCCCCACAAACTATTGCGAACTTCTTCCTGCTGGCGCACCAAATACCCCGCCATAAAGGCTACCACTGCTACTTTGGAAAATTCAGAAGGCTGCAAACTCAATGATCCTATAGGAATCCATCGGGTACTGCCGTTGACATTGCGGCCTAGACCGGGAATCAATACGGCAACCAATAATAGCACCGCCAATAGCAACAGATATGGGCTCTGTTTTTGCCATACGTGCACTGGCGTCATCAAGCAAACCATGAGACTACCGCCGCCCAAAAACATGAATAAAAGTTGGCGCTTACTCTGATAAAAAGGGTCGTTGAACTTAATCGCCACCACATCCATAGAAGCCGATGTAATCATAACGTAACCAATAAGCGCTAATGCCAATGCCGGCAAAAACAAAGCTAAATCCAACCTTTGACTGATCACCGTACGCCACTGCTCAGATACAGAGATCATGTTAAGGCCCATACCAATTTTGCGAAGTGATCGCCTCTTGCCTCAAAACTTGAATAGGCATCAAAGCTTGCACACGCTGGTGACAACAACACCAAATCTCCACTAACAGCCTGCTGATACGCCAGACTTACAGCTTCTTGCATATCTTTTGCATGGCTAAACGCTACCTTTTCAGCCAACGCCTGCTCAATGTGTTTAGCGTCCTCACCAATCAATAGTGTTTGTTTGCCATAACGTGATAACGGCGCAACAAGATCAGAAAAGTCTGCGCCCTTGCCTACGCCACCTGCAATAAGAATGATCTTGCCAGCTAGGCCGGGCCCTAGACCTTCTAACGCCGCTACAGTGGCACCTAAATTTGTACCTTTAGAATCATTGATGTAATCAACACCACCGATATTAGCCACTCGCTCACACCGATGTGGCAAACCTGTGAACGTTGCCAGGGTATTAACCATAGCATCCATTGGTAGACCAACCGCCTGCCCTAACGCCAATGCAGCAAGGGCGTTAGCAACGTTATGACGACCAGACATTGCCATTTTTTTTACCGCCATGAGTGGCTGTAAACCCTGTGCCAACCATTCATCAACGCCCTCTTTGCGCAAACCAAATTGGCCTACATCGGGATCACCTAAACTAAATCGCGTTTGAGTGACAGTGTCTGGCACTAGTGGATTAGTAAGTGCATCATCAGCATTAACGACGGCCGCTTTACACGCTTGAAAAACTCGATGTTTTGCTTGATGGTATGCCATAAGATTGTCATATCGATCCATGTGGTCAGGGCTCACATTGAGCACGCAGGCCACGGTAGCACCTAAGCCAGTGGTCGATTCCAACTGGAAACTAGACAGCTCCAAGACATATAAATCCACATCATTAGCTAACAAAGATACAGAGGGCTCACCAAGATTACCCCCAACTGCAACGTTTAAACCTGCAGTTTTGGCCATTTGCCCCACTAAACTGGTAACCGTACTCTTAGCGTTAGAACCCGTAATCGCCACAATAGGCACACCAGCAGACCGAGCAGCCTGAGCAAATACGTCTACATCACTGCGTATAGGAACCCCTGCATTGGCCGCTGCTACTAAAGCGGGTTCTTGCATTGATACACCAGGACTTAAAATAATCTGCCTGGCACTGAGGCATAAATCATGAGCAAATTCACCCAAGTGTATAGGTGTATCTGGTTGCTCTGATGTTAGCTGATGAAGAAATGGCGGCTGCGCCCTAGAATCAGCCACCTGAAAACGTTCACCTTGAAGCGCAAAATACTGAGCACAGGCAAGCCCGGTTTTTCCCAAACCAATGATAAGGCTAAAACGATCACTAACTATCAACGACACTGGCAACTAGGCCTCTTAAAAGTTAAAAGTTTATCGTAACTTAAGGGTGGCTAAACCGATCAATACTAATACCACGGTAATTATCCAAAAGCGTACGATTATCCGTGGCTCCGGCCAGCCTTTGAGCTCGAAGTGATGATGTATTGGTGCCATACGGAAGATACGTTTACCGGTCAATTTAAACGAAGCCACCTGTAAAATAACAGACACAGTTTCCATCACAAATACGCCCCCCATAATGAATAACACTAATTCTTGTCGAACGATGACCGCCACAACACCCAAAGCAGCACCTAAGGCTAATGCGCCAACGTCACCCATAAACACTTGGGCAGGATAAGTGTTAAACCATAAAAAGCCCATTCCGGCCCCTACAATCGCGGCACAAAACACCACCAGTTCTCCCGCACCGCTAATGTAAGGAATGTTAAGGTATTCAGCAAATACCGAATGGCCCGTTAAATAAGCAAACACTGCCAAGGCCCCAGCAATCAGCACCGTAGGTAATATCGCCAGACCATCCAAACCGTCAGTGAGATTGACGGCGTTTGAAGTACCCACAATGACAAAGTAGGTGAGAGCAATATATAGCACGCCAATATTAATACCGACGGTTTTGAAAAATGGCACTATAAGCTCCAATTCCTGAGGAGTTTGAGCGCTATAGTACAAGAATAAAGCCGCCCCTAGCCCCCCAACGGATTGCCAAAAATACTTCCAGCGGGCAATAAGTCCACGGGAATTTTTTTCTACCACCTTACGGTAATCATCGACCCAGCCTACGGCACCAAACACACCAGTTACGGCGATGGTGACCCAGATATAACGATTGGTTAAGTCACCCCACAACAAGGCGCTAATGAGAATAGCCACCAATATAAGGGCGCCACCCATGGTAGGAGTGCCAGCTTTCAGCAAATGACTTTGGGGTCCGTCTTCACGGATTGATTGGCTAATTTGTTTAGCTTTTAAATGTTTGATCATATACGGACCAATAGCCATGGCAATAAACAAGGCGGTGAGCACCCCCATAATGCCTCGCATGGTGAGGTAATGAAAAACACCAAAGGCGCTGTAATACTGAGCTAAATAATCTGCTAACCATAACAACATGGGCTAGATTCCACCGTTAATTAATTTTTCTACGACCTGGTCCATTTGGCTAGATCGGGATCCTTTAACCAAACAACTCAAGCCCACTTTTGGAAGCTGTTGAAAACAGCTGGACAAATCTTCCTTGTTTACACAAACCTTGCCGAAGTTACCGCCTTTTTGCAGATAACTCTCAACAGCCGCAGCCGCTAATGGACCGAAACCATAAAATTGTTCTATACCTGCTGCCGCAACATGGGCACCAATACGTTGATGCAGCTGCAGCTCTTGCTGGCCTAATTCGCCTAAATCACCCAGCATAAAACACCGCTGTCCATGGCACTCTTGCAGCACCGCAATAGCAGCTTTTACAGATCCTGGATTGGCATTATAGGTATCGTCAATGACACAACGATTGTGGCTTAATTGGTGGCTCACAAGGCGTCCTTGGTAAGGCCTAACTTGGCCCAAACCTATGGCAATTTGATCTAGGGATAACCCCAGAGCCAATGCGGCGGCGGCGGACGCCAAGGCATTGGCAACGTTATGCTGTCCTAACAATTGCAAATCTACTTGTCGCTGCTGCTGGCCTAGATGCAGAATAAAGCGGCTGCCTTGTGGTGTACGTTGGATGCCACTGGCATACACACTAGCCTTTTCATTGGTTAGACTGAAACTCCATACACGCCTATACTTAGCAAGCGCTTGCCATTGTTGAATGTGGCGATCATCTAAATTAAGTACCACTTGGCCCTGGTCAGAAAGCTCCGAAATAATTTCACCTTTGGCTTTAACCACGCCATCTAAGCTACCAAAACCAGACAAATGGGCTTCTTGGGCATTGTTCAAAATGGCTACATCTGCCATAACCATCCGGCTGGTATAGGCAATTTCTCCAATATGGTTGGCACCAAGTTCTAACACCCGATAGTCAATGTCATCTTGCATACCCCAAAGAGTCAACGGCACACCAATGTCATTATTAAAGTTGCCATGTGTCACTTCAACTTGGCCCGCTTGAAATAACACCTTTTGTAACATTTCTTTAACGGTGGTTTTGCCGCTACTGCCCGTGACTGCAACAAACTGACCATTAAGGCTCTGACGCTTAATAACAGCTAACTGCCCTAGTGCAATTCGAGTATCTGGCACCACCAACTGAGGTAAATCTGTGTCTATTTCCGTACTAACCAACGCTGCACATGCGCCTTGGCTTTGAGCTTGAGCAATAAATTCGTGTCCATCAAAATTTGGGCCCACCAAAGCTACAAATAAATCTCCAGCAGCCATACTACGTGTGTCGGTAGATAATTGACTAAAGACCGCTGCTCCAATGACATAACTGGACGGCACTTTGTGAGAAAGTTCAGCTAAGCTAAAGGAAGCCATTAATTCAACCCTCCCGCAAGAGCGACCAACACCTGTTCGTGGTCACTAAAGTGGTGTTTATGTCCCTGAACATCTTGATAGGTTTCGTGGCCTTTACCAGCAATAAGTACGATATCACCGGCTTTAGCACGCCCCATAGTTAAAGCAATGGCTAGGCTGCGATTACCTTCTATCACTACTTTGTCTCGGCGCTTAAATCCCTTACCAATGTCTGATAAGATTTTCTCACTCGATTCTGTTCGTGGATTGTCGTCAGTAACTACCACGTGATCAGCCCATGTTTCTGCAATGCTTGCCATTTTTGGCCGTTTGCCCGCATCTCGGTCTCCACCACACCCAAATACCACCCATAGCTGACCATGAGCCACATGCTCTTTGGCAGCCATTAACGCCTGCTCTAAGGCATCAGGGGTATGGGCGTAATCAACAATGGCCTGTGGCTTGTTTTTTGATTGCTGCTCGCTGCCTATTAGCTGCATCCTGCCACATACTGTACTGAGGTTGTTGATTGCAAAGGTCGCTGATGACAGGTCAATTTTATGCAATAAGAGCACTGCTAAGGTGGCCAATAGGTTGCTTAGATTAAAGCGGCCAATCAGTCCTACTTGCAATAGCGCTTGGCCTTTTGGTGTATGTACCATGGCTTCAATGCCATGTTCGTGCTGGGTGATGGTGGACACACCTAAGTCTACATAATCCACTTCTGAAACTTGCGCGCTGTAGGTGTAAGTTTGCACCGAGGGTGCAATTTCGTTAAGTAAGCCACGACCGAAATCATCATCAAAATTAATCACTGCGTGACGTAAACTAGGCCAGTTAAACAGTTGAGCCTTCACTTCACCATACGCTTGCATAGTGCCATGATAATCAAGGTGATCTTGAGTTAAATTAGTGAACACTGCGGTTTCAAAACGACAGCCGTTAAGACGCCCTTGATCTAAACCGTGGGAAGATACCTCTATAGCACACGTCGTTGCCCCTGCTTGCACCATGGCACCTAACTGGCCCTGCATGGTGACTTCATCTGGCGTAGTATTTGGACCCTGCTCCAATGCCTCAAGCAAACCATAACCCAAGGTGCCCATCACACCACAGGTTCGGCCAAGGTCCGAAAAGCACTGAGCGATAAACTGGCTACAGCTGGTTTTACCATTAGTACCGGTAACACCTATCAGTGACATTTGCTGGCTGGGCTCATCATTGATACGAGCGGCAATTAGGCCCTGGATCGCCGCCAGATTGGATATACCAATAATGGGAACAGTGAGGTTAGATGAGTCCAAATGCAACATCTGTTGGGCATCAATAGCTACCGCCACAGCTCCATTTTCCTGAGCTTGCTTTATATAACTACGCTGCCACTTTGGCTCCCCTAAACAGATGATAAACAAGTCACCTTGTTTTACCTGCCGGCTATCTGATGACACCCCATGTACACAAACTTCTGCCCATTGTTGGGCTTGCCCTGGTAGGGGCATCAGTTCGTATAAACGTTTGGTATCCACATTCAACCTCACTGTTAACCTTGTAATGGCAGCAAATTATCTGGTGCCACATTTAAAAGCCGTAAGCTCTCTGCCATAATGCGAGAAAATACGGGAGCAGCAACTTCGCCACCGTAATATTGCTCACCCTTGGGATCATCAATAATTACCACACACACTAAGCGTGGCTTAGATGCTGGTGCCATGCCAGCAAAAACTGCGGCATACACATCGTCGTTATAACCGCCATCTTTAGACGGTTTATGTACTGTGCCAGTTTTACCAGCAACACGAAAAGACGGCACCCTAGCACGAGTTCCCGTACCACCTTTTTGGGTCACAGTTTCTAGCATAGCAATCACTTGTTTAGCTACATGTTCTGGCATTACTCGCTCGGCTTCTGGCACCTGCTCTTGTTTCAACATAGAAATGGGACGTTTAAGCCCATAGCTGGCGAATACCCCATAGGCCTGAGCCAATTGTAACGGTGTTACAGCAATGCCATAACCATAAGCCATGGTGGCTAAATTAATGGGGTTCCACTTAGTATAACTAGGCAGAATTCCCGTACTCTCACCCGGAAAACCAGTGGCGGTTGCCTGACCCAAGCCAAAGCTATAAAAGGTTTCTCTTACACTATTTTCTGGTAGCGATAAGGCCAATTTAGTGACCCCTACATTGCTTGATTTAGTGATAATACCGGTGATATCTAATACGCCGTAGTTGCGATGATCCCTTATAGTCTTGCGTTTAACCTTTATAAATCCCGGGTTGGTATCAACCTTACTATCCGGACCATACTGTCCGCTCATCAAGGCCGCCGCAATGGTAAGAGGCTTCATGGTTGAGCCGGGCTCTAGTACATCGGTCATAGCACGATTACGCAAACTGTCGATACTCATAACTGAACGATTATTCGGGTTGTAAGCCGGCTGATTAACCATCGCCAATATTTCACCCGTCTGTACATCCAAAACCACAGCTGAACCCGAAGATGCTTTGTGCTGCTGCACTACGGCTTTGAGTTCACGATAGGCCACATATTGCATCCTTAAATCGATGCTTAAATTTAGATCTTTTCCAGGCTGTGCGTTGGACAATAACTGTAGGTCCTTAACAGTTCGTCCAGTGCGGTCTTTTTGCACTACCTTCTTACCAGACGTCCCCTGCAACCAAGATTCATAAGCTAGCTCCATACCTTCTTGGCCTTGGTCATCAACATTGTTAAAACCTACCAAGTGAGTAGCCACTTCTGCTGCAGGATAATAACGATGGAATTCCTCAACTCCGTGCACGCCTTGCCACTTATGCTCCAGTACAGCCTCCGCATCGGCTGGATTAACATGTCGCTTAAGGTACATAAACTCCTTGTCTTTCATACGCGCTAAGCGTTTTAAAAACTCAACTTCAGATAAACCCAAGCTTTGAGCAACCTGTTTAGCATGCTCGAGATCTTCACCCAACACTTGCGGGTTGGCCCACAAACTAACCACTGGCGCACTAACTGCTAAAGGTTCTCCTCGGCGGTCTAAAATCATGCCTCTATGCGCAGGAATAGGCACTTCGCGTACCATACGGGCGTCACCTTGGCGCATTAAAAAAGAACGCTCAGTTAAATTAAGGTGCACTAAACGCCAAACCACAACCGATGCCACAACTAATAAAATTAACCATACCCAGCGCATACGCCATGGGTATTCCATGGCATTCATGGCTGCCGCACCAAAATAATTTGTTGAGCGACTGGCACTCCCATGCCTAACTGCTCAGTCACCATCGATTCTACACGGCTATGGGAAGCCCAAGCGCTTTGCTCAAGCAGCAACTGGCCCCACTCCACCTGCATGGCATTACGGTCTCTTTCTAGCTGATGCAGGTGATTGATATGCCCCCTAGCTTCAAACGAGCTGTAAACAACAAATTGAGCACTAATAACTAACAACACCAACAGCAAAAACCCAAGCAACATAGCGTAACGTTCGGCCTGTAAGCTCGCACGCTTTAACCACATATTGAGGTTTTCGCTCATGTCTTTCATTCGATTTTTTCTGCCACACGCATCACCGCACTGCGAGACCGAGGGTTAACCTCAATTTCATAGGGAGTAGGCTTACGAGCTTTGCCCAAGAGCGTTAAGCGCCGCTTTAACTGATCTTCGGTCACAGGTAAGCCGCGAGGGATGTGAGAGTCGCCTTTGGCGTGCTCACGCATAAAACGCTTAACAATACGGTCTTCCAAGGAATGAAAACTAATCACCACTAAACGGCCCCCAGGTGCCAATATTTCAAGTGCCGCTTGCAAACCCACTTCTAAATCTTTTAGTTCCTGGTTGATGTGTATACGTATACCCTGAAACGCCCGAGTTGAGGGATTTTTACCCTTTTCCCACTTAGGGTTAGCGGCGGCAATAATGCCGGCTAATTGCTTGGTGGTGGTAATAGGCTGCTGTTGACGATGCTCGACAATAGCCCGCGCCATTCTTCGAGAGAAACGCTCTTCGCCATAATGGTAAAGCACATCCGCTATTTCTTCCGCACCTGCCCGCGCCAACCACTGCGCAGCAGATTCGCCTGCGTCAGGATTCATACGCATATCTAATGGGCCATCATATTGAAAACTAAAGCCGCGGCTGGCATCGTCTATTTGTGGTGATGAAACACCCAAGTCCAACAAAATGCCATGCACATGCCCAAAACAGTGATGCTGCTGGGCAACTTGGTCCATGTTTGCAAAAGAGGTTTGAGTGATAGATAAACGCGAATCGTTGGCAATCATCACCTGCGCCTGCGTAATGGCCAAAGGGTCTTTATCAAAGGCCTGTAATCGTCCTTGAGGACTTAGGTGTTGTAGGATAAGACCGCTGTGCCCACCACGGCCAAAAGTTCCGTCCATATAAACACCATCGGTATCGTGTACCAATAACTCTACAGCTTCATCAAGTAAGACGGTTTTGTGGTTAAAGTCTTGTGTCATTTCAGTTCCATTAATAACGTCAGTCATTCACCGACTACAAGGACAACTGATGCAAGAGTTCCGGCAGCTCTTCAGTGTTGCTGTTGGCCTGCAAATAGGTTTCACGGCGCGCATTCCATAAGGACTCACTCCACAGTTCAATTTTTTTACCTTGACCTAGCAGAATGGCTTTCTTATCTAACTGAGCATATTCTCTCAGCAGCGTCGGTAGCAAAATACGCCCATTAGCATCGAGCTCAAGGTCTGTGGCATGGCCAATCAACAAACGTTGGATACGTCTAGCGGTGGGGTTGAAGCTGGGTAGTTGTTCTAATTTTTGCTGAATCAAATCCCATTCAATTAATGGATAAATCATTAAACAAAGCTCTTCGGTATCAATAGTAACCACAAGCTGGGGGTTGACGCTAGGTTCTGATTTATCAATGAATAGATCGCGAAAACGCACAGGCATAGCTATACGTCCTTTGGTATCTATATTGATTGTTGCAGCACCACGAAACATCATTTACTTCCCAAAACTTATTCAATATAGGGAAAAAATACCACTTTTCCCCACTTTTATCCACTTTATAAGTGTAGGTAGATCATAGCTATATTGCAAGTGAAAAGATAAAGTTACTTGATGCTGCTAAATTAGAAAGGTAACAGGCTTTATAATAAGCCTTGCAAGACCTGACTAGGCACAAGTATATGCTTAGAAATAAGCTTTTTTGCCGCCTCAAGATCTCTAGCCAGAACGGCAGTGACTAGCTGCTCATGCTCCATTTGATTAACGTCGAAAGCGCCGTGGCCAGCATTGTGCCGTAACCACAAGTTTCGGTAGCGCGATGCCTTTTCATAAAGGTCTAAACGCACCCTAAGCAACTCCTCAGAACCGCAACCTTTTACAATGGCATAATGAAACTGTTGATGTAGCTGTTCCCAGGCCTGCAGATCACCATCTGCCTGCAACAGACCAGCATTGGATTGGAGCCTATAAGCTGCGGCAACGATACCTGCCTCCCAAACTTCATCACCCCGTTCAATGGCCAACCCTACACACAAAGACTCAATATGTGCCCGAGTGTCATAAATGTCCACCAACTCTGACTGCGTCACAGGACATACCCGATAACCACGCTGGTCTTGGACTTGCACTAGTTGCATCACCACAAGCTGTGACAATGCCTCCCGCAATGGATTCACACCAACTTGATAGCGCTCTTTTAAGGCGTTCATTTTTAGCTTATGGCCGGCTGCAAAGAGCCCAGTCAAAATATCTTGCTTCAAATGGTGCAACACCTTGGCAGCTGAATTTTCTTGAGGCATGGAATTAATTTACCCATTTGAGACTAATGTCGATATTTTAATACCTAAAGGCCATGAATATCAATCTAGCCCTAAACCATGGCCTTCATCTTTTAACCATTGTTTTGCATCTTGATAATTTGGCAAAACCCGTTGCACTTGCAGCCAAAACTCTGGCCCATGATGCATGTGCAGTAAATGGCATAATTCGTGCACCACAACACTGTCAACTACCGCACTAGGCGCCATCATTAGCTTCCAATTAAATTGTATTTGGCCACGATCATTACAGCTACCCCAGCGGGCTCGATAGGTTTTAATTTCAATAGACTTAGGCCAAGCGCCTACCAACGGAGAAAAATAGCTGACTCGCTGCTCTATATGTACTTGAGCTTGCAGCTTATACCAGCGCACAAGAGCATTGCGCACCCAACCAAGCTTAGCCTCAGGGACACTAACTACTAGCTCAGATGGGCCCCTAAGCCCAGTGCTAAAAGCGCCTTGGCACACCTGTAAAACTAATTTTCGATCTAAAAAAGCTAACTGCTCACCACAAACATAATGCCGCTCAGCCTGAAACTTTGCTTGATCCTGCAGCGTGAGTTTTGCCAATATCCAAGCACTTTTAGACTCTAACAGAAGCCGAAGTTCAGCCTTAGAACTAGCTTTGGGCGCCAATACGACCACTTGCCCCGATGACAACCTAAAACCCACACTACCTTTACGTCGAGTACGCTTGATAACAGCCACAAAACCATTCATAGCTACTGTTTCTGGAGACGATGAAGTCATAGAGGCTTACGAGTAACCCAAGTGCACGATAGATAGGTCATGTCGATCTAATTTACCCCATAACATGTCTTTCAGCTGTGGTGGAAACACCTCTACGTCTGCAAGTTCCCGCTGCGTCAACCAACGTGCCTGAGAAATAGATCTTACCTCTTCATCCAGACCTTCCAAGTTCTTTAACGAAACCTCACCTTGCCAGTGATCAACCATATAAAACTGCTCAAAATGATAAATACCCCTAGATATCTCACAAAACTCACGGACGAACAGCAACTCACCCACTGTTACAGACAAACCTGTCTCCTCCCATACTTCCCGCTTAACCGTGTTACGTGTATTCCCATCTTTATCCTCAAAACCACCACCAGGAGGTACCCAATAAGACCATTCACCGTCATTTTCATTGACCATTAAAATACGATCTTGATCAATTAAAAGACCGGCTGCTCGAATACGATGCCGCATAGATTTCCCCTTTACAGGATAAAAACTCAGGTTAGCACAGACCGGTGAATTTAGATGTTTCGGCAACTTCAACATAACTAAGCGAGGGGCAAATGCGATGCAACCAGAAAAAATAGAAGTGGGCATAAAAGGTGAGAAAGCCCGCCGCATAAGCCGGGTTCTGTCGTGGACAGTCATTCATCTAGGACCTGCGTCGCCACAGGCCTCTTGCGACCTACCCGAACCCAGTGCGGGCCGCACCTAATGGGTTCCTATTTGGTCTTGCTCCAAGTGGGGTTTACCATGCCGTAACGTGTTACCACGTACGCGGTGCGCTCTTACCGCACCCTTTCACCCTTACCGCCCGATAAATCGGGGTTGGCGGTTTACTCTCTGCTGCACTGGCCGTCGGCTCACGCCGCCCAGGTGTTACCTGGCACCTTGCCCTATGGAGCCCGGACTTTCCTCCCCTACTCAAACACTTAAATGTAGAGTAGCAGCGACTGTCTGGCGGACTTTCTCGCGGGCAGAATACCGAGTTTACATGGCGTTGGCAAGGTTAAATGTTGGCTAACAAACACTTACTTGCCTTGCAACTCTAGAGCCCGGTCATACAATGCCTTTTTCTTGTGCCCAGTAATAGCCGCCGTAACAGCCGCTGCCTTTTTAATAGGTAGCTCTGCCAGCAACAATGTCAGCATACGCTCTTCTTCTGGGCCAATATCTTGCAGTTGTTCTGGCTCTGCGCCCTCAATCAGCACCACAAACTCGCCTTTTTGCTGGTTGTGATCAGCCGCCAACCAAGCTTGTACTTCACTTGCCGGCGCACCATAAACCGTTTCAAAGGTTTTGGTGAGTTCCCGGGCCAACACCAGGTGTCTGTGAGGGCCCATTACCGAGACAATGTCATCCACCGTAGCAACGATACGATGGGGAGATTCATAGAATACTTGGGTATGAGCAACACTGTCTAATTGTTGCAGCTGCTGTTTACGGCCACTGCTTTTGGCAGGTAAAAAACCATAAAAGCTAAATCGGTCAGTGGCTAAGCCTGACACACTAAGTCCTGCGATTAATGCACAGGGGCCCACCACTGGCACGACCTGATAACCCGCATCCCGAACTGCACTTACTAAGTGATACCCTGGGTCAGAAATAAGTGGAGTTCCAGCATCTGAAATCAAGGCAATTGACTGGCCTTCTGCCAATTTTTGCACCAACATATGTGCGCGTTGGCGTTCATTATGATCATGCACAGCTAGCATAGGGGTAGAAATAGCAAAATGTTGCATTAATCGACCACTATGACGCGTGTCTTCTGCGGCAATGAGATCTACTTTCTTGAGGGTTTCTATAGCCCGGGGGCTTAGGTCTTCTAGGTTGCCGATAGGAGTCGAAACCACGTAAAGAATTGCTGTTGTCATGCCATTGAGCCTTTTAGACTTGTTTGAGCGAGCTTTTATGCTAGGCTTACTTATACTGGATCACCGCGGTGGTCTGAATTAAGTGTATTGTAACCTAAACCACCTAAGCCATAATCACTAAGAATGCTCTATGATCATAATCCGACGCCATCGTTTTCGCTTCATTAGTATTTTATGTGGGTTGGTTTTTCTCAGTGCTTGCCAACAGCAAAATATACGCCCACCAACACCAACACCAACACCAACACCACCTAAACCAACACTAACAACGCCAACGCCAACGCCAACGCCACTAGCGTCAAACAAATCAAATGAAGATGCGATTGTTATTGCATTGGATCTAACTCAGAAAAAAACACCAACATCAACACAACAAAATACCGTCACCAAAGACAACACTGATGCCAGCACAGTAGCTCGCTATAACCCCATGAGTGCAACTAAGCAGCAATCAAGCAACACACTCAGCATCCAAAATAACCAAAACTTAAAAACTTTGCTGGCAGTCACCCCTGAAAATATACCCAGTGCTCCCCAAACGCCTGTAGACCAAGCATTACCTAACCATTTAAACAAAGAGTTACAAAAAATATATAAACTGCCAAAGGCAGTTCGCCAAGGACATTTATTGGCGATGGCCAAGAACATATTAACCATGGGTTATGCTCAGTCGAGTGCCCGATTACTTAAGCAAATAGACTTACATCAATTACCAGAAAATCAACTTGGGCGTTATTTTGAAGTTAAGGCAGAGACTCAGTTAATGCTTGGAGACAGCTTTGGCGCCATTGTTTGGTTGCACCAAGCACAGGGGTTAACGCCCAGTACAGACCCTGACGCAATAGCTGAACGCTTAACCCTTAAAGCCCAGGCATACACAGCTAATGGCCTAGCTCTTGCTGCAGCTAAAGCGCTTATCGTATTAAGCCAATTACCAAACACCGTAGACTCCAGTCAATATAATGAACGAATTTGGAGCGCTCTTACTCAGATTAGCTCCAATACGCTTCGCCAAAATGTCACAACAGCTAACTCAGATACAGCCCGTGCTTGGTACAAGCTAGCGTTACTACCCCTAGCACATCACGATTTAGACCTACAGGTCACTGCCCTAAAACAGTGGCAACAACAATGGCCTACGCACCCAGCTGTTACAAAGCTGCCTGGGGCACTAGCCAGTTTAGCCGACCTTAGGTCACGCCAACCTAAACGTATCGCCTTAGCCATGCCCTTACATGGCAAGTTAGGCAAGGTAGGGCAAGCTGTGGTGGACGGCTTTATGGCCGCTCGCTTTGAGGCCCAGGAAGGCTTAGCAGTGATCCCATTTATCAAAGTATACGACACCACAGGGCTAAGTAGCCTAGATGCACTTTACCTCCAGGCTTCTGCAGATCAGATGGAAATGGTCATCGGCCCTCTCGATAAGGATAAGGTGATTAAACTTAGTCAAAAAGATGCTCTTGCGATACCCACCCTAGCCCTCAATTACATCCCCCTGGGCGCCAATAATAAAACCGCTACCAACTTAGTTCAATTTGGATTAGCTGTAGAGGATGAAGCCACCCAGCTTGCAGCACGCAGCTTAGCTGACGGCCACAAGCGTATTGTTATTTTACACCAAGACCAACCTTGGGCCACCAGAGCGGCACAATATTTTAGTTCTTCTTGGATCGAATTAGGCGGAGAAATCGCAAGCAAGGTGAGCTTTTCTGGCGTTGGTGACCATTCCAAGGCCATTACTCAGGCCTTACTCATCAACCAAAGCCATGAGCGCGCAAAGACGCTCAAACAACAGCTGGCAGGCACTGGTAACAAAGTTAAATTCGAGCCTCGGCGACGTCAGGATGTCGATGCTATTGTGCTATTTTCCTTACCCACAGATGGACGTCAAATTATTCCAACATTGGCCTTCCACTATGCTGCTGACCTTCCAGTATATGCTAGCCACCATATCTACCAAGGCCCCACCAACACGAGTCGTGACCGAGATCTAGAAAAAGTCATTTTTACAGAATTACCTTGGTTAATTGAACAGCCTAACATCCAACAAAAAATTAGTCGAAAATGGCCCGGTAGAGAAAGATACACGCGTTTATTTGCCATCGGTGTTGACGCATATCGTTTGTTCCCTCGGCTTGAACAATTGCAAGATTTTACCAACAGTCGTGTACATGGTGTGACCGGTCTTTTGCAAATGAATAGCCAAGGTCGAATTTTTACCCAGAGTTCATGGGGACGCTTTAAGGCTGGTAAAGTTGTTGTAAACCCAAGGTAATAGTTATGAATACCACTCAAGTGGGCGCTTGGGCCGAGGAGATCGCCTGGCAACACTTACATCAACAGGGTTGGCAATTAGTTGAGCGTAACTTTTTTTGTAAAGGTGGTGAACTTGACATTATTGCTCGCAAAAGCAATGTGCTTGCATTTGTAGAAGTGAAGTACCGTAAACGCCACACTATGGGCGGCGCGATCGCAAGTCTTAGCCCTGCCAAACAGCGCCACCTTATTCATAGTGCTAAGGTATTTTTACAACGCTACCCATCCTTAAGTAACCTGGACTGCCGCTTTGATCTCATCGCAATTAGTGGTTCTGATGGCCCCCATAGTCAAGTTCGGATACAATGGCTTGATAATGCATTCATCACTTCAGGCTGAGGCTAGAACTCACTAATGGAACTGCAAGAAAGGGTTATTAATCAGTTCCATGAGCATATGGGCTGCGCCGCATACAGTGCTGAACATCTACCGCAAGATATCGCTATTGCCGCTCAAATGCTGCACCAATGTTTTATTCAAGAAGGCAAAATTCTCATTTGTGGTAATGGCGCTAACGCAGCCAATGGCCACCACTTTAGCGCTGCATTACTAAGCCGCTTTAAACAAGAACGCCCAAGCCTACCGGCTTTCAATTTGGCCGCCGATAGCACAACCATGAACGCCATTATTCGCGATTCAAGTTTTCAAGATGTGTTTGCCAAACAAATCACTGCGCTGGGGCAACAAGGTGACATTGTAATTGTTATGTCGGAGCAAGGTAATTGTGGTAATTTAATTCAAGCCATACAAGCTGCCCACAATCGCGACATGCAAGTCATTTCTATTACTGGTCAAAGCGGTGGTGATATGGCCACAATACTAGATCCAGGTGATGTTGCCATTCGTATTCCTAGTGACAACAACGTCAACATATTACAACTGCAGTTGGTTACTATTCACTGCCTTTGTGATTTAATCGATTTTCAATTATTTGGGAGCAATGAATAAATGCTGAAACGTGGCATTCAACTCATCACTTTAGCCAGCTGTATCGCTTTTGTCAGCGCTTGCACACCGGTGCTTAGCAATAAACCGATCACTGATAATAAAGGCACGCGCACTTTAGGCACATTGTACAACGATCAGCTTATAGAGACCTCTACGGTAGACGCTATTTTACGCGCATCCCCTTTATTCGAAACTGCCAACCTCAGCGCTGTTAGTTTTAACGGTATTGTTTTGTTAATCGGCCAAGTTCCAAGCGAAGACACAAAGATCATTGCAGGGGCAAAAGCCCGTGGTGTAAGCAATACTCGAATGGTACACAACGAACTATTAGTTAGTGGCCCTGCGTCATATATTGTTAGAACTAATGACACACTCATCACCACCAAAGTAAAGGCACGCATGGTGGGTGAAACGGCTTTCCCTGCTGGCCGTATTAAAGTGATAACAGAGAATGGCGTAGTCTACCTCATGGGGCTTCTGACCCATGCAGAGGCTGAGTGGGCCGTGAAAGTTGCTTCTAACGCTAGCGGTATACAGCGTATCGTTAAAGTATTTGAGTACATCGACTAGCCTTAACAGGGTTTATTGTCTTGTATAATTACTTAACGACTTTAAGGTTAGGTCGCTTAGTGCGACTTGCGATAGATGACACAGTTGCAGGCCCTTTAGGTTTGCCGGCAACGGTTATTGGAGAGTTTAGCGGGCCATCTGGATCAGGTATGCCTGGTTCGAAACCAAAACCCATACCTTCACCACTTTCTTTGGCATAAACTGCCATCACGGCCAATATCGGCACGTAGACGTGCATAGGCACGCCGCCAAAACGAGCATTAAACTCTACCGCGTCATCACCCAAGTTTAAACCCTCAACAGCACTAGGTGAGATGTTAAGGACGATCTGACCATCGCTAATAAAGCGCTCAGGCACCATGACGTCGTTGATAGTTGCATCAACTACCATATGTGGTGTGGAATCGTTATCCAAAATCCACTCATGGAGCGCGCGCAACAAATAAGACCGACTTGGAGTCATCATCTTAGCAGCCTCGGTTAAAGCCGAATTTCATGCTCAAGCTCAGACAAGCTTTCTTGGAACCCTTCGCGAGCGAAGATACGCTCCATATATTCAAGCATGGGCGCAGCTTGTTGCTCTGGAAGGTCTATGCCCAACTGCGGTAAACGCCACAAAATAGGCGCTATACAACAATCAACCAAAGTAAACTCCTCACTCATGAAGAAATCTTTTTCGGTAAAAATAGGCGCCGTAGAGATTAAACTTTCACGTAATTCTTTTTGTGCTTCTACAATTTCTGCTTCGTCATCAGACGTCATAATTACGTCAGCAAGACGGCACCAATCACGTTCGATACGGTACATGTACAAACGGCTTTCAGCACGAGCAACAGGATATACAGGAAGCAACGGTGGATGTGGGAAACGCTCATCCAAGTACTCCATCATCACATTGGCTTCGTAAAGCACAAGGTCACGGTCTACCAAGGTCGGCAAACTGTTATAAGGGTTAAGATCTGCCAGATCTTCTGGCTTATGCTCAGCATCAACATCAATAATGTCAACGGTAACACCCTTTTCTGCTAAAACAATACGCACACGGTGGCTGTAATGGTTTGAGCCATCAGAAAAAAACGTCATGGAAGAGCGTTTGGCGACTACACCCATGGAGATATACCTCAATAATAAACGATAGCGCTAAGCGCCGGAAACGAATACGCGACCAGATGCGTTCATCATCGATGAACAACAGCGGTCGCGCTTAAATGTACTTTATTGAGGCATTATACCTCAAAGTTGAGCGTTAATGGACGTCGCGCCAGAATTCCTTCTTCAAGAAATAGAACAATACGGTCATCATTAAGCAGAACAAAATAGCCCACAAGCCAATACGCTGGCTATCACTTTTGTAAGGCTTAGACATATAGGCCATAAAGTTAGTTAAGTCGTAAATGGTGGCGTCAAACTGAGCCGGTGTCATATTGCCAGTCCCTTCTGCCACAGAGAATACTTCACAACTTTGCTCAGTTATTGGTTCACCCGTGAGGCTATCTATCACTGCCGCACCATGGTCATCAAATTTAGCAACTTCACCACAGGTTTTAGACTGCACACCTTGTAACTCTGCCAAAACGTTAGGCATACCCACAGCAGGGTAAACCACATTATTCACCCCATATGGACGACTGTCATCTGCATAGAAACTACGCAAATAAGTATAAACCCAATCAGCGCCACGCAAATTAACCTCATTGGTTAGATCTGGAGGTGGGGCTCCAAACCACTGAGCAGCAAGCTTAGGGTCCATAGCACTGGTCATCTGCTCACCAATTTTTTGGTCACTAAAAATCAAATGCTCAGTCACTAATTCTTCTGGAATGTGCAAGTCTTCTGCAGCACGGATGTAGCGCTGGTACTGCGCTGTATGACAACCCAGGCAATAGTTGACGTAGGTCTGCATACCCCGCTGCAAAGACGCCTTATCAGTTACGTCCACTTGGATAGAGTCCAACTGTATACTTGGACCACCACTAGCTTGAGCAAACACCGGCATCATCAACATTAAACTCAACAAGAATAACTTTTTCATGATCATACCACCCTTGCTGGAACAGGTTTTGTCGCTTCCATACGCGTGTAAAACGGCATGAGTATGAAGTAAAGGAAATACAAAGCGGTGCACAGTTGGGCAACTTGGGTCCGGCCTTCAGTAGTAGCCAAAGTGCCTAGGTAGCCCAAAATAATAAAGCTTACTACAAAAATAGCTAGCCAAACTCGGCTCAACCAACCCTTGTAACGCATAGATTTCACCGGACTACGATCCAACCAAGGCATCACAAACAAGATGGCAATAGCACCACCCATAGTAATCACACCTAAGAACTTAGCATCCAAACCAAATAGAGGAAAGGTAATAGCTCGCAACATAGAATAGTACGGCGTGAAGTACCATACCGGTGCAATATGTTCAGGCGTCTTCAGTGAGTTGGCCGGTTCGTAGTTAGGCTTCTCAATAAAATAACCACCTCCTTCTGGGAAGAAGAAGATCACTAGACAGAAGACAGTTAAGAACACACCTACCGCCACTAAGTCTTTAACGACATGGTAGGGCCAGAAAGCCACGCCATCAACAGGCACGCCATTCTCATCTTTGTTTTGGTCAATTTCGATACCGTCTGGGTTATTAGAACCCACGTCATGTAGCGCCAAAATGTGCAACACTACCAGCGCCATAATAACAATTGGCAAGGCAATCACGTGTAAGGAGAAGAAACGGTTTAAGGTGATGCCTGAAATTAAGTAATCACCACGGATCCACTGCACAAGGTCTTCACCTACAATTGGGATTGCACCGGCTAGAGATAAAATAACCTGGGCACCCCAATAGGACATTTGGCCCCACGGCAGAAGATAGCCAAAGAACCCTTCAGCCATTAACGCAAGGTAGATGGCCATGCCAAACAGCCAAATGAGTTCACGTGGCTTTTGGTAAGAACCGTACATCAAGCCCCTGAACATGTGTAAATAAACCACGATAAAGAAGGCCGATGCGCCAGAGGAGTGCATATAGCGAATAATCCACCCCATCTCCACATCACGCATTATATATTCTACAGAGGCAAATGCTCCTTCAGCAGTAGGCACATAAGACATGGTTAGCCAAACGCCTGTAAGTATTTGGTTAACTAAAACAAGTAAAGAAAGCACACCAAACACATACCAAAAATTAAGCTTTTTAGAGGCATAATACTTAGACATGTGGTCTTGCCACATTTGGGTAAGAGGGAAACGATCATCAATCCAACGAACAATACCACTTTCCGCCTTAGCGCGGTTAGGATTACCAACAGCCATTATGCATTTACTCCGTCTTCGCCAATAATAATAACAGTGTCACTCTCATAAAAATGTGGCGGAATTTCTAAATTTGTAGGGGCAGGCTTACCTTTGTATACTCGGCCAGATAGATCAAAGGTAGATCCATGGCAAGGGCAATAAAAACCACCTTTCCAATTGGCATCGAAATCGGTTGGAACCACTTCGGGTCGGTAAGTTGGGGAGCACCCTAAATGAGTACAGAGACCAATCAACACCACTACTTCGTCACGTAAAGAGCGTGCTGCAGTGCCCGGGACATAAGCTGGCTGCTTGGAATCAGCAGAAGTAGGGTCGGCTAAGCTATCATTTAACGTTGCCAAGTTTGCCATCGCTTCTGCACTGCGGCGAACAATCCATACTGGTTTTCCGCGCCATGCAACAATCACTTGCCCACCTGGCTCTAACTTACTAATATCCGCCTTGACCGGTGCGCCTGCTGCTCGGGCTTTTGCACTTGGGTTCCAGGAGGCTACAAAAGGGACTAGCGCAGTTACAGTACCAACGGCACCCACAACTAGGGATGCGCCGACTAGTACGCGACGTCGAGGGTTATTCACGCCTTCATTACTCATTTAATTGGTCTCCAGCTAGGCTGTAAAATTACTGACCGCAATACTAAAGGAAAGGGGGTAAATAGACAAGGTTAAAAGGTGCTAAATAGGCAAGGTTAATGCCTTAAAACGACCCTACGAAAGCGCTTGCTTTAAAAGATGTCATAAAAAAACCCAGCAACATAACTGGGTTCTTTTTAGTATGCATCGAAGCGATGCATTAAGCTTAACGCTTAGAGAACTGAGGACGCTTACGCGCTTTGCGTAGACCAACCTTCTTACGTTCAACTTCACGGGCGTCACGGGTAACAAAACCAGCAGCACGCAAACTAGGACGCAAAGTTTCGTCAAAGTTCATCAATGCACGGGTAATGCCGTGGCGAATCGCACCAGCTTGACCAAATCCACCACCACCTTCTACGGTAATGTTAAGGTCAAATTTTTCAACTGTTTCTGTCAACTCTAGTGGCTGACGAACAATCATACGAGCCGTTTCACGACCAAAGTAAACATCCAACGCACGGCTGTTTACAGTGATGGCACCAGTGCCAGGAGTCATGAACACACGAGCGGTAGAGGTCTTACGACGACCAGTACCATAATATTGAGTAACTGCCATGATCGTCTCCTTACAGGGTCAATGCTTGTGGTTGTTGCGCTTGATGTGGATGCTCAGTACCGGCATACACTTTAAGCTTGGTGTACATAGCACGGCCCAAAGGACCTTTTGGCAACATACCTTTAACAGCGAATTCAACGGTGCGCTCAGGAGCGTGATCAACCATCTTTTCGAAAGACATAGAACGTAGGCCACCTGGGTAACCAGTGTGACGGTAGTACATTTTGTCTTTTGCTTTGTTGCCAGTTACACGAACTTTCTCAGCGTTAACAACGATGATGTAATCGCCAGTATCTACGTGAGGAGTGTACTCTGGCTTATGCTTGCCACGCAGGCGACGAGCAATTTCAGTTGCCATACGACCCAAAGTTTTACCTTCAGCGTCAACAACGTACCAGTCACGGGTAACGTCAGCTGGTTTAGTACTTACGGTTTTCATGTGAATAACCTATTTAATGGCCCAGTTTATTAGACCTACCTATAATTATTGAGTTATTGCGCTGCCTTGTATAGCAAAGTGCATAGAAAGAATGCATAGAAAAACACAAGTACTGCCAATAACGTGCCTAGCAGCCTATGCCCCTAACAACTTTAAATGTAAACACCTAAAGCCAACACAGAAACTGCGAGGCGGAATTATACAGGACAAATAGGCCCTTTGTTAAGCCTTAAAGCAAAAGTTTTTAAGTCTTTTTGCATCCTTACCGCCACCTAGCCAGCAACATGACCCCGAGCCAAGTATTCATGAGATTGCATTTCCTGTAATCGACTTAACGTGCGCCGAAATACAAAGTCCAACTGCCCACCAGAGTATAATTCCAACAAGGGCACTTCAGCAGAAATAATCACCTTTAGATTGGCGTCGTAACAAACATCCACTAGGTTCACAAAACGCCGAGCTTGGTCATCCATTCCCACCCTCAAACAAGGTACGTTGCTAATAATTAAGCCATGAAACTCACAGGCCAACTCTAGATAATCATTCTGCGAACGAGGCTGAACGCATAACTGGTCGAAGGTGAGCCAAATAATGTCATCACTCTGCATAATATAAGTGAAGTCACGCCCATTAACATTAACAACACCGCCCTTGTTGCAACTGACTACCAGTTTTGGTTCTGCAGCCATAGGTATCAGCGCAGCAAAGCTTGAGGCCAAACTTACGTCCGCCGCTTCGTCTAGAGGCCAGTGATATAACTCAGCCTGGGACAATGTACGTAAACGATAATCGACACCGCCATCGACATTCACTATGTCAGTATGCTGCTCTAACAAAGCAATAGCGGGTAAAAAACGCTGCCTTTGTAAACCATTCTCGTACAAACCCTGGGGCTCTATATTAGAAGTAGCCACCAGCACCACTCCCAAGTCAAACAAGCTTTCTAACAACTGAGCCAAAATCATGGCATCGGCAATGTCGGTAACAAAAAATTCATCAAAACAGATAACCCTAGACTCATCTGCCAATTCCTGCGCCACCACTAATAAAGGATTCTTTACCCCTTTATGAACCGCTAAACGGCTATGAACATGGCGCATAAAACGGTGGAAGTGGGTGCGCTGCTTGCTTTCAAACGGTAGGCATTGGTAAAAAACATCCATAAGATAAGTTTTACCACGCCCCACCCCACCCCAAAAATACAAACCTTTAGCTGCCATTTCTTTTTTAGGTTTTCCACCCACCCACGCAGTTAGCCGCTGCGGCCACTGAATAGGCCGAGATTGCACTCTCTCAGGTGTACATAGGTCCACGTAAAGTCGCTGCAAATGCTCTATAGCATTGGCTTGGGAAATGTCTGCAGAAAATCCCGATTGTTGCTGGTCGTTATGATACTGCTCTATAGGTGAAGGCATATATGAGTCAAAATAGTAGATATGGTCAATAAATGAATGAGTTGGGTAATATCTGAGATGTACTAATGAACTAATTCCATTACAATACTAGCTTCTGAGACACTTTATTGAAAGGAGCTGCTGGTGGATTTGCTCAGCAACGATTGGTTTTTTTGGTTGGTACTACTACTACTTGGTTTAGGTATGGGTTTTTTATTGGGCCGCAATAACAATAGCGACCTCAAACGACAGAACGAGCTCAGCAACCAACTACAAACTGCCCACACTGAAATGGCCGAATACAAAGAGCAGGTTAACCTGCACTTTGCTGATACTGCCGCTGCCGTTAATCAACTAACCGACAGCTACCGTAACGTGCACGAACAATTAGCAAAAGGCGCTCAGAGTTTATGTGATGACCCAGATACAGTTAGTAGCTTAGAGACAATCGCTGGTCCAGCAGAAAGCACTATAGAATACCAAACAGAGCCTGCGGCTACCATCCGCCCTCCAATGGATTACGCACCGAGCAGTGCTACCAAAGAACACGGCACCTTAGACGAGCGCTACGGCCTTAAATCTAAGCAAGAACCTCCTGCCCCGCCAGCTTACGACATTCCCGTAACGCCCACATCCGACCTAGACGACGTAATCCCCACTATGCGGGGTTAGGCACGTCTACAAACTCACAATCCAGACCTAGCTCTTGCTGTAAATGAGCAGCAAGGGCCATAGCCCCATAACGCTCCGTAGCATGATGCCCCGCAGCAAAATAATGCACACCGTTTTCGCGCGCAACATGCACCGTCGCCTCTGATATTTCACCAGACACATAAGCATCTAGCCCTAATGCTACCGCCTGCTCGATCATGCCTTGCGCACCTCCCGTGCACCAACCAATACGTTTAATAGGCTTGGATGGGATATCAATGTGCAGCGCTTCGCGTCCCAACACGCGAGAAAGGTGTCGCTGCACCTCTATGCCGGTGCAGCCTGCTGGCAGCGTAGCATATAACCCAAGCCCCGTAACGCCGCTAGACTGCATATGTGCATCTGGCACCCAACCCATCAACTTACCCAACTGGGCGTTGTTACCTAACTCAGGATGACAGTCTAGGGGCAAGTGATAAGCCATTAAGTTGATATCATGAACCATCAAGGACTTAATACGATGCTTTTTGATACCGACTAAGGGGCTACCTTCGTTGCGCCAAAAATACCCATGATGCACCAATAAAACATCTGCTCCACGTGCTATAGCTTGGTCTATCAGGGCTTGACTGGCAGTCACTCCAGTCACCACTCGTTGTATTTTTTCCACCCCTTCAACCTGCAGACCGTTAGGTGCATAGTCGTTAAATTGATCAGGCTGTAACAACCCATCCAAATAACTCATTAATTCTTGACGCTCAATAGTCATCCACATATCTCAAGTGTTTTTTTGCCTTTAACTGCACCAAAGTTTACACTATACCCAAGCAGTACAGACACATCTGCCAACCTTTTTATGCCATCAACGACTCTTTAATGACATGACCCGTTCATTTATCAAGTATTTATTGCGCTTTGCCCTTGCCGGCATAGTATTGGCGATCACGCTCATTTTTGCTGCACCACAATGGCTATCACAAAAAATAGGCATTCCTCTGTGGTCCGAGAGTGTTTCTAGCATCAAGCTTAATGCACCACAAAGCTATGCCGACCTACTTGAAGACACCATGGGTTCAGTGGTGCGTATATATAGCCAGACCTCAACACCATCCGCCAGTATCGCACTATTACAAGACCCTCACTACGCCCGTTTATTAGAAGGGCAGTTAATTGACGTCGGTGCCAATGAAATCCATCTAGGGTCTGGTGTTATTGCCAGTTCAGAAGGCCACATCCTCACCAACAATCACGTCATTGAGAACGCTGCACGGATTCAGGTAGGCTTGGCTGATGGCCGCTCTGCGCCAGCCACGCTGGTGGGCACCGACCCAGCTACCGACTTGGCCGTCATCAAAATAGAACTGGATAACTTAACCCCAGCCAAAGTCCCCACTAACCTAGACTCGAGTGTAGGCGACCTAGTCTTTGCCATTGGCAACCCCCACGGGTTAGGTCAATCGGTTTCTATGGGCATCATCAGCGGCAAAGAGCGCAATCGTTTAGGCCTAAACACCTTTGAAAGTTTCATTCAAACTGATGCCGCCATTAACGCTGGCAACTCAGGTGGAGCACTAATCAATACTCAAGGAGAGCTAGTGGGCATCAACACAGCTCACTTTTACAGCTCATCTACCAGTTCTCGAAGCCAGGGCATAGGCCTCGCTATACCTATTAATATTGCTTCTGAAGTGTTGCACAGCCTCGTATCCCAAGGCCAGGTAGTGCGGGGCTGGCTGGGCATCGATTTCAACGTCTTTAAACGCCAATACAGTCAGGATGCCTTTGCCTCAGGGCAAGATACCGGCATCATTTTATCTGGTGTTTACGCCAACAGTCCAGCCCACATTGTTGGGCTCAAGGCTGGGGATTTGATCACTCATTTTGATGGCAGGCTAATTGAAGATTGGAATGAATCGTTAAATTATGTGACCCATCTAAGCCCAGGAAGCGAGCTAAGCATCACTTATCGTCGCAGCGACAACAAACACACTGTCACAGCCACTCTTGGCACTCGCCCAACTGCTAAGTAAGCGGCTTATTATGACTGACAATACCAAACCACCAGTACACGACACAATTTTCTCTCAACCCCTTGAGGCACCAGCTCCGTTTGAATTTAACGCCCAAGTAGCTGACGTATTCGAAAATATGATTCAGCGCTCGGTACCAGGTTATAACTTTTTGCTTGATGTGGTCGGTCTGCTTGCTGCTCGGTATGGCCAGCCCCATAGCCAATGTTATGACTTGGGCTGTTCCCTTGGCACCATGACCTTGCGCTTGCGCCAAAATCTACCTGCCCACGCTCACATTATTGGCGTAGACAACTCTGCTGCCATGGTGAGCCGGTGCCAACACAACATGGCCCGCGACCACAGCCAAGCTAGTTATGAGATTCGTCAACAAAACCTGCAAGACACTGCCATAGAAAATGCATCCATGGTCATTCTCAATTTCACCCTACAATTTATTGCCGATATTGAAAGACCTAGTATTCTAAAAAATATTGCTGCTGGCATGCGCCCAGGTGGGGTACTGCTTTTGGCTGAAAAAGTGTGTTTTGACGACCCACAACAGCAAGAATTACAAGTTAATCTATACCATGACTTTAAACGCTACCAAGGTTACAGCGACCTTGAAATTGCACAAAAACGCGCAGCCTTAGAAAATGTCTTGGTGCCAAACACTCTAGAACAACATCGCCAACGTTTGCTTGATGCTGGCTTTAGTCGCGTTGAAACCTGTATGCAATGTTTTAACTTTTGCGCCTTGCTGGCATTTAAATAACTCTCGTCAGCTTATTTCACCCTATTTTAATTGCGAGACAGCCATGGGCATAAATTTAGAGGCTTTTTTTGAGCACACCAGAAACACGGATCTAGAGCAGTTTCACCCAGAGTTAAGGCAAGCTTTGCAACAGCACTATGAGCAGAAAAGTCACGGTCGTTCTGGTGAATGGGACGCTGCTCTTAATGCCATGCCGCAACTAGACAATGCCAACTATAATTTTAAAGATAACAGCATCTGTATTTCAAAACCCAATACTCTCGAGTTGAATCATTCGGCCTATACACAACAACTCAAAGCCTTCATGCCTTGGCGCAAAGGTCCTTGGAGCTTGCTGGGTGTAGGGATAGAAACAGAGTGGCATTCAGACTGGAAGTGGCAGCGTATTGCACCCCACATTAGTTCCCTAGAAGGCAGACGGGTGCTAGATATAGGCACAGGCAACGGTTACTTCTTGTACCGCATGTTAGGGGCTGGAGCTAGCCTCGCGTTAGGCATTGATCCTACACGAATTTTTCTTTACCAGTTCCACTCAGTGCAACGATTACTACCCGCCAACGGCGCCCATTTATTACCCCTGCGCAGCGAGCACTTACCTGCCTTTGGTAGTTTTGATACGGTATTTTGTTTAGGTGTTTTGTACCACCGACGCTCGCCCATCGATCACATTCAAGAACTCATGTCTTACCTGCGCCCAGGCGGCGAATTGGTATTGGAGACCTTAGTAGTGCCAGGTGACATTGACACCATATTAGTACCACCAGAACGTTATGCAAAAATGGCTAACGTTTGGTTTCTACCCAGCACAAAAGCTTTGGAGAACATGTTGCGTAAGCTGGGCTTACGGGATGTGCGCACGGTGGACATTAATCAAACCACTACAGAAGAACAGAGAGCCACAGAATGGATGACCTTTCACTCTTTAGCAGATTTTCTGGACCCCAACGACCACAACTTTTCAGCAGAAGGTCACCCTGCACCTTTGCGGGCTACCTTAGTGGCCACCAAACCCTAGAGCTTAAGTGGCGCTAAGCCAAAGGCTTTAGTCAAGGATACGGTATTCGGCAGAACGCGCGTGAGCTGTTAGGCTTTCACCTCGGGCCAACACCGATGCCACTTTACCCATTTCGCTGGCACCTTGTTGTGAAAACATAATCAAAGACGAGCGCTTTTGGAAGTCGTAAACACCTAGGGGTGACGAGAAGCGCGCAGTGCCAGAGGTTGGCAGTACGTGGTTTGGCCCAGCACAGTAATCGCCTAAGGCTTCTGCTGTATGACGACCCATAAAGATGGCACCAGCATGGCGTATTTTGGGTAACATGGCTTCAGGATCAGCCACAGATAGCTCTAAGTGTTCAGGGGCAATACGGTTGGCAATATCAATGGCTTCTTGCATATCTGTCACATGAATAAGGGCACCACGGTCTTCAATTGAAGCTTTGATAATACTGCTACGTTCCAGCGTAGGTAGCAGGGCTTTGAAGCTTGCCTCAACCTGATCCAAGTAATCTTTATCTGGGCACAACAAAATGGATTGGGCTTGCTCATCGTGCTCCGCTTGGGAAAACAAATCCATCGCTACCCAGTCTGGATTAGTTTGACCGTCACAAATGACTAAAATTTCTGACGGCCCAGCAATCATGTCGATACCACAAGTACCAAACACCGCACGTTTTGCCGTGGCAACATAGATATTACCCGGGCCCACTATTTTATCTACTTTTGGCACCATAGAAGTACCGTGAGCAAGGGCCGCAATAGCCTGTGCACCGCCAATGGCAAATACACGATCTACACCTGCAATAGCCGCCGCCGCCAGCACTAGGGGGTTAACCTTGCCGTTGGGTAACGGTACGGTCATGATAATTTCTTTCACCCCAGCCACCTTGGCAGGAATGGCATTCATGAGTACCGATGAGGGGTAACTCGCCTTGCCACCCGGCACATAAATACCTACACGATCCATTGCAGTGATTTGCTGGCCAAGTAAGGTGCCATCAGCTTCAACATAACTCCACGAATCTTGTTTTTGGTGCTGGTGGTAGGAGCGAATACGATCAGCAGCTGTTTGCAGGGCCTCCCGTTCCCCGTCAGTAATATCAGCCAGTGCTTGCTCAAGTTTTTGTTGAGGTATCTCAAGTTCCACCGCAGTTTTAAACGGTGTGCGATCCAGCTGGTTAGTCAGTTGTAATAAGGCCGTATCACCCTGCACTCTTACTCGTTCAATAATATCCGCAACAGTTTTCTGTACCCGCTGATCAGAAACACTTTCCCAACCAAGCAAATGGTTAAGCTTAGCCTCAAAATTAGCCTGTTGAGTATCTAGTCGATTAACTTTGAGCCACTGCATGTTAACGCCCTTGGATGGCGTTGACCGCCGCAGACAACTGTTCAATAAGCGGACCTATGCGGCCGTGCTTAAGCTTCATAGAGGCTTGACCAACCACTAACCGACTACTTATTGTTGCAATCTCTGCCAACGGTTCTAGGCCGTTGGCCCTAAGGGTATTGCCTGTATCAACAATATCCACAATTTGATCAGCCAAGCCTAGAATAGGGGCCAATTCCATAGCCCCATATAGTTTGATAATATCCACTTGCTGTCCTTGCTCAGCAAAATAGGCCTTGGTGATATTGACGAATTTAGAAGCCACTCGTAAACGTCTACCCGCTGGTGCAGCACCAACAGGGGCGCAAGTCATCAACCGACACTTAGAGATCTGTAGATCTAAAGGCTCATATAAGCCACCGCCACCATGCTCTAGCAAAACATCTTTACCCGCCACACCCATATCTGCAGCACCGTATGACACATAGGTGGGAACATCTGTCGCACGAATCACTAAAAACCTCACCCCAGGCTGGGTGGTTTCAAACACCAACTTACGACTGGTATATACATCTTCCAAAGGCTCTATGCCGGCACTTGCAAAAAGGGGCAAGGTTTCTTTTAAAATACGGCCTTTAGATAATGCGATAGTTAGGCTATTGGGCATGGTGGTATTTTCTCAGTTAAACAACGCGCTTGATGATAGCACCTAGAGCGCCCATTTTTTCTTCAATACAGTCATAGCCACGATCGATATGATAAATACGGTCAATCACCGTTTCACCATCGGCCACTAAAGCCGCAATCACTAAGCTCGCGGACGCTCTAAGGTCTGTTGCCATCACTGGTGCCGCCTTCAGCCGCTCAACACCTTGCTGGATTACGGTATTACCCTCCACTGCCACTTGAGCCCCCATACGAGCCATTTCATCAATGTGCATAAAACGGTTTTCAAAAATAGTTTCAGTAATACGGCCACTACCTAGTGCTATGGCATTCAGGGCTGAGAACTGAGCTTGCATGTCTGTAGGAAATGCCGGGTAAGGTGCAGTTTTTAAATTCACCGCTTTAGGCCGTTGTCCATGCATATCTAAACTAATCCAATCTTCACCCGTTACGATTTCTGCTCCAGCCTCTTCCAGCTTAGCAAGCACTGCTTCCATAATATCTGGGCGAGTATCTTTTACTTTAATACGACCTCCAGTAACCGCAGCTGCCACCAAATAGGTACCCGTCTCTATGCGGTCTGGCAACACATCATAGTGACAACCATGAAGCTTTTCTACGCCTTGTATGTGAATGGTTCCAGTGCCATGGCCAGTGATTTTAGCACCCATCGCGATCAAGCATTCTGCCAAATCAACCACTTCAGGCTCCCGTGCAGCGTTTTCTAGTACTGTTTCACCATCAGCCAAGGTTGCCGCCATAAGAATATTTTCGGTACCCGTTACGGTGACAGTGTCAAAAAAGATATGTGCACCTTTAAGACGATCTGCCTTGGCACGAATATAACCATCTTCCACAGTAATGGTGGCACCCATGGCTTCTAAACCACGAATGTGTAGGTCCACAGGACGGCTACCAATGGCACAGCCACCTGGCAAAGATACTTCTGCTTCCCCAAAACGCGCGACCAAGGGGCCCAGCACAAGAATAGAGGCACGCATGGTTTTAACCAAATCATAAGGCGCAATGCAATGGTCTAAGGTCTTTGCGTCTATTTCTAAACTTAGCTTATCTCCTACCAGCAAAGACACACCCATACGACCCAACAATTCGATCATAGTGGTGACATCATGTAAGTGAGGCAAATTACGAATAGTGACAGGCTCTTGGGCTAGTAAGGTTGCCGCCAAGATAGGCAGTGCCGCATTTTTTGCACCTGCTATACGAATTTCTCCGTCTAGGCGTTTGCCACCGGTAATGCTTAATTTATCCATAATATTGTTCGCCGAATGGTTGTATGTCTTGGTTATGATTGTACTTAATTAAGTGCTTAAGCTCTGCCATTGGTCTGTCGTATAGGCTTTAATGCCTAAAGCGTGAATGGAACCGTCTGCGATTTGATCCGTCAGGCAACCATAAACCAGCTGTTGTTTTTTAACCGGAGATAAACCTGCAAACAAGTCGCCAATCACCGTGACCTGAAAGCTACAACCTTCGCCACTAGGGATCACTTGCGTGCCAACGAGTTGTTGCTCAATAATTTGTTTAACTTGTTCTGCGTCCACGATATTCTCCATGGGCTAATGAATTGAGGAGTAATAAATAGCGGCGTAATTATAGCAAAATACTCACCCTTATCGCTACCACCAACTAGTCATTCAACGGGCTCAAGACGGATCATTCCAAAATGCGATGACGTCATCCATATTGCCTTTATTTTGCGCCATGGCAGTAGAGAACTGTTGCCTAAAGGCTAAGCCTAAGTTAATGCCATTAAGGCTAACGTTAGTGACCTTCCAGCCTTGTTGCCGTTTTTTCATGGCGTAGTTGATGTCATAAGCTGCGCCGTTGGCATAGACCTTGACCCAAACTTTTTGTCGCCCAGGCTTACTGTTATTATTGGCGTTAGATTGAATTTCAAAGTTATTAATTTTCAAAGCCACCACGGCCCGCGAATATGTATTCAGCAATGAGCGCTTAAAGGCGAGACTAAAATCCTTGATTTGTTGTGCCGATGCCCGGCGATAAAATTTAGCCATAACGCCCTTGGCAAGACTGTCGAAATCTATTACAGGACCCAAAACCAGTTCCATACCTAGCAGCAATTCTGACTCACTTAAAGGCACAGTTTCACTGGCAACATCACTGTCATCAGATGCTTCTATGCCCCCCTGCTTAAGCAAGTCGATCATGGCTTGAGTACTTTGCTCAACCACCTGACTAGCCTCTTTCCATTCATCTGCTTTTACCGTCAGAGCACAGAAAAGCAGCAACGCAGTCAAAACTATTTTTTTACTGTGGGCATTAAAATTCAGCATCTTCATGGTTCCTTATTTGTTGTCACCAACGTTGAGCAAAAATTGGCTAATAAGCTCTTCTAATACCAATGCCGACTGGGTGTCTTCAATCACATCTCCAGCCACTAACACATCGTCTTCTGCTCCTACCGTAAGGCCAATATATTTTTCACCCAATAAACCAGCCGTAAGAATACTGGCGCTAGAATCGATGGATATATAATTCACTTGACTATTAATCTTCATGTGCACTTCAGCCATTAACGTATGTGGGTCTATGCCAACGGCAACCACCTCTCCCACAATAACCCCTGCCATGGTTACTTTAGCTTTAGGGCCAAGGCCTGCAGCGTTCTCAAACAAAGCACTAATGGCATAATGTTCGGCGTTGCGAGACATATTGCCACCACTTACCTGCAAGGCCAAAGCCACTAAAGCAGCTAATCCAGCCACCATCATTAAGCCTACACTCAGCTCCAACCATCTCTTGTTCATACTGCGCCTCCAAACATTAGCGCTGTTAAAATAAAATCAAACCCTAAAATAGCCAAGGAACTATAAACTACGGTGCGGGTTGTAGCCGCACTTATACCTTGTGACGTTGGGACACATGAATACCCCTGATACAACGCGATCCAGCTAATCAAAAAAGCGAACACCAAAGCTTTAATCATGCCATTGAGCACATCTTCATTAAAATCTACGGCCTGCTGCATGTTGCCCCAATAAGAACCACTGTAGACACCAAGCCAATCCACAGCCACTAAGTGCCCACCATATATGCCTACCAAGCTAAAGATGGCCACCAGTAGTGGTAGGGAAATCATGCCTGCCCAAAAACGGGGCGCAACAATACGGTGAAGCGGGTCTATGCCAAACATTTCTAAACTCGCCAATTGTTCTGTGGCCTTCATCAAACCAATCTCTGCAGTTAAAGCAGAACCGGCTCGGCCAGCAAACAACAAGGCAGCAACAACGGGAGAAAGCTCCCTCACTAAGGTTAGAGCTACCATCTGGCCCACCGCTTGTTCGGAGCCATAGGCGGACAATAAGGTATAGCCCTGCAAACCCAAAACCATACCAATAAACAATGCCGACACCAGCATAATAATAAGCGACTGAACCCCCACTACAAAGAGCTGCTGCATTAGCCGAGGTAAACTGGACGCCTTAGGTTGCACAAAAATGGCCTGTAACAACATCAGTAAGGCTTGGCCTATTTGCACCAACCTAGTCAATAGACCAGCGCCTAAGTCAGCAATAAGGTTGATCATTTTGATTGGCCCCGCAGCTCTTCTTGCAAGGGCAGTGCCGGAAAATGGAATGGAATCACACCGTCTGCTTCGCCGTGGATAAATTGTTTTACTGCAGGATCGGCACTGGCCTGCAAAGCAGCAGGACTATCCTGCGCTAACACCCGGCCTTCACCTAACAAAATCACTTGGTCGGCAATGGCACAAGCTTCTGCAATGTCATGTGATACCAACACGCTAGTCAGCTGCATTTGAGAATTGAGGCCTTTGATTAACCTTTGTAGCACCGCCATAGCAATAGGATCCTGTCCTGCAAACGGCTCGTCGTAAAGAATGATTTCTGGCTCCATTGCCACCGCTCGAGCTAGGGCAACTCGTCTCGCCATACCACCAGAAAGTTGTGACGGCATTAAGTCCCTGGCACCGCGCAAACCCACTGCTTCTAGTTTTAGCAAGACCCTATTATACAATTCATCTGCCGACAAATTCATGTGCTCTCGTAACGGGAAGGCGACGTTTTCAAACACTGACAAATCCGTAAACAAGGCCCCACTTTGAAACAATACCCCCATACGCGCACGTAGATGGTTGAGCTGTTTACGATTAAGCCGAGCAATATCCTGATCAAACAGCAGCACCTGCCCCTTATGTGGTTGCAACTGGCCACCAATCAAGCGCAAGAGGGTGGTTTTACCAGTGCCGCTAGGGCCCATAATAGCAGTGATTTTTCCGGCAGCTATGGCACAGTTAAGGTTTTCGAATATCACCCTGTCACCACGATAAAAGCTAACATTGCGTATGTTAATAATGCCGTTTGTGGCCATATATGAGGTTCCGGTTAGGCGCTAAAGTTATCTAAGCCCAAGTTTAGCATTGACGCGCTTAACTGCAAAGAGACTTGCAAATTGCGTCGACTCTTGGTTTCATTGCCCCTCGCCGTTTGGCCTAGCTTTACTTAGTGCTTCCATTAACCGTTTATCACCACTCTTACTTAGACTTTTATATGATTATTGCAATTGCCGCCATTCTAGTTGGTTTGGGCTTACTTATTTGGAGTGCCGACCGTTTTGTTGACGGCGCTTGTGCCACCGCAGGCCACTTGGGCATGTCGCCTATGCTTATTGGTCTTACTATAGTGGCCTTTGGCACCTCGGCCCCAGAAATGCTGGTGTCCACCATGGCTGCACTAGATCATGCACCGGGTCTAGCTATTGGCAATGCCATCGGCTCCAACATCGCCAACATCGCCTTAGTACTGGGAGCCACGGCCCTTGTGTCTCCGCTACCTATAAGAGGCAACTTGGTGCGCATTGAATTGCCAATATTAACCATCGCCACCGTTGGTGCAGGCATTATATTGCTAGATTACTACCTTGATGCAGTAGATAGTGCCTTACTATTATTTGGTTTGGTCGTGTGTTTATATTTGTTTAAACGTTATCAGCAGGAGCATCCAGAAGACCAAGTAGGACCCTTAGCCGAAATGAGCTTGAAAGCAGGTATTTTTTGGCTATTGGTAGGCTTGGCTATATTAGCATTGGGTTCAAGGATTCTAGTGGGTGGTGCCATATACATTGCCACAGCCTTAGGTGTGAGTGAGATGATCATTGGTCTCACCATCATCGCCATTGGTACAAGTCTACCAGAGCTTGCAGCCTCCATTATGAGTGCCCGCAAAGGTCAACATGGCATGGCCCTAGGTAATATTATTGGCTCAAATATCTTTAACTTGCTGGGGGTTATGGCTATTCCCGCTCTTATCAGCCCAGTGGTAATAGAAGCCGACGTTTTGTGGCGTGACTATGGATTAATGCTTTTATTAACCCTATTCATTCTTGCTCTTGGGTTTAAGGCTCGCCGTGGCGGCACCATTACCCGGCCCATGGGCAGCGTACTACTGTTGATCTATGTTATGTATATGCTTTTACTTTATACTAACGCTACATAATTCACTAACATGCCTTAGGAGATGTGTTGAGCCATAACGACACTACACGACCCAGCCAAACTCTGGCTACGCCGTTTGCTGAATCTGCGTTACGCACCATCGGCTTAGAACAAGCCGCTATTGCTGAACTCGCCACTCGCATCGATGCCGCCTTCGAGCAAGCATGCCAGCTATTAATGGATTGTTCAGCCCGTGTGGTACTGCTAGGTATGGGTAAATCGGGCCACATTGCCAACAAAATAGCTGCCACCTTAGCCAGCACTGGCACACCCGCTTTTTTTGTTCATCCAGGTGAAGCTAGCCATGGTGACATGGGCATGATCACTGCCAAAGATGTGGTAATTGCATTATCTTACTCAGGCACCACCAGCGAAATTATCACCTTATTACCCATGTTAAAACGCTTAGGTGCTCCCCTGATTGCCATGACAGGTGTGGCAAGTTCCACCATTGCCCAAGCTGCAGATGTACACCTTAATGTACAGGTTAGTACTGAAGCCTGCCCGTTAAACCTTGCACCTACATCTAGCACCACAGCCAGCTTAGTCATGGGCGATGCCCTTGCCATCGCATTACTAGAAGCAAAAGGCTTTAGTGCCCACGATTTTGCCTTTTCTCACCCAGGTGGCGCTTTAGGCCGTAAATTGCTGTTAAAAGTCAGTGATATTATGCACGCTGGCAAAGCCCTACCAATGGTCTCGCAAGACACTCGCTTTGCCGATGCATTAATGGAAATGACCCAAAAAGGTATGGGTATGACGGCAGTAGTTAACACCCAAGGCGAACTCACTGGTATTTATACAGATGGTGATTTGCGCCGCAGTTTAGACCACAGCAATGACCTACGTGAATGCCAAATTAGTGAGCTAATGACGCGCGACCCAGTGCAAGCCCAAGCCGATATGTTAGCCGCCCAAGCGTTACAACTAATGGAACAACACAAAATTAATGCGCTCATTGTGTGTGATAAAAACCACCAACCAGTGGGTGCAATTAATATGCATGATTTGTTAAATGCAGGGGTCATATAACATGCCTTCGCCACCGCTAACCGATGCTCAATTTGCCAACCACGCTCGTTCGGTGCGCCTGCTAGCTTTAGACGTGGATGGCGTCTTAAGCGATGGCCAGCTCTATTTTGGCAACCAAGGCGAAGAAATTAAGGCCTTTAATAGCCTCGATGGCCAAGGCATTAAAATGCTCCAAGCTAGCGGTGTAAAAGTAGCTATCGTCACCGGCAGGACGTCCAACATTGTGGCGCAGCGGGCACAACAACTGGGTATCGAACTGTTGTTACAAGGAAGAGAAGATAAACTTATAGCATTGCATCAACTCACCAACGATTTACAGCTAGATTGGACTGAAATGGCCTACATGGGCGACGACTTGCCAGACCTTGCAGCCATTATCAAAGTTGGCTTAGGCATTACTTTGCCTAATGCAACTAACACCATGGTGCTTCACAGTCAGTACGTTACACAACGTTGTGGCGGCCAAGGTGCAGTGCGGGAGGTGTGTGATTTAATTATGCAGGCGCAAGGCACATGGGACACTGCGTTAGCCCCTTACCTTAATACCCAACTCGCAGTGCCCTCCTAATGGCTGCACTTTTTCGTGGTCGCTGGTTATATATTAACTTAGTTACTTTAGCTTTGGCAGCATTCCTATTTTGGTGGTGGCAACAAGAAGTGCAGCAGACCACAGAATCAGAAGCCCAGTGGATTCCTGACTATTACCTTACTCATGCAACTATTAGCCAATATGATGAACAAGGTGCGTTGTCTTCTAACATCAGTGCCAAGCGATTTACTCACATTCGAGAATTTGGTACCACAGATATGCTGCAACCCAGATTTAACATCTACTTAGCCGACACTAACGCTGCGTGGTTTGGCAAAGCAGACGAAGGCCTTATATTGGATTCTGGTGCTCAAATTAACTTAATGGGTAACGCACTGGTGACCAACGGCCCAGATGTTAACAGACCTTTTAGCCTTAACAGCCAAAGTTTAAGATTATTTCCCAAACAAAATTACGCAGAATCTGACGAGCAGGTTAACCTAGTCGCCAAGTATAGCCACTTGACGGGCACGGGAATGCAGCTCACACTCGACAACCAACGTTTACTGTTCTTGCATCAGGTCAAGGGCACCCACTCCATGCCAAGGAATTAGTTATGTTATTGCCCACCCAACACGCCCTCAACGCTTTGCGTCTTCGCCATTGGCAGGGATTTTTGATCTGCTTGTTTGCTAGCGCAGCATGGTTTGCGAGTCCATCATCGTGGGCCCTTAATAGCGACCGTCAGCAACCCTTAGAAATTGCCGCCGACAGTGCTGAGCTCAATGAGGGGGAAGGTTTTTCCATTTATTCTGGCAATGTTATTATCACCCGAGGCACCATGCAAATTGAAGCATCCAGCGTAAAAGTCACCTTCAATGACGACGGTATACAAACCATGTTAGCCACGGAAGGTCCCTATGACGGTTTAGCCTATATGCGTCAACAGTCAGAACCTACAGGAGACGGCCAAAGCGACACCATGGAAGCTTGGGGGAAGAGTATTGATTATCAAGTTAATGCCGAATACTTAACCCTGTTAGGCAACGCCAAGCTCATCCAGCGTGGCAACCGGTTTAGTGGCCATGAAATCCTTTTCGACATACCTAGAGATAACGTAAAAGCCACTGGTGCCAAAGACAAGCGAGTCAAAATGATTTTCTTACCTAAGTCTAGTTAACTCTCACCTGACACAAATTAGACACTGATCTCATGCTTAATAAGACAACCACCGTAGCAACCTTAGAAGCCAAAAACCTCGCTAAATCCTACAATAAGCGAGCCATCGTAAAAGACGTCAATATTCGCATTGAGGCCGGTCAAGTGGTTGGCCTACTGGGGCCAAATGGTGCCGGAAAAACCACTTGTTTTTATATGATTGTGGGTTTAGTGCAAGCAGACCGTGGGCAAATCTTCATCAATCAAGAAGATATTTCTCGTGAGCCTATGCATGGCAGAGCGCGTAAAGGCATTGGTTACTTACCTCAAGAAGCGTCGGTATTTCGTAAGCTTACCGTAGCGCAAAATATCTTAGCCATATTACAAACTCAAAAACAGCTCAGTAAAGGTCAGCAGCTACAAAAATTAGAAACGCTATTATTAGAGTTTAGTATAGGCCATATACGTAACAGCCTAGGCATGAGTTTATCAGGTGGCGAACGCCGCCGTGTGGAGATCGCTCGTGCTTTGGCGAGTGAACCACAGTTTATACTACTAGATGAGCCCTTTGCCGGAGTAGACCCAATTTCCGTAAAGGATATTAAACACGTGATTCAGCAATTGAGTGACAAGGGTATCGGCGTATTAATCACCGACCATAACGTACGAGAAACCCTTGATATTTGTGATTTGGCTTATATCGTTAGCGAAGGTTATATTCTAGCTCACGGTACTAGTGATGATATCTTAGCGAACCAGCAAGTAAAAGAGGTATACTTAGGCGATGATTTCACTTTATAGTCAAGTAAAAATACTCCAAAACCAATAAGTTAGCGTAATTATGAAAGCATCTTTGCAGCTCAAAATGAATCAGCAACTGGCCATGACGCCACAGTTGCAACAAGCGATTCGTTTACTGCAACTTTCAACCTTAGACCTACAGCAAGAAATCCAACAAGCATTAGATAGCAACCCCCTGCTTGAGTTAGAAGAAGAGCTTGACCTGCCTGAAGTGAGTACTGCAGAAAAAGACAACAAAGACGCCCAGCTTGACGACCAGTCCAGTGAACACCTTGCTGACGAGAATCAAGCCGACAGTGACTGGAGCGAAGAAATCCCCGTTGAGCTTGCCACTGATAGCTCTTGGGATGATGTGTACCAAAGCTCCACTACACCAGCTACTGGCCCTGGGGACGACTTTGATTTTGACGCCAACAATAGCCACGAACCTAGCTTACAAGAACACCTTGAATGGCAACTTAATGTGAGCCGCTTGAGCGACCTTGATCAGTTTATTGGTGCCAGCATTATTGATGCCGTAGACGAACGTGGCTATCTTAGTCAAACCTTGACTGAAATCACTGAAGGTATCAACGGCAATTTGGCTCAACAAGAGCAAGAAGCCATTGAGGAAGATGAAACTCAAGCCGTATTAACCTTGATTCAGCAATTTGACCCTATTGGAGTTGCCGCACAGAATTTAAGAGAGTGCCTGCTCATCCAGTTAAAATATTTACCCTCTGATACACCATGGCGCCAAGGTGCAATAACCGTTGTAGATAAACACTTAGATCTGCTTGGCAGTCACGACTACAATTCCTTAAGGCGACGCTCTGGTTACAAAGAAAATGAGCTGCTACATATTTTCGAACTTATCACTAAATTACAGCCAGAGCCTGGGGCCAGCATTGCCTCAAGCCAAGCCGAGTATGTCATTCCCGACGTTATGGTACGTAAGGTTAATAATGTGTGGCGAGTTGAATTAAATCCAGACTCGGCACCAAAAATCAGAATTAACCAACAATACGTAGACTTTGGTGGCAGTGCCAATAGCAGCGACAAGAGCTACATTAAAAGTCACTTACAAGAAGCCCGTTGGTTTCTCAAAAGTCTTGAAAGTCGGAATGAAACCTTATTAAAAGTTGCTGGGCGCATTTGTGAGATACAGCAAGGCTTTTTGGATCATGGCGAAGAGGCCATGAAACCGCTAGTCCTTGCAGAAGTTGCTGAGCACGTAGAAATGCATGAATCCACTATCTCTCGTGTTACCACCCAAAAGTACATGCACACACCTAGGGGTATCTTTGAGCTAAAATATTTCTTTTCTAGCCATGTAGCAACCGCTAATGGGGGAGAGTGTTCTTCTACGGCCATAAGAGCACTCATTAAAAAGTTAATTGCAGCGGAATTAACTCGCAAACCCTTAAGCGACAGCAAACTTACAGACATGCTAGAGTTACAAGGTATTAAAGTAGCCCGCAGGACTATTGCTAAATATAGAGAAGGCATGAACATTCCACCCTCCAACGAACGTAAACGGCTCACTTGAGCCCACACACCCCATAGGGTTAATAACCACATATGAATATTAGTGACATCCTCACGCCAGAACGCACCTTTGCCGATCTGAAATGCGCCAGTAAAAAACGCACACTCGAGTCTATTAGCCACTGGCTTGGGGGTCAAATGACCACGTTTGATAGCAAAGAGCTATTCAGTGCATTAATTAACCGAGAAAAGTTAGGCAGCACCGGGTTTGGTGATGGTATAGCTATACCTCATTGTCGGCTAGCCAGTTGCACACAAGTCACTGGTGCTCTAGTCCGATTGGCTAACGCCGTCGATTTTGATGCCATAGATCAACAACCAGTAGATTTACTGTTTGTGCTTTTAGTGCCCTTACAAGCTACTGATGAACATCTACAAATTTTAGCTACTCTAGCGGGCAGTTTTGGCCAACCGGAGTTTCGGGCGGGCTTACGTGAGGCCACTGATGCAGGTGCTATGTACAAAATCGCTATCGCATAAATGCCCTAAAACGGGTATGCTATAAGGCTACACTTGATAAGCTTACGCCATGCTTATCATCACGTGTTTCACTATTTTATAGCGCCACGCCTGTAAGGGTTTCTGCATGATCCATCAACAAATCACTATCATCAACAAACTTGGCCTGCATGCTCGTGCTGCTGCTAAGCTTGTAGGTGTCACTGGTCGACATGGTTGCAACATCGAAATTGGTAGTGACGGTAACATGGTGGATGCAAAAAGCATTATGTCAGTGATGTTATTAGCTGCCGGTCAAGGCACTGTACTAGACCTTAAAGTTAGTGGTGATGGTGCTCAACAGGCCTTTGACGAAGTATCACAGCTGGTTGATAATTATTTTGACGAAGGCGAATAAGGCTAGTAGTCACATGAAATCCCGCCTTAAAGAACTCAACGATGCCCTCGACAGTGGTGCTTTTATTCAAGCACGCCACATGCTTAATCACACCCTAAAACCCGCTCATACGGCACACTTACTGGAATCCTCACCCCCAAGAGAGCGCGAAGTACTGTGGAATTTGGTAAATCCAGAGTTAGAAGGCGAAGTACTGCATCATTTGAGTGACGAAATTCAAGCTGAATTCGTTAATCAAATGAATACCGAGGAGCTACTACAAGCCACAGAAAACCTCGACACCGATGACTTTGCTGACATCTTGCAACAACTGCCCAAAAAGGTAATGCAAGAAGTGCTGAATAGTTTACGGCAACAAGATCGAGAGCGGCTTGAGCAAGTTTTGTCTTATCCAGAAGATACAGCTGGCGGCCTCATGAATACGGACGTTGTGAGCATCCGACCAGACCTCACCATAGACGCCGTACTACGTTATTTACGTCGCCATGAAACCATACCAGAAATGACTGATAACCTGTTTGTGGTGACACGAAAAGACCGCTACATTGGCTTATTGCCACTCACCACTCTGTTAGTAAGTGATCCCAACACTCTTATTTTAGACGTAATGGATACTGAGCGCGAAGCCATACCTGCAGATTTAGACGAAACTGATGTAGCTAACTTATTTGAACGTAACGATTGGGTTTCTGCACCTGTGGTAAACCAAGAAGGTCGTTTGGTTGGCCGTATCACTATCGATGACGTGGTAGACGTCATCAGGGAAGAAGCCGACCACTCCCTCATGCGTATGGCCGGTTTAGATGATGACGAAGACACCTTTGCCCCTGTAGTTAAAACTGCTAAACGTCGCGCAGTGTGGCTTGGAATCAATCTATTAACCGCCCTTCTTGCCTCCATGGTAATTGGCCTGTTTCAACATACCATAGAACAAGTAGTCGCCCTTGCTATCCTCATGCCTATTGTTGCAAGCATGGGTGGCATTGCTGGTAGCCAGGCATTGACCCTAGTGATCCGTGGCCAAGCTCTAGGCCACGTCGAACGCAGTAACATTGGTTACTTACTGAACCGAGAGATTATAGTGGGCACCATCAACGGCTTGCTCTGGGCAACCGTAGTAGCCAGCATTGCTAGCTGGTGGTTCTCTGACTTAACCATTGGCTTTATTATCGCCATTGCTATGGTCATCAATTTAATTGTGGCTGCTATTTGCGGCACTTCTCTTCCCGTTATCCTTAAAGCAATGAATATAGACCCTGCTTTAGCTGGAGGCGTTATTTTAACCACCATCACTGATGTGGTCGGATTTTGTGCCTTTTTAGGCCTCGCCACATTATTTTACGCGTAAGGAATTTAATATGGGCAAAGTTAAGGCCCGCAAAGCCGCAGCAGAATTAGAAGCGCTGCAACAAAATCTACCTGCTGAAGAGGAACTTAGCCGTACCCAAATTAAGCGCGCTATGGAAGCTCTGCAAGACTTAGGTGGCAAATTAGTGGATCTAAAGCCATCCGAGTTAGCCCGCATTCCCATGAGTGACACTCTTAAAACTGCCATTGATGAATCACGCCGTATTGTCCAAAATGAGGCCAAGCGTAGGCATTTGCAGTACATTGGTAAGGTCATGCGCGATGAAGATTCAGAAGCCATTGCTAAAGCCTTGGCTGTGCACGACTCAGGCTCCGATGAACACCGTCGTGTTTTCCATCAGATAGAAACCTGGCGCGATGGCTTAATCGCCAATAATCCAAACACCATCAATGAAATCATACAGTTACATGAGAAAGCTGATCGCCAACACATCACTCACTTAGTGAAGCAGGCACAAAGCATGAATCAGGAAGCTAAAGCGAAGTCCGCGGCCAAGAAGTTATTTAAGTACTTGCGTATATTGGCAGACATTTAGCCACTCTAAATCCAGTCTACCAGCTTTTGACGTAGCTTCTTAACGGAACCACTTTGAATTTGGCTGATACGAGATTCTGACACTTCCAGTACCGCAGCAATCTCTTTTAAATTGAGTTCTTCATCATAATACAGGGCAAAGATCAGCTGTTCACGCTCCGGCAGTTCGCCAATGGCAGTTGCCAAGGCTTTCTGAAACGCCGCTTCGTCCACTTCTTTAGTAGGCATCAAACCTGACAATGGAGGCTCCACGCCCTCAGGCTGATCTTCTATCTGCACCGTTTGATAGTTATAGTTGCGGCCTTTTTGTTGCTGCAAATCTTCTAAATCCATACCCATGGCGTGCGCCAGTTCCGTATCTTTAACCGTGCGCCCCATCTCTTGCTCTAATGCAGCAGTGGCTTGGTTAATCTCACGGATACTGGTCATCACCGAACGGGGCAAGGTGCTGAAGCGGCGCACCTCATCTAACATGGCGCCACGCACTCTCAGCTTGGCAAAGGTGGTGAATTGTGCGCCCTTAGTTGCGTCGAAGTTGTTTAGGGCTTCTAGCAATCCCAACATACCCACTTGAATAAGGTCATCTATATCCACACTGGCAGGCAGACGCGCGCTCAGATGCAACGCCACTTTTTTTACCAGCGGCATGTGCAGCACCAAGGGGTCTGTTGCAGAACCGGGTGCATGGGATTGATATAGTGACATATTGTGCATCAAGGCATTATTTCCAATTAAGCTTTATGTTGCAACAGCCTTTCGACAAAAAATTCTACTTGCCCACTCAAACCAGTAGGGGGTTGCCAACGTTCTACCACAGCGGCCATGCGTGCGTATGCACGAGATGAGTTCGCCATAGGTGCTATCTCAACAACCGCTTTTTGTTGTTTATTTGCTAGCCGCAGCTGCTCATCACGTGGTGAGGTACCCAAATACAACATATGGGCGCCTAAGTAATGATCAACCACCCGTTCAATTTTAGCATATAAGGCTCGACCTTCTTTCTCGTTCTTCACCATGCTAGCTATAAAGTGGAAACGAGTCGCACCGTAGCGCTGATTCATGACTTTAATAAGCGCATAAGCATCAGTGATTGATGAGGGCTCATCACAAGCAATCACAACCACTTGATGGGCCGCGTTTAAAAAAGCCAATACGTTGTCAGAAATGCCTGCTGCTGTATCAACAATAAGGTAGTCTAATTCTCCATTGTATTCACTGAAAGCTTGAATTAGGTGTTGTAGTTGCTCATTTTGTAAACTGGCCATTTCATAAATACCCGATGCTGCGGGCACTACTTGTATGCCAAAAGGGCCATTTTGAACAATTTCACTTAAAGTTTTTTCACCGCTCATCACATGAGCCATGTTAAATGGACACTGAATGCCCAAGTTAACATCAATATTTGCCAAACCTAAATCTGCGTCCATCAACATGACCTTGCGGCCCTGTTTAGCTAAACTGGCGGCAATATTAATGGAGGTATTGGTTTTACCAACACCTCCTTTACCGCTAGTTATAGCAATGACTTGTACACTGTTTGAACTCATACTAGTGGCTCCTGTAGGACGCTAGCCCCATGGCAGCAGACGGTGTGTCTTGTATGCTGCCAAAATTCGAACTCATAGTGGATATGGTTTTTTTTGTGGCCCTGTCACCAGACCCTAAAGGTTTCCCTGGTGTAGCGTGTAACAATTTTGACAAGGCCTCAATACTACCATGTTCCTCTGCTAACTCAGCTTCTACAGCATGGGCAACCAACTGTTGTGAACTAGGATAACCCAAGTCCAGAGGAATGCGCTGACCATCAGTAATCATTGCTAACGGTTGTTTTGACTCAATGAGCGCTGCCAACAGGCCACCTAAAGGTAAACACTCGTCCAGTTTAGTTGCAACAACGCCTTTAACTTGACCCAAATAGTGCTTCATTAGATAACGCAATGAATGGGATTGGCTATTAGCCGCCAATGTAAGGTATATATTTATTTGCTGAGGCACACCCAGCAGCCCATCAACTAAGCTCTGAATATGTGGGTCAAAGGGGTTACCTCCTGAGGTATCCACCAATACGTATTCTTTATGGGCTATTTGATTTAAAGTTGTAGTTAACTCAGTAAAACCGGCCACATGATGCACGTCTATACCCAACATGGTACCGAATACTCGCAATTGATCTCGAGCTCCAATACGTTGTTGATCCATGGAAATAAGTGCTACCTTATGCTTACCGTGCTTCATGGCTAATTGTGCGCCGAGCTTGCCAATAGCAGTCGTTTTACCCACACCTGTAGGGCCTACTAGGGCATAAATGCCGGCCTCATGCACGACACCTTCAGAACTAGTCGTTAAATTATCTTGCAGCCATTGCTGTGCATGGTCCCATAACTGATCCCCATCGTCACAAGCAGGTAGTTGGGCTAACAAAGGGTCAATTAGGCGTTTTTCAAAACCCATACGTTCGAGCCTTTGAGCTACCTTAATCGCAGCAGCACTTATGAAACTCTCATTCTGGCTTAGACTCTGGCTCATTTGCTGCTCTAGCAACAAACGTAACAGGCCAAGCTCCTTTTCCATCCGCACCATATTGTCATTTACTGGTGCTTGATGGTTGGTACTGATGGCCGGTTGCAGTGGGCTCTTAAATCCACTTGATTGGCGCAACTCAGAACCAACATTACGCGCTGCAATCGGGCGCTTATGCTGGCTTCGCTGAGACTTAATTCGGTCTAAATTAGCACTAAGGCGATCTGAGAATGCGGTACTAGACTGCGCCGTTAAACGCTTTTCGTCATAGTCAATGGCCCCAACGATTTCAACTTCACCGGCAATTTTATTATTCGACAAAATAACTGCATCATCACCTAAACTATCTTTAATCATGGCGAGAGCGGTACGAGTATCTTTGGCTAAAACGCGCTTCAATTTCATCTTCAATCAACCTTAATGCTTGTGGTTTTATTCTACTGGTGCTTCCGCATCCACTAGGGGTTGTTGTTCTATAGTCGACACCACTTGAATGCCTTGTTCATCTGGTATTTCGTTGTAACCCAATATTACTAGACCTGGGATACGGTTCTTAACCATCTTCGCAAGCCAAGGGCGTATGCCAGGAGAAACTACTAACACTGGAGGAATACCCTGTTGTGCGAGTCGCTCGCTGGTACCCTGCAAATTACCTAGCAACTGTTCTGCTAGGTTAGGTTCTATGGCTAAGCCGTGTTCTTTGCTTTGCTGTAATATGTTATGCAATTGTTGTTCCAATCCTGCATCTAATGTCATAACCGATAAGTCATCCCCTACCTGAGTGAGTTGTTGCATCATCATCCGGCCTAATGCAGGGCGCACGGCGGCTGTCAATACGTCAGGATCCTGACTTCTAGGCGCTTGCTCCGCCAGTATTTCGACAATGGTACGAATATCTCTGACAGCCACACCTTCAGCCAATAGGTTTTGCAACACTTTAGCCACCACACCCACAGACAACTGGGTAGGTACCACCGCCTCAACCAACTTGGGCGCAGCTTGAGATAATTGGTCCATAAGTTGCTGAGCTTCGTCATGTCCCAACAATTCATGGGCATTTTCTTGTAATACTTTATTTAAATGGGTAGCTAATGCGGTGGCGCCGTCCACCACTGTGTAGCCCATAGACTGAGCATATTCTCTTTGCGAAGTATCAATCCACATGGCATCAAGCCCAAATGCTGGATCTTGGGTAGGAATACCCTCTAAGGTGCCATGAGTGGTACCTGGGTTAATAGCTAGGTCCCTACCCATCATCAGTTCACCCTGGCCACGGGTAACACCATTAATATTAATATGGTATTGATTAGGTGATAAATCTAGGTTGTCTCTAATGTGCACAGACTGCACCAAGAAGCCTAGTTCATGGGAAAGTTTTTTACGCACGCCTTTGATGCGCTGCATCAATGCGCCACCCTGACTCTTATCCACTAAAGGAATTAATGCATAACCAACTTCCAAGCCAATCATATCAAGCTGGGGAATATCTTCCCAAGACAGATCTTTTGATTCTTTTTCTTGCTGCTGCTGCACAGGATCTAATTCCTCAGGTATCTCTTCTTGCTTAGAACGCTTCACGGCAAGGTACGCAAGACCACCTGTAGCTGCCGCTAATAACAAAAATACAAAATGAGGCATGCCAGGTATCACACCTAACAAGAACATAATACCAGTTACCATGATGAGAGCCTGAGGGCTACCCAGCTGACCCACTACTTGGCTAGACATGTCTGTGGTAGAGGAGACGCGAGTCACGATGATAGCTGTTGCGGTGGCCAGTAATAACGAAGGAATTTGAGCCACCAAACCGTCACCGATAGTCAATAATACGTAGGTTTGTGTAGCTTGATCAAAAGTTAAACCATGGGTGCCCATACCAATAGCAAGGCCACCTATGATATTAATCAGCAGGATAAGAAAACCTGCAATCGCATCGCCTTTAACAAACTTACTGGCACCATCCATAGAACCATAAAAATCTGCCTCCGCCGTCACATCGGCGCGACGCTCACGAGCTTCATCCTGACTCAGTACACCGGCATTTAAGTCAGCATCAATAGCCATCTGCTTGCCTGGCATTGCGTCCAAGGTAAAGCGTGCGCTCACTTCTGATACACGGCCTGCACCTTTGGTTACCACAAGGAAGTTAATAATCATAAGGATGGAAAACACAATGATGCCCACCACATAGTCACCGCCAATAACAAAGTCACCAAATGACTGAATCACCTGGCCCGCAGCATCCGTACCTGTGTGGCCTTCTACCAAAACAATACGGGTAGATGCCACGTTGAGGGCTAAGCGTAACAAAGTGGCGAATAACAGCACCGTAGGAAAAGAAGAGAAATCTAACGGCCTCATGGTGTTAATGGAGATCATCACAATAATCAACGCAAGGGCAATATTAAGAGTGAAAAATATATCCAACAAGAACGCCGGTAGGGGCACCACCATCATTAATATGATCAGCAGTACTAACATGGGGATCAATAAACCCGTCAAATGTTTGACGTTGATTTGATCCTTCAAGGTTAACGCTTGTGATAAATTCATAATAACTTAGACCCTAAAGGCAAAATAACAAAACTAATAGTTTGTTTTTAATCGCTTTTTTTATTTTATTATTAACTTTTAGCAAATACTGTCGATAGTTGATTCATCGACACTTTACTCGTTAAAACATAACTCTAAGTCTTTAAAAGCAATAACAGTGCCAACATTTGCTCACCTTTAACAATTATTTTACCTTGAGGCCTAAAGTCCTCAAAGGTGAGGTCGATATTATCTATAATAACGATAGAGGATTTACCCATGAATGTTAAAACCACACGTAAACCGAGCCTTTGGATTATAGCTATTGCAGCTATTACCTTAGGCGGCTGCACCATGTCGATGACAAGCAGTCAAACCACTGAAGCTGTGGCAAATACTCCCATATACAAGAAGGAAGTGATTATTTCCACGGGATATGCCAATATCAGCGCTCAAAAGAGTAAGAATCAAGCTCAGCGCCGCTTGATGGCGATTCGTGCGTCTAAACTAGATGCCTATCGAAACCTTACAGAGCAGGTCTATGGCCAGCAGCTCAATTCATCTACCACTGTTGAAGACATGATTATTGCCAGTGACACGATGCGAGCGCATGTGGAAGGTGTTGTTTACGGGGCTAAGGTTGTCAGCATCAGCCCAATAGGCGATGATAGCTATGAAACTAAACTAGAACTAGAATTAGACACTATGCTGGAACTTAGGCGTATTTTTTTAGTCGCTAGCTAGATAACTCCTATTACGGCTATGTCATGAAACTGTCAAACCCCCTACAGCGCATAAGCAGACTTTCATGTGCTACGCTGCTAGGGCTAGTTATCGCCAGCACCAGCCTAGCTCAGGAAGATCCAGATTCTCCATTGTTAGTTTCTGGCCAAGCATTGGTGACTAACGGCGATGTTGAAACCGCTGTAATACGTGCAGTTCTTGACGCTCTGCGCACAGCAGCAACCCAACGCGAAGGTCAAGTCACTAGCCACAGCATAGTCAACGAGCAAGGCCAGCTTACAGAGAACATAAGCCTCAAAACCAACCTAAACATCCTCCGCATGGACATAGTGGAGCAAGACGCGGTGCAAGGTATCGCTACGGTAAAGCTCGCCTTAGAGTTGGATGAAAACGAAAAAGACTGCCAACCACCGCAGCTAACTCAGGTGGTGACAACAGATTTAGCCCCACCACCAGGTAATAATAACTATCACCAAATTGATATTAATCAACTACTGCTCGATACCGAAACACAGTTCTCTAACTTAGTAAAAAGTGTCAATTTTGTCACCCACCGCATTAATCCTGCACTCAATACATATCAAACGGCGTGGCTGGCCTCTGAGGCATATAATCAAGCCGACTACCACTTAGCCATAGGTGCTCAATGGCTACCAACCTCTGATAGCAAACCAAGCACTAACAGCCTAAGTAAATTGATTAGCTCATTTAGCAGCCAAACAATCCAAAGCCCTACACTAATGTTAAGCGCCACTTTTTCAAGCCCGTATTTACCTCACATCGATTTGCACCACCAACAGCAGTTCACCCTTCCAGCCAACCAGTCCATTGCCGCATCCAGCGAATCAATTCCTCAAGAGCTAAGCGAGCAGGTAGCCAAATGGGTACAAAATTCATGGAACAGTATCTACCAAACAGTGCAATGTGAAGGCAGCTATATCAAACTGAGCAAAATTATTGATCAGCCGTTATGGCGCATTAATAAAGGCCAAAAATTAGGCCTAGAACAAGGTCAACAATTATTATTGTTACCCCAGAATTACCAGAATGGGATTCTCAACCCAGATGCGGCAAGCGCACCACAGGTGTTCAAAGTGACATTACTGCAACCTCACGCTGCCTTGCTCGAGCATATCGCAGGGCCCGATAATATAACCGCCACAACAGCCCAGGTGATTGTATTTTAAACGCTTGTAAACCTATTTGCGCAAGGAATTAGAACATGAAGAATAGTCTTATATGCACCATACTCGCTGCCAGCCTCTTGGCCAGCCCTATTTATGCAAACCAACAACAAACACAAGCACACTTAAAAACTCTACTCGGTGAACTTCAGCACTTGGAGCAACAGTTAGATGCTCGCCAGCAAGTTGGGAATTCAATAACACCTGGCTCTAAGTACCGCATCAAGCCTGGTGACTCTTTAGGGGATATTGCCAAACGAGCCTACGGTGAGACCAACATAAAACTCGATTTGGTTATGAAGCTCATCGTCAGTAATAATCCCACTGCGTTCTTCCGTAATAATGCCAACTTTGTTTATGCAGATAAAGTAGTCACTATTCCAAGCGTAGACGACTTTAGAACCATGTTGTTTAACGGCGATACAGACACCTTGTTAACTAACGATGTAGACAAGAGTCAGTGGATCCGCTTTCCTTAAGCAAAACCTGAGCAAATAAAAAGGCGCTTGCTATAGATATAGGGGGCGCCTTTTTTGTCATGCTATTTGGTCGTGTTAACTGGAGTATTTGATTAAGAGCTCATAGCCTCTTTGCGAGATAGCGAAGCTGATTTTTGTTTTACCAAGTGCAATAAATCATCTTCGTCATTCCTTCCAAAGAAGATAAATCGCAGGCCAACCACTAGTTTTAAACCGTTGGCATGGGCACGCATATGGCGCACTTCGGCACTGGCTTTAGCTTGAAAACCGTCAATCTTAATTTCGATGTGCTTAATGGCCTTGCCGACTTCAACATCATATAAATTCGCCTGAGGAATCAGCACAGAAGCACCACCACCAGACACGTCTATTACATCAACGTTTTGACCACCAATGCTCATATTAATCTTTTCGTCTAGGGTAGCAGGAAGGTTTAACAGGTCGCGGTGCTGCTTTACACTCACTGTATCTGGCAACTTGGCGGAAAAACCTAAACCATATTCACAAGAATTAACGAAACCTACCTGTATATCAAAGTAGTGCACGCGACTATCATGAAAAAACTCTACCCGCAGGTCATCTTTAGTTTCAATGATCGCCGTAAAGTCAGGCTGGCTCAGAGGCTCTAGCACCAAAGTAACGTCACTATTACTAGGCCGCTTCATTTTAGCCGTTTTATAAACCACTTCCTGTAAACGATAGTCTGCAAGGGTTTGATCCGCCGCATCGCCAAAACTTATATAAAAAGAACACTTGCGCGCTTTCACTGTCATAAAAAACTGGTATAAGTCTTTGAAACCACTGATCTTAACTTCGTCGTCCAAAACAACCTCCGATAGCAGCCTGGCCCAATAAGTTAAAAGGGTAGCCAAGTATACTTGTTAATATTATCGACCAACTAATGGCAAAATGAAGTCTTTATATGAGCTGATTACGTAATTCGTCGATAGAAACTGGAATACTTAGTGCCAGATAAACAGATTTACTGCGTATATACAATTGCCGCCGCAAGGGACTGTGTTTTGGTAAGTGCAAAAAATACAAAGCGCTTTGTGCCAGTTCTGGAACCATCTCTACCTGTTTAGCCCATTGGTCGATTAAAGCAAACAAATTATCATTATTTGGTGCAGGTAAGGCAGTTGCTTGTACCTGATCTAAATTCTCACCTGCTAACACCCGTTGGCACAAGACCTTGTAATGTTGATTAAACCGCCCCTGTGTGGCCTGTCGAGGTAGGCTTTTTAGTTCGAACCACCCCGTTTCTCGCCCTGCGTGGTACACAGCCGCATGGCTCCAAGGGTGATGGCTCGGTGCCGTTGCATGGCGACAGGCTTCGGCATAAGCCTGTTCAGCCGGTGCCAAACCAAAACTTTGCTGGCACTGGTCCATCAACTGTAAAAATTCTGCAATTGAGGGCATCCAGCTATACTGACGTTTGGTTTGCTCAATAGCTAACACCAGCACATCTTCTTCGTATCCCGCCAAACTTAAGGCCCATTCGCGCTTGGCAATAATAATCTCTTTGTCGTCATCAAAAGCACTTTTAAATTTATGCCCGTAGATGGTCATAAATCGAGCAAATAGCATATTGACCAATGATTTTATTTTTTGGTCAATAGCAGCATTGGCAGCAACAGCAGTTTTACCAGTCGGTATTATTGATGTCGAGGACGTTTGCTGTAATGTTGCGTCGGCGCTGTTTAGCAGCGTATCTAGCTTCTTCATTGGACGAATTAGTCTGTTGTTGAGTTTGTCTTTGGGCACGAGCCCCCGCTGTTTGCTGCTGAACCTGTTCTTTTTTGACCCATTTTAAAAACTTTTGATCCCAGCCACCTGGCGTTTCTCGGCGACCTTTGTCCATATAATACACCACAAATTCATCTTTAATGCCAATGGCAAAGGCTTCGCTTATTTGGTGTTGTAGCAATAAAACTTTAACAATATTTGCCGAAGGCATCCATTCTAAATCCATATGGCACAAGTGCTGGTATTGAGCTTCTTTAGCGGCAAATAAACGGCTTAATTCATCACCTTCACCAGCGTCACGGCGCCAGCCTCCAAAACCGCCCATGGAAGCTCTCTGGCTAGCAACTGGCTTAATGACAGACTCTGGCTCACCCTCAATGTGGTCCAAAGAAACAGATTGTTTAGGCATCAACTGCAGTTCAATACGCACCATACCCTCACCTGCGGGGGCAACTTGCAACAGCCCTATTGAGGACAACTGTGATAATAACTGGCCTTGATGTTGCCTCGTCAAACACAATGCGCGACCATACAAACGTTGTTCTTCAACCACCACTTGGCCGTTCCAAGCACCTACCAATTCTGTTACCACAGCCAGCATAAGGGCTTGTTCTAGACCATAGCGTTGCGCTAAATGAGGAGCAATAGGTAAATTTGGGGCCGATAGTGGCATAACTAGGATCAACTTTAAAGTGATACGTTTACCCATTCTACCCTAACTGGTCCTGTGCTAACATCGGCAATGTTAACCAATGACTAATAAAGCACCATGACTCAAAAAAGCCCTATAGAACAGATGATGGATCATCAATCAATCCGTAAATTCACTAACCAAACCATACCTCAAGAGGTAGTCAACACCTGCATTGCTGCGGGCCAAGCCGCTTCCAGTTCTAGTTTTGTGCAAGTAACCAGCGTAATTCAAGTCAATTCTCAAGAGGCTCGTACAGACTTAGCAAAAGCTGCTGGTGGCCAAGCTTACGTAGAAAGCGCTGCAATATTTTTAGTATTTTGTGCAGATTTACAGCGCAATCAACAAATATGTCTTCGCCAACAGCAACAGATGCCAACGGGTTTTACCGAACAAACCCTTATTGCAAGTATAGATACAGCTCTATTTGCGCAAAATGTTTTACTGGCGGCCGAAAGCCTTGGTTTAGGTGGGGTTTTTATTGGTGGCTTACGTAACCAGCCAGAAGTGGTTACAAAATTATTGAACTTACCACAACAGGTATTCCCCATATTTGGTCTATGCCTTGGCTACCCAGATCAAAACCCAGGACAAAAACCTCGCTTACCTTTGTCTATGGTGTTGCACCAAGATTATTACTCGAACGACGGCTTAGCTAATCTAGCAAGCTACGACGGCCAAATCAGTGACTACTACCAACAACGTAGCCATGGAAAACTGAAACTGACCTTTAGCCAACACATCATCAAGACAGTGGTTAAGGAGTCGCGACCCCATATGCTTCCTTACCTGCGTAGCCAGGGGTTCACCACCCGTTAATGGTCCACATTAGTTAATTTGCCGAGCTTGGATAATGTCGTACCATTGCGCTGGCCCTGTTCGGTGTACCGAGGTACCACCAGCATCAACAGCCACGGTCACTGGCATGTCTTCTACGTCAAATTCATAAATCGCTTCCATGCCTAGCTCTGCAAATGCCACAACTTCAGCGCTCTTAATGGCTTTGGACACCAAATATGCAGCACCGCCCACAGCCATTAAATAAACGGCCTTATGCTCTTTAATAGCATCAATAGCCACTTGACCCCGTTCGGCCTTGCCAATCATGCCCAACAAACCTGTTTTTTCTAGCATAGTGCTAGTGAATTTATCCATACGGGTAGCCGTGGTAGGCCCTGCCGGCCCCACAGCTTCGTCTCTAACAGGGTCAACTGGACCAACGTAATAAATAAAACGACCTTTTAGATCTACAGGTAATGGTTCTCCCTGAGCCATCATTTCGATCATTCTTTTATGAGCAGCATCACGCCCTGTGAGCATCTTACCTGACAACAATAAAGTTTCCCCAGGCTGCCACGTTAATACGTCTGTCGGGGTCACCGTATCTAAGTTAACTTTTCTCGCACCCGCGCCCGCATCCCACGCAATGTCTGGGTAATCATCTAAACTCGGCGGTGTTTGTAAACTCGGGCCACTGCCATCCAGTACAAAATGCGCATGACGAGTAGCTGCACAGTTAGGAATCATACACACGGGTAAAGAAGCTGCGTGGGTAGGATAATCCATTACCTTAATGTCTAGCACGGTGGTTAAGCCACCCAGGCCCTGAGCCCCAATACCTAAGCTATTCACAGCATCAAACAATTCTAGGCGTAGCTTTTCAGCCGTATTGCTGGCACCGCGAGCCTGGAGTTGATGAATATCTACTGGATCCATTAAAGACTTTTTAGCCAGTAGTGCGGCTTTTTCGGTCGTGCCTCCTATCCCTAGCCCCAGCATACCAGGAGGACACCAGCCAGCCCCCATAGTAGGTACGGTCTTTAATACCCAGTCGACAATGCTATCAGACGGATTTAGCATAACCATTTTACTTTTGTTTTCGGAACCGCCACCTTTAGCAGCTAACTGAATATCAACCCGATCACCTTTAACGATAGAGGTATGAATGACTGCAGGCGTGTTGTCTTTGGTATTGGTTCTGCTACCGGCGGGGTCGGCCAAAATAGAGGCACGCAACTTGTTATCTGGGTGTAAATAGGCACGCCTTACCCCTTCGTTAATCATGTCTTCTAAACTCAGCTCTGCGTCCCATTGCACATCCATGCCAACTTCTACAAACACCGTAACGATGCCAGTGTCCTGACATAGGGGACGTTTACCTTCTGCACACATGCGTGAATTAATTAGAATTTGTGCCATCGCATCCTTGGCCGCTTTAGATTCTTCACGCAGGTAAGCTTCATGGACAGCGTGTATAAAGTCCAATGGATGGTAATAAGAAATAAATTGTAAAGCGTCTGCGACGCTATCAATTAGATCATGTTGGCGAATAATGCTCATGGTAGGGTCCTAATTTGGCCTAAACAGATGGTTCTATTATAACCCCTTATGTCCTTGAACTCAGCTTTTAGACCACATAACCCGCCGTTGCAGCATTACTATGTGGGTTATACACACTATTCCGACTTAACACCAAAGGTGATATATGTGTCTTCAACTGGTGGTGTTTCAGCTTTTTCTTTAGCCTCAAGCTGAGCCGTCTGCAAGGCTAATTTGGCCTGCTCCAGCTCAAAATAACGCCCTTGTTCTAAGGCTATTAAAGCTTTCATTTTGCCTACTAGGTCTTGGTTTTGAATCTTTTTCATTTGCATTTGCAAACCGTCAATGCGCTTTTTCAACTGTGTTAATACGCCCTGCTGTGCTTTGGTGGTGTTTTGCAAGTCCTCGAAACTAGTGAGAATTTGTTCGTTAACGCTACCCAACATCAGCTGATTTTCTATTGACTGTTTTGACGCAGCTTGCTGCGAATCGGTGCCAACTTGCTTGAGGTAGTACATTACCTGTTCTACACTTTGGCCCAGTTGGTGGTTAACGTCTGCCACATCAATAAGCTGGGCCTCTATCAGGTTAACCCGGTCCATTTGTTTTTCAAATTGCACCAGTTTGCTGCCCATTGCGATACTTATTGCAGTGGCATCTTTTACAGCACTCTGTAGCACATAGAGCATTGCAGCGCCGCTCATTAGGCCTACAACACCTAGGGAGATTATAAAACCAAGCAGGTAGCTATTGGTTTTACGTAAATTCTTAGCCATCTTGTTAATTGTAGTTACACTACCTAACAACATGTGTATGGACTGGTTGGTAGAGTGGGCAGCTTCATTGGCTGCACCAGCGGCATCTAAAACAATTTCTGTTAGGCCTTCTATGTCTGATGCACTGGCCATTTTTTCTTTAGACACCTTGTCGCCAGCATCCATTTCATTGTCATCATTGACAATGAAACCATCATCACCTTCTAGTTCAACTTGGTTTTCTACAACACCTGGAGCATTCTCTTCTAACAAATCGTCATCGCCATCAAATAGCATAACGTCGTCATCTTCGACTACTTTTTCCGCCTTAGTCTTTAGTGTGGGTGGTTTGGCTTTTATAACTTCCGGTTCTTCTTCTACCGCCGGCTCAGGACTACTATCTTGCTCAACTTCTATCTCTTCTTCTATCTCTTCTTCTGTCTCAAACTCAGCCTGATCTAGCACCTCAGACATTTGCTCAGCCAGCTCCTGTTCGATTTTGCCTTGTTCAGGATCAACTTGACCACGGGATTGTGCTGCTTCTTCTTCAGCTTCTTCGACGGACACCAGTTCAATATCCAAAGCCACTTCGGCTTCATTTTTTTCTTGGTTTTTGTCTGTATCTTGGTCGCTCATAAGCTTCACATCTCAGTCGATCCAAAGCCTACAGGGGAAATGCAGGCTAGGGTTTGTCGTTGCGTTCTTGTAACGCTTCGCTATCAGTAGTTATATCGGCAGATTGTGAGCGAATCTTAGACATTTTTTTAGCTAATCTGCCAGATGATGCAAATTCTTGATTTTCTTCGTCCTGCACAGCGTCTTCAACATCCTTCATAGGGGTTGATGGCTGCGGTGTTGAAAGAGCGGCTACACCCGCTAAATTCACTTGGGAAGTCGAAGTAGGATCACGACCCTCCAGATGATCTTCACTGGCCTCCTTGCTTTTCTGGTGACCCATGTTAGCTTGCGTCACTGCAGCTTGATGTTCCGTTTCTCCATATAAGCCCACAGGTGCTGCTTGCACATCGGTATGGTGGCCCATCGCGGCGTTGCCTGCACCCACTTCAGCATGGTGACCCATTACGGCGTTGCCTGCATCCACTTCTGCATGGTGACCCATTACGGCGTTGCCTGCATCCACTTCGGCATGGTGACCCATGGCGGCGTTGCCTGCACCCATTTCAGCGCCAGTTTCACCTTCTAACGTAACAAATTCAGCGTTGACACCAGTATTATGGCCCATTGCAACATTGCCAACTTCCACTTCAGTGGGTTCGTCACCTTCTAACCTAGCAAACCCTGCGTTACCGTCGACATGATGACCCATCTTCGCGTGACCAGCAGCCAACTCACTAACATCCTCTCCAGTGAGGCTAGCAGCCCCTGCTTTAGCGTCTGCATGATGACCCATCTGTGCTTGGCCTGCCGACCCAGCGTTATATTCCTCCCCCGGTAAACTAGCAGAACCCACACCAGAAGGCCGACGCCCTTCTAACTTAGCTTGAGACGCTGCGGGGGCATTGGAAGAGGCTTCGGAGACTATAGAAGCAGACGTCGAGCTTAAGGCCTTTTTTTGCGACAGATTATAGGCTTCTATTTGAGATCTTTGGGCAGCGGTAAGCTTTCGTGTTTTAGCAGGTGTGGCAGAGTTGGCATTTGGTTGAGCAGTCTTTCGATCACCCTTGGCGTAAAAACGATCCCAATCTTTGGCTAGTTCACTTTCTTGGCCTTTGGTATTGGATATGCGCTTTTGACTGGCGACAAAGTCTGCCTCGGCTTGATATTTATTGGTACTTTCTGTAGGTTCAGAAACAGTATATTCACGCGTTTTTTTGGTGTTCAAAACCCGTTTAAATAAATCTTTATTAACCTCAATGCCTTTCTTCAACAGCAAGTACTCCAGTGTTTTACATTATGTCCCTGCAGAGCAATACTTCCTTTTGAGGATAGTATAACCTTATATAACCACATCGTCACTCTTATAGCTAAAAAGCATAACCTTATATGGCTTCACCATCTTCGTTATAACGAAAATCGGCAGGCACATCGGGGTTTGGCTGCAAAGGTCGTGGTACGCCTGGAGTCACTGAGCTGAGTTGATAAACATAGGCGAGCACTTGGGCCACAGCAACAAATAAACCCTCTTCGATCTCTTCATTAATTTCACTGGTAAAATATAGCGCCCTAGCCAACAAAGGCATACGTAATATTTGCACACTTTCTGTTTCAGCCAATTCTCGTATACGTGCAGCCATTTCGCCTTGCCCCTTAGCTAAAACAACCGGCGCACCAGAGCCTGCTTGGTCATACACCAACGCCACGGCAAAATGCTGAGGGTTAGTGATTACAACGTCAGCATTCGTCACGTCATCTAACATTCGACCCATAGCCATTTCGCGCTGCCGCTGACGCACCTGAGCCTTCACTTCGGGACGACCTTCCATCTCTTTCATTTCGTCTTTGATGTCTTGCATCGACATCTTCAGCTTTTCAGTATGGCTGTATATCTGATAAGGCACGTCAATTGCAGCGATCACCAACAACGACAAACAGATGTAGAAAAAGGCCCATACTAAAATCTTACCCCCCTCTTGGAATGCCCTACCCAAAGGCATTTGCGCCAAGGCCAAAAGATGGTCAGTTTGTGAAGCAATCACTAAATAGCCAATACCAGCCACTAAAATGAATTTAACTAAAGCCTTCGTCAGTTCCATAAGGGCTTGGGTGCCCAGCATACGCTTGAGGCCCGAAAGTGGGTTGAGCTTACTAGCCTTAAAACCAATAGCTTTGGTAGAAAATAACCAGCCTCCAATCAGAGCAGGGGTAATTAACGCCAATATTAAGGTGAGCACGAAAAAAGGCATTACCGAGAGAATGCCTTCAACTAAAGTGCCTAGAAAAACACTTGGTAAAAGGCTGGTATCCATTATCAAGGCACGATCAATGGTCAAAGCAGAGCTTAGCATTTGCGAAATATCATCAATAATGGTTCCGCCCGTCATCAGCAAAAAGGCCGAACCCAGCACCATCATAATAGCCATGGAAAGCTCTTTTGATCGCGGCACCTGCCCGTCTTCACGTGACTTTTCAAGCTTTTTAGCCGTGGGTTGTTCGGTTTTTTCCTGGGAGCTGTCTTCAGCCATGGCTAGCCCACACCCAATAACAGGCGTATCTGCTGAAACGCCTGAAACCATAAGTTTTGTACGTTACCCATAAAGCTAGGTAACAATACAATCAAAACCATAATGCCCATTAACAAAGTTAAAGGAAAGCCTACAGCAAATACATTTAAGCTGGGCGCAGCCCTAGAGATCACGCCTATGGCACTGTTAGTGAGTAATAAAACAACCATTGCTGGTAGTGCAATCATGGCCGCGCCACTAAACAACAACACAGACCACTGCAATACATCCCAAACCATTGCCATTTCTAACTGAGGTTCCCCAATAGGCCACAAGCGGAAGCTATCGAGCAATAGCTCAATAAGAATGAGATGGCCACCAATGGAGACAAACACTAAGGTTCCGAGTATCACAAAAAGTTGAGATATGACAGGAGTTTGCACACCACTGTTAGGATCCACCATCATGGCAAAACCCAAACCCATGGACAGAGCAATAAATTCGCCCGCAGCGCTTACTGCGGCGAACACAATTTGTAATATCAGCCCCATCATCACCCCAATGACCACCTGTTCCATAAGCATCACCAAGCCTGCGCCAGACAGTACATCAACGATGGGCCAATCATGTAACGGGTAAATGAGAATAGTAAGAACCAAAGCCAAGCTGATACGTATCGTGGTGTTAACGCTCATTGCCGAGAATATAGGGGTAGCAAGGAGGCACGCGCTAATCCGTGTCATGGGCCACAAGAAGGTGTAAAGCAACGCTAGTACGTCATCCCAAACGGCAAACATAGTTAACCAATAATACCTGGTATACGTTCAATTAAACGAGAAGCAAAGTCAGTCAGCACAGTGATTTGCCAAGATCCAAACAGATACAGCACTAACACCAAGGCCACTAACTTAGGAATAAAACTTAAAGTCATTTCGTTAATCGATGTCGCCGCTTGCACAATACCAATGAGCAAGCCCACCACTAGCGCTATCCCGAGCATGGGGCCTGCAATAGTTGCGGTAACTAACAAGGCCTCTCGGCCAATATCTAATACAGTACCTTGATCCATCATCAACCTCCACGTCAGGTATAAAAACTACTGGCTAAGGTACCTAATATCAAAGCCCAGCCATCTATCAGCACAAACATCATGATTTTAAACGGCAATGAAATCATCATCGGCGATAACATCATCATACCCATGGACATAAGCACACTAGCAACCACTAAATCGATCACCACAAACGGCACAAACAATAAAAACCCAATCTGGAATGCAGTTTTTAATTCGCTAGTTAAGAAGGCGGGTATCAACAATTGCATAGGCACGGTCTCTGGCCCATCAAGTTCTTGTTGGCCTGAGATTTGTGCAAACAGTTCAATGTCGGATTCACGGGTTTGTTTCAGCATAAATTCACGTAAGGGCTGCTGAGCTACTTCAAAGGCCTGCATAAAGTCAGACTGATCGTTTAGATACGGTTGAATAGCTTCATCATTTATTTGGGTAAATACAGGGGCCATAATAAACAACGTTAAAAATAGCGCTAAACCCAACAACACCTGATTAGGTGGAGTTTGGTTGGTACCTAAAGCTTGTCGCAATATCGACAAAACGATAATAATGCGGGCAAAAGAGGTCATCATCAACAACAATGCTGGCAGCATTGTAAGTAATGTCATTAACGCTAGAATTTGCAGTGTTAAACTGTACTCTTGCTGGCCATCAGCATTGGTTTCAACAACCACACCAGGTATAAAGCTATCGGCTGCGCTGACTTGAGGTGCAATAGCCATCAATAACAACATACTGATAGCTGGCAACCAGCCTATGGCGCGCCTCATGCTCATAACGTGTCCTTGTGTTTTACAGTTTGAGTGTGTCGACCCAGCAATTGAGAAAACTGCTGGGATAAACCTGAACGAGCGGGCTCTGATACAGAACCTTCTCGGGGGCCTAGTGAGGAAGGATCGCCTTCTTGAGCATCAAGCTCAGCTAATAGACGAATATTGTGTGCAGTGACTCCCAATAGAAGGGATCTGCCATCCACTTCTACAAGTAACAATTTATCGCGGTTACCTAATGCCATAGCTTCTACAAATCTAAGTCGACGCCCACCTTGAGGCCGCCGCTGCATAAACCATCGCGCAGCAAATACCATGGCCAGCAAAATGGCCAATACCAGCAACAAGCTGCCTATAGACTGCAACAACAACTGGGTATCACCTAACATAAATAGGCCTTAAATTTTGCGTATACGGTCAGCAGCATCAAGCACTTGGGTCAATCGGATACCATAACGCTCATTGACCACCACAACTTCACCTTTAGCAATAATGGTATTATTAACACATACATCAATGGACTCTCCAGCTAGGCGGTCAAATTCAACCACACTACCTTCGCTCAAGCGCAACAAATCTTTAATTTTTAGCGTTGAACGACCCACTTCCGCAGACAAAACTACGGGAATGTTTTGTAATATATCTAGGTCTAGCTCGTCCTCAAAGGTGGACAAGGCAGCCGGGGCTAATTCTTCTTCGCTCACGGGTATTTCCTCTATTTATCTACTATTAGAGACACTTTAGTCCCATAAGTCTACTTCATAATCGTCCATCTTCACTTCACCCATAATTTTCACAGCGGCATGACCATTAGAACTGCCATACACGCCACTAAACAGGGGAATACCTTCCGATGTAACAGTTACAGTTTCCGGCATTTTAATCGGAATAACATCACCTACTTTAAGCTTACGTAGCTCTAACAAGTTAATTTGAGGGTTAGCAAGATCAGACTTTATATCCAAATCAACGTCTTCAATAGCCACCTTAAGATAGTTATTCCAAATTCGCTCATCATCAATATCACTATCACCAATCACCTGGTTGCGTAACAGATCACGAATAGGCTTCATGGCTGCGTAGGGGTAAATTATTTGTATGCTGCCATTAATGTCGTGGGCCATATCAATATTGAACTTATTAATAATCACCAAATCATTTTCTTCTACAATACTAGTGAATTGCGGGTTTACTTCGGAGTTAATAAACTCAAAAGCCACCGTGTACATCGGAGCCCAAGCCGCTTTCATGTCTTGAAACACTCGTTGCAGGATCATTTGGATAATACGGTACTCTGTGGGTGTAAAATCCCTAATGCCTGATATTTCTGTATGAGAACCTGCGCCACCAAAAAAACTATCAAGTGAGTTAAAAATCAATTGTGGGTCAATAACAATTAACATGGAACCACGCAAGGGTGGGATCTTAACCACGTTTAAAGAAATGGGCGTAGTGAGGCTCGCCATGTGGGCGGAAAAACGTTCCACATCTACTGGCTGAGCTTCAATTTTCGGCTGATAGCGCAATAAACTTTTTAAGCTAATACGGAACAAACGCGCAAAACGCTCGTTGATCATATCCAACGAGCCCAAGTGAGACGTTAAAGTACTGTCTTCACTCGCAATGTCGTACTCTTCTGTTTCCGCGTCTAAGTTATAGGCTTCGCCCTCATCGCTTTCGCCCAACTTGACCAAAGCTTGAATTTCTTCTTCTGAGAGTAGTTCATTGTCACTCATACTGCCCAAACTCCTAGTTTACTGAATTACAAACTCGGTAAAGAATACTTCTTCGATGCCACCAAAGTCTTCATAGCCAATTAAAACTTGGTTCATGCGCGCTTTAATGGCGTTGGCCAGTTTTTGTTTATCGGTCACGGTGGCTAACTGATCCTTGTTGTAAGTAGACACTTCCATGATGATGGCTGAACGAACAGCCAGTTCATGTTTGTATACGTTATCTACAACACGTTGGTCATAATGGGTCATAAAGCCCATAGTAAACTGACAAAACTGCTTACTGCCCGACAGATTAACCGTAAACGAACGCTCCATCTCATTGTAGAGTTGATCGAATTTCTGACCTTCTGGCATTTCTTTAGATACCTTGTCTAAAGGTTTAGGAACGTTAGGATCAACCCCTTCAGCACCTTCAGCACCTTCAACACCTTCAGCAGTAACTTCTTGGGTAATAACATTACCATCTTCATCTACTACTATAGGCTTTGCATCAAAAGCTCCCGTTAGGAACAGGGTGCCACCAATACTCATAGCAATAAGTAAAATACCAATGATGACAAATAGCAAAACTTTAACTAAGCCACCTTTCTTCTTTTCTTCGCCTTCTACTACTTCTTCGTCTGCCATGGTTAGCCTTCCTTCTTAACTTCTAAAATGTGGGTTACTTAGTCTTTACCGACTAAGCAAAGGTATCTATATCACCATCATGGTTACTGCGATTATTTGCCGCACCCATTGGAGTTTGTTCTTCGTTGGAATTTCTTACGGTTTGACTCAATTGCCAATCAGGCTCTTCGCCACGGGCTTGTTGTTGGCCTCTATTATCGCTGCCTACAGACACACCTGACAATTGTAAGCCACTATCTTCAAGCTGCTCCTTAAGTCGGGGTAAGCTTGATTCAAGCAGTTCACGCACTCCTGCGTTAGCACTTAAAAGCTGAGTCTGTAACACGCCATCTTCCATTACCAAGTTAATACTCACTTGCCCCAAACGCGCCGGATTTAGGGATAAGTTGGCTTGCCAACGTCCTTCCTTAACCATGCGGTGCAGTTGTTGGCCCAATTGATCCTGCATTTGGCGTGCCGCCAGTTGAGCTGAGCTGTCACCTTGCATAAGGCTAGTGAAGCGTTGGCCTAGGTCCATAGTAGCTGCGTCTGAACTCAGAACGACACCCACCGCAGTGGGCACATTAGCTAATGATGATGCAGCCTTAAAGTTGGCCCCAGTGTAACTGCCTAGAGCCTGTGATTCCAGTGAATTCGTGGCGTTAGTGGCTGCTGAAGCAAGCCCTGTTAACTGGTCTAACTTTTGCACCAATGATGGCGCAAGTGTAATGGCGGCGTATGTTGTGGCGGCGTTAGAGCCAGTAGCTGAAGCCGCTTTAGCTTTGGTCTGTGTTAACACTTTATTAATGGAGTTTGCTAACTGCGTTTTTTTGTCAGGCACCTGACTAACAGCACCAGTTTGGCGTTGCTGTAAAAATGATTGAGTCGCTACTTGTGGTGTTAAAGCTAGCGCCGAGGGTGTGCCTCCAGGAGACGCAGTGCTGCTAGCAGCCGCCGTATTGGCAGCCGCGGTGCTATGTTGGCTGCGCACCTTAATGACATCTGCATCATTTAGCGGTAGTGAATCTAACGATCGAGTAGCCAGTGCCTGCGCACTAGTGGCAGCCTGTGGTTGACCTTGGAGAGGGGGCTGAACTTGAACTTGAACCTGAACCTGTGGCTGAACCTGTGGCTGAACCTGTGGCTGAACCTGTGGCTGGACCTGTGGCTGAACTTGAGCCTGAACCTGTGGCTGAACTTGAACCGGAACCTGTGGCTGAACTTGAACCGGAACCTGTGGCTGAACTTGAGCCTGAACCTGTGGCTGAACTTGAGCCGGAACCTGTGGCTGAACTTGCACTTGCGGTTGAGCCAAAACTTTTACTGTCGTCTCTGCCGCAGCATCAAGTACGTTTGTTGTTGCAACTACTTGAGCTTGACCTGGCTTAAAGCCCATGCCTATGGCGGCACTAGTTTGAGCGTTAAGAGATCCACCGTTTGTCGCTGGCTTTACCGTGCTTTGAAGGACTAAACTCGCTATGGCAGGGTCTATACCTAACTGAGTAGCTAAGTCTTGCAATTGTTGATCAGAAAAATCTACCTTACTATCGGCAAACTGCGATACGGCCGCCGCTACTGGAGTCTGCGGCATGTCTATCACAGGTTGCAATTGAGTAATAAAGCTCAGATCATCAATTTGCGATTGTTGTTGTGGGGATAGAGTGGCTAGAAGTTGCTGCGAAGACTGCGTCTGTTGCAACATAGACATGGCATTAGTCGGCAAACTGTTGCCGGCTGGCAGGCCATTGCCACCTGATATTGCTGGCGCAGCTCCGCCCGTCTGGCCGCTTAAAATCTGTTCAAACAAGCCTGCAGAGGTGGTAGATTTAGCTGCCAAGTTCGAGCCAGCACCAGCTGCGCTGGGGGCGCCGGTCGCTTTAAGTAAACTTAGCAAATCTATTTGAGCCATAATAATCAGCCTGCACTAGTGTCAGTTATTCGTCAGAATAGCCATAATCAGCTATTCTTCAGCATTGTCACATAATACTATGCAAGAATCGCTCCAATGCACATTAGTTAACTGCGATTATACATTTGTGTGGCAAGGGCATCCATTTGTTTTGTATCCAGGGCTTTGTTTGCCGCCAGCTGCTCTACGTGTGCCTTCTCTGTAAGCTTGTCACTCATACGAGACTTTTGTAACTTGAGCATGGTGTGGGCCTGTGCGTGCTGCAACTTCTGATCCAGATCTTGGCGTTGGCGCAATTGATCCACTTCCATTTGCATTAACTGCTGTAAAAACTTTCGCGTTCGCACCAGCTTCTCAGTGGTACTAGTGCCTTCTTGCAAGTTGATTAAGTCTTGTTGATAGTCTTGTTGGTATTGGCGTACTTGAGCTACCGAAGCGTCAATGCTTTCAATCATCTCCCTAACCTGCTGCTCGCTTTCGAGTGCTTGCTGGTATTGTTGGTACTGTATTTTACCCAAACTGGCAAATCGATCCATTTTGCTGATAGTCATAATCCTACTCCGCTTTATGCTGCCGACGCAGCATTAACGTGTCGTTAAGGCATGGCCTGCAGGGTTTCCGATTGCTGGAATTCGTGTTGTGGCGGTTGCGCAAGGATTTGTAAATGATCCAAGCTCGTTGCCATATCACACGAGTCATGCATTCCTTGTTGCAAGAATCGATCCATATCTAGCTTTTTATCTAACGCTTGGTCTAAAAGAATATTTTTTCCTGCCTGATAAGCGCCCACGGTGACTAAATCTTTATTATCAGCGTAGCTGTTTAGCCACTGGCGTAGCTGTTGGCCAGCCTGCTTTTGTCCTAGGCCCTGTAGCGCTGGAGCTAAACGGCTAATAGATTGATTAATATCTATGGCCGGGTAATGACCAACGCTGGCTAACTCACGGCTCAGCACAATATGCCCGTCTAATACAGATCGAGCTGCGTCAACTACTGGGTCTTGCTGATCATCGCCTTCTGCCAATACTGTATAAAAAGCAGTAATAGCACCCTGGCTGTCTTCGTGCCCATTGCCGGCTCGCTCCATTAAATTGGGAATTAGGGTAAACACCGAGGGCGGGTAGCCCTTAGTGGTAGGTGGCTCGCCAACAGCCAAGCCAATTTCACGTTGCGCCTGTGCCACCCGGGAAATAGAGTCCATTAATAACAAAACTGACTTGCCTTGGTCTCTAAAAAATTCTGCAATGGTGGTGGCCAGCCTTGCTGCGTGCAATCGTGTGACCGGAGACGTATCACCAGGGGCCGCAACAACTACAGAGCGAGCAAGTCCTTCTTCTCCCAATGAGTCGAGTACAAATTCTTGAACTTCTCGCCCACGCTCGCCTATAAGACCAATCACAATCACTTCCGCTTGAGTAAATCGTGTCATCATGCCCATGAGGATGCTTTTACCCACACCCGAACCTGCCATCAAACCTAATCTCTGGCCACAACCTACCGTAAGAAGTGCGTTAATACTGCGCACACCTACGTCTAAAGCTTGATCAATAGGCCTGCGCTTCAGTGGGTTAATAGATTGTCCCAAAATACTGCGGTATTCTTCTGCCACAATATCTGGTCCACCATCAAGTGGCTGGCCCATACCATCTAAAACACGGCCTAGCATAGACCTGCTCATAGCAGTATTTTGTGATTGCAATTGCGGCTTCACTTTAAAACCGGCAGCAATACCCTGCACACTTCCAAAAGGCATTAGCAATAATTTGCCGTCACCAAACCCCACAACTTCCGCCATGAGTGTTGTCCCATTAGGGCCAATAATATCGCAGTAGGACCCCACGGGTGCGTTCACACCAGTGGCCTCCAAAGTTAACCCAACCACACGCGTCAACACACCTTGTGATCGTGCGTGCTGGAGTTGAACTTGCCCAAGGCTTTGAGACAACTTATCGGCTAAGCTAGTCATCTTCAGTAGGGCTCTTAAGATGTTCATCTGGCACACCAGTCAACAAGGCATCGGCCTCAAGCACTTCTTCCAAGTCATCCGTCGCAAGTTCAGTGTCTTGTTGCTCATTAAGCTCAGGCGCTTCAGCCTGTTCTTGTGCCGGCTCTGCCGAAAGGTCTTGAAGATCTTTCGGTTCCATTTCTGATTCTAATTCTATTTCTGGTTTTAACTCCGACTCCATCTCTGACTTAATCTCAGGTTCAATCTCTGACTCAACCTCTGACTTAATCTCAGGTTCAATCTCTGACTCGATCTCTGGCTCAATCTCTTGTATAGGATCAACAAATTTTTTATCTACAAAACCAAATGCTTGCTGAGATATTTGGGCCAAACGATCTTCCATTAAATCTTCCACCCAACTATCTGCGTGTTCTACTTTAACGCTGCCCATAGACACGTCTTTACTTGGCTGTAATACAACCTGGTCTGGCAAGCCATTATGTTGTTGCAAGCGTTCAAATTCGAAGGGGTTCATATGTACTTGGATAGTAGACTGGGTAATTTGAAGCTGTTCCATACTCAGCATAATTAAACGCTCAATAGCTTTTGAGGATAAACTTAATTCACCACGCACTAACTGCTTGGCTAAGTGCAAGGCCAAGGTTTGCATGGGCTGAAGTAATTCATCAGATAAAGTCTCAGTCACTTGAGCTAAATGCCCTAACGCCACTTTCATGTCTTGGTTACGTTGCTCTTCTAAAGCCTGAGTTTGTTGCTGACCAGCTTCAATACCCTTAGTTTCACCTTCAGACTGACCCAAGGCAAAGCCCTTGTCATAACCGTCTTGATAACCGGCGTCATAACCTTCTGCTTGGCCGGCACTCATCATTTGTGGTGATTCACCAACACCATCTTCGACAGCAGCAGAAAAACTAGCTTCTTCATGGGGCGCATCAAACACCTGCCAATCTTCATTTTTTGCCTGAGCCTGGCTCACTACAGATACTTCAGCTGGAGAAAAATCATCTTTTTGTGGGATTTTCTCAGGCGACGTAAGAGAAAAGAAGGGAGAGAAATCGACCCCAGCTCCGGCTAGGGGCGTGTCCCACGCCTGATAATCGCCGGCAAGGCTATGTATAACTACATTATCAGACAAAATCAGCTCCACCACCTAACATCATTTCACCATCATCAGACAAACGTCTCGCTGTACGAAGGATGTCCTTTTGAGCTGCTTCCACTTCACTTATACGCATGGGGCCTTTAGCCTCCATATCGTCAAGGAAGAGCTCACCAGCACGTTTAGACATGTTCTCCAAAAACTTATCTTTAACTAGATCATCAGCACCCTTTAAGGCCACCATCAGCTGATCTGATTCGATGTTACGAATAAGTACCTGAATACTGCGAGCGTCAACGCCCTCAAGGTTATCAAATACAAACATATTATCCTGAATGCGGGTGGTGAGGTCTTCATCACGATTCATGAGGTCACCCATGATTTTGGTTTCCATTTCAGACTTAGTGAAGTTCATGATCTTAGCCGCCTGCGTTACACCACCCACATTGGACGACTTTACTGCAGAGTTGCTGGTAAACTGTTTCTGCATGATGGTCTCAAGTTCTTCTAAAGCTTCTGGCTGAATGGTCTCCATCTGCGCCACTCGCATAATAATTTCTGGGCGCAACTCTTCTGGCAAATAGTGCAGCACGTCGGCAGCTAGCTCATGCTCTAAGAACGATATAATAATAGAAATTATTTGTGGGTGTTCGCCACGAATCATCTCGGCAATAGACCGGGAGTCCATCCAGTTAAGGATGTCTAACCCGCCGCTTGCCTGTGTAGGAATAATTCGATTAAGCACACTGGCTGCTTTGTCCTCACCCAAGGCTTTGGTCAGCACTCGTTGTACGTAATCGCTGGTGCCCATAGACAGGTTGGTTTGTTGTTTCATGGTCAAGACGAATTCATCCAGCACAAGATCTACCGCGCCTTGCGAAACGTTAGCCACAGACACCATAGCCGCACCTAAATGCTGCACTTCACGCGGTGGTAGATGCATGATGACGTTCGCCGCCTCTTCCTCTCCCAAAACCATCATAATAATAGCGGTCTTTTGGGTTTTGGATAAGGTTTTAAACTCCGCATCGTCCTTTAAGTCGATGGTCGGTTCTTTGTTTTCTTTTTTATCAGCCATAGTGCTTTCTCGTCTCTAAACTCGCTGTCGCCGTGGTATTGGCAAACCTTAAAGGTCTTGCTTTACCCAATTGCTCATGACACCAGCAACGCGCTTAGAATCTTCTGTAACTAACATGCGCATTAACGCTACTTTATCATCATAACTGTTGGCAGTATCTAACATATCCATGGATACAGAAGACTTCTTCGGGCGCATTCTCGCCTTCATTTCTTCTAAGGTTTCACCCTCAATCATTACTTCTTCTTCAGCTGCCTCGGCAAGAGGTTGTCCATCAGGGCCAAATTGCACACCTGCACCACTGCCCTGAACCACCACCTCAGCACTCACCAGCTTTTTAATTGCCGGCCTAAGCACCACTAGGATAAATATCAAAGCCAGCAGAGCTATCAAGACTTGGCGCACTAAATCCTGCGCCCAAGTTTGTTCCCACATAGGTGTTGGTGGAATTGCTGCTTCTATCTGAAATGCCATGCCCAACACAGTCACATTGTCACCACGCTGTTCATCAAAACCGACAGCTGTTTTAACCAGGCTTTGAAAGCGTTCAATTTGATTTTCTGTTAGTGGCTGACGCACCTGTTCGCCTTCATCGTTAGTGGTGAACGGTTCATCGATAACCACTGAGATACTTAGCCGTTGTAGCTCACCCGTAGCAAGCTTGGTATGCTGAATAGTACGGTCGATTTCATAATTACGCGTACGGTTAAGAGCTCCTGAGGAATCTCCCCCCGTCAAGCCACTTTCAGTCACAGAAGTTGTTTCAGTTTGATTTTCTTGCATAACTGGATCTAAAGGTGGCTCATTAGATAAGGCACCAGGCACACCCTGACCTGAGACACCCGATTGACTGCCTTCCCCTTTACTAAGCTGTTCACTTCGGATGGCAATAGTATTGGGATTAAAATTCTCTTGCGTCATTTCCTGCACCGTAAAGTCCATATCGGCATTTACTTCTGCACGCAACTTATTGGCACCTACCAACGGGCCTAGCAATGACTGAATACGTTGCTGGTACATTTTTTCCAGCTTATTACGATAACTTAACTGCTTATCGCTCATACCTAGGCCACTTAAGTCCTGATCATTTGCCAATAAATTACCAAATTGGTCCACTACAGAAACATTTTGAGCCTCTAAGTAGGGCACACTGGAAGCCACCATGTGCACCACGGCCTGAGCTTGGGCCTCAGACAAACGACGCCCTTGAGCCAAGGTCAAAATCACCGACGCGGTTGGTTCAACACGGTCGCGTACAAATACAGATTGTTTAGGCACTGCAAGGTGCACTCGGGCTGCTTGTACTGCTTGAATACTGCTAATTGAATGTGCCAATTCTTCTTCAATGGCTAATTGGTAACGCTTTTGTTCGATAAACTGGCTGGTACCCATAGACTGCTGTTCACGGATCATGGCAAATCCATCTGTAGACGTGGCAGGTATACCTTGGCTAGCCAACACCATTTTGGCCTGATGATAGAGATCATTAGGCACACTCACGGAGCCAGTGGCAGCATCAATTTCTACCGTCATACCAGCTTTTTGTAAGCTTTCAAAAGCGGCAGCCTGATCCACCCCGCTCATGCCTGGAAATAATGGTCGGTAACTTGCCTTATTTAACGACATGTACACCATCACCATCACCAACAAAGCAAACACAGTAACGGCTAAGGGTAAGGTACGACGTACAGCAGGTTGCGCCAAAAATTCAGCCCATATACCTTGTGGTACGGATTGCCCAGGATTAACTGCACCTGGTGGTAATGCCGCTTGATTCATTGTTGTCTCTGCCATGGGATCATCCTAAAACTTTGTCGTTATTGTTATTTATTGAGAAGTTAAACTGGCATCTTCATGATGTCTTGGTAGGCGGACAACACTTTGTTTCTCACCTGTAGAGTAGCCTGATAAGCCATAGACGATTTCTGCATACTTAACATAACGTCTGCTAAAGGGATATCTGCGCCACGGTCGTAAGCTTCAGCCATGCTCTTAGCCGTCATTTGAGTTTCATTTACAGATTTCAGGCTAGAAGATAATGCTTCGCCAAAGCTAGAAGCACCTTCCGCTTGGTTTACACCACCAATACCTGGTGACTGTGTCTGTGATTGGCTGGCCATGATACGCATCTGGTTGATCATGCCCTGCATTGAGTTTGCGCTATTTACATTCATATGTTATTTCTCTTTAGCTAGGGATGGCCATACCAAGATCTTTCATCTTGGCTAGCTTATAACGTAAAGTTCGTGGGCTAACACCCAATTCAAGAGCGGCGTCTTTGCGGCTGCCATTCAGGCGATCCAAGGTATTAATAATCATCTTTTGTTCACTGTCTCGCGCCACTTCAGACAAACCACGATTTTGTAGGTCTTGCCCAACGAAGCCACCATCCGTACCCGTTGCTTGATATACTTGGTGGTTCTCTAGCTCTTCTGTTTGTTCCAAGGCTTGTGGCATCGAGCTACGGTTTTGCACGAGGCCAAGGTTTGGGATTTGCTCCATAAAGTCATCCAGCCCACCATCCACTAGCAAATGTTCCAGCCCAATAGAGCCTCCCACTGCTAGCACCAAGGCACGCTGAACCACGTTTTCTAGCTCTCGCACGTTGCCAGGCCAAGAGTAAGATTGTAAAAACTCCAATACCGCTTTATCGAACTGAGCATTAACCGCCATTGCGCCCATAGTGCCACGGTGACGTTGCAACAAGAATTGAGCAATGGGTAAAATATCTTCGGCCCGTTCTTTAAGGGGTAATAACTTAAGAGGGAATACGTTTAAACGGTAATAAAGGTCTTCTCTAAAACGCTTCTCTACGACTTCTTTTTTTAAATTGCGGTTGGTAGCGGCGATAATACGCGCGTCTAGCTTAATGACTTCTGTGCCACCCAAGCGCTTAAGTTCCTTTTCTTGCACTACTCGCAGCAACTTGGCCTGTAAAGAAAATGGCAGTTCGCCCACTTCGTCCAAAAATAAAGTGCCACCCTGCGCCTGTTCAAACAAACCTAAATAACGCTGATGAGCCCCCGTAAAGGAACCCTTCTCGTGGCCAAAAAGCATATCTTCCAGCATAGTTTCTGGAATCGATGCGCAGTTAACCGCCACAAACTCACCTTTAAATCTAGGTGATGCTTGGTGAATATGCTTAGCTAATACTTCTTTGCCCGCACCAGACTCACCGCCAATAAGAACAGTGACATCGGTTTGTGCAACCCGCTCAGACAGCGCTAACAGCTGTTGGCTACGAATGTCTCGGCAGATAAAACCATCTGGTTGGCTGGCTAAGAGCTGGCCTAAATAGCGCTTAAAGCGGCCGGGTTCAATGGGGAGAGTGAGTACGTTCTTGGCGCCTAAGGCCATCGCTTCCACGGCCGTGGCGACATCGTTAGCTTCAACCAACACCAGCACGCTAGCACGGTGCAGTGAGGCAGCTAATTGTTTAAAGACGGAGGCCAAGGGTATTTGTAAGCTGGTGGCATTGATGACCAACAAATCAATCTGGCTACGGATCAACAAAACTGCCAATTCGCTTAAGTCGTGGGCTGGCAACGCCACCATGCCGGCACTACTCGCCATTTCGGCAAGCATATCTAGGCCAGTATCCTGGCTATCTAGTAATGCGACTGTTGCGTTAGTGTTGGCCATCATTGATTCCGTTTGTGGTTTGCCAAAGGGCATAAAAACTATTCACAAACTTAAATGCAATTTTGATGCCACAAACACCAACATAACTTAAAATGTTGTTTTAAAAGGTTTTTTGTTAATAAAATGAGCGCTTTTACAAGAAGATCGACGACATTACGTCAACATTAACTGGCTTCTTGTAGCTGGTACTTCTTGATTTTTTCGATCAATGTCGTACGCCTGACACTTAGCAGTTCCGAGGCCTTACTTACATTACCTAACGTTGCATCGAGCGCTTTTTGGATGAGCTGGGTTTCCACCGCAATTAACTGCTGTTTAAGGTCACACCCTTGGCTAATGTCTATGCAAGACACCAATACGTCGGCTAATTCTTGAGTGTTAACAGGCTCGTCATCAACTATTAGGGGATCAAATAAGCTTGGAGGAACAGCCACCGCTGAAGCCATAGGTGTGCTTGCAGCTGCCTGGGGGTGCAAAGCTAATTCGGCCTGACCCTCCACTGCCATCATTTCTGATACCAGCATAGGAGCGCCGGGCTGGAGATTTTGCAAGGTAATTTCGCTGCCTGGGTACAAGATACTCATGCGCTCTACTAGATTGCGCAACTCACGACAATTGCCCTTCCATTGGCGCTGCATAAGCTCGTGAGCCGCTGCAACAGAAAGAAAGACAGGAGCA
>CAJIZL010000005.1 GCA_905182035.1 Oceanospirillaceae bacterium ASP10-02a | reverse complement strand
GTAGGCACCTGCCATCCAAAGTGATGCACATTGGTGCCAAAAATGGCATTAATAAGGTGCGCAAAAGGTATTTGTCCAGTTTGAATACCCACCAATGTAAGGGCAGCAAATAACGCCATTACCCCTTGCGCATAGTTAAAAATTCCAGAGGCCTTAAAAATCAGCACAAAGCCAAGGGCCACCAAAGAATACATCACACCCGCCATTAGGCCGTTGAGTATCACTTCGATGGTATATAAAAAATCAGCACTCATACATAATCCCTTTAATGACTCACGCCAAGATAGGCATCAATTACAGTTTGATCGTTACGCACCACTTCTGGGGTGCCGTCACCAATTTTTCGGCCATAATCTAACACTACTACACGGTCTGCTATGTCCATCACTACACCCATGTCATGTTCAATGAGGGCAATGGTGGTGCCAAAAGTGTCGTTGACGTCTAAGATAAAGCGGCACATGTCCTCTTTTTCCTCTACGTTCATACCCGCCATGGGTTCATCAAGTAACAGCATTTTTGGTTGTGCAGCTAAGGCACGACCCAACTCAACACGCTTTTGTAAACCGTAAGGCAAGCGCCCCACAGGGGTTTTACGAATCGCTTGAATCTCTAAAAAATCAATAATGTGCTCAACAAACTCACGGTTTTCAATTTCTTCTTGTTCTGCCGGGCCTTTCCACAGAGCTTGCCACAAAATATTTTTATGCATGTGGGTAAAGCGCCCAGTCATAATGTTGTCCAACACACTCATGCCTTTAAACAAGGCAATGTTTTGGAAGGTGCGAGCAATGCCTTGGTAAGCAATTTGATAAGGCTTCATAGAATGACGCTGCTTGCCATCAAACCAAATCTCGCCTTGTTGGGGGTGATAGAAGCCGTTGATGACATTAAGCAAGGAGCTTTTACCAGCTCCATTGGGACCAATGATGGCGCGGACTTCGCCTTCCATGACGTCAAAGCTAATATTGCTGATGGCTTTGACACCACCAAAAGACAAGTCAATATTCTTTAGCTCTAGCAGTTTTGAGGCCGCTTCCATTCGTTGCAATGGTTCAGTCATGGCTCAGCTCACTTGGGCTACTGGGTTATAAGTTTTGGCATCATGGATACTGATGTCACCGGAAATCTTACCAACGCGACCATCTTCAAAAGCCACTTCGGTTTCAATAAAACATTGAGTTTTACCTTCATACAGGGCATCAATCAGCACCTTGTAACGGTCGTTAATAAGCTTGCGCTTGACTTTTTTTGTGCGGGTTAATTCACCGTCATCAGCGTCCAGTTCTTTGTGTAAAATCAGGAAGCGGCTAATTTGTGAATGGGCCAACATTTCGTCGTCCAGCAAAGATTTATTCACCTCAGAAACGCTTTGGGCAACCATTTTGTTAACTTCAGGGTGTGCGGCTAGTTCTTGATAAGACGCATAGGCTATGTTGTTTCTTTCGGCCCAGTTACCCACCGCACTTAAATCTATATTGATGAAGACCATGCAGTCATCACGACCATCACCAAAGGTTACGGCTTCTTGAATATGAGGGAAAAATTTGAGTTTATTTTCAATGTATTTAGGTGCGAACATCTTGCCGCTATTAAAAGTTCCCACATCTTTGGCTCGATCGATAATGCGCAAGTGGCCATTTGGAGTCATAAAGCCAGCATCACCTGTGTGCACCCAACCTTCAGACGTTTTCGTGGATGCTGTAGATTCAGGGTTTTTAAAATAACTGTGAAAAGCACCCGGACTGCGATAGATTACTTCGCCATTATCAGCAATTTTCAGCTCAACACCTGGACTTGGAGTGCCCACTGTGTCTGGGAAAACCTCTCCGTCCGGCTGCACTGTAATAAACACTGATGATTCAGTTTGGCCATAAAGCTGCTTAATGTTGATGCCTAAGGACCGGTAGAAATCAAAAATCTCACCACCAATGGCTTCGCCTGCGGTATAGGCTAAACGCACACGGCCCATACCCAAGGCATCTTTAAGGGGCGCATACACCAAGGCATTACCTAGGGCGTATTTAATACGATCGAGAATGCTCACTGGCTTATTTTCTAATAATTTAATACCCGTCTCCTTAGCCACTTGCATAAAATATTTGAACATTGTGCGTTTAAATGGCGCTGCATCTTCCATGCGTATCTGCACGTTAGTCAATAAGCTTTCAAACACTCTAGGTGGGGCGAAATAGTAGGTAGGGCCAATTTCGCGCATGTCTGCAGCTACAGTCTCAGAACTTTCTGCACAGTTAACACAAAAACCCAGGGCATAAGATTGGGCATAAGAGAAGATGTGGTCGCCAATCCAGGCCACGGGCAAATAGGCTAGTATTTCTTCGTTTTCAGTAAGGCCTTCAAGCAAACCGCCATAGTAGCCTGTGAGCAGGGTGTTATCGTAGGTCAACACCACGCCCTTAGGCTTGCCAGTGGTACCCGAGGTATAAAGGATAATAGATATATCCTCCCCCTTACCTTTACTAACAAGATCTTCGAATTGGTTAGGATTCTTTTTCCGAATCGCTTCACCTTGTTCTTGTATAGTAACAAAATCTTGGATTTCGACTACTTCTGGGTCATAACCCTTCATACCTCTAGAGTCATCATAAATGACCAACTCCACTGCTGGGCAACGATCTTTCACATCTAAAATTTTATCTACTTGTTCTTGGTCTTCAGCCACGATCACTCGAGCTTCAGAATGCTCAATCACAAATTGCATCTCACTTGCTACCGAATCATGGTAAGTAGGCACAGGCACAGCGCCTAAAGATTGCACAGCACACATAGTCCAATAAGTGCGCGGGCGATTGCCACTCACAATCAATACGACATCACCAGCTTTAACGCCGTTAGCTTGCAAACCAAGGGCAAACCGCTCAACTTCGTCTGCCACCTGGCTCCAAGTCCATGACTGCCAAATGCCAAATTCTTTTTCACGCATGGCGTCTTTATCAGTGAACATGCGCGCATTGTGCTGCAATAGCTTGGGGAAGGTATCTAGTCCCGGTGCCGGATAAGCCGGTTTTTGCGAGCTGGGGGTCATAATAGACTCTGCTTTAGAATATACTTGTTTTTTATAAGGTAACCTCAGACAGGCCTTGCTGCTATTAGATATATGTCGGTTCATATACTTATGTCTAAGTTGATGAATTGTAATTTGAGGTGACCAGTTGGCAGTTTTAAACCTACCAATGACCGACTACCATTGACCGTGCTACCCTAGCGAACACTTATATTTGAGCCCCCTATTTATGTTCAGCAGCAGCTCACTCTTACTTATCTCTTTGGCTTACTTTGCCCTACTGCTTGGTGTAGCAAAGCTGGGAGATAAACTTCTGTCATTTAGGGCTTATGCAAACCAACACCTTCAGGCCATTATCTACAGCCTATCCTTGGGCGTTTTTTTAACCTCTTGGACATTTTATGGTTCTGTGGGCAGAGCTTCCACGTCGGGATTGGACTACTTGGGCGCCTATATTGGTCCAATACTTTTATTCCTGCTGGGTCATCGCGTCATTTACAAAATAGTGCTTATTGCCCAGCATGAAAATATTGGTTCTATTTCTGATTTTATTTCCTCCCGTTATGGTAAAAGTAGGCGGCTCGCAGTCATTGTTACCCTCATAGCCACTTTGGGGCTACTGCCCTACATTGCCCTACAACTTAAAGCGATTGATCTAAGCTATGCGGTACTAACGGCCCAAGATGGTTTACGTGAGTCCCAGGCAGATATTTCGGTATTAATGATTGCCATTCTAATTGGTATTTTTAGTATTTTATTTGGCGCACGCCAAGTTGACACATCAGCCCATAACCCAGGAATGGTATTAGCTATTGCAGTAGAATCCCTCGTTAAGCTCATTGCTTTTGTGACCATCGGATTGTTTGCAACTTATGTCATTAACAATGGGTTTGGTGACGTTTTTAGTCAATTAGAGCAACAAAAAGACCGCAGTAGTTTGTCATCATTCAATCCATTTAGTACCAGCTTCCTTATTGAAATCTTGTTAGGTGTCATTGCTGTGATTTGTCTACCCCGTCAATTTCATATGTTGGCAGTAGAAAATACTAATGCAGAACATATCACCACTGCAAGGTGGTTATTTCCTCTTTATATGATCAGCATGTGTGTGTTTATGATTCCTATTGCTTGGGCTGGCAGTCAGGCTTTAGCTGGAACCGCCACTAATGCAGATTTGTATTCTTTGATGATGCCTATGGCTGAGGGGCAAACTGGCCTCGCTATCTTGGCATATATTGGTGGTGTTTCTGCCGCCATGGGTATGGTCGCCGTGTCTACCATAGCCATAAGCACCATGCTTACTAATGACATTATCATGCCATTTATATTACATGTACGCGCAGTTGATATGTCACAAAACAAAAACTTGGGTCGTCTACTGCTCAATTTAAGGCGCTTGAGTATTTTTGCTGTATTACTCCTAGCCTACGGTTATTATTTACTCATCGACAGTGGCACGGCTCTGGTGTCTATTGGTTTGTCGGCATTTGTAGCCGTTGCGCAATTTGGTCCACCCTTGTTTGGTGGAATTTTCTGGCGCGGAGGTCATGTGCGTGGCGCCACTGTGGGTTTACTAGCTGGCTTTGCTGCTTGGATATATTGTTTATTGTTACCCAACCTGACTGGATTGTTTCACCTCTCTGGCAACATTATCAGCCATGGCCCCTTTGGTATCGAATGGCTGAGGCCTACAGCACTGTTTGGTTTACAGCTGGACCCTATCTCCCACGCAACCATTATTAGTTTAAGCCTTAACGTGGTGTTCTATATCATCGTTTCTAAGTTTAGTACGCCTAGGCTAATCGATCGCATACAAGCCGACTTGTTCGTTGACACCTTATCTCAGTCTGCGCTTATTGAAAGTCAGCGCCATCATAGCGGCCTTTCAGTCGATGATTTGTTCACCTTGCTCGAACGCTTTTTGGGCTACCGAGCCACCATGGAATCGTTAAAACAGCTGGCTATTCGAGAACCTCACTTAGACTTACATAAAAATGCACCCATCAATGCCCAACTTATCCGCCACTTTGAACGCACTCTAAGCGGTATTATTGGTACCTCTTCTGCAAGAGCTGTGGTGGAATCTAGTCTCACCCAAAAAGATGTGCATTTAAGTGATGTGGTGTCCATCGTGGGCGAAGCGGCCAAGGCTGTAAGTTTTAACCGAGGTCTGCTGCAAGCAACTATTGATAATGTGAGCCAAGGCATCACTGTAATTGATAAAGACCTCAACCTTGTGATGTGGAATAAACGGTATTTAGAACTATTTGATTTTCCTAAAGGCACCGTCAAGGTAGGCACCCCCATTGAAGAAATTATCCACCTGAGCGCCCTGCAAGGTGAATACGGTGCCATCGATCCTGCTCAAATTGTTAAACTGCGCATAGCGATGATTATGCGTGGAGAACAGCATCGTAGTATTCGTTACCGCGAAGATGGCACTGTGATCGAAGTACAGGGCCACGCTATGCCCGATGGTGGTTATGTTAATACCTATGTGGATATAAGCGAACAGCACCATGCCGAGTTAGCGCTAAGAGAAAGTGAAAAAGACCTCATTGAAGCCAACGAAAACTTAGAAAAACGAGTTAATGATCGTACTGACACGCTGTCACAGGTCAACCTTGAATTACAACAGGCTAAGGCCCAAGCCGACGCGAATCATCAAAGCAAAACCCACTTTTTAGCGGCCGCTAGCCACGACTTAATGCAACCTTTAAACGCCGCAAAACTATTTTCTACGGCACTGGCACAGCGCCAATCAGATTTACAAGAAGACCCTCAAAGCCAACAACTTTCGCAACATTTAGATGCGTCTTTGGCTAATGCTGAACAGTTAATTAGTGATTTGATAGAAATCTCTAAGCTAGATGGTGGTGGCACAGAGCCCCAGCTACAACACTTTTGCGCAGCTCAGCTACTGCAACAACTTGCCACAGAATTTACCGTAGTGTGTCAACAAAAGGATTTAGCTTTTCATTTTCAATGCAGCCAAGCAACACTTTATAGCGACCCTAAGATGTTGCGCCGTGTGTTGCAAAACTTCCTAACCAATGCCGTGCGTTACACCGAAAAAGGCAAGGTAATGCTGGGCTGTAGAAGATTAGAGCAGGGCTTAGAAATACAAGTATGGGACACTGGTTTTGGCATACCCGAAAACCGCATAGATGACATATTTATTGAGTTTAAGCGCCTAGAAACCGGCCCCCATGCCCAGCAAAAGGGTATTGGTTTAGGTTTAGCTATTGCCCAACGGACAGCAGGCGCGTTATCCCACCAGTTGCGGGTTGTTTCCAATTATGGGCGTGGCTCTATGTTCTCAATTCTGGTTCCGTGGGGCAATTCTGCACTCAAACAAATACAAGATACCCTTATCGAGTCACCAACAACCCACTATCAACTCAATGGCTTTAAAGTCTTAGTCATCGACAATGAAGTGACCATTCAGCAAGGCATGCAATCTATGTTAGGTTTATGGGGTTGTGATGTTCATTGCGTAGCAAGTGCAGAACAGGGTCTCGACTTCATTGCCACAATGCCTGCTGAAACTTGGCCACAACTAATATTGGCAGATTACCATTTAGACCAAGGCCTTTTAGGCACGGACGCCATCGCAGAAATTAGACAGGCAATGGATCAAGATACCCCTGCCATCGTGATTACTGCAGATCGTAGTAATGAGATGAAACATCTCATTAAAGAATCAGGTTTTGGTTTAGTGCAAAAACCACTCAAGCCTGCGGTATTGCGCAAGCTTATTAATCGCTTGCTTTAGCAGATGTCAGCCAAAGGCCTTAGGCAAACCGAGCCAGCTTAGATAGATTGATGGTGTGGATCTTCCACTTTTAACCGATTGAAAAATATAACCGCTTGGGTGCGATTAGTGACACCCAATTTACGGAAAATTTCAGTCACATGGGCCCTCACAGTAGCATCTGTCACCGACAATTCTGATGCAATTTGTTTGTTGTACAACCCTTCGCCAATCATTGTTAATACACGCAATTGTTGTGGCGTTAACGAAGCTATGCGTTCTGCAGTTTGCTCGTCTCCGAGCCCTACTGCAACCGCGGGCAAGTTAGCAGGAATCCAAACTTGGCCTTGCACAACAGCATCAATAGCCACTGCAATATCTTCATTTGAGGACGATTTAGGTAAGAAACCACTCGCACCTAGGGCCACAGCTTTATGTATGACACTTGAATGATCATTGCCCGACACGATCATAATGGGCACCTCTGGAAAGTGCTCGTTTACCTGCACTAACCCCGTAAACCCATGGGCCTCTGGAATATGTAAATCGAGCAAAAGAAGGTCTACTTCTATGCCTGTTTTCAACAAACTCAAGAGCTCTGGCAAGCTACCCACTTCCGAAATTTGTGCACCTGAAAAGCGTTGCCGCAACGTATGAGCCATAGCAGTACGAAATAAAGGATGGTCATCGGCAATAATAAACTGCATGGTTAGGCTTCCTTAATACAATACCGGCTAAGCTATTAAGCCCAAACCCAACGCAAGGGCTCACCAAAATCGTCGTATATCCACTTTTTGGTGGGTCGACGGTTGGTCTTGAGGGGGGCAGGTTTAGATTGACGACGCTCTTCTTTACGCTTTTCAATAGCCTCAACTTGAGAAGATAGTAACGTACGTGTTTGCGCCTGACTAGCTACAGCGGGACGTTGCTGATTAAAGCAGCCATTAACTAGCGCCGTTTCGCCTTGCTCTACTTGCTCTACACTCCCGCCACGCGCCAAAAAGTGTGCTACATCTTGGGCTAACTCTTGTTTAACCTGATGTTTATTAGGTGGTAACCTAAGTCGTGATTTTGGACGGCTGGTCAGTGTCATAAGGCGACGGCAAATAGAAACGCAATCAACTATGATAACACAGGTTTTATTTTGAGGTACGTAGCAAGGTTACTCCCGCCTGCAAAGGCAAGGTCATACCGTGACCATTATCAATCTCACACGCTACATTTATTGGCGGAGGCTTAGGCAGTTGAATATAATGGTGATTGCCAAGGGGAGGAGCTTTTGCAGTCATGGAGCATCTGAGGTGCTATTATTTGTTGTTTAAACAGTCAAAAAAAACAGGTATTCCCCTTTATGACTTCGCTTGCAATCAATTATCAAAACATTATCACTGCTAGCCAGCGTATCAAAGGCCACGCAGTGATGACGCCTTTGCTTGAATCGTCCATGCTGAATCAACAACTAGGTGGACGAGTGTTATTCAAAGCTGAAAACCTACAACGCACTGGTTCGTTCAAGTTTCGTGGCGCCTTCAACAAACTTAGTAAGCTTGCCCAGACTAAGCAACTTAAGGGCGTGGTTGCTTATTCATCAGGTAACCACGCTCAGGGCGTAGCCGCGGCAGCGGCACATTTTGGTGTGCCTGCCACCATTATCATGCCTGCTGACGCACCACAGATTAAAATTGCCAATACTAAAGCTCTTGGCGGTAAGGTGGTGCTATACAATCGCAACACCGAAAACCGAGAAGCTATCGGTCAACAACTAGCACAACAGCATAATCTAACACTCATTCCACCCTATAATGATGCAGACATCATGGCTGGCCAAGGTACTCTAGGTCTAGAAGCTGCCCATCAACTAGAAGCGCTAGGTTTAGTGCCAGACCAAGCTATTAGCCCCATTGGTGGTGGTGGTTTGATTACGGGTAGCGCCACGGCACTCAAACATCACTTCCCAGATGTCACCTTTTGGGGCGCAGAACCTGAAGGCCATAACGATGCCGCACGATCTATATCTGCTGGCCAGCGCCTGGCCAACAAAAACCCACCCATTTCTATCTGTGATGCCATAGTGACGCCCATGGTGGGTGAGCTCACCTTTCCAATAATGCAGCATTATTTGGCTGGAGCTAAAGCGGTAAGTGACCAATACGTATTGGCAGCTATGGCTATTTGTATGCAGCAATTAAAGCTTGTAGTGGAACCTGGAGGATGTGTAGGCTTAGCAGCCATCTTAGATAAGAGCTTAAAGGTAAAAGGTAAAACCACATTAGTAATTTTGTCTGGTGGCAATGCAGACCCAGCCATGCTGGGTCTAGCATTAAAAAAGTAAGGGTTATTCGGCAGGCGTTATATCAACATTTACGCTCAAAAACTCACCTGTAGTGTAGGGAATAGTGGTGGTCATTTGCCATACATTGCCACCAAACTCGATGTAGGTTTTGTAGCCAGTCACTTGGCTCACAGAGCGCTGCTGCATCACTACATCACATACTTCTTGTTGTTTATGACCCACAATAACCTGCTTACTTTTACCTTTTTTATTTGCCATGTCTGCACCGGCAATGGCTCCAAGCAGTGTGGCTGCATCTTTACCCTTACCGCCTCCAACTGCGTTGCCCAATAAGCCACCAAAGATAGCGCTGGCCACAACGTCGGCAGTGGAGGCTTGTTGACCACCAGCTTGAGTGCCATAAATAGGAATTTGTTCTACTCTACAAGATTTAATAGGCACTTCTTTATATACCTGAGAAATAATTTCGTCGGATTCTTGTAATACTTTAACCAGCATAGTTTGGGCTTGAGCGCCGCTAGCTAACGTCAAACCAACTGCAGCTAAAGTAAGCTTTAGAGTAAGCTGTTTAGTGACCGTTTGGATGGCTTTTGGGATCATGTTTTTCATGGGATTTTCCTTAACAATAACACTACGATTCCTTTATGTAGACTAACATAATACCAATTAATTCCCCTAACGTGTGTCAAACTAGGTAAAGACTTGCTGCGCTATTGATCAACTAACAGTTCCAGCCAATGTTTTACTGGTACGTCTCCTACACCCCCTAGATGCAGCTGACAACCAATATTAGCAGTGACAATAAGCTTTGGTCTATCTAAGGTTAAGTCCTTTAGTTTTTGGCTGCGAAGTTGGTGACTCAAGTTTGGTTGTAGCAGCGAATAGGTGCCTGCTGAGCCACAGCACAAGTGGTCATTTTTGGTGGCTGCCGTGTCTACACCTAAGTCGTCTAATAATGCTTTTACCTTGTGTGGCAGTTGCATGGCATGTTGTTGGGTACATGGGCAATGCACAGCAACTTTGCCTACATCTGGTGCTTTCTTTAACATAGCCTTGATAGGTTCGAGGTTTTCTTGGCCCAAAATTTCTACGATGTCTTTGGCGGCCTTCGAAACTTGCTTGGCTTTGTCCGCATAAGCTGTGTCATCACGCAGCATGTAGCCATACTCTTGAAGGGCAGCGCCACAACCTGAGGCGGTGACCACTAGGGCTTCGGCCCCTGCCTGTAATTCTGGCCACACCAAATCAATATTATGCCTAGCTTGGTCAAGGGCTTTGTCATGGGCGTTCAAATGATGATTAACGGCACCACAACAACCACTTTGATGAAGTACTTTTAACGTAATATCGAGTTGGTCTAGCACCTGTGCCGCAGCAATATCAGTATTAGGTGCAGCGCTCGCTTGGGCACAACCGGGTAAACTCAACATGATGCGCTTATGCTTACTTATTGGGATAGTGAGCTTGGGGGATGATAGAGGGATATGCTGTTTTAGCACCTGAGGCAACACTGGCCGAAATAGTTGCCCCAGTTTAAGCATCGGACCAAATCGGGAACGATAGGGCAGCACTTGACGTAAACCCCAACGAACCAGCTGCTGACCCATCGGACGTGGCGCTTTTTGTTCTGCTACCACACGGCCCAAATCCACAAGATGGCCATATTCAACCCCAGAGGGGCACGTTGTTTCACAGCTTCTACAGGTTAGACATCGATCTAAATGATGGCGCGTTTCTTGGGTCACGGGTTCGCCCTCGAACATGGCTTTCATCATGTAAATACGCCCACGAGGGCTGTCACGTTCGTCTCCTAGTATAAGGTAGGTTGGGCAGGTGGCAGTGCAAAACCCACAGTGCACGCAGGCTTGTAAGATGCCTTTAACAGGAGAAAATTGAGGTTGATCCGCAAACTCTTTGGCAATAATTGTTTTCATGGTTTACATCCAAGAATATAGGCGACCGGCATTTAAAATCCTATGGGGGTCAAATGCATGTTTTATCCGTTCTTGCAGGGCTTGTTGGGGAGCGCTTATGGCACCATAAACCTCTGCCAATCGATCACCCCCTTGGTATTGTATTAAACCATCCGCTGGAGTACTTGAACTCGCCTTTAGTGCCCAACGCTCAGATCCCGCCCAGTTGATCAAAGAGGTATCTGGTAAGGCGTGAATAGGCGCATCACTTGACCCACTCCAGCGCCATAATATTTGGTTATGCTGCGGCTGCAATAAACGACCTTCCCTTACCGCTTGCCAAAACTCTTTTGCAACCTTTGGCACAAGCTGCTCACCGCCCAAAAACTCACTAGCCGAGGCAACGCCGCTATCTCCACCTTGCAACCGCACATAGAGCAGGCCCTGCAGGTGGCTCATGCCAGTAATGGGTAAACTAAGGTTGGCCCATCGCAACATAGTCTGTAGAGCAACTTCTGCAGTCATTTCAAACGTTAGCGTATGGCCTGTCTTAAACTCTGGTAATACTTTTATGGAGACGTCTGTAATAAGGCCTAAACTGCCCATAGCGCCACACTGCAATCGTGTCACATCAAAACCTGCTACGTTTTTCATAACCTGGCCACCAAACTGCATAGCCTCACCGTAGCCATTTATAAGCCCTAAACCTAGCAAACTATCTTTAACACCTCCAAACCATGGCCGTGATGCACCCGTCTGATTTGCTGCCACCGTACCACCAATGGTGGCTTCACCGGCAAAGCTTGGTGGCTCAAAAGGTAATCGTTGTTGGTGCTCGCTTAATAGATCGTTGAGATGAGAAATTTTGGTGCCGGCGCGCGCTCTAATCACCAATTCCGTAGGGCTATAGCTAATTACACCACTATGATTAGCCACATCAACCACTTCTCCAGAGGAGTCTCGACCGAGGTAGGCTTTAGTGTTGCCAGCCTGTATTTTAAGGGGTGATTTAGTGGTGTATGCCTGTTGAATTTGTTGCTCCAACTGCGCAGTTAAATCATCCATGTTGCAAGCTCCGATATTCTTGGCAGTATTTGAGTGTGGGAATGCCTTTCCCAGGATTTAACAACTCTTCACTGTCAAAGGCTGCCTTCAAACGTCTAAACTGAGCCAGTTCTGCGTCGCCAAATTGGTATGGCATTTGCTGCATTTTTTCTAAACCAACACCATGTTCACCAGTAATAGTGCCACCTACATCAACACATAATGTCAGAATATCCCCACCTAATAATTCCGCTTGCTGAAGCTCACCATCAACACTGGCGTCAAATAAAATAAGTGGGTGTAAATTACCGTCTCCTGCATGGAAAACATTGGCAACTCGGAGGCCGTAACTCCGGGATAGTTCGCTTATACGAGTGAGCACATAACCCACTTGGCCGCGCGGTATAGTGCCATCCATACAATAATAATCTGGTGAGATACGTCCTACTGCAGGGAAGGCTGCTTTGCGCCCTTGCCACAGTGCTTCGGCTTCGGCTGCATCTTTAGCGATACGAATATGGTGGGCTCCGTGCTCTGTAAAACACTGACTGACCACAGCAAGCTGTTCTTCAACTTCAGCATCAGTGCCATCTAACTCACAAATAAGTAGCGCTTGGGCGTCCGTAGGGTAGCCAACTTTTACAAAATCTTCCGCAGCGCTGATAGCTAAATGATCCATCATTTCCAAACCCGCTGGTATGATGCCCTGCCCTATGAGGGCCGCCACCGCATCACCTGCTGCAGTGACGCTGTCATACGCAGCCAAAAGCACTTGCACTCTAGGGGCTCGTGGTAACAATTTAACCTTCGCTTCCACCACCACACCTAACAAACCTTCGGAACCCACAACTAAACTCAATAGATCCATGCCCGGTTCGTCTAAACCTTCGCCGCCTAAAATGATCACTTGTCCTTCTATGGTAATCATGGTTACTTGCAGTAGATTATTGACCGTGAGGCCGTACTTCAGACAATGAACACCACCAGAATTTTCTGCCACATTACCGCCTATAGTGCAGGCAATTTGTGAGGATGGGTCCGGTGCGTAGTAGAGACCAAAAGGTTGGGCTGCATCTGTTAAAGCTAAGTTACGAACACCGGGCTGGACTGTTGCGGTGGCCGTATTTTGGTTAATGTGTAAAATCTTATCGAGTTTGCTCATCACCAACAAGACCCCTTCTGCATGGGGCATTGCACCGGCACATAGACCAGTGCCTGCACCTCTTGGTACAAGGGGCACACGATGTAGATGACAGAGGCGTAGGATGGCTTGCACTTGGTCCACGGTTTCTGGGATAACCGTGACTAAAGGCAGTTGTTGGTATACAGCCAAGCCATCACATTCAAAAGGCCTCTGGCTCTCTGTTGAGATAATAATGCTTGATGCTGGCAGCAGTAGCTGTAGCGAGCTAACTAGTGCAGCCACGTCTCCACCTTCAGACCCTTGCTTAGAGTGGGTGTCAGATGTGCTTAATATGGTATCCATAAAAAAGGCCTGATACTTAACTATTAAATTGGTAATATTTTATTACCAATATCAGAAGCTAGGTTATCATACCCTTAACATGAATGGCATACTGCCTGTAATAATTCCCATAGATGGACATAATGGGGCACTCCAGATCTGTTGCACGTGTTTTCGCCTACGCCATTTACAACAACAGATACAAGATAGTGCTGACCAGTTATGACGCCTTATTCTTGACTAATTAACAGTGGTCAGGCCCAATATTTGCCAAGTTTGCATGCCACCACGAAACCACTTGATTTTTTCAGCAGGATAACCGAAGCGTAACAAGCTAGCCATCGAAGCAGGTGACTGCCCACACCACATACCATTACAAAATAGTACTAGAGTTTTGGCTTGTGAGTAATTGAATACATCTGCAACAGAACCGTTAACAATGGCTTCGTCAACTTCAAACTCGTCAGCATCACCTATTAAAGTGACACCCATTTGATTAAGCATAATGTCCATTATGCCTTCAGTGGTGGCGCCTTTGGCTGGGGTTAGACTAACCCAAGAGATATTAACAGCACCAGGAATTGTGCCTTTCTCAACCCAATTTGGTGTACGTGAGTCAATCACCAAGATATCCTCACCAGATTGCATACGGACTAAGTGATCAATGACTTCCAGTTCACCTAAGGTTTCTACACCAGGCGCAAACACCATGGGCTGAATACAAAATGGGGGGCAAGGACGCGATGTCAAAGCAAAATCTTGCGTAATAGTATTAGCGTTATCTTGCACGCGCATCAATTCCACCGCAGCACCTTCATGGGCGATGGTTACAGCACTAAGGCCTTTAGTGATCGCCACAGGCTTATTCTCAGCTTGAGCAACACCGATCACTGATAAAGCTGACACCAACACAACAGTGGCTGCCATAAACTTTGGTAAAATAGTCATCATTCTCTCCAAGGGTTAAAGTTGCCCGGTTAATAGATCATAGGACTGAGCAATTTGTTGTTGTAAATAAAAACCATAAAAATCAGGTGTTACTAACCCCACTATGTCTTCACCTATGCGTTCTCCAGAACGAGGGTTAAGAAATATCAAGGTTGGCGAAAAGTCAGCAGACAAGGCCGCCGCAAGGTCTTGTTGAGATATTCTTTGTGCTGAAAAATCCGTTAGCATTTGCTGTGAATTAAGATCTATGAGCATTACTTGGAAAAGCGGCGCCCATTCTGGGTCCATCGTTAACGGCAATAAAAAGTCATCTTTTACACGTTTGCAAAAACTACAATTCTCAACTTCTGCCAACAACACCAATACCCTATCTGGCTGCAGTAAACGGCTGTCCTGTAGCATTGGAAAAGCATCCTCAGCATTAGCATGCCCGAGGGGTAACCAGAGCATCAACAACAGCCAATGTAATGGCTTTGCACGCCAACGACTGTTCATCTAACTTTGATCTGCTTCATTCAAAGTGACTATGGCGTCCACCATAGCTTCTACGATGTCATCAGCATATAAGTCGCGAAAGTAATGATCTGCACCATCCACCAAGATAAACTCTACATTTAAGAATTCAAGAAGCTCTAATTGCTGCGGCAAGTCCTTAACTACCTGATCCTCACTCCCTGCCAATATCACAGTGTGCAAGCCACCTTCAACTAGTAGGTCTGGGGTATTAAGTGTTTGCGCTGGCTGATAATAGGATAGAAAGCTGGCAGCCCTCACTTTAGGCGCATTATTACAGTAGATAAAGTCGGTAGGCTCTGGCATCCACCCACTACTGGGTTGTTGTTTTGCCACGTCAATGAGATCGGCTAAACGCTTTTGATAACGGCTGTAATAGGCTTTTTCGACGTATTCAGGATCCCAAGTCGAGGGCGCTATTAACACTTGGCCTAGGACATTTGCATCTGCGTTTTGGCTATAGGCTGCAACCTGACCACCACCTCTTGAGTGCCCTGCAACCAGAATTTGGTCTACACCTTGGCCCTTAAGCCACTCAACCCAAGTGGCAATTTCAGCTACCGCATCTTCATGACGGTGCTCATGAGGCACGGCACAATCGTAAGCACCGTGGCGGTCATCAATGCCAAGGCTTAAATTAATAGCAAGGCTGTTTAGCGATTCATCAGCCAACAATGCCTGCAAGTTGGTAATAATCTCCATGCCATTGTGGGCAAGAGTGCCATGCACTAACAAGACCAATGGGCCTTCATTAATGGCATCCGTAGCTACATTTAAGACAGCGTTTAATCGCAACTCACCTGCTTTAATGGTGATTTCTTCTGCACTGACTGAAGCACTCATCAAGCCAAAAACCAAACTCAAAAAGGGCCCTATAATTGTAAGTTGTATGCGTTTATTCATAACTACCTCACTATGCTTTATAACCCGGATTACCAGCAACATTAACCAAAGCAGGCGTATTAAGTTTACTAATCTTAACTTCTTGTTGGTCTCGTAAATGGTGTGCCACTATATCCCAAATATCATCACCGTCAGAGCGTGAACCTACAGTAGCCCATCCTGCAACACGATAGGTTTTATTAGCTTCAATTACAGTGCCATTATCCAGACGCATTTCGTCGATGCGCGAGCCCATCGCTGCAAGTGGATCGCAACGGTAATCTAAACCCCCTAAACGCACCATGTCACCACCAGATTGTAGGTATGGCTCTGGGTTAAAGATATTATCAGCCACGTCTTCCAAAATGAGCTTGATATCTGCACCAGTCATGTCACGGGCATAGGTCTCTGGATAAGTAGTACAGGTTTGGTCTAGCACCCGTTCCATGGTAATGGTTTGGCCTTGTAATACACTGGTGCCCCAGCGGAACCCAGGAGACAACGAAATTTGCGCGTCGTAGTGACTGCGTAAAGCATCACAAATAACCTGATCAAAGGTACCATTAAAATTACCACGGCGGTACAGGGTCTCATCTGCCACGGCAAGTTCTTCGTCCATCCAACTGGCATAAGGCGCACGTTCTGCAGCAATCAGTGTTGCCATGTCTTTATTAGCTGGCAGTAGGTCTGAGAACACTGGTAATAAACGATAACGGAAGTCTTTCACCCTGCCTTTGCCAATGTCCAAGTCTAATACCCCTAGGAATTTACCATTCGAACCAACATTACACACTAGCGTAGTATGATCATTGTTTTTCACACGGGTAGGTATAGGTATACCATCGTGGGTGTGGCCTCCTAAAATGGCATCAATTCCTGTAACACGCTGGGCCATAGCAACATCTACATCCATACCGTTGTGCGACAGCACTACCACGGCATCTACACCTTGATTTTGACGTAAGTCATCCACCAATTCTTGCATCATGTCGCCGTTAATATCAAAACTCCAATCAGGCACAAATCGTGCTGGGTTGGCAATTTTTACCCGTGGAAATGCTTGCCCAATAATAGCCACTCGAGCGCCACCCATATCACGAATGCTGTAGGGCTTAAATACACGCATGGAGTCTTCGTCGTATATATAGTCATCCGCACCGTCAAATAAAGCATCTTCTGTAATTAACACATTTTGCGCTAAAAACTCACCATTAAATTGACTAATATTATGTAAAATTTCTTGTTGGTGGTATGTGAATTCCCAGTGGCCTGTCATCATGTCAACACCTAACAAGTTAGATGCCCGAACCATATCCATACCACGGGATTTGTAGTTAATGCCAGAGCCCTGCCACGAATCACCCCCATCAAGCAATAAGGTATTTTCACTGCCGTAGCTGTTGCGCAGCCGGTCAACTAAGGTTTTAAGGTGGGCAAATCCACCTACCTTGCCATACTCTTTCGCCGCTTTTTCAAAATCCAAATAGGTGAAGGCGTAGGCTTCCATAGATCCCGGGGTGATGCCAAAATTGTCAAGGAATTTGTGGCCCACCAAGTGGGGCGCCTTTCCATAAGCCGCACCAATACCTAAGTTGATGCTAGGTTCACGAAAGTAAACTGGGCTCAGCTGGCCATGACAATCAGTCATGTGCAGCAAGCGTGCATTGCCAAAATTAGGCAACTCATAGATATCCGCCGGTTGTTTTTGTGCTGCATAGCCTTGCGTCGGCAACACACCTGATACGGCGGCAATTCCCATTAAGCGAGCAAAATCGCGACGGCTAGTAGACATAGTGGATTCCTATGATGGCTTAATTGAGCTTAAAAAAATAAGCCCACCGAACTGCAATGAGAGCAGAACGTGGGCTTGGGTAGTGTTAACTATGAGTCTTACTCAGGCACAGCCATAATCCACTCAGCTTGGGATTGGTGGTACTGCGCAATACCCATGCGCGAGTGATATTGAGCTTGTGCTGACAAATCCATAGATTTACGGAATTCACCAGTCTCAAGCGCTTTACCAGCCGACTTAAGTAAGTTTTTGGTTAAAGTCCAACCAAAGTCAACTGCAAGCACTTGGGTGTACTGGTCTTTAGCTGCAGCGAGCAATGCAGTAGCATTAGCCGCATTAGCTACTACTGCAGCAGCAATCTCTTCAGGATGATCCGTAATGTAGGTTTGGCCATTCCACGTAAAGCTATGACCTTTACCGTACATTGCACGTTGCTCATTAAAGGCTTCATTAAAAGGATGTGCAGCGACAACGCCAGATACCATCATCAAGGCTGCCACAAGGGAAATCGTCTTTTTCATGTTGTTCTCCTCGCCTGCTTATTTACGTGCACCAGGGCCATTAACCACTAGTCCATTCGACATATACGTTTGGAAAAATTCTAAGTTACGGAATTTTTCACCTTGAGTTTTCTGTGGCACACCACGCACGTTCTTCTGGCAACCGCCATAACGGCGTTGCAACGTACCTAGCTCGCCCCATTTAGAGCGAAACACTGGAAAGTGGGTCACATGGCCTAAAGTAGGCCCTGGTAAGTCGGCGCGAATTTTAATATAGGCACCAGCTATATGGCAGTTGGCACAACTCATATTCAATTGGCCACGACGGGCGTAGAAGCTTTGCTTACCGTCTAAGTAGGCTGCTTTAGCCTTGTCATTAGGGATTTGCACATCGAATACGTTGTCCCGTGAGGTGAAGGCCATATAAGCAGATATCTGGGCAATTTTGCCTTTTTTCCAACCCAAGGCTTCTTCACCGTTAGCTTTGCGACACTGATTAATAGCCAACTCTAAGGTCACAACTTTGCCTTGAGATGCATCCCAACGGGGAAAATTTTGGCGAATGCCAATGCCGCCATTAGCGAAGCAATCAGCGTAAGATTTGCCATTAGCAAACGTTTTATTAAATAGAGCTTCACCTTCTTCAATATCAAACTCGTAAGGAGGGAACTCTTCTATGCTTTGCCACTGCTCACGCGATGGCGCATCAAGGGCATAAATGCCATTGACGTAGTCACTTAAAGCTACTTGTGGAAAGCGCTTTTGAAAGTAACTTTGCATTGCTGAACGATCCGCTTCTGGATCAACCGTTGCCAATGTATTACCGCTGGTTGCTGCTTGGCTGATACTGGCCACAAGCGCCAAGGATGCGCCGGCTAACAGTGATTTTATTATTTTCATATCTGATGCCTCTTGCTATAGAGTCGCCGTTACCGGCTACTTGATTTTGGCGGTTTCTGTGGCTGTAGAGCCAGTATTTTCCGTCCATGTCATTTGCAGTTCGTCACCTTTAGCACCACCAACAAAGGTGAATGCCATGTATGGGTTCTTAGAAACGGCAGGACCCATATTGGCTTCCATAACAGTTTTTCCGTTATGCGCAACGCTCAGGGTTTGAATGTATTTAGCAGGAATTTTTTTACCACTTTTATCTTTGCGGTTACCTGTTTCCATAGCATGCTTAGCCATGATTTTAACTAATGTATTGTCGCCTTTGGCTTTTGCTTTGGCGCGTAAAATACCTTTTGCCATGATAATTTCTCCTAGTTCGCCGTTAGCCGCCGCAGCCGCCGATTGTTACTTTTACTTCTTTAGAAGCACTGAATGCACCACCAGCCGTCGTGACCACTGCGGTTACATCGGAGGTTTTACCCATACGGATACGGCAAGACACATTGGCCAAGGTACCTTCAGGGATGGTGAACTGAGCAGCCAATGGTAGCGGGTTACCAGCCACAAATATGGCAATACTAGTCACACCTGACAAACTGCTTTTCACACTGATAGGCACCACTGCACCATTTTCAGCGATATCAGGCGCTTTTAATGTGACGTCAGCGCTGGCACTTGGGTTTGCTTCATATAAAGCGCCCATTGCCATGTCTTGCGTCTCAGCCTCAAATGCTGCTTTAGACCAAGCAGCCATGGCTATGCGTGGCATTAGCACACCCATACCAGCAACTAAGCCCCCAGTAAATACTGCCTTTAAAACACTTCTTCGATTCATCATTAGTTTAGTCCTTTGCCATTTTTAATTTAATGGCACTGAAATATAATTTAATACTGGTACAAGTAAGCCACAATATCATCGATTTCATCTTCAGATAAAATCCAATGGCGACCAAATGGAGGCATGATAGTCGAAGGGCTTTTTACAGTGGGATCCCAAATCTGAGCCCTAAGTACCTTTGGGTCTGGAAAGCGTGCTTTCATTGCCACTAACGGCGGGCCTTGATTTCCTGGCAGCTTAGCATCTGCATCAGGAATCATGTGACAGGCTATACAGTTACCCTTTTTCTTATTTAGATAAAGTGCTTTACCTTTGGCTATTTGATCGGCAGAGGCAGCTGCCAACGTCATTGAAGACGCTCCGACCAACACCAAACCGAGTAACGCGTGCTTTATTATACTTTTGCGCATTAGTTTTTCCTCGTTTTTGTCTTCATGAAAGCTAAACATTATTGTTGAGATTCCACCATAACTTATTGTTGAGATTCCACCATAAATAGGACCGCATTGGTCACTGCTTCATCTGATAAATCTGCCCTACCGCCTTTGGCTGGCATATACCCTTTAGCACCAGCATACCCCTCTAACGCATGAATGGTAAGTATTTCTTTGCCTTGCTGAAGCCTTGTTAACCAGGCATCAGTATCTGCTAACTTAGGTGCACCCGCTAAGCCACTATCGTGGCAAACGCCACAAGCCACCTTATAGGTTGCTTCGCCAGCGATAGCTTCCGCACTCATCACAGCATTTTTCTGGGCAACTGATGAAACCAATTGTTCACCCGTAATAGCCGCCTTCCGCTCAGCTTCTTTACTGGCTTCTAGGTCGTGTTGGCCCGAGTGGCTTGACGCAGGCGCATCGGCCCCTTCAACAAAATGACCAATCGGTGTAATCCCTGATAAGGAGCTTTGGATCATTAGGCTGGCTGGATCTGCACAATCAGCCATACAACGGGGATTGCTCACGTCTGGGCGATTGTCCACGAAGAAACCGTCTTGATTAGGCATTTTTATCTGGGCCAAATTATCTTGCGACAGCTCAAAGTCTTCTCCGATCAAATCGTTCAAGTAGAGCACATACGCAGTAATGTCATAAACCTGCTGATCATCTAAGCTCATCGGTGCTGTGAACGGCATAGCCCGACGAATATAGTCAAACAAGGTGCTGGCATAGGGCCAATAGCTACCTACGGTCTTAACTGGGCGATCATCAGCCAATGTTCCTTCACCACCAGCCAAAACCGGCCAACGGCCTTCTCCCTCACCGAATACGCCATGACACGACGCACAAAATATTTCGTAACTTTCTTCACCATTGATTGCATTACCACTACCGACAGGCAGACCTTTGCCGTCTGCACGAATATCAATATCCCAGCCTGCTATTTCAACTGCAGTTGCTGCTGTGCCAATTTGGTAGTCTTGGGAGTTAGATGCCCCCACCGCAGCACAGGCAAACAGGGCTAGGGCTAGGGCAGATTTAGGTAATCTGAACATTTTTCACCTCGCCAGTCGGAGCTACTTGCCAGGTATGAATGGAGTTTTTGTGATAAATAGAATTTACACCACGTTGCTCTCTTAGTTGAGCTAAGGTAGGTTGGACGTAGCCTGTATCGTCATAAGCTCGGCTTTGAATTAGCCATGGTTCTCCTTGCCACTGGGTGCTGAGACTAAACCGAGTCAGCGCTTTATCGAGCACCAAACCCTTAAGCTGCGCAGGACGCCACGAAACACCACCATCAAAGGATATATCCACACCTTTAATTGTGCCACGGCCAGTCCACGCTAAGCCTTCAACCTCTAAGAAGCCTTTGCGGACAATCGGGTTCTCTGGGCAAGGGCTAGTAATTACAGAATTACACTCTTGCACAAAGGTAAAACGGCGAGCACGGCCATCTGCCATCAGGTCAGTATATTTAGAGGTTTCTTCGCGGTGATGCCAAGGTTGGTCACCTACTTCGATACGGCGCAACCATTTAATGGAGGTGTTGCCTTCCCAACCAGGGTTTAATAGGCGCAAAGGATAGCCTTGCTCTGGCCGCAACATTTCACCATTTTGAGCATAAACAACTAAGGTATCGTCTAGAATTTTTTCCATTGGAATAGAGCGGCTCATATGAGCACCGTCTGCCCCTTCTGCTAATATCCACTTGCCTGCAGTCTGCACACCTGCAGCATCTAACAGTACCTTTAAAGGTACCCCTGTCCATTCACAACAACTCAACATGCCGTGGGTGAACTGCAACGCTTCCATTTGTGGACCACGCCATTCCATGCCTCCATTAGCTGGGCACTCAATAAATTTAATTTCCGACACTGATGGAAAACGCATCAGATCTTCCATGGTGAAAATTAATGGGTTGTCCACTAAACCATGGATCATCAAACGGTGTTCGTCTGGGTTAATGTCGGGCACACCCGCATGGTAACGTTCAAACACCAAACCGTTAGGTGTAATAATGCCCTTAAGGTCTTGAAGTGGGCTCATGCTAATAGATGAGATGGACTCAGCCGTTAACCAAGGCACAGTACGCCGAACAACCTGTGACTCATGACGTGAGGGCAGCCCGTATGGATTTTCCACCACCCCAGTGCCTAGTTGTCGGCCCCATTGGGGCTCATTGGGTGGCAAGTTACTAGTTAAACCTGTGGCCGAGGCCAGTGTAGCGCCACCTACCGCAGCAGCTCCAGCCACATAGCTCACCCCACGGCGTAAAAAATCACGCCGGTCATTGGTGCTTAAGTGTTCACTTGCACCCTGCATAGTTTGCAGCAGTTGTTGGGTACTTGGAGTGGCCATAGGTAACTTTTATCGAGCGTTTCAATCTGACTATCATACGGAATCTTGGTCAAACATTACAAGACACTAAAGTAGCATATTCCAAAATAAACTAAAAAGCATAAGTTTATATAATAAATTTATATTAAAAATCAAAAAAAAGGATGCCTGCCTTCTATGTTACCTTATGCTGTGAGTGTTAATTAAGGTGGTCATGCCAATGTGTCATTACAAAAATTTATTATGCTTAATTTTCTCCTGCCTAGTTACTATGAGTGCTTTGGCACAGGACTATGAACCTCAAAAAGTGGTCTACCATGTCAACTACGGTGAAACAAGCCGAATCAACGCTACTTTTAACAACATGACCAATCACCTTGACGCCGTAGGTGAAGACGCCATTGATTTAAAGGTTGTAGTGCACGGCCCGGCATTGGAGTATTTTATTGAGGCCAACAACGACCTCGATAAGCAAATAGCCCTAGATAGCCTGCGCTTTCAGAATGTGCAGTTTTTAATCTGTGGTAATACTTTATCAGCATACCAGCTTACACGGGCGGCACTGTATGAGGTTGTAGAAGAAGACATTGTGCAAGCGGGGCTGCCTGCCATCGTGGCCTTACAACAAAGAGGATATATTTATGTGCGACCATAGCCACCCCTTTAAAGCCTAAGTGACGTGATTTTTGCTCTAAGACGACCTATAATTCGCTAACATTATTACATGACTTAACCGCCTATGGATTACGAACAACTCATCACTGACATTGGCATCCAGCCTTTACAGTTATTCCTAGGCCTGGTGATGGGCTTAGCCTTCGGCTTGGGCGCTACTATTAGCAACTTTTGCCTGCGCAAATTGGTGCTGGATGTATCCCTGAAAAAATTCAGCAGTGCTAGCTATACTTGGCTATGTGGCTTAGGAGTTGCCATTGTGTGCACCCAGTTACTGTTGCAAGGAGACGCTGGTGATATTAGCGAAGCACAGGTTATTACTGCAGAGGCCAGCCTCAGCGGTCCCATTATTGGTGGATTGATGTTTGGCTTTGGTATGATGCTGAGCCGTGGCTGTGCCTCACGGCAAATTATACAGCTTGCCAGCGGTAACTTAAGGTCACTGCTCACTCTGGTCGCTTTCGCCCTGTCGGCACAACTCACTTATGGCGGCCAACTGGTGACATTTAGAGAGAATGTGCAGGACCTATGGCGACTAAATCAGCCAGCCAGCCAACTCCATGAATGGCTGCCTTTATCGCAATCACATTATTTGCTCATCGGTGCAATCATTGCTGCCATCTGTGCAGTTGCTCTCATTAGAAGGCGCGCTTGGGCACAATTACTGGGGGCCACCATCGTCGGCCTTGCTGTGGCACTGGGCTGGTACGCAACCAGCTTTTTTGCTTATCACAGCTTTAATGCAATGTTACCGCAAAGCATTACCTTTAGCGCACCCGCAGCACAAAGTTTAATCAGTGTTATCTCGTTAGATGCTCCATTTATACGACTCGGCACAGGCCTTCTCATAGGCTGCTTGGTCGGTGCTGTTATGGTGACCTTAGTGAGACAAGATTTTAACCTACGAAGCTTTACCCCAGAGTTCCCTATGGGGCGTTACGTATTTGCAGGAACACTCATGGGTGTAGGCTCAGTGCTTGCCAGTGGCTGTTCAATAGGAGCAGGGCTATCTGGCACCGCTGTAATGGCAACCAGTTCCGTAGTAGCGCTTACTTTCATCATACTTGGCGGCCTAATTAGCGCACGTTACAGTTCATAATACCCAACTATTTACTCTAAAAATTGAGCCTACATTCATGCTTTTATCCCGTTTACAAACTCGTTTATTCACCTTACGATCTAATAAAATATTTGAGTTGTTTGTAGTCAGCATCATCCTGCTGTCGGCACTTGTCATTGGCGCTAAAACCTATTCCATGCCCCCTGGGCTGATCAGCGTCATAGGTTTCCTAGACATCGGCATTACAGTATTTTTCTTAATTGAAATTAGTATCCGATTTACTGGCGACCCAAATAAAAGTAGGTTCTTTTTTAACGGCTGGAATCTTTTCGACACCATCATTGTTGTGGTAAGCCTAATCCCTATAGAAGATAGTGAGTTAGCTTTAGTAGGTCGACTAATACGTATTTTCCGAGTATTGCGTATGATTTCTGTCGTGCCAGAACTCCGAATATTGCTTAATTCGCTGATCAAGGCACTGCCTCAGTTGGGGTACATACTCATGCTGATGTTCATCATTTTTTATATCTACGCCGCGGTCGGTACGACTTTTTTTAGTAGCATCAATTCAGTTTTGTGGGGCGACATTTCCATCTCGATGCTGACGCTGTTTAGGGTCATGACTTTTGAAGACTGGACCGACGTTATGTACGAAGTAATGACCATATATGGCTACGCTTGGGTGTATTTCTTAAGCTTTATTTTTCTCACTACGTTTGCGTTTTTAAATATGGTTATTGGCATTGTTGTGAACGTCATGGAAAATGAGAACGCAGCAGAGCGTTTGGCAGACGGAGAACCCTCCATGTCTGACTTACGCAACGAACTGGCTGATATTAAAGCCCTTTTAAAACACCAAGGCAGTTGATTTTCTGTAATGAAAACCTATTTAGAAAAAATTGAAGTTACCTCCCAATGGGCTTTTGAGCGCTATGAGGCCATTCGACACACCCTGCCCACAGCGAATTTCCCTAAGAAGAGTATATGGGTTGACGGCTTGGCTGATTTGGCAAAAGATTTTGACGTGTTTTTACTGGATGCCTTTGGCGTGCTAAACCTTGGTCAGACAGCCATTAAGAGTGCGCCTGCAGCAGTGCATACTCTTCAATCAGCCGGTAAACGGGTGATGGTATTAACTAATGGTGCGAGCCTACCCGCCAATGAAACTCAGATAAAACTCAAACAACTGGGCTTTAAGTTTGCTTTAGAGAATATAGTCGCTAGCCGAGATGCATTGTGCCGCGGGCTTACCGAGTCTTTTCCTCTGGCACAAGACACGACTCTTTGGGGCGTCATGGCCAGGCCCGATTCACAGCTAGATACCTTACCCATAGATAGTATCGCCTTAGCGAACGATATTAAGCTATTCGATAAGGTCAGCGGGTTTATATTATTGGGCGCGTCCTGTTGGACTGAACACCAGCAATGCTTATTAATGCAGAGTCTCCTCCAAAACCCTCGTCCAGTATGGGTGGGAAATCCAGACTTGGTGGCCCCCAACGAACATCGCTTCAGTTTAGAACCTGGATATTTTGCCCACCAACTGAGCCCCATTAATGGAGTAACCTTGCATTTTTTCGGCAAGCCCTTCTCAAACATATACCAATTAGCCTGTGCGGGCCTAGAAAGCATTCCTAAGCAACGTATTTTAATGGTTGGCGATACCTTACACACAGACATTCTTGGTGGCGCTGCACATGGTGTAAAAACAGCCTTGGTGACGGACCACGGTTTGTTCGCCAAACACGATGTATCACCTTACATTACCCAGTCTGGTATTGTCCCTGACTACATTATGGCTTCACCCTAAAGGCCTACTATTAACGCTTTCCTGTGGCCACAAGTTGCCATGGCAATAAATGCTGATTTTTTAGTTCTCGCAAAGCAAAGCTAGAATTAAGCGCCGCAACACCAGGTAACTTAACTAATTTACGTTTAAGAGTTTGTTCGTACTGCTCTATAGACTGGACTACAACACGCAGTAAATAATCCACGTCACCAGACATAATGTAGCACTGCATCACTTCATCCATAGCCACTGCAGCGCTTTCAAATTGTGCCAACAGCTGATCATCATGATTATTGAGTTTCACTGTTACAAAAACCACCACTCCTAGGCCCACTTTTTTAGCATTAACCAAGGCCACGTTAGCGCTTATTACGCCACTTTCTTGCAAGCGCTTAATACGCCGCCAACAGGGTGTATGAGATAAGCCGACATGCTCAGCGATGGTATGCACGGACTGACTTGCGTCTTTTTGTAGTTGCTGTAGTATCTTGATATCAAAGGAGTCTAACTTCATATCTCACCATATTAGGACGCCCGTCCTATAATATTAATAAATACAACAATAATATTTCATATTATGACGTTTTTCTATAACAAGACGCAATATTTTTTCAGTTTAACAAAGGCATACTGTTGCGCTAACTCACTCTATTTACATGAGACAGCTTGTCATGACTAAGCCACTTGCCCACCAGCCCAAAGATTTATACGAATGTTACCGCCAACAGTCTGGCCAAGTGTATATGAGTGGTGTACAGGCCTTAGCTCGCATTCCCATGGCCCAAGTACGCCGTGACCAAGCTGCAGGCTTAAATACTGGTGGCTTTATCAGTGGTTATCGTGGCTCACCGCTGGGCTTGCTCGACAAAACCCTAGAACTTGCACAGCCATATCTAGATCAACATAACATTCGTTTTCAAGCGGGCGTCAACGAGGAGCTAGCCGCCACTATGGTGTGGGGTTCGCAACAACTTCACCTCTCTAAAGAAGCCCAATACGATGGCCTTGTGGGCATGTGGTATGGCAAAGGCCCAGGTGTAGACCGTTGTGGCGACGTGTTTAAACATGCCAATGCTGCGGGTTCTGCACCTTATGGTGGTGTACTATGCGTGGCTGGCGATGACCATGGCGCAAAATCTTCCACCGTGCCTCATCAATCGGATCACGCCTTTATGTCATCCACCATGCCAGTACTTTATCCATCCTCTATTCACGAATACATATGGATGGGTTTGGCGGGTCTGGCTATGTCACGTTACAGTGGCTGCTGGGTCGGTTTTAAGGTTATTTCTGAAACTGTAGAAACCACTGCAGCTGTAAATTTAAAAGACGAAGATGTGGAATTTGTCATCCCTGAAGATTTCGACGTGCCAGAGGGTGGTCTCAATCTGCGCTGGCCCGACGATCGCATGCTACAAGATTCTAGACTACAAAATCACAAAGCGTATGCCGCCCTTGCATTTGCCCGTGCTAACGGTTTCAACCGTGTCACCTTAGTTTCACCTAAAGCCCGTTTTGGCATTGTAGCTTCGGGCAAATCCTATGAAGAATCCCGTCAAGCCATTCACGAATTAGGCCTTACAGATGAGCAAGCAGCTAAACTGGGGGTGAGTATTTATAAAGTAGGTATGCCATGGCCTCTAGAACCCCAAGGCATTCGCGAATTCTCTCAAGGTTTAGAAGAAATTCTTGTTATTGAAGAACGCCGTGAAGTGATCGAAAACCAGATCAAACAACAATTATTTAACTGGGCCACCCATGAGCGCCCTCGTATCATTGGCAAATTTGATGAGCAGGATCAAAGCACGCTGCCGTTGGATAAAGAACTCGATGTACCCATGGTCGCCAAGGTGATAGCGCAACGCCTGCTGAAACTTGATTTAGACACAGATACCAAAATGCACCTTTCAGCACAAATAGCTCGTATCGACCAGCAACATGCCACCAGTTCTTCGATTTTGGCACCTGTTACTCGCACACCTTTTTACTGTGCAGGATGCCCCCATAACAGCTCTACCAAAGTACCCAAAGGCAGCCGCGCAGCAGCTGGCATTGGCTGCCACTTTATGGCCCAGTGGATGGACCGTAACACAGAAACCTTTAGCCAAATGGGTGGCGAGGGTGCTATGTGGGCAGGTTGTGCTCACTTTACGGCAGAAGCCCATCAATTTGTTAATCTGGGCGACGGCACCTATTTCCATTCTGGGTCTTTAGCCATTCGTCAGTCCCTTGCCGCTGGGGCTAACATCACTTACAAAATTCTCTTTAATGATGCCGTAGCAATGACTGGTGGCCAAAGTGTAGATGGCATTTTAACCATGCCTCAACTCACCCATCAGCTGTTTCATGAAGGGGTACCTGAGATTGTCGTGCTGGCAGACGACCCTAAACAAATAAAAAAGTCAGAACTAGCTAAGGGCGTGTATTTAGGCCACCGTGACGAGCTAGAAACAGTGATGGTTCGTTTACGTGAAAGACAGGGGTTGAGTGTTATCGTATTCCAACAAACCTGTGCCACAGAAAAACGCCGGTTGCGCAAACAAGGCAAGGCTGAAGCCATTAAAACCCGGGCCTGGATTCACCCGGAAATTTGTGAAGGTTGTGGTGATTGTTCTGTGCAATCTAACTGTGTGGCTATAGAACCACTAGAGACAGACCTTGGGCGCAAACGTAAAATCAACCAATCTAGTTGTAATGCAGACTTATCCTGCGTGAAGGGTTTTTGCCCATCATTTATCACTGTCGAAGGTGCCCAAGTACGCAAACCGAAGGCTCAAAAACAAGTGTTGTTAGACCTGCCAGAACCCCAACCTCAGACAAATCTAGACCAGCCCTTTAACATTGCAGTAACTGGGGTGGGCGGCACTGGCGTTCTTACTATTGGCGCATTACTAGGTATGGCGGCACACTTGGATGGTAATGCATTTATGACCTTAGATTTCTCCGGCTTGGCTCAAAAAGGTGGCGCCGTGTTAAGTCATGTACGTTTGGCTAACTCACCAGAACAGGTCACCACCCCTCGTATTGTTGAAGGCCGTGCAGATTTGCTGCTGGCAGCAGATGCGGTGGTCACCGTTGCGCCTAGCGTTCTGGGCTTGTGCAGCCAAGCCACACAAACGGTTTTGAGTAGTCATCTTATTCCTGTGTCTAATTTTGTGAAAGATGCAGGGTTTGATTTCAAGCAAGACGAGTGTCTTAATTTGATCGCCAGTCACGTACACAAAGACATACACCAATTGGATTTCCATAAATTGGCACTAGCACAAATGGGCGACACCATATTTGCCAACGTGATGCTACTCGGGTTTGCCCTACAAAAAGGCCTCGTACCAGTATCTGTCAGCGCCCTTAAACAGGCCGTTGAGCTAAACGGGGTAGCCATAGAAGCCAACCTGCAGGCATTACATTTAGGTAGACAGTTAGCCCATGTAGGGTTAGAACAACCACAGATTTTACATATACAACCAGCAGCACCCAGTTATAAAGAGCTGTTATCTGATCGCCAGCAACGCCTAGTGGCGTATCAAAACCAGGCATTAGCACAACAATACACCCAGCAGCTTAATCAGTGGCACGAAAAAATATCGGCGCTGTTACCTGCCGATCAAAGCCTGCCTTTGCTACGTTCATTGGCCATTACCTACTTTAAGTTATTGGCCGTCAAGGATGAGTATGAAGTCGCTCGTTTGTTTACTCATCCAAACTTTAAGGCAAAATTAGCCGCCGAGTTTACCGGAGATTACAGCCTTTCATTAAATCTATCACCAATAGGTTTTTCGGGTTGGAACAAACATCTTAACCAGCCAAAAAAATACCGTGTTGGTAGTTGGATGTTACGCCTCATGAAACCTCTATCTATGCTAAAAGGAATTCGTGGAACGGCATTAGACCCATACAGCTATAGCTCGGAACGCAAAGCAGAACGTGCATTTTTGAGTTACTTTGTGAACCAAGTTGATAGTTTGATCGGCTTACTTAACTCACAAAACCACATCAGCATCTTGGCTGCCATGAGCCTGTTTGAGGAGGTGCGTGGTTACGGCCATGTTCGTGCTACATCCATGGCTAAAACTAAGGACCAGATGGAGGTTTCCCTGCAAGGTCTAAGCATTGATAAACAGGTCTATGCTGCTTAGACCTTATGGGGTCAGATGCTTTACTGGGTTGGTAAAGATAAGGTATTTATGTATTTGCGCCTTTGCGAGGAACATAGCGACGTGGCAGTGTCTCCATTAACAACAAGGCTTGATGCCTAGATCAATTGCGGGCAAAATGGGGGCTCTTTTTATGCAACGGAGCCATTTGCATGCGCCCACTTTTGTCCATTTCTCGTCGTACTCGCCGTACCCCTTTTAGTAGCCGTGTAGAGGCTGCCGGTGCGAGTGGTTACACGGTTTACAACCATACGTTATTAGCCACTTCATTCCGTGGTATCGAAGTGGATTATTGGCACTTGTGTGAAAACGTACAGGTATGGGACGTCAGCTGCGAAAAACAGGTGACTCTTATGGGCCCGGGGGCTAACCAGCTGGCTCAATACATGACACCGAGGAATTTAACCCATGCCAAAGTAGGCCGCTGTTACTATCTACCTATGTGTGATGAAAACGGTAAAATGATGAACGATGCCGTGGCCATTAAGGTCAATGATCGCCATTGGCGCTTGTCTGTTGCGGACTCTGACGTATTACTTTGGGCTAAAGGTCTAGCCGTAGGGTTTGGCTTGGATGTTGAAGTAAGAGAACCAGATATTTTCCCATTAGCCGTACAAGGCCCTAAGGCTGAAGATCTTATGTGCCGTGTATTTGGCGATGAAATCAAACAGCTAGGATTTTTTGCTATTGCGCCTTTCGTCTACCATGGTCAACGTATGAAAGTGGCTCGTTCTGGCATGAGCAAACAGACCGGTTATGAAGTGTTTGTGAATAATGCTGAAATTGGTACTCAATTGTGGGATGAGTTATTTGCTAAAGGCCAAGATCTAGACGTGCGCGCAGGCTGCCCTAACCTTATTGAACGTATCGAAAGTGGGCTACTGTCTTTTGGCAACGATATGGACCATGAAACCACACCATTTGAAATTGGTTTAGACAAATATATAGACCTAGACGCAGATGTCAAAAGCTTAAGCTTACCCGCTTTGAGGAAGCACACGCCTAGCAAAAAACTTATGGGTTTGGTACTGGAGTACCACCGCAACTTAGCTGATTTAAATGTCTTTGTGGGTGATCAAAAAATTGGCGATGTTCGTAGCCAAGCATACTCACCTAAGTATATGCGTCGTTTAGCCTTTGTAATGTGTGATTTAGCAGCCTTAAATGGTGCCACCACAGTGGAGGTTAACACAGACCAAGGTAAAGCTAGGGGTGTGCTGACTAGCCTACCTTTTGATTTTGACGAATTAGGCCTCACTGCCTGTCGTTAACACGCTTTGAAAAAACGAACCTAGCCAGTCTCAAAAGTGACTGGCTAGGTTTATCTATTTCACCATATTGAATGGCAGCGTATATTTCCCTTACTTATTTTTGGCACAATTTTCTCTTGGTTGCAACATTATGAATCCAGAACTGTCTGTCTCTCGCCGCATCCGCTCCACACCATTTACTAGTCGAGTTGAGGCTGCTGGAGTTACCGGCTACACAGTCTATAACCACACCCGATTAGCCACTAAGTTCCAAAGCATTGAGGCCGACTATTGGCATTTGTGTGAACACGTGCAAGTGTGGGATGTATCTTGTGAAAAACAAGTGGCTATTAGTGGGCCTGATGCCTACCGCTTGATTCAGCTCATGACACCCAGAGACTTATCCAAAGCCTACGTTGGTCGTTGCTTTTATGTGCCACTCTGCAACCCTCAAGGTGGTATTGTTAATGATCCGATCGCCATCAAGTTATCTGACAACAATTGGTGGCTATCCATTGCAGATACAGACGTTATGTTATGGGCTCAGGGCTTAGCCACCGGTTTTAACTTGGACGTTAGCGTCACTGAACCTGATGTTTGGCCCCTTGCCGTTCAAGGCCCAAAGGCCGAAGAACTGATGGCCAGAGTGTTTGGTGAAAGTGTGCGTGAAATTAAATTCTTCAACATTAAAGCTATGTCCTACCAAGGTGTAGACATGCAGGTGGCTCGGTCTGGCTGGAGTAAACAAGGTGGCTTTGAAATTTATGTTAACGATGCCAGCCTTGCTGGCCCATTATGGGATGAGCTTTTTGATAAGGGACAAGACCTAAGCGTAGGCCCAGGTTGCCCTAATGGGATTGAACGTGTTGAAAGTGGTTTATTGTCATTAGGTAATGACATGGATTACGACACCACTCCTTTTGAATGTGGCCTAGGCCAATACGTCGACCTAGATGCAAACATTGACAGCTTATCTCTGCCTGCTCTGCGTCAACTTGTGCCCCAGCGTCAACTAAAGGGTTTAGTCATCGACCAAGCCTGTACAATTTCTGATTCGAACGTGTACTTAGGTGACCTGTGTGTAGGTGAAATTACTAGCCAAGCTTATTCCCCAAAATATGGCGTACACTTGGCGTTTGTCTTGTGCTCTTTGTCCGCTTTAGGCACTAACCTTACGCTAGACGCTCACACCAACCTTGGTATATTACAAGGCCAGCTGACTCCCCTACCGTTTAACTTTGACGCCCTAGGCTTGATACCAAAAACACCCGCTAAATAAAAACAATAAGGCAACACTATGAGCAAATCTTCTTTTTTAGGCGCCGATACCATTGCGCTGCACAGTGGCTACCAGCCCGAATCAGATCATGGTTCTAGGGCTGTGCCTATCTACCAAACCACTTCTTATGTGTTTGACAGTGTAGACGAAGCTTCTGCGCTATTTAATGTGGAGCAAGGTGGTCATATATATAGCCGCATTACCAATCCTACTGTTGCTGTATTAGAGCAACGTTTGGCGGCTTTAGAAGGTGGCGCAGGGGCTATTTGTACTGCTTCTGGGATGAGTGCTCTGTTTGTGAGTTTTTTTAGCCTTTGTTCCGCTGGTGATCATATTGTCAGTGCAGCACAAATATATGGCTCTACCGTTACACTCCTTAAACACAGCCTTAAACGGTTTAATATCGACTGCACCTTTGTTGATATTAATGATCAAACAGCTGTATCTAATGCTATACAAGACAATACTAAACTGGTGTTTTGTGAGTCTATTGGCAACCCTGGTCTTGCGGTATCTAACTTACCTGCCATTGCCAAAACTGCCCATGCTCAAGGCATACCCTTAGTTGTGGACGCCACCTTTGCAACGCCCTACCTTAACAACCCAATTGAGCACGGGGCTGATGTGGTGGTGCATTCTGTTACCAAGTGGATTGGTGGCCATGGTGCTGCTGTTGGTGGGGTGGTGATAGATGGGGGCAATTTTGATTGGCTTAAAAGTGGCCGCTTCCCAACACTAACCCAGCCATACGAACCTTTCCACGGTATGAATTTTTGGGAAGAGTTTGGCCCTGCTGCTTTAGCCATGCGTATTCGTTGCGAATCGATGCGTGACATAGGTGCAGCTATGACACCCCATAACGCATTTTTACTGTTGCAGGGTTTAGAAACCTTGAGCCTGCGCATGCAGCAGCATGTATCTAATGCTCAAGCCATGGTCACATGGCTACAACAACAAGAGGCAGTTGCTTGGGTCAACCACCCCGATATTGATGCAGACACACATACCAAAACCCTATTCCCCAAGGGCGCAGGTTCCATGCTCACCTTTGGTGTAAAAGGTGGCCGCGACGCCGGCGCTGCCTTTATCAATGCGCTACAACTGTCATCAAACTTAGCCAATGTGGGTGACTCACGCACTCTGGTGCTCCATCCAGGCAGCACCACCCATTCACGCTTGAGTGAAACAGACCTTGTAGCAGCGGGCATTAGCGCAGACCTGATCCGCGTATCCGTAGGCATAGAGACCCTTAAAGACATACAAGCTGACTTTAGTTTAGGTTTACGAGCGGCGGCTAAAATTGTTGCCAACCAGGTGGAGGCTTAACCATGTATATTCAAGTTGATAACGCCAAAACCTTTATAGCCACTGGCGGCAAACCTTTTGATGCAAGTTTACCCTCTGTGGTGTTGTTACACGGTTCTGGCACCGACCATCGTGGATGGGCATTGCAGGCACGCTGGTTTGCCTTCCATGGCTATAGTGTATTCGCCCCAGACTTTCCAGCCCATAGCTTATCAGAAGGTTCAGCCCTCACTAGCATCGAATCCATGGGCTCATGGCTAATACGGGCATTGGATGCCGCCAAGGTAACCAAGGTACATTTAGTGGGCCACTCCCAAGGTTTTCTCGTGGCCTTAGAGGCTGCCGTCTTGCTAGGTGAACGTCTTAAATCTGTCACAGCCCTTGCCACTGCAAGTGCTATACCTGTGAACCATGCATTAGTGGAAACGGCGCAAAAAAACCCTACAGCTGCTGCAGAAATGATGCTGCAGTGGGGCTTTGGTAACCAACATCAATATGGTGCTAGTGCTGTGCCTGGAATGCAACCCATTGGTATTGGCGCGCGCATTATGGCTAACAACCCTTTAGCTACGGATCTCGCCGCTTGTAATGCCTATACCAAAGGCTCAGAAAGAGCACGCCAGCTAGCCAGTATGAGCTGTCCAAGCTGCGTTATTCTCGCTGGGCAAGATCGTATGACACCCAAAAAAGAAGGTTTAAAACTGGCACAAGATTTAAACACACAAGCGCGAGTGGTTGAGGAAACGGGACATATGTTGCCGATGGAAGCTCCAAAACAAAGCCTTAGCATTATGAAAACATTTATCCAATCCGTAGAGAAATAACCATGGCCAAACTAATCAACAATTCATTATCGGCAAAAACACCCATTAAAAAGGTTGCGGTCATAGGTGCCGGTACTATGGGCGCAGGTATTGCAGGCCAAGTAGCTAATGCTGGTGTGGAAGTATGGTTATTAGATCTACCCAGTTCTGGGGACAGCGTTAACGCGTTAGCTGAACGCGGATTTAAACGCCTACAAAACGTAAATTCTCCAGGTTTAATGAGTAACGAAGCGGGCCAATTCATTCACTGTGGCAACACCGAGGACGACTTTGAGCAGTTAGCTGATTGTGATTGGATAGCAGAAGCTGTGGTTGAACGTTTGGATATTAAACAAGCCTTATACCAGCGTATTGATGCCATCACAGGCCCAGACACCATCGTCACTTCAAACACATCCACCATTCCTATCAGTCTACTCACTCAAGGAATGCCACAGGCCTTTTGTGAGCGTTTTGCCATCACCCACTTCTTTAATCCTGTGCGCTTTATGCGCTTGTTAGAACTTGTACGTGGCGAACACACGCGTGACGAGGTGATCGATACCTTAGACCAGTTTTGTGAAAGCAATCTAGGTAAAGGCGTTGTGGTGTGTGAAGACACCCCAGGTTTTTTGGGTAACCGTGTTGGCGTATTTGCAATCCAATGCGCACTACATACAGCATTTAAATTGGGCTTATCACCCACCGAAGCTGACGTCTTATTTGGCCGCCCCATGGGCATCCCTAAAACGGGCGTATTTGGTTTATACGACTTAATAGGTATCGACCTCATGGCCGACGTTGCCAAAAGTCTAGAAAGTATTTTGCCAGCAGGCGACGAGTTCCATCAATACGCACAACCAATCCCCCTGATGACCCAAATGGTTGACAATGGACAAACGGGAAATAAAGGTGGCCAAGGTTTTTACCGAGACACGGAATCTGGCAGAGAAGCATTGAACTTGATTACTGGGGTATACAAACCAACAACCCGATTACAGTTGCCGTTGGCACAAAAAGCGGAAGCCGAAGGCGTAGCCGCGTTATTAGATGACGATAGTGTTTACGGGCGCTTTGCATGGCAGGTGCTGTCTAGCACTCTAAACTACGCAGCTGCACTAATCCCAGAAATAGGCAGCAACATTTTACCCATCGACGACGCTATGAAATTAGGCTACAACTGGATTTATGGCCCGTTTGAATTATTAGACCAGATTGGTGCTCAACGCGTGGTTGAACGCATGCAACAAGAAGATCGCAAAGTAGCGCCCATGTTGTTACTGGCTGCTAAGAAACAAGGGTTTTACCAAGTTATTGAGCAGCAATTATGTAGTTTAGACCAGTGCGGTGAATACGTTGCTATAGAACGACCACCAGGAATGCTGCGTTTCTCTGAATTACGTCAAACTTTAACACCTGAATACAGTAATGCTAAAGCCAGCTGGTTTGTGTACGACAACGCCGCCATTGTAGAGTTTCACTCCAAGGCCAACGCCCTAGATAAGGAATCTATGGATGTTATTCGACACGCTCTGGAACACGCCCAAAACCGCCAATTGCGTGGTGTTGTGCTACATAATGACGCCCAGCATTTCTCTTGTGGGGTTAATTTAACGGCCTTCCGTGGGTTCTTTGAAACGGAAGATTATACTGGCATGGATAATTTCCTTCATCATTTTCAACAAACCATGCACGCCATTAATAAGTGCCCATTACCCGTAATTGCTGCTCCGGCTGGCATGTCCATTGGTGGTGGCTTTGAAGTAGTGTTAGCAGCTGATCACGTTATTGGACACGCCAACTCGGTTATGGGTTTGGTAGAAGCTAGCGTTGGCGTGGTGCCAGGTGGTGGCGGTTGTAAAGAGTACCTATACCGTTGGTATGAAGTGCTTGGCGACATCAAAGCTGCCGCATGGAAAGCGTTTATGATTGTTGGTTATGGCTGGACGGCAAAATCACCTCTAGAAGCCACTGAACAGGCAATGCTTTACCCTGAAGATCAATACATGATGAATCGAGATCGTTTATTAAGCGAAGCTCTATCGCAGCTTGATAAGGTCAAAAAAGCCAAACCCCGCAAACCATTACCTATGGCTGGTGAAGAGACCTATCGTGAAATGATGGACTGGTTGTTCGAAGCTGAAGACCAAGAAAAAATTACCCAACATGACGTTGCTGTAGGCAGCGAATTAGCGCGTATTTTTACCGGCGGTAAGGTAAAGGCCAATACCATGATGAGTGAACAGGATTTGTACGATGCCGAGCGAGAGTCTTTCTTACGCTTAGCGCGATCTAGTGATACCCAAGCTCGTATTGTAAGTATGCTTGATCTAGGCAGCCCCATAAGAAACTAGGTACAAACAGCAATAAAAAATACCCCTGGGGTGACATAAACATGCCAATTTGAGGCCTTCTGTAACCCCCCTTAAAACACTTACACTGTTACAATGGGATTAAGTGTTTAAACAGACTAGCCATGTACCAAGTACAAGTGTAATCTGTTTCTAACATAATAATTACCTAGTTTTTGCAATGGTTTTTGCAAATGCTTGCACACAGAGAGTTCCCCCATGTTGAATTGGCTTGCCAACCTAAGCATTAGCAAAAAGCTTATCACTTCTTTTTTGTTAGTCGGCATCATCCCTTTCATAGCACTAGGTATTGCCACTTTAGATAGTGCAACCAAAGCTTTGGAACAACAATCATTCAATCAACTTGAAGCTGTACGTGGCATTAAGAAAACTCAAATAGAAGACTATTTTCAATCGACTAAAGATGATCTTGACGTACTCAGGGAAACCTTAGAACGAGCCCTGTTGTTAGACAATAACGCTTTCGAAGCCTTTAATCTAAACAGGGCTGGTGGAGAAAAAGACTACTACACTACCTACATTGAAACATTTGGTTATTACGACCTATTCCTAATTAACCCAGATGGCTATATTTTTTATACCGCCGCCAAACAGGCTGACTATCAAACCAACCTTATTGATGGCACTTATGCTGAATCTCACCTGGGCCGGCTGTTTCAACAAGTTATAACTACTGGCGAGTTTGGGTTTGGTGATTTTAAACCCTATGCACCCAGCAATGGTGAACCCGCCAGTTTTATTGCCCAACCCATTAAAAGTGCTGATGGCAACGTAGCAATGATTGTTGCCCTACAAATCTCTCTAAAAGGTGTAAATAGAGTTATGGGCGAGCGCTCTGGCATGGGTGCAACAGGGGAATCCTATTTAGTGGGCTATGATTATTTAATGCGATCTGACTCTTTCCTTGACCCGATCAATCATACTGTTAAAGCGTCGTTTGCTGACCCTGAACTAGGGCGTGTAGAATCAGAGGCTGTTAAATCTGCATTCGCAGGAAAAACAGGGTCACAGTTTATCGTCAACCGTGCAGGGAAATCTATACTGTCCGCTTACACAACAGTTAATATTTTAGATACTGAGTGGGCTTTACTGGCCGAAACCAACAAGTCTGAAGCCTTTTCACCCGTTGAAGAGCTTAAAATTCTGATGCTAAAAGTTGGCATTATTGGCATTATCCTTATCTTAATTTTTGCCTACTTTATATCAGCATCAATAGGCCGGCCAATTCGCTCATTATCTGGCTTGTTTACAAAATTAGATGAATCTGGTGATTTCTCACTACGCAATAAGGATATCTCTTCAACCGATGAAATTGGTCAAATGGCAGGGGCAGTTAACCAGCATTTAGAATCCTTACAAAATGCTATTGGAGCTGTCAATAGAGTGGTGACAGACGTATCTAAAGGTCAGTTCGACAATCGTATTGAACTTAATTTCAAGGGCGACTTGGCCACCTTAAAAGATGGTGTGAACAACTCTGCAGACAGTGTAGAGAAAACTATGGATGCCCTTAAGCAGGTACTAAACGCGATCGCTAAGGGTAACTTTGGTTATCGTTTAGAGGGTGTGGAGGTTGAAAGTAATTTCCGCAGCACACTAATCCGCACTATGGAGACCATGGAACAGGCCATTGGTGAAATTAACCAAGTGATGAATGCGGCTGCGTTAGGTGATTTTGACTTACGAGTAAACACCCCACTTAAAGGCGATTTAGATCAGCTTAAGATGGGCGTCAATAACTCTATCAGTGCCATTGCCGAAGCTCTAAGCGAAACCACTGCGATGGCAGAAAAGATGGCCTATGGTAATTTAACTCAGCGCATCACTGGCAAGTACAAAGGCCGCTTAGACGACTTAACATCGGCTCTTAATAGTTCTGTTGAGAACATGGAAAAAACGGTGTCTGCCGTGTTACAAGCAACAGATAGTGTGGCTTCAAACGCCAACGCTATTAGTCGTGGCTCTGATGACCTTTCCCAGCGCACAAGTGAGCAAAGTGCTTCATTAGAAGAGACGTCTTCTAGCATGGAAGAAATGGCTGCCACCATTGAGCACAACACTAACCGTGCTAATGAGGCAAGTAGCTTAGTAATGGGTACACAAAAAGATTCCTCCAACGGTGTAGAAGTGGTAAACAAAGCTGTTCAAGCCATGAGTGATATCGAAGAATCTAGTAGTAAAATCGTTCCTATCATTACCTTGATTGACGGTATTGCGTTCCAAACCAACTTGCTAGCTCTTAACGCTTCTGTTGAAGCGGCCAGAGCCGGTGAACATGGTAGGGGTTTCGCAGTAGTAGCGGGGGAAGTACGAACCCTTGCCCAACGGGCAGCCGATGCCGCCAAGGACATCAAAGTACTTATTGACGACAGCTCCAACAAGGTAAAAGAGGGCCGTAGCTTAGTGAACCAGACCGGTGAATCTTTATCCTCTATTAGCGAGTCGATCACTAAAGTGAGCGATATTGTAGCCAAAATTGCCACTGCAACTAGTGAACAAACCACAGTAGTTAACCAGATCAATTCTGCTGTAGGTCAGCTAGAGAATGTTAACCAACAAAATGTTGCCTTAGTTGAAGAGTCTTCGGCTTCTAGTTATTCGTTAAGCGATCAAACTAAAGCACTTAAGAATCAAATCTCCTTCTTTAAAGTGACTACTTCTGGTATTAACACCCCTACGGCTGCGCCACTAAAATCTGCTGAAGAAGTATTTGGTAAAGAAGCTTTGGCAGAAATGACAACGCCGGCATTTACGCCTCAACCAGAACCTGCCCCAAAAAGTGATGACGATTGGGAAGAGTTTTAATAACACCGTCTGATACAAAACCGGCAAATTTGTCGGCTTTTTTATTTCAATCGTCGTTGCGATTGTAACGGAAAGGCGGCTCTTATTGACTGTAAGTGCTCGAGATTGACTCGTGCTACAGCTATGCCTGGACCTTCGTCTAGTTCCACTATAATTTCACCCCACGGATCAATAATCATAGAGTGGCCAAAGGTTTGCCGATGATCGTGCTGACCACCGTGAGATGCAGCCAGAATATAACACTGAGTCTCAATAGCTCGCGCACGCAATAACGTGTGCCAATGTGCTTGGCCTGTGGTTCTGGTAAAGGCCGAACCATTAACTATGATCTGAGCTCCTAAATCTACCAGCCTAGCGTGGATTTCTGCGAAACGTAAATCATAACAAATGGTCAATCCCACCTTACCTACAGGCGTATCAATCACCACCAGTTCATCACCAGCTTCAAAGGTATCCGATTCACGGTAACTGCCATGACTGTCGGCAATGTCCACATCAAACATATGAATCTTATCGTAGCGAGCTACTTCAGCTCCCTCGTGGTCGTAAACAAAACAAGACGAACGGACCTTGTTAAGATCTTTTATACCTTCCTGGCAAGGTATGGTACCGCCAATAAGCCATACTTTATTAGCCTTGGCTTGCTGTGATAACCACAGACGTAATCCTCGTTTTGGTATAGCAGCTTCTGCACCATAAGCCACCATTTGAGGATCACCAAACACTGCGAAACTCTCTGGCAGCATAACAAGCTGTGCGCCCTGCAAGCTAGCCCGCTGGATCAGCAATGCCGCTGCTAGTAAATTATCTTTAACACTGAGCTTGCTAACAAGCTGCACTACGGCAACGGCAGGGCCTGGTCCAGTTAAATTAATAGCTTGACTTGAAACTGGGCTAGATTCACTCAATTGAGATGACATTTTCAATGCGCTCCTGAATAGACTGTTGTTGGTAGTCTTTATCAAACATCTTCACCAATGTGATATCTGGGTTATCAAGGGAGCCCAACACACTGTAGCGGGCGCTAGTAAAGGTAGCCAGTTCATCACCAATAAGTTTATTAGCCAAGTATATGACGCCACTCAGCTGTGGTAGGCCAGCGAATAAGGCAGCTAAAGGCAGCTTATCTACCACCGGCAAGGTAACAATTAAATTATTGTCTACTTGTCGCCGATTAAAATCAATCCAACCGTCCATTGCTAACTGCAACGTCGCAGACTTCAGCGTCAAAGGTGAGACAGTTGATGCAAAGCCATTCTCAAAATGATACTGGGCAGCGATACTGTCAAAGCTAAAGCCTGGCTGAATGATGTCAGAAAAATCCAGTTGCAGACGCTGCATGAGTCGACTCATATCGAGCAGAGCTAAAACTCTTAAGCCTTTGGTCATATTTGGTGAAGAAGAGAAGCTGCCCTTCTTAAGACGCAGACCTAAATCGCCACTGGCTTCTTTTACCGCAAATGCCAAGGGAGAGCGAGGCCAATCTAACTGCACCTCAATAGCAGACGTTTCGACAACAAGCGAAGGATTATAGCCCCAGTCCACTAGCATGCTGGCAGTATCACTAGATGCAACACGGCCAGTAAACTGAGTGCGATGAGCCCCGTCGGTTTTATCCCAAATTAGATTACCTTGCAGATAGCTGTGTCGAATGTACGCATCTAAGTCATGTACATTAACTTGAGTGCCCTGACGCCGAATTTTAAACTGCCACTGACCAAAAGATTCACCATTCTTAACTATCTCATCAATCGTTACGTCGGCATCTAGCAATTTGCTAGGATCAAAATTTTCTAGTAAGTCTTCATCTTCATCCGTTTCTGTTGCTGGTTCTGGAAAGTTTACATGGACGTAGTCAACGTGGATCATTAATGGGTGCTCAGCGCCAAAATAGTCTATCTTGCCAGCTAACTGTTCTGATGTAAGTCGTAAGCGCCATGGTTTAAACGTTAAAAAATCACCTGATTCAGCAAGCGGCTCTAGTGTTATTGAGGCTTGGTCGACATCTAGACCATTCCAGGTTGTTCGCTTTATTTTCACATCTATTTCGGGTAATACTACAGCTGCAGGCTCTTTGTCTGCTGTTATCCGCCACGTTTGGAAACGATTTTGATAAACGTCCAACCATGGCTCCAAATCCACAAAATCTATTTGCCCACCAAGAGTCCATTGCCCCTGCTGCGCCCAATCAACGGCACCTTGAAAAGCTACATTTGTACCTAATACATTTAAACCACTAGAGTTCTCCTCAGGGCCCAGTTTAACGGCAACCTGATGCTGATCTATACTGGCATACCAATTTTGATGATCTTGCTGCCAATGGCCTAGCAACTGTAACTGTTGTAATTGACTCAAAGGAGCTGGCAGATCTATACCCGCTTTAGTCAAATCAACCTCTGCGCTTAGCGAAGTACACAAAGCTGCTGTTTGAGCACAAGTAGACAACCTTGCAACAAAGGGTAGTGCGCCTGAGATTTCTTGTGCCCAAGGCTGGTTAACTTTTGTTGCCAAATAATGTGATGGTAATCGCCCCTCAAATTCCATCGTTAGATTATCTTGTTTTGCAGTTAAGTTAGCATTGACGTCGCGCAAAATTTTATTAGGGATTTGAGACAACCAGGGTTTTGCAAGATCAACTTTGGATAGGCGCTTAAAGGTGATCAATTGGCCGTCTATAAGGCCATTACCAGTAATAGTTCCAATACCCCCGCGGGCAGAGCTCAAGCCAACTTCAAGTTCAACATGGCGCAAATCAGCTTGCAAGGGCGCCCAATAACCATTGACGCTATCACTAGATAACTTAAGGTCATAGGTTGTTTTTGATTTATGACCAAAAGGTATCGCTAAACTACCATGTAAAGACACTTCCCCTTGGGGTTTTAGCGCGTTCAACCATGTGGGTAAGCTGAGGTTCAACGGTAACTCCTCTGCCAAAGTCATCAGCTGCGAAGCTTCACCTACTATTTGCCCTTGCACTGTTATATAACGGCGTTGTTTATCTATTGTTTGGAGCACAGGAACTTCAACTCGCCAACCTTTCACCGACTGGGTTATTTGGCTGTGCTCCACAGACCCAGTCTGAACTTCTACTAGTGCGCCTTTGTGGTCTAATGTCAAATTAGCCTTTAGGCCTTGGACTTGGGGCCAATATTGGTGATAACTAAAACTTGGTGCTTCCACATGTGCCGCAATAGGCATAGACCTTGCCATAACGCCGACAGCGTTTGCAATATCGCCTGGACGGCCGTTGTAAATTAGAGCGGCTTCAGTGAGCGTCCCAATAGGTGCTGCCGTCGCCAGCCAAGCGCCCAACTTGCCGCCGAGTACAATGTCTGGCAGCATACCAGGCAGGGTGCCTAGGTCGAGATTTTGCATACCCAAAGCCAGTTGTATAAAAGGTTCTGCAGTTGAGCCTTTACGAGGAAACGCAGCCGCCATTTTTAAATTAATATGCCCTTGGTCAAAGCTGGCATTCATATTGGATGAGTTAAAACGGTTAGCCAAGGCACCGTAGCGCCAATTGAACTCCCCTTGTAAGCCACTGAACTGCCATGGCAGCGAAGTAAGTTTAGTAATGCGCAACTGCAAACCATCTATGTCATCAATGACCACCTTGCCACCATAGCGGTTGAGCCAGATATGGCCATCAGCCTGATTTATTTGCGGCACCCCAGACCATGCATCGATACTCACTTGCTGCATATTACCGGTAAACAAAAATTCTAGCTGCTGCTGAAAATCTAAATGCAACTGAGCCTGGTGCACCCAGCCCTTCGGTGCTAACGACTGAATAGGTAAATTGATCTTTACTGGCAAACTTTTAATGGTGTTCAATAATTTTTGTGCATTAGCCAAATGGAGTTTAGGGCTGCCCACAACGAGCCGTTGATTTATTTTATGGGCCTGCAGTTCGCTGAAGGGCAAAGCCACATCATTAATCTGCCCACTTAACGCTTGCCCTGTAAGATTCCAATTTGCTAATTGCCAATCTAAAGTTACCTGCTCGTCTAGCAGGCTAGTTGCTCTGATGTCACCTATCAAATCTACCTGATCAGTGGGTGTAAGGAGCTGTAATTGGGCACTTTCAGTAACTAATTGAAGATGTTTATTAACCTGATAATCTAACCAATACTTGCCACCCAAGCGCAAACGCTCCAGGTGAAGAAATGATTCATCGGGTACCAACAATGACAGCCAAGGGGCTATTTCCAAACCATTAGTGTGCAAATAGATTTGCGCGCGCTGGATGGTTTCGTTGGTTTTAATATCAAGAGTTACTTGGGTTTCTAAGTCGTAATCTAGTGCTTTGGTATTAGTATCGGTATCGCCATGTAGAGATAACATAATCCGCGTTAATCCAAGGCCAGTATTTGCTGCCACATGTACCTGAGCATTCAACTTAGGTATGCTAATAGGCTGGCCTTGGTTGGGTATTAGGGTAAGGCTAATGTCATGCAATAATAATTGAGGCACTCTGGTTGCTACTGCCAGCATGAGCTGGGGAACAGTTTGAGACCCATTTTCACTGGTAGTCTGAGGGGTCCAGTTACCGTCTTCTTGCTGCCCAACATTGATGGCCAAGCCCGTAGCTTGAACATGGGATAAGCGCAACATGTCCTCTTGCAAGGACTCCCATAAATCAACGCCTAAAGCTAAACGAGCGAGGGTTAAACCTTCTACGGTTTCTATACCTGTTAGGCTTAGCCGTAAGCCTGTACCTACTAACCTCACTTGAAAAGACTCTAACTTTAGTTCTTGCCCAATGGCTCTACTAACTTCTTTTTCAACCCATTGATGGTATAGCGGATGATGATCAATACCCCAGCGTAACCAAGATAAACTCAGCGCCGACACAACTAACAATAGGCACACACCAGCCATTAACCAGTGGATGATTTTAGCTACCATTAACGCAACACCACATCGTACTGTTCGCTAACATACATGGGCTCTACCCGTAAGGAAATGGTCTTACCTATAAACTGCTCTAGCTCTGCTAAACGATGAGCTTCTTCATCTAGAAGTTGATCGATGACAGCTTGTGATGCCAGTACCAAATAAGTATTCGTGTCGTAAGCTCTATGGGCCCGCAGAATTTCTCGAAATATTTCGTAACAGATAGTTTCTGGCGTTTTATTGGTGCCCGTACCTTCACACGAAGAACAGGGCTCGCATAAAAGCTGCTCGAGGCTTTCGCGCGTGCGTTTTCGTGTCATTTGGACCAAGCCTAGTTCTGACAATGCTAACACTTTAGTTTTAACGTGATCTTTAGCTAACGCGCGGTCTAAGGTTCGAGCCACTTGGCGCTGATGTTCTAGATCTTGCATGTCAATAAAATCTAAAATAATAATGCCGCCAAGATTACGCAGTCTAAGCTGTCTACCTATAGCGGTTGCCGCCTCAAGGTTGGTCTTAAATATGGTTTCTTCTAGGTTACGATGCCCTACATAAGCCCCAGTGTTAACATCCACCGTGGTCATAGCTTCGGTTTGATCAACAATGATATAACCACCAGATTTTAACTGCACTTTGCGCCCAAGGGCTTTTTGAATCTCGTCTTCTACATTATAGAGGTCAAAAATAGGTCGCCCACCGGGGTAATGTTCTAACTTAGTGGCCATATCTGGCACCAACTGATCAATGAATTCCGTAGCTTTTTGATACGTTTCTTTTGAATCGATGCGAATTTTCTCGATCTGCGGATGGGCAATATCTCGCAAGGTTCGGAGCGCTAAGGGTAGATCTTGATAGATTATTTGAGGAGCTTTGCCAGCGGCAATTTGTTGGCTGACTTGGCGCCATAAGCGCCTTAGAAAATCAACATCCTGCTGCAGGCTTTGTTCACTAACGCCTTCAGCTACAGTGCGAACAATAACACCTTCCTTGGTGAATTCAGACTCGGTGAGTTTAGACGTATCCTGCAGCCCTGCAGGCTGAGCTAAGTAGCTCTCTATGCATTGTTTAAGGCGCTGCTTTTCGTCTTCATCTTCGATACGCTGAGATATGCCCACATGGTCACTTCCGGGCAAATACACTAAGTAACGTGATGGAATAGAAATTTGGGTAGTAAGGCGGGCGCCTTTAGTGCTAATGGGGTCTTTTAGCACTTGCACTAGCAAGCTTTGTCCTTCTCTTACTAGTTGTGCGATTTCATCTGAATGTGGCTGGCCATTTTGTGGTTCAATATCAGCCACATGAATAAATCCTGCGCGCTCTAAGCCAATCTCTATAAACGCAGCCTGCATGCCTGGCAAAACACGAGCAACTTTACCCAGATAGATATTGCCCACAATGCCACGATGGTCATTACGCTCTAGATGAACTTCTTGTAGCATGCCATTTTCAATCACCGCCACGCGGGTTTCCATGGGGCTGAAATTAATGAGAATTTCTTCGTTCATTGTGCGGCTCTATCCTTTACCTTAAGTGACTTTAAACGCTCGGCGAATGCCACGTAACACAACAAATAACCACAACCAAAGCAAACCACTTATTGGCGCTGGCAACAAAAACCACAAACCACTGCTAGCGTTGCTGCCGATCCCTTGAAACCAATAGGTAATACATTGGTTAATGGCCACTAAAAAAAACACCACAACGGCTTGTTGCCAAGAACGGTACATGCGCAAACGACGGTACATTAGCATAGTAAAAAAAGTCACCACTACCATAGCTAGCGCATTAACCCCTAGGTGATTTCCCTGTAATAGATCAAGCAACAATCCCAATATGAACGCCCAGCCTAAGCCAAACCGATGGGGCAAGGCGATGACCCAATAAATGAAGACGACTAAAACCCATTCTGGCCAACCCCACTGCACCCACTCGGGCATAGGTAACGCGGTTAGCATAAAGGCGGCAAGCAGGGTTATAAAAGGCACCCCGCGATTATGAGCCCTTTGCATAACCATTAGTTACCGTCCTGTTGAGCTAGATTTTGCTGCTGTGGTGTTTCGATCAATAGCAGATGGCGTGAGCGATCTAGTTGAGCTGTGGGTTTAGCCCACACCTTAGCGAAGTCTTGCCCGGTAAAATGTCGCACCTCAATCACTTGCGCTACAGGATAACCCTTGGGGAAGCGTAAACCCAACCCCGAACTAACTAATATATCGCCTACTTCAATATCGGCTGTATCAGAGAGGTCTTGTAGTTCCAAATAATCATATTGACCTAGGCCATAGGCCACGGTGCGTAAACCATTACGGTTCACCTGCACGGGGATGGCATGATCTGCATCAGTAATTAATAACACTCGGCTAGTAAAAGCGGAAGTGGAAATTATTTGCCCCATGACACCAGTGGCGTCGAGCACCGGCTGGCCTACAAAAGCGCCACTATTAAAACCATTATTAATAATCACCTGATGGGTAAAGGGGTCCGAATTAATACCAACAAGTTCGCTGACGGTGACTTTTTCGTCTAACTGTTCGCTACTATTAAGCAGGTCGCGCAAACGGAAGTTTTCCACAGTGAGCGCGGCTAGCTTCTGCACTCTTCTTTCGGCCAGCAAGGTTTTGGCTCTTAATTGTTTGTTTTCGGCAATCAGTTCATCACGAACCTGCAACCTTTCATCCAACCAAGTCCATGAGCGTTGAGGCACATCAACCAGCCATTGCACGGGAGTAACAGCCAATGAGAGCCACGCACGAATCCGTTGCATTTGATCAAACTGGTAGTCAGAAATAATTAAACTGAGACAAATCAAACCGTAAGTAATGAATTTTTTAACAGTAGATTGGCCCTTAAACAAAGGATTGATAACAAGTCTCCTAACGATCCAATCGTGTTAAAGCAACAACGGCGAGATTGCTTAAGCCACCCCGCCGTTGTTTTATTCTAAATTGAACAGTTTAATCTCTGGCCAGTAAGTCAAAGGTACTATCGTCAAGCATCTGCAAGACCCTACCGCCACCGCGTGCTACACAAGTTAAAGGATCTTCTGCAATAATAACTGGCAAACCCGTTTCTTCACTGATCAAACGGTCTAAATCACGCAGCAATGCGCCACCACCGGTGAGCACAATACCACTTTCGGCAATATCGGAAGCTAGTTCTGGTGGCGAGTGCTCCAAGGCGCTCTTAACAGACTGAACAATAGTGGATAACGGCTCTTGCATAGCCTCCATAATTTCGTTGCAGTTAAGTGTAAAACTACGTGGAATACCTTCCGCAAGGTTACGGCCTCTGACGTCAATCTCTAAGATGTCAGTACTTGGATATGCTGTACCAATTTCTTGTTTAATACGCTCCGCAGTGGCTTCACCAATTAGGGAGCCATAGTTTCGGCGCACATAAGCTATAATGGATTCGTCAAAACGGTCACCACCCACACGTACGGATTCTGAATAAACCACACCGTTAAGAGAGATGATGGCAATTTCAGTGGTACCACCACCGATGTCAACCACCATAGAGCCACTGGCCTGCTCAACGGGCAAACCTGCACCAATTGCGGCTGCCATAGGTTCTTCTATTAAGTACACTTCCCGGGCACCTGCGCCCATGGCCGATTCTTTGATAGCGCGGCGTTCAACTTGGGTAGATTTACACGGCACACACACCAACACCCGAGGACTAGGTGTCATAAAACTGTTTTCATGTACTTTATGGATAAAGTGCTGCAACATTTTTTCCGTAACATGGAAATCTGCAATCACACCGTCTTTTAAAGGACGAATAGCCATAATGTTGCCAGGCGTGCGGCCCAACATGCGTTTAGCATCGGCACCTACTGCAGCTACACTTTTTTGGTTACCATGAGTACGAATTGCAACTACTGATGGCTCGTTAAGTACAATGTCTTTGTCACGGACATAAATTAGGGTATTAGCGGTACCTAGATCAATAGATAGGTCGCTAGAAAATAGGCCGCGGATTTTTTTAAACATACTAGTTTATTGGCTCTAATCGGAGAATAATTGCGATCTACATAAACCGCTGCTACTAAGTGTTAAATATTAACAATCAAGGGGCATTTGAGCAAGGTTAATTCGTTTTCCAACGGCGCAATTTATGCTAAATTAGAGCCCTTTTTTGCTTCTTATACATTTGTTGCAAATTAACTTAAAGTTCTGCTTCAATTTAGCAGCCTAATTTCAATACCATTTTGAGTGTAATTGAACTAAAAAGTTCAACTTCTGCTCAGGTGATTAATATAGCCTAAATCGAGAACATTATGGCCTTAGAAAACGCTGACATCGAAAAGATCGCCATTCTTGCCCGTTTGCAAGTCATCAATAGCGAAACTAACGATTACGCTAATAGCATTTCCAGCATCTTGTCCCTTATCGACCAGATGCAACAAGTAGATACCGATGGTGTAGAGCCTCTGTCCAATCCTCACGATGCAACACAACGCCTGCGTAAAGATGAAGTCACTTGCGACAACCAACGTGAAGCCTTTATCGCTATAGCGCCTGCTACGGAAGACGGCCTATACCTTGTGCCTAAAGTACTTGATTAACGTATTCGATTAACAAAGCGACAGCATAACCATGACCAACAAAACCCTAGTTCAAATTTCTAAAGATTTGGCTGCTGGAGAATACTCTAGCCGTGAAATCACTCAAGACATTATTGCTGACATTAAGGCCCGTGATTCAATCTACAACAGCTTTATTAGCTTGTCAGAAGACCTTGCCTTAACCCAAGCAGATGCCGCTGATGCGCGCCTTACTGCTGGCACCGCAGACATACTCACGGGTGTTCCTTTCGCCCACAAAGATCTATTTTGCACCCAAGGCCAAGTCACCACAGCTGCTTCTAAAATGTTGGCGAACTTTGTACCACCTTACGAATCTACCGTAGGGCAACGCTTGTTATCTGCCGGTGCAGTGTGTGTTGGCAAGACTAATATGGATGAGTTCGCTATGGGCTCCTCTAACGAAAGCAGTTTTTTTGGTGCTGTTAAAAATCCGTGGGACTTAAACGCCGTGCCGGGTGGATCTTCTGGCGGTTCTGCCGCCGCAGTGGCAGCAGGTCTTGTGCCCGCTGCCACCGGCACCGACACAGGCGGTTCTATTCGTCAGCCTGCCTCTTTTTGTAACTTAACGGGCATCAAACCTACGTATGGCCGTGTTTCGCGTTTTGGTATTATTGCTTACGCGTCTAGCCTAGACCAAGCCGGACCTATGTGCCAAACAGCAGAAGACGCAGCAATTATGCTTAACGCTATGGCAGGTTTTGACGAGCTAGACTCCACTAGTGTGCAACAAGAGACGCCTGATTTCACCGCTGATTTAAACCTACCTCTACAAGGCTTAAAGATAGGCCTACCCAAAGAATTTTTTGGCTCAGGCCTTAACCCTCAGGTGGCCGAATGCATTATGAACGCCGTAAAGCAGATTGAAGGCCTTGGTGCGCAAATTATTGATATTAGCTTGCCTAACCTAGAACTTTCCATTCCGGCTTATTACGTCATCGCACCTTCAGAAGCTTCTTCCAACTTAAGCCGTTTTGACGGTGTCCGTTATGGTTACCGTTGTGACCAACCAGAAGACTTAATGGACCTTTATTGCCGCACCCGAGCTGAAGGATTTGGTACCGAAGTGAAGCGTCGCATCATGGTGGGCACCTATGCATTATCTGAAGGTTATTACGACGCTTATTACCTTAAAGCCCAACGCATTCGACGCTTAATTAAAGACGACTTTACTCGAGCCCTGTCTCAAGTGGACGTTATCATGGGCCCCGTAGCTCCAACCCCTGCTTTTGATTTAGGCAGCAATAGCAAAGATCCTGTGGCTATGTACCTAGAAGACATCTACACTTTATCTGCCAATATGGCTGGTATTCCAGCCATGTCTACTCCAGCTGGTTTTGTTAATGGCCGCCCAGTAGGGCTGCAAATTATGGGTAACTACTTTGCCGAAGCAAAGCTGTTGAACATTGCCCACCAGTATCAACAAGTCACCGATTGGCACCTGCAAATACCAACATCTAAAGGCATGCCCGTATCTAACGAAGAAAAGGGAGCTTAATTATGTCTTGGGAAATTGTCATTGGTCTAGAAATCCACGTTCAGTTAGCCACCAAATCTAAATTATTTTCTGGCGCTAAAGTGGGTTTTGGCGCAGAAGCTAACACTCAAACCACCTTGGTAGATTTAGGTATGCCAGGTGCATTGCCTGTATTTAACGAAGAAGCATTACGTATGGCCGTGACCTTTGGCACCGCTATTAATGCTGAGGTTTGCAAACACTCTGTATTTGCCCGCAAGAACTACTTCTATCCAGATTCGCCAAAAGGGTATCAAACCAGCCAAATGGATCACCCTATTGTGGGTTTAGGCCACTTGGACATACAACTAGAAGATGGCAGTACTAAGCGTGTAGGTGTAACCCGTGCTCACCTTGAAGAAGATGCAGGCAAGTCTCTGCACGAAGACTACGATGGCATGACGGGCATTGACCTTAACCGCTCTAGCACACCACTGTTAGAAATCGTATCAGAGCCAGACATGAGTAATGCTAAAGAAGCGGTGGCCTATATGCGTAAAATGCACGCTATCGTCACCACCATTGGCATTTCAGACGGCAACATGGCCGAAGGTTCTATGCGCTGTGACGCCAACGTGTCTATTCGCCCTAAAGGGCAACAAAAATTAGGCACCCGCGCCGAATTAAAGAACATCAACTCCTTTAAATTTATCGAACGCGCTATTAACGTAGAAGTACAACGGCAGATCGATATTTTGGAAGATGGCGGCAAGATCGCACAAGAAACCCGCCTTTACGATGCTGATAAGAACGAAACCCGCCCTATGCGCAGCAAGGAAGAAGCCAACGATTATCGTTATTTCCCTTGCCCAGATTTGTTACCTGTCGAAATTGACGACGCCTACATTGATGCCATTCGTCAAAGCTTGCCAGAATTGCCAGACCAACGCAGTGCCCGTTTTGTGGACCAACTCGGCTTAAGCGAATACGACGCCGGTGTGCTATCTTCGAGCCGAGCTTTAGCCGACTATTTTGAAGCGGTGGTTGCCATATGTAACGACGCCAAACTTAGTGCCAACTGGGTGACTGGTGAACTTGCTAAATACATGAACCAAAACAACGTTGAAATTGATGCAGCACCCGTGAGCGCAGTGCACCTTGGCCAACTTATTAGCCGTGTTAAGGATGACACTATAAACAGCAAAGGTGCCAAAACTGTCTTTGATGAGTTGTGGCAACAAGCTGGCGAAGTCGATGATATTATTGATGCCAACGGCCTTAAACAGGTCAGCGACATGGGCGCCATCGAAGCCATGATAGACGAAGTTATTGCACTAAGCCCTAAGCAAGTACAACAATATGTTGACGCAGAAGTAGAAAAGAGAAGCAAAATGCTAGGCTTCTTTATGGGCCAAGTAATGAAAGCCTCCAAAGGTTCAGCTAACCCAGGCCAAGTGAATGGCCTGTTTAAGAAGAAGCTAGACGAGCTCTGCTAGTTCACCCACCCCTTTGCTAGGAGTATAGGCGACGTGCCAATCTACTCCTCGTCAGCCAGAGCCAAATCCACCATCAAGTCATCGGACAAGCCCTCGAGGGCTTGTTGCAAGTTCTCCATGTCAAAATCCTTCGGCACTAGCAGCTGAGCGCCAGCAACAAACATGTCGCCACCCGACATTGACGCGCTTACCACTTCTGTATCTAAACTTTGTATGCTTACACCTTGTGCAACAAACACGTTAGACACTTCACGCATAATGCCAGGCTTGTCATGGCAGGTTAGGTCTACCCAAATGGTGTGTTGGTTGGCAGCATCTGCGGAGTCCATACTCTCATTTAAGGTTACGGACATACCATGATTACTTAACCCACGGAGGTCTTTTTCCAGAGATGGGATCACATTTTCATCTACATTGACCGTAAGAATGCCAGCGAACTGCCCAGCAAGGTGGGCCATACTAGATTCTTCCCAGCTGGCTTCATGACTATAAATAACTTCGGAAAGCATTTGAATAAGGCCAGGGCGGTCTGCACAGATGGCAGTAAGTACTAAAGTTTTATTCATCGTATGTCTCCAAGTTAAGCTTACGTCAGCATTTGAGCGACACGGGCTTTTAATAATTCTATAGCGGCTGGATTCTCACCACCTTCTGGCACGATTAAATCCGCATGTTCACGAGATGGTGATACATGGTTAAAAAAGCCTGGTCTTACGGTAGTTTGATACTGAGTTAAAACCGACTTCAAATCCCGACCTCTCTCATTTACATCGCGCTCTAAACGTCTAATTAAGCAAATATCCAACGGCACATCCATAAAAATGCGCAGGTTAAACAAAGACCGTAACTGTTCTTGAGTGAACAATAGAATACCCTCAACAATCAGCACCTTACAAGGTTTCATTACAACTGTTTTTGATTCTCGTAAATGTTCATAAAAACTATATATAGGCTGCTCAACGGATTGGCCCGCTGCTAACGCAGTGAGATGTTGCGCCATTAATTCATGATCCATAGCATCTGGATGATCATAGTTGGTGAGATTACGCTGTGCTTTAGACATATTACGTTGATCTTTATAGTAGCTGTCTTCCGACATCATCACCACTTGATCTGAATCGAAGCCTTCGATTATATTTTTAGCCAACAGACTTTTGCCCGAAGCCGAGGGGCCTGCAATTCCAATAATAACCACACAAACTCCAACACATATATGTAATGACCCATTATACTGTGCAGCTATGAATATACTACTTTTTAACGTTGATGAACTGTCTTCCATGGGACAAATTCAAATTACCGACCCTCGTCGCCAAACCCATCTTGCTAAAGTGATTAGGCCAGAAATTGGCGACACCCTTAGAGTAGGTCAGGTTAATGGCGCTATTGGCTTAGGCAAGGTAATCGCCCACAGCGAGCACGAAACTCAGCTTGAAATAACACTTAACCAAGACGGCCCCACACCCCTTGCTTTAAAATTACTACTTGCCGTACCTAGACCTAAAATGATGCGCAGAATATTACAGACTTGCGCCACCCTAGGAGTAAGCGAAATCACCCTATTAAACAGTGCTAAAGTGGAAAAAAGCTATTGGCAAACACCATTTTTGCAGCCTCTAAGCATTTATGAAAACTTACTTTTAGGCCTAGAGCAAGCGGGCACTACACAACTGCCTTTGGTGCACAAAGCCAAGTTATTTAAGCCCTACGTAGAAGATAATCTTAACCAATGGGCAGCTGATAGCCGTCGCCTTGTGGCCCATCCCCGCAGTGCTCACCCATGCCCTAACGCAAATAAAAAGGCCACTACTTTAGCCATTGGCCCTGAAGGCGGCTTCACTGACTATGAAGTGGATAAATTGGCCGAACAAGGATTTATACCATTCTCCCTTGGCCCTCGAATTATGCGAGTAGAGACCACAATTCCTGTGGCCATTTCGAGGCTCTGTGCCCTATGAAACCTGCAAACCAGCGTTTCGCTGGGCGCTACCGCCCACCAGGTCCAAAACGCTCACCTTTAATCACCCCAGAAGGTGCAGCGGCACTTAAAGATGAGCTAGATGATCTGTGGCGTAACAAACGTCCAGTGATCACTCTAGCTGTGCAGGAAGCCGCCGCTTTGGGGGATCGTTCAGAAAATGCCGAATACATTTATGGCAAAAAAATGCTCCGCGAGATGGACAGCCGCATTCTTTACTTACAAAGACGCCTTGATCATATCAAGGTGGTAGAAGGGTTACCTGCCGATCCAAATAAAGTGTATTTTGGTGCTTGGGTCACCTTAATTGACGACGATGACAATGAACGGCATTATCGGATTGTTGGCGCAGACGAACTTAACCCTAGTTCGGGTTATATCAGCATAGACTCGCCCCTTGCCTTGGCGCTTATTGGCAAAAAGTTAGATGATAGAGTAGAGCTAAACAACCTAAACAAAGGCTATGACATTGCTGCTATCAAGTACTCAGGTGTTCAGCCCAACTAATGAATAGTGCCGCGTCGGTAGGAGAATGTAGCAGCAATCAATGCGTAACACACAGACAAAACCATGGTGATTTTGATCACTAACAAAAGCTGCGGGTAAAGTTCTGCGGTGATCGCCGCGCCACCCATGGTGACACTAAAGAGTGTCATTACAATTGCAGAGCTCACCATATTGCCCATAGTACGTGCCAAATTGAGCAACACTGCAGCAATGCTCAATTTATCTGCAGGCACCGAGCCAATAGCAGCATTGTTATTGGGGGAAGAAAAGAAACCAAAGCCCAAACCTAAAAACACTAATGCCAGCATCACGTACTGTAAAGAGGTGTGCATATCTAGCCTAAACAACATGGCATAACCAATAACAAATAGCAGACAACCAAAGGTCGATAATACCCTAGGTTCAAAGCGATCTGACAAGCGGCCAGTTATTGGCGCTAACACCATCATGATCAGGGTTTGAATCAACACGATTTGGCCCGCTTCACTGGGACTAAGCTGATGAATATACTGCAAATACAAACTCAGCAAAAAAACCATGGAAAAACTAGAGCCATAAATAAAGAAAGCTGATAACAAAGAACGGTTAAAAATGCGATTAGCCCTCAACGCAGAGAGCCGTATTAAAGGTGATTCGATTTTCGATTGATGCCACACAAAAATAGCCAACAACATCAATCCTAAGATAGCTAACAGTGCAAATCGCCAATCAGTTAAGCGCGACAACCCCATCATAAATGCGCTGACCCAAGCTGCAAAAATCAAACTACCCTGCCAATCAAACTTAGCTCTAAGGTATGATTTCCAATCGCCTTTTACGTAGGTAGACAGTACCACTAAACACAAAATTAAGATCGGAATAGGTGCCCAAAATACACTTTTCCAGCCCCAGTGCTCAGTTAACCAACCTCCTATTAAAGGACCAAGGGTTAGCCCTAGATATACCGATGATGACGCAATCCCTAGGGCTTGGCCACGGTTTGAATTAGCATAAACCACGCCAATAATCGCCATACTTGTGCCATACACCATAGAGCTAGAAATGCCTTGTGCCACGCGAATCAGCAACAAGGATCCGATAGATTGCGGTAACAAAACACACAGAGAAGACAATATAAATAATACCATTCCACTGACAAATACACGCTTGCGGCCAACAATGTCTGCGATACGGCCGATGGGTAATAAAAACACCACATTGCCCCACAACATAGCCACAGGAATCAAACTCACCGCCATAGCACTAGCTTGCAAGTCCTCAGCAATACGAGGTATGGCAATATTCACTGCTGATAAGGCTAAAGAGCAAATCATCATCACCAAACCCACGCTCACAAGCGCCATACGTCTGGCCCTAGGTGTTTGATCATAATAGGATTGTAGTTGTATCGCGTTCATCTCTGCCATTATACTCAGTTATTAAATGGTAACCTAGGGTCGTCTATTGTGGGCCAACAAGATCAAAAAAATCATCAATCTGGCAGCCCTATCAAGGTGGACATTCAACAAGACGTGAATTGGTTATTACAAAGCCAACCCCTTATGTCAGCCACGCCAGAAGTGACCATTTTTAAGCCTCAAGATACGGTTCATGAAACTGACCTATCTTCGATGTGCCTATGCACCTATCCTGCTCAGCCGGCTTATCGTCTGGGAAAACATTTTGAAGATTGTGTAGATCGCTTGTTTGCGTCATCGTCGACCAACAACATCATAGCCCGCAACCTCGTTATCCAAACCCCTGAACGTACACTTGGGGAGCTGGACCTAATCTACCAAAATAAATCTTCAGAAATAGTCCATTTAGAGCTTGCCATAAAGTTCTATTTACTCAAAAAAGGCGGCACCCAGCTAATAGACTTTGTCGGCCCCGCTGGACACGATCGTCTGGACCTTAAATGGGACCGGTTACGCCAACACCAACTGTCATTAAGCCAGACCGCAGAAGCGTTGGATTTTTTGCAGCAACAACATGTGCCCCTGCCAACACGGCAGCAACTGCTGTTAACAGGCATGTTGTTCTACGCCTATGAAAACTGGCAATCCACCGTTGTAGAAGATATCGGCCTTAATCCACAACATCAACGAGGTTGGTGGATAGAACACCATGAGGTTGCGCAGCTAAAAACCATACACGGGCCACAAAGAGGTTTCATCATTCTACCTAAATGGCACTGGATCGGTGGGCCAAGACACTACAGTGAACCTCAGCCTATATGCTATAACGAACTTATCTTGCGTACCACTGCAGACCCTTGGCCCAATATGGTATTGATATATGAGCACACTGATAGGACTCAACCATGGGTATTCAAAAATCGCGGCTTAATTTTGGCCACAAAAAAGCCCCCACTGGTTTCCTAGCGAGGGCTTTTTCTTGTGATGGTGGGTCGTGGGCGGCTCGAACGCCCGACCAATTGGTTAAAAGCCAACTGCTCTACCAACTGAGCTAACGACCCAAATTCTCTTTGGGGCTTGGTAGATTGCGCCCCTTATTACCTGATTTTTACTGCTGTACAGCCTACTGTAATATGTTTATCAACATTAACCGGTTGATACGGTTTAATATGGTGGGTCGTGGGCGGCTCGAACGCCCGACCAATTGGTTAAAAGCCAACTGCTCTACCAACTGAGCTAACGACCCAAATTCTCTGCGGGGCTTGGTAGATTATGCCCCTTAATGCATAGTATGAAGTTCTTAATACGTTACTACTCAGACGCCGTTATAAAACCACACCTGCACAAATAAAATGGCGGAGGAGGAGAGATTCGAACTCTCGGTGGGCTATTAACCCACGACGGTTTTCAAGACCGTTGCATTCGACCACTCTGCCACCCCTCCGCAGAGAGCGCGTATATTAAACCATTGAGATTCAGAGTCAAGCACCTACGCCCACACTAACTTAAAAAATGCTAAAAAAAAGCAAATAACCTGAAAAAAATTAAATCGTGCCGCAGCTTGGACAGTGCGGATCTTTAGGTAAACCAAAAGTTTGCCACTGCATAGTTTTTGCTTCCAATAACAACAGCTTACCCACCAATGGCTGACCAAGGTTAGAAAGCACTTTTATGGCCTCCATAGCTTGAATCGCGCCAATAATACCAACCAGTGGCGCCATCACACCATTGGTTGAACAGCTTTGTTCTTGCTCGCCTGTGAGCTGCATCAAACAATGGTAACAGGGTGTGTTTGGTTGACGCGGGTCCACCACGGTAACTTGGCCTTCCATACGAATGGCAGCACCGGAAACCAGAGGTGTTTGGTGCCGCAAACAGGCCTCATTCACTGCTAAACGAGTGGTTAAGTTATCACAACAATCCAATACAATATCGGCCTTTTGCACCTCTTCAGCCAGTACCTCACCTTTAAGTCGCAGATGTAAAGCCACCACTAGCACGTCACTGTTAAGGGCAGCAATACTCTGTTGGGCAGACGCCACTTTACTGACTCCCACATCAACTTCGCCATGAATAATCTGGCGCTGCAAATTGGAGTGATCCACCACGTCGTCGTCTGCCAAAACTAAAGTGCCTACGCCAGCTGACGCCAAATAAAGAGCCACAGGACTACCCAAGCCACCTAACCCAATAATGAGCACTCTAGAATTCAGCAAACTTTGCTGACCTTGGTAATCAAATTCTGGCAACATGATTTGCCTACTATAACGCTGCAACTGCTCATCGTTCATAATTAGTCCTACGGCTATTTGTCTGGCCCTTTACCCGACCATCGACCAAAGGTGACTCTATCCTGGCCATTATGATCTTTGCGTGTGACAACCAAATTAAAACCCAAGTAGGTTAACAGCTTTGCTACTTTTAAACCTTGGTCATAACCGTGTTCAAAAGCCAACCAACCATCCACTGCCAACAAATGCACTGCTTGTTTAGCAATGGTATCGATATCTGCCATACCCTGATTATCTGCTACAAGGGCAGATAAAGGCTCATAACGCACGTCACCTTGATTTAGGTGTGGATCTTCTGCATCTATGTAAGGGGGGTTGCTAACCAAACAGTGCAGCGGCTTGTTAGCATCTTTAACTAATCCTTGCGCCCAGTCCCCCTGATAGAAGCTCACCCGCTCTAGGTTACAATTGTGGGCGTTAATCTTAGCTAGGCTTACCGCCTTAGCTGACTGGTCCACACCCACAACATGCCATTGGGGTTGCTCACTGGCTAAAGCCAAGGCAATTGCACCGCTGCCAGTACCTAGATCTATCACACTGGCCTGAACTGGTAAGTTGAGATCAAGCACCACTTCTACCAACAATTCCGTTTCTGGACGAGGGATCAAGGTAGACGCATCTACCTGTAAAACTAAGCTCCAAAACCCTTGCTGCCCAAGCAAGTGAGCTACGGGCTTACCCAAACAACGCTCTTGAACCAGATGCCAAAAACTCTGCCACTGCTCTGGCATTAAAGGTTTCTCTGGCCAAGTATAGAGACTAGCGCTGGTAACAGATAGCACGTGGCACAGCAGGAGTTCAGCGTCTAATCGAGGGCTGTCCGTTGGCTCTATAGCACCAGCAAACTCTTCCTTTGCCCGAGCTAGTGCTTGCTGGCGCGTATAGCTTGAGTGGATGCTAGTGCCAAGACGAGAGCGAGGCTTAGCCTTCATTTTCTGCTAACGAGGACAATAAATTAGCCTGATGTTCATTGCTTAATGGTTCGATAATGCAATTCACCTCACCTTCCATAATATCGGCCAACTTATACAGCGTCAGGTTAATGCGATGATCCGTTACCCTACCTTGAGGGTAGTTATAGGTACGAATACGCTCAGATCGATCTCCACTACCCACTAAACTCTTACGGGCATCCGCTTGCTCTGCGGCAACCACTTCTTGTGCACTAGACAACAACCTAGACGCCAGCAAAGACATAGCCCTAGCTTTGTTCTTGTGCTGAGAACGCTCATCTTGACACTCTACCACCGTGCCAGATGGCAGGTGGGTAATACGAATAGCAGAATCAGTTTTGTTAACGTGCTGGCCACCTGCACCCGACGCTCGGAAGGTATCGATACGCAGGTCGCCTTTATTAATATCCACATCCTCTACCGAATCCACTTCTGGCATCACCGCTACCGTACAGGCAGAGGTATGGATACGGCCTTGGGATTCTGTTTCTGGAACTCGCTGTACACGGTGAGCTCCTGACTCAAACTTCAGGCGTGAATAAACGTCATTACCCACCATGCGGGTAATTATTTCACGATAACCGCCATGCTCACCTTCATTTTGGCTGATAATCTCAACCTTCCAACCCATATTTTCCGCATAACGAGTGTACATGCGATATAGGTCTCCAGCGAAAATAGCTGCTTCATCACCACCAGTGCCAGCGCGAATTTCCACAAAGGTGTTGTGACCATCGTTTGGATCCTTTGGCAGCAGCAGCTTCTGTAATTCTAATTCTAATTCTGCTTGACGTTTCTTGCCATCTAGAATTTCTTCTTCGGCCATGGCTTTCATGTCGGCGTCATCTTCGGCCAGCATTAGCTGAGCTTCTTCCATATCGGCTTGCAACTGAACGTACTGTCCGTAGTTTTTTACTACATCTTCAAGCTCCGCATATTCTTTGGAATAGGCGCGAAATTTATCTTGGTCCATAATGACTTCAGCCACACCCAACAAGGCTTCTAGCTCTTCATAACGGTCCTGCAAGCGTTCTAATTTACTAAGTATTGAGGCTTTCATAAGGTTTTATTCAAATCAAACATGGTTTGCAATAACGCTAGGCTTTGGTCGTCCCCTAGGGCACTGGCTTTCTTTAATTGCACTGTAGGTGCATGCATCATTTTGTTGGTGAGGCCTCGGGCAAGGCGCTGCATAACCAGCTGTGGTTCTTCACCCTTGGCTAACAGCAACATAGCACGTTCTAGTTCGTCGTCTCGTACAGCTTCCATACGCTGTCGATAATCACGGATAGTGCCAACAGCATCTAATGAACGTTCGGACTCCAGATAGGTTACAAGGCCTTCTTCAATCATAACCTCGGCCGCTTTTGCTGCCTCTCGTCGAGAACGCATACCCTCATCTATCACGTCTTTTAAATCATCAACGGTATATAAATAGACGTCATCTAACTCACTAACTTCTGCTTCGATATCACGAGGCACAGCAATATCTACCATAAACATCAGCTGGTGCTTACGTTGCTTAAGCGCTCGCTCAACCGCACCTTTACCTAGTATAGGTAATTGACTCGCGGTGGAAGAAATAACGATATCGGCAACGGCTAGGTAGTCTGGAATGTCGGCTAGCAAAACCGCTTGAGCATTAAATTCATGAGCCAACTCTTCTGCCCGCGCTAAGGTGCGATTAGCTACAATGATTTGTTTTATGCCTGCGTCGTGCAAATGCCGAGCTACTAACTCTATGGTCTCACCAGCACCAATTAGTAGTGCTGTCTGGTCTTCCAAACGGGCAAAAATCTGCCTTGCCATAGCCACGGCTGCAAAAGCTACAGATACTGGGTTTTCACCAATAGCGGTATGCGTACGCACATACTTGGCCATATTAAAGGCACTTTGGAACATACGTATTAAATGGCTCGTGGCGGTTTTTTCTTGCCGCGCCACAGAAAAACTAGATTTTAACTGGCCTAATATTTGTGGTTCACCTAACACCATTGAGTCTAAACCACTGGCCACTCGCATCATGTGTTTAACAGCTTGGTCAGCCTGTCGGAAATAACTGTGGTGTAGTACTTGATCCAACGTTACTTGGTGAAACTCAGATAACCATTTGGCAACCACCAAATGGGGCTCACCAATTTGCACAGCATCCAAAGTCAGCCTGCCGTAGACTTCTGTGCGGTTACATGTAGATAAAATTGCGGCTTCTGACACAGTTGTTTGACTGACTAACTGCTGGAGGGCAGACGCTGTAATTTCTGGCGCAAAGGCTAACTTTTCGCGCACATCAACAGGGGCCGTGGTGTGGTTAATGCCAAATACAAACAAAGTCATGGAGGTGGTCTGCAGGTGCCAAAAAATTGCGAAACGCTATTAAAGGCAACATTATACCCGAAACTTAACCGCCCCCATAGCCAACTGCATGGCTAACTCAACAGCTATTTACAGATAGCAGCCCGTTGGACATAATTTTTACCTAATTCAAGGCCTCACATTATCACATTATTTGTTACACTTAATTATTATCGTATCATCAAAGAACCTTCACTTTGTCGCCACGTTCTTCTTTTAATACACGCTTCAATTGCCACTGGCTGCACCTGCGCCACCTTGGCGTAGGGATAGCTTGCGCCTTGATTGTGAGCTGCAGCAATCCAATACAAACGGGTTACCAACCCCAACCCCAACCTCACCCTGCAGAAAGCCTAACCAGTTCAAACTTATCGCACCTTTTAATTGGCGAATTTTCGTTACAAAGAGGGGACAGTGAAGAGGCCACTATACATCTTCTTGCAGCAGCCCAATCAACCCAAGATCTGGATACGGCAAAGCGCGCCACTTACTCGGCACAATTTGCCCAAAATCCAGATTTGCTAAAACAAGCTAGCCTTTTATGGAGCCAACTCTCCCCCTTAGACCCATTACCCTGGCAATACATCGCCCAAGCAGAAAGTCTGAACGGAGAATTTGAACAAGCGACGCAAGCCTTAGGGGAAGCGCTTAAACGCAAAGGTGGTGGCGGCCTTGCCTATGTGACTAGCTTAAGCATTAATGAACCGGCCTCCACCCAAGCAGATTTGCAACGAGCGTTTGAATCATGGTTACACACCTACCCCAACCACAAACAGCTACTTTACTCTCTTGCATTGCTAGCGCAAAACGCAGAGCAGATTGACACTGCTATCATATACATAGGCAAAGCGTTGGCACTGGATGCTCACTACCTGCAAGCACAAGTTGTTTATGGAGAACTATTACTCGCAAGCCAACAAATCGAAGCTGCAGATACTTACTTAAGCCAATACACTCAACCATTAAAACAGGCACCACGGCATTTGATTACTTTGCATGCTCAGGTGCTTACGTTAATGGCTCAGTACCAGCGGGCGTACGAATATTTCGATGAGCTAACAAGGCGCTACCCTGAAGACCTTAGTTACAGATATTCTGCAGGCCTTCTAGCCTACGAGAATCATCATTATGATGCGGTGTACACACATCTACAACAAGTGATCGAACTAGACCCAGAAAGCCATAGTGCTTATTACTACATGGGTCTCAGCGCCCTGCGTCAAGATTTACAAGCGCAAGCTTTAGGTTATTTTCACCAAGTCACGAAAGGATCAGATCGATTAAATGCCTTCACCCTGCTGCTTGACTTAGAAAACCCAGATAACGACCAAAGAGAGGTCTATTTTCATCGACTTCGGCACCAGAACCAAGATTTAATTGCAGAAATTTTCGTCTTAGAAACCCAATATTTGCAAGACATAGGCGACACTGCATCCGCCGCACTGTCTTACCAAGAGGCACTGCAAGAATATCCTAATAATATCCCACTACTCTATGGTTATGCCATACTCGCGCAATCCCTGCATCAGTTCAACACCACTGAGATGATGTTTCAGCGCATTATTGACATAGAACCTAATCACATAAACGCACTCAATGCCTTGGGTTATGCCTATGCTGAGCAGGGCGTTAAGCTAAAAAAAGCAGAATTATTAATTCGCAAGGCGTTAGCATATGAGCCAAATAATGCGGCTATAATCGACAGCCTAGGCTGGGTTAGTTATCGCCTAGGACACTTACGACAATCTCTAACCTTGCTTACCAAGGCCTATGATATAATGCCAGCGGCCGAAATAGCCGCACACTTGGGCGTAGTAAAATGGGCTCTTGGAGACACAGAAGGCGCCTTTAAAATATGGAATCTGGCCCTAAGCCGGGATCCAGATAATGCCCTTATTAAACAAGCCATATTGGACGCACAAAATGAATTCCAAAGCGACTAGCCATTTTAAAAGTCTCAGACAATTAACTTCCTTAGGAATAATATGCATAGCCATAGCTGCCTGTAGTACGGCACCTGCAACTAAAAACCCACCGATACCAAGCCATGCTTACGCACCTTTTTCATACAAACAAGCGGAACTAGCAAAACTTGTACAATGGGATGTAGAAGGTAAATTGGCGGTCTATGCCAATGATAAAAATAACTCCGGTTTACTTACGTGGCGCCAAAGATCCGCCTATTTTGATTTGTTAATTAATGGGCCTTTGGGGAGCGGTCAGCTGCACATAGAAGGCAGCCCAGGCCTTGCCATTGCCACCAGCAGCAAAGGTCAGGTAGAGGCAGAATCAATAGAGGCTTTGTTTAAACAAGAATTTGGTTGGCACTTCCCCATGCAGGAACTAAGGTACTGGGCTAGAGGTATTCCGCATCCCGATACCCGCGCAAAAGTCTCCTATAATTCAGAAGGCGAAGCAGCCACCATAGAACAGGCGGGTTGGCAGGTGACATACCACTCCTATAGCAAAGTGACCGGCTTACCTATGCCCAAGAAAATTGAAATCATCGGTACCGATATACGTCTCGTTTTGGTGCTAAAAAGCTGGTTTAACCTGTTCCCATTTCCTCGTCTTAACCCTAGCTTTGCGCCCATTCCGAGCCCAGAGTAAAGGCTCGAATTAGGTTGACATAAGAGGCTATTTCCGAGAAAATATGCGCCTGAAATTTCTGGGATATCGCCAAGCGGTAAGGCAACGGGTTTTGATCTCGTCATGCGCAGGTTCGAATCCTGCTATCCCAGCCATATTCTCCGACGCAGACATAGGTTTGCGTCTTACTATAACTGCAAAAGCATAGGTGCCCCAAGGTGTCAAAACTGAAAGTTTTTACCGGTAGTGCTCATCCAGCGTTAGCTAAAATGGTTGTAGATCGCTTAGGTGTTCCCCTAGGCAAAGCTAAGGTGTCAACCTTTAGTGATGGGGAATGTGCTATTGAATTGCTGGAAGACGTGCGTGGCAAGGATGTATTTATCATCCAACCTACCTGCGCACCCACCAACTCTAATTTAATGGAACTCATCTTGATGGCCGATGCCATGCGCCGAGCTTCCGCTGCTCGTGTAACTGCCGTGGTACCTTACTTTGGTTATGCACGCCAAGATCGTCGTCCTCGCTCTGCACGTGTACCTATAAGCGCCCGTGTTGTGGCTAACATGATGGCTCGTTCTGGCATTGACCGTGTATTGACTGTTGATTTACACGCCGAACAGATTCAAGGATTTTTTGACATCCCAGTAGACAACGTGTTTGGTTCTCCTGTGTTGTTGGACGAAATAACCAACCAAAATTACGACCACCCATTGGTTGTTTCTCCAGATGTCGGTGGCGTAATACGTGCCCGTGCAGTGGCTAAGCAGCTAAATACAGATTTGGCCATTATCGACAAACGACGTGAAAAGGCTAACGAATCTGAAGTTATGAACATTATTGGTGATGTTACAGACCGTACCTGCATCTTGGTTGATGATATGTGCGACACTGCTGGCACCTTGTGCAAAGCAGCTGACGCGCTCAAGGCCAATGGTGCCAAGCGCGTAATTGCCTATGCAACCCATCCAGTATTATCTGGACCTGCAGTAGACAACATCACTAACTCTTCTCTGGACGAATTGGTAGTAACCGACACTATTCCACTATCAGATGCCAGCAAGGCCTGTAAAAGCATTCGTCAACTGACTATGGCCGACTTATTAGCCGAGTCAGTACGTCGCGTTTGCAACGAAGAATCCATTAGCGCGATGTTTCGCACCTAGAATTAGGCTGCAAACCTCACGCTAGTATTAACGGCCTTTTATTAGGTCATTTTAACCGTCCTACCGTGCACCGGTCGCAAGTGCCCAGGACAATATATAAGGAAAGACAAATGTCTATCTCTCTAAATGCTGAAGCCCGTGATGACTTGGGGAAAGGTGCGAGCCGCCGCCTACGTCGTCTAACTGGTGGCACACCTGCTATCGTTTTCGGTGGTGCAAAAAACAAGAAGCCTCAATCCATCACTTTGGTTCACAAAGACCTTTGGAAAGCTTCTGAAACAGCTGGCTTTTACAGCTCTGTGATCACTCTAAACATTGGTGGCAAAGATGAGCCAGTTATCGTTAAGGATCTGCAGCGCCACCCAGCCAAACAAGAAATTCAACACGTTGATTTCTTGCGTGTCACTAAGTCCAACATAATACACATCTTGGTTCCTATCAAATTTTTGAACGAAGCTACTGCTCCTGCCATTAAGATCAGTGGCGGCACGGTATCTCACGCTCAAAGCGAAGTTGAAATCACCTGTTTGGCGGCTAATTTGCCGGAATTTGTCACCGTAGACATGCAAGATGTGGCTATTGGTGGCATTGTTCACCTTTCAGATATTCAACTACCAAAGGGCGTTACTGTTCGCGCTCTGCGCCTAGGTGATGACCACGACCAAGCGATTGCTACTATTACTGGCAGCAAAGGCAGCTAAAACTAGCACCGCTTAGTTGTTGTAATAAGCGCCTTTGTTATTCATTTAACAAGGGCGTTTTTATTTGGAGCCCTGGGACTATGTCCAATTCTATACCCGATGTACCCATCAAACTTATTGTTGGTCTAGGCAATCCTGGCGCCACATATGATCAAACTCGACACAATGCAGGCCAAGACTGGCTGGTGAAGTTAGCTAAAGAAGAAGGCATTAGCTTGACCACAGAAAAACGTTTTTTTGGTGATTATGGTCAAGGGTTCGTAGCTGGGCACAAAGTACACCTACTCGTCCCTAATACCTTTATGAATTTAAGTGGGCAGGCTGTACAAGCTCTGTGTAGCTTCTATAAAATCGACACAGAAAACATCCTCGTAGCCCATGACGAGCTGGACTTGCCGCCAGGCACAGCACGCCTCAAACTAGGTGGTGGCCATGGCGGTCACAATGGATTGCGAGATATTATTAGCAAGCGTAGTGGCGACAAGAATTTTCATCGCTTACGTATAGGAATAGGCCACCCTGGCAATGCCAAGTTAGTGACCAATTACGTATTAAAAAAAGCGCCCCTTGAAGAACGTATTAGCACCCAGGATTCCATGGACAAGGCAATAAAAGTTATGCCAGAGGCCATATCTGGGCAATGGCAAAAAGCCATGAACAACCTGCACACGACCTGAAAAAAGTGGTCTAATTAAAATTACTAGAGGTATCCCATGGGATTCAATTGCGGCATTGTAGGCCTACCTAACGTTGGCAAATCCACTCTCTTTAATGCCCTTACCAAAGCCGGCATTAGCGCTGAGAACTTTCCATTCTGCACCATCGAGCCAAACGCTGGTGTTGTGGCAATGCCAGACCCACGTTTACAAGCCTTGGCTGCTATCGTTGAACCAGAACGCGTCCTGCCCACCACCATGGAATTTGTGGACATTGCAGGTTTGGTGGAGGGTGCATCTAAAGGGGAAGGGTTGGGTAACAAGTTTTTGGCTAACATCCGTGAAACAGACGCCATCGCCCACGTTGTGCGCTGCTTTGAAGATGATAACGTAATTCATGTCTCTAACCGTATTGACCCAATCGACGACATTGGCATCATCAACATGGAATTGGCCTTGGCTGACTTAGATTCTGTAGAAAAGCAAAAAGCTCGCGTGCATCGTGTTGCCCGCACCGGTGACAAAGAAGCCCAAGCCACCATGGCGTTTTTAGAAAAGCTGGCGGGCCCACTAAGTGAAGGTATTGCAGTGCGTACCCTAGACTTAAACGACGACGAACTAGCAATGGTAAAGGGCTTTCACCTGCTAACTAGCAAACCCACCATGTACATTGCCAACGTCGCTGACGATGGCTTTCAAGACAACCCTCATCTAGATGCAGTAAACACCTTTGCCGCTGTGGAAGGCGCTAAAGTAGTGGCTATCTGTAACCAAATTGAAGCCGAAGTTAGTGAGCTAGATGATGAAGACAAACGTGAGTTTTTGTCTGACATTGGCATGACAGAGCCTGGCTTAGATCGTGTGATTCGCGCAGGTTATGAACTACTTAGCTTACAAACCTACTTTACCGCAGGCGTTAAAGAAGTACGCGCCTGGACTGTCAAGCAAAATGCTACGGCACCTCAAGCAGCTGGCGTGATCCACACGGATTTTGAAAAGGGTTTTATCCGTGCTGAAGTTGTTAGTTATGATGATTTTATTACTGGTAACGGCGAACAAGGCGCCAAAGAAGCTGGGAAATGGCGCTTGGAAGGCAAAGAATACCGAGTAAAAGACGGTGATGTAGTGCACTTCCGATTTAATGTGTAAAAGCTTTGATTGTGGGTGTTGACAGCACTCACAAAACAAGGAATAATTCGCGTCCTCAAGTGCAGCCACTGTGCTTGAGAATGATTAAAATGGCTATGTAGCTCAGCTGGTTAGAGCACATCACTCATAATGATGGGGTCACTAGTTCGAATCTAGTCATAGCCACCATTTTGATCCGTCTTTTGGACATTTCTGGGATATCGCCAAGCGGTAAGGCAACGGGTTTTGATCTCGTCATGCGCAGGTTCGAATCCTGCTATCCCAGCCATTCGTTGTTTTCTGTCACCCGCTATTGGTTTCATCGCTATGATTTTTTCGATTGAGATTAAGCTTAAATTTGTCTAGAGTAATGCTTACTCGAGTTATCTTCAGCAGCATTTAGCATGAACTTTATTGGGCACCACAAGCTCGCAGGTGATATACCTAACCCCAACCCTACCCATCAGGGTTACAGCTTACAAGAACGACACCCTAAGGGCTTTGAGGCCTGCTACGGTCAAAGGCGAATAGACACCAAGCACAGACTTGCCTGCCACCTTGCGCCGAACCCCATAACCCAGACTCAAGTGGTCTTATAAAAAGGAACCTATCATGATACTTCACATTAACAGCCAATTTGATAGCGGCAACATTGAAGTCATTAATCTTCAAAGCAACCCTATCGAGTTAGCTATACGTCATGATAACCAGTCAGATTTCTATCAGTGGTTTCACTTTAGTATTGCTGGCGCTAAGGATAGAGACGAATTAAAACTAAGCCTTATCAATGCCGCAGGCGCAGCTTTTGCTGAAGGCTGGCAGTATTTTCAAGTAGTAGCTTCCTATGACAGAGAAGAGTGGTTTAGGGTGCCCACATGTTATGAAGACGGCTGCCTTATTTTTAACCACGCACCCGAGCATGACTTGGTTTGGTATAGCTACTTTACACCTTACTCATGGGAACGGCATCAGGACCTTATTGGTTGGGCGCAAACCAGCGACATTTGCACTCTGGCCACCATTGGTAACAGCTTAGATGGCAGGCCTTTAAGCCTACTTACTATCGGAAATGAATCGCCACAAAAGCGTAAAATCTGGCTCACTGCCCGCCAACACCCAGGCGAAACCATGGCCGAATTTGCTATAGAAGGGTTATTGCAAAAACTACTAGATCCAAATGATGCCTGTGGCCGTAAGCTACTCAAAGATGCTGTATTCTATATTATCCCCAACATGAACCCAGACGGCAGTATACGTGGCCACCTGCGGACTAACGCAGTAGGTGTTAACCTTAACCGTGAATGGATAGATGCCACCATGGAGCGCAGCCCAGAAGTATTTTTAACACAACAGAAAATGCGTGAGACTGGTGTAGATCTTTTTATAGATTGTCACGGCGACGAAGAAATCCCTTACGTATTCTTAGTAGATAACCAAGGTATTCCAGCATACAGTCCAAGACTTGCTAAACTAGAAGCAGACTTCAAACAACAGCTTCTCATCAGCAATCCAGATTACCAAACAGTACACGGCTACGACACAGACCTGCCAGGCCAAGCTAACCTCTCTTTAGCTAGCGCCTCCGTTGGCCAAACCTATAACTGTTTATCGTTAACCTTAGAGATGCCTTTTATCGACAACTTTAATCTACCAGATGCAACACACGGTTGGTCTGCACAACGCAGCAGTGACATCGGTGCAGCCCTGTTACCTGCCATGTTAGCTGTGGTAAATGAACTAAGATAAACCCCAGGCCTACGCTGGCTGGATGACTTTTACGCACTCGCTAGGCCACGGTAATTTTTCCGTGTAGTCGACCCAAGCCATCTAAGTCAGCCACCTTGCGGACATGTATTAGGAGTTGTCCTAGTTCGCGACTTTAGCCTCACAAGACATAAAGTAGTTTGTGGTATTAACCACTTTGGAACTTATGTTTTGACAGATAAGGCATATGTTACCATCACATGGGCCACGGTTTTATCAACCACTAACACCCTACTTTTTGGCGAATAATCATCACTCTAGTCGAATTATTACAGGTTTTGATAATCAAAATTCGTAATCATAATCGAATAACAATTATCAATATGAGTGACACCAATGAATTTTCAAATGACTGAAGAACAACAAATGCTTCTTAATTCTTTAGGCGCGTTTCTTGAGCAAGAAGTCTACCCACATGAAGCTGAAGTTGACCGTGCTGGGTTAGTGCCGCCTGAGCTTTGTGAACAGATTAAAAAACGTGCTCTTGAAATGGGCTTCTTTGCTGCAAATCTGCCTGAATCCGTGGGTGGTGGAGGGCTTGATTATACGACTTTGGGCTTAATGGAGCGCGAACTAGGTAAAGCAAGCTATGGTTTAGGAGGTAATATTGCACGACCTACTGAACTGCTGATGGCCTGTGAGGGCGATCAAATAGAAAAATACCTCAACGCCTGTGTTAGTGGTGAAAAACATGAGTGCTTTGCTTTAACCGAGCCAGGTGCCGGTTCTGATATTATGTCTATGGCTACCCGAGCCGTAGCAGATGGTGATGATTACGTGATTACTGGTAATAAACATTATATTAGTAGCCCCTGTGCGCCAGATTTTGCAATTGTATTTGCTACTACTGGTATGAATGAAACGCCCAGGGGTCCACGTAAACGCGTTACTGCCTTTTTGGTGGATTGTGATGAGAAAGGGTTTAGTATGAATTTGGGGCCACTTTGTGCAGCCCAACGTGCTTACCGAACTTATGAACTGAATTTTGATCAATGTCGAGTACATAAAAGTCAGATTCTTGGAGAAGAAGGCAAAGGTTTCGAGCTGGCTGATCAGTGGTTAGGCATGGGCCGGGTATGGGTTGGTGCACAAAGCTGCGGTAAAACAGAACGTTTGTTGAATCTTGCTACCGAGTGGGCGGCAACGCGTAAACAGTTTGGAAAACCCATTGGTGCTTTTCAAGGCACTTCTTTTAAACTGGCAGATATGGCTACAGAATTACAAGCTGCGGACCTGTTAGTGATGCATGCTTGCCAGAAAGCTGATAATGGTATTATGCAACCAGAGGATGCAGCGATGGCGAAGCTATTTGCCTCCGAATTGGTATCCCGTGCTGCTGATCATACGGTACAGATATTTGGTGGTGCTGGGTTGATGGAGGAAATGCCAATAGAACGTTTGTGGCGGGACTCTCGTCTCGAACGTATTTGGGATGGTACTTCTGAAATTCAGAGGCATATTATTTCTCGTTCGTTGTTACGGCCCTACGAAGCATAATAGTGGGTGTTTTGGGTCTATTTAAACTGAGGCAGCAGTGGTTGCTGACTTGAGCATAATTTACGTTTTATAGAGGTCATAGTTATGCCTGTTATAACAATTCAGCAAATTGCTGGTAGAACAAAACAACAAAAAACTGAAGTGATGAAAAAAATCACTGAGGCTTTTGTTGATGTTTATGGTGTTCCTGGAGAAGGCGTAATGATTATATTTCAGGATCTCAAGGATGATGACTGGGGTAGAAATGGCGTGCTACAAGGTGATTTAGATAAATAATCAATAGAACATCCCCTGACTTTAATCATTAGTATTACAAAGATGATAGTTCAGCGTTTGTGCTTTGGCTCGCTGGCGTTGTTCATCGCGCCCCAGCCAATTGTGTAATACTTCAGTATCCACTATTACTTTCTCCGCTCAAAAACATAAATAGGCTGATCACTAACGTAAATAAGCAATCACCTGTTTAACCACTGCAGGAGACGCATCAGTCTTTGGCAACCCTAGTACTGCATTAATAATTTGTTGCGCCGTCTCATTGTTCAAACCAGCATGGGCCAACAGCATTTTTGCCTTGCCTATCATTTCATCATCGCTAAGCGCTAATTCAGGATCTCCTTTAGCCCCCTGCCGCTGAGCTGAAAACCGCTCTCCACAACAGGTCACTACAGTCACCGCCGAGCCCCACGTTACAGGATAATTTGAGTCATAATCATTGGCCACTACAGCAGTGATACGCTCCCGCAACGATTTTAAACGGCTACGGCTAGTCTCTGAAAAAGAGTCAAAAACCACTTCCCCCACATCTAATGCGGCAGCAACACAATGGTAGAGCGAGAATTTAGCGGCATATTCACTATCAGGTTGTGGCCTATCACACACATCCATCGCTGCTTGATAGGTATCGATATGTACAGTCTCAACCTCTTTACCCTGTAATAGCCCATGTAATTCCAAGGCAGCATCAATAGCCGGATGAGTATGCCGGCAACAAGGCCAGGGTTTAATTGAAGTATTAGATAGCTGCCATGGCAAATTGGGTTCTGCTGTCACCAACTCAGGCATGGCATCCTCGCAAGTCGCCTTGAAAAAGCCTTTGTCGCCTTCAAGTACCTGAGGTGGACCAGTAAAGTCCAACAACGCCAAATCAGCAGCAACAATGCCTGCTTCAGCGGCCCGCCCAGCATGCAAATGTTTGCTCATAGCCCCAGTTTCAAGAAACTCCCAGAACCCTGAAGACTGCGTTCCAGCATTGCCTAAGGCGTACATCGCCCGCTCATCACTGAGTTTCAATAAACACGCTGCCGCCATAGCTGAGCCAAAAGGGCCACAAGTCGCTGTATTATGCCAGATGCGATAATGGGCAGGACCGACGGCCATACCTATCCGGCACATTGCTTCAAAGCCCTGCAAAACCGCTAACAGTATTTCTCGACCACTACTGGATTCACGTTCTGCCAAAGCAAGAACTGCAGGTACCACAACACAACCAGGGTGGGTTACTGAAGCGCGATGTAAATCGTCAGTTTCCAAAATGTGCGTTAAACTTCCCGCCACCAACGCTTTGCGACCTGCATCACATCCTTGACTGGCCGCCCATGTCAGCAATTTTTTACCTGGTTCACTATTGCGCCCAGCCAGCGTATTGGCAATCGCATCCAGAGTAAAAAATGCAGCTCGCTGTAAATCACCGTCACTAACCGCTTTATTACGAATTAGCGTAATTAACTGCTGGGTTATAGTCATCTAGATGAATCTCCAAATTGATAAATATCTGCTTTATATAATGAGATTTCAGTGTTAATACCACCGATGATGCATTTAAAGCCATTGGCCTCTTTTATAATGAGCTATTAAGAAAGCACTCACAGGTTATCCAAAAAAACAATTCGTGAGCCGTAACCACAACGTCACTTACAAGTTACGTCAGGTGGCAGTGGTCAAGTACATCTGGCCACAGCATTAGAAACAATGCATAGGTCTTGGCATGACAGTTGATATATGCAGTGAGAAGGGCAATCCTGACATGCTGAGACTAAGCCCTACTCAGGACAGCATTATTTCGGAAGCTAGTAATTAACTCCGGCCATTCTGGCAGTATTTTGGTATCAGGCCATGCTCTGCGATGATCACTTGGGCATATGCCAAAAAGATCTCGATAAGCCTTACTAAAATAGGACGAGCTATTGAAGCCTGTGGCCACACAAATATCAATCACAGGCATATTCGTTTGCGTTAATAAAGCACGAGCACGATGCAATCTTAGTGCTTTGTAAAAAGTGACCGCTGAACAACAAAAGTATCGATCGAACAGTCTTTCCAGTTTTCGTTGGGAAAGCCCCAACAATGTCGATATTTCTGGAATCGTGATCGGCTCTTCAACATTATGGCCCATGAGTTCAATCGCTTCATTCAAGAATAGTGGCACGTTTAATTGTGTGCGCGACTGCGCTCTCTTTTGTTGCGCCGTCGAAGGCCTAGTCTCAGCACTAACCATGTGATCTGCTACATCACAAGCCAGCGCCTTGCCATGATTTGAAGCAATATCATGCAACATCATATCCGAACATGACGTACCACCTGCACAGGTGATTCTTTTTCTGTCGGCGACAAAAACCTGCTCCTGAATATCAACTTCAGGATAGCGTTCTTGAAATGCATTTACACAATGCCAATGAATAGTTGCAGAATAACCAGACAATAAATTTGCCCTAGCAAGAATATAGGAACCCATCTCAACAGCACCAATAATAATACCTGTCCGAGCCATTGCCTGGAGCCAATGCAGAACTTCCGGATTATCATAATGCTCAGCATTCCAGCCACTACAAACAAAAACCGTATCCCAATGAGTATCAACAGTGGATATCGCCTTAGTCTGCACAGTGATTTCATCAGATGAAACAACACCACCACCTACGGCAGATAGAAATTCCCATTGATACAATGTCTTTCCACTACAATTGTTAGCAATCCGTATAGGATCAATAAGAGAAGTCAGCGTAAATAAACTAAACTTTGATGTCAAAAGAATAGCGAAAGTACGGCATTCGTTCGAGATGTTTTCATAAATCATGGACCCCTCCCAATAACTTATATGTAATTACGGCAGCTTTTCGATGACATCTAACATTTGATCCAAAGTCATTTCATATTCTATAACATATGGGTTCATGCACTACTATTCTGTTGTTACATACATAAACAAGCGCTGATTTAACCTATAAATGGCCATTCCAAACTTACTTCACTGTGATGCTAGGTTATTAATCCAAACCACTAACAAATAAAACTATTTCGCCAACTATACAATAAATTCGACGATATTATTACTGTATGGAGAAAATTTCTCTAAGATGGGGCCTAAAATAGGTTAACAAACCCCGCGCTGACTTTATCAAAATTGTTGTAATAACTTCATCAATCATTGCTATGGCTAAGGCCGATTGGCAACAATGACTAATGCATCCGCTGCGACTACACCTTGTCCTTGTGGAAGCACCAGTAATGGATTTATATCCAGCTCTAGCAAGTTGTCCCAATGGGCCTCTGCATAATCAGCAATCGCGAGTATGGCATCAACAAGGGCGTTGATATCACCTATCTTCTGGCCGCGAAAACCCTTCAACATCCTCATCACCATTAACGAATCAAGCGCACGTTCAACCGCTTGCTTATCTGTCGGCAATAACAAACTGCAACTGTCATTTAGCAATTCAACCAGTATCCCACCTGCCCCAATAACTAATGCCAGCCCAAACTGACTGTCGCGATTAACCCCAACAATCAATTCAGCAACGGCGTCGTGAACCATTGATTCAACGAGAAAAGTCTCTACATTTTGTCCGCTTTTGGCTACAGATACACTCACCTCTCTTGCAGCCTCTTCAACTTCTTCAAGGGATTTTAAGTTGAGTTTTACGGCGCCCAAATCTGATTTATGTAGAAAACTAGTGCCAACCGCTTTTAACACTACAGGAAAGCCAATTCCAGCAGCAATGGCCGAGACTTCTTCAGCATGACCTACTGCTCCAACTGGAACCGGCAGACCAAATGCTTTAAGGCTAGACTTACTGACCCATTCATCAAACGTCTGGGTAGCAACATCAGCCCCATATTGGGACGTTGAGACTCTAGGTAAAGTAAGTTGCGATAATCGAGTTGCTCTAAATTCTGCATATTTAGCCGCAGCAGAATAGGCAAACAAACCATCATCGAGACCTTGTAATGGCACAACCCCATTATCAATAAGATAATCACGCAATTCTACCGGTAGCAATTCGCTAATAGTAGAAATTACAAAAGCGGGCTTGCCTGTTGTTTTGTGTGCAGCAATAAAGGCATCCAAAGCCATATTCCATTCAGCCACTTCCTCAGCCACTGCATCACTTGTAACCGTAGGATGGTCATAAATCAGTATAGCTGCATCATGGTCGCCTTTCATCGAGGCGGTAAAGCAACGTTCCTGAGCTGCTTTATCACCCCATATCGAGGTGTTGTAATCAAACGGGTTGGAAATAGTGACATAGCTCGGCAACTCATCTTCCAACTCTGCAATTTGGGGGGCGGAAAACGCCCGCATTTCCAGTTGATATTCAGGCACTAAATCAGCAATTATGGCTGCTTCACCGCCAGAACATGACAAACTAAAAATATTGCGCCCGCTAATAGGTTTGGCAATATTTAAGATTTTCACTGTCTCTAGCAAACGACTCAAAGAATCGACCCTTATCACACCTAGGCGTTCAAATAAGGCACTATAAAGCGAATCTGAGCCAGCAAGTGTGCTGGTATGACTGACAGTCTGACGTGCACTCGCATCTGTTTTACCTACTTTCAACACAACAATAGGCACGCCTTTACGTACTGCTTTTTCAGCAACACGACTGAATACTTCAATATTATCAAGGCCTTCAATATACATACCAATAACATTAACCCGGTCATCCAACAATAATGCATCGATATAATCCCCAGCACCCAATACCGATTGATTACCCGTTGCTATCACATGGGTAAAATTTACCGAGCGATCATTCATAGTAATATTCATGGCAATATTACCGCTTTGAGAAATAATCGCGACACCGCTTTCAACTGTGGTTGGATAATTACCAAATAAATATGGCCACAGTGCACATTTATCCAAATAATTCACAAAACCAAAACAATTAGGCCCAACTAATGGCATATCGCCAGCAGCAGCAATGAGCTGATTCTCTATTAGCTGACCTTCTTCACCGATTTCACCAAACCCAGCGGCATAACAAACGCACCCACCGGCACCAAGTTTAGATAGTTGTTGAACAACTTGTACCGTAATTTCTTTATTAACGCCGATATAAGCCGCATCTGGTGCTGAGGGCAAATCCTTAACCGCGGCATAACATTTATACCCAGCAATAAATGCCCTCGTTGGATGCACTGGCCAGATTTCCCCTTGGAAGCCCATATCCTGACAACGTTTAATTGACATTTCTGCTATAGAACCACCAATAAATGCAATAGTTTTTGGTGAAAAAAGCCTAGCTATAGTCTCTGAACGTGTTAGCGCCATTTGCTCTCTCTGATTGCTTGAAAAAATTTATATGATTAGGTGATAATCTGAGAATTTCAAACGGCCGTATTTCAGCTTTTCGACATAACTATAAAATTTTCGATAAACGCAAACATATTCCAGATAGGAATATTTGTAAAAAGGGGTATAAAAAATCAAATTAAAGTTGGTGGCTCAGATCGATCGGAACGTTTATTGGACAACGCTGAGTCTTCTAATACCCAATCAATAAAATTTCCTGCTTGTTCCGACAGTTCAACCCCATTGGGATAAACAAGATAAACTGCTCTGTTTTTAGACAGGGACATATTCAACGGTTGCACGAGTTTTTTATTCGCCAGTAAATCTGTGACCAAACCACTATAACCCAAGGCTATACCTTGGCCATCTAATGCAACCTGGATAACGTTCGCATAGCTATCGAAGTCTAATGTTTTGAAAGATGAGGACATGGTTACACCATGCCCTCTTAACCACCAATCCCAATCCTCGTCAGCGTGAAAATCACCGTTAAGATTAATCAACGCATGATCAAGTAAATCAGTTGCTGAACGAATAGGCTGTGCGTTCTTTAGGTATTCGGTCGTACAGACCGGAAATGAATTAATTTCGAATAATTTTATTGAAGCCAGTCCCGGCCAGTTACCCTCCCCATAACGAAAACCAATATTAATCTTATCCGCCACCATATCACAAGGTTGATCAGACACTGCTACCCGAAACTCCGCCTCAGGAAATAGTGCTTTATACTTCATGAGTCGTGGAGTAAACCAAAACGAAGAGATAGCGATAGTTGATGCTATTGAAATCTTTAGTGGTTGAACATCTTTTTTAATCCTGCCTGAAACTTCAGCGATACTCTCCAAACTCTCGTTAATCGTTATTTGAAAATCCTTACCTGACTTCGTCAAACTCATCGCTCGATGTAAACGGTCAAATAACTTAACCCCTAAATACTCTTCAAGAACGCGAATCTGCCTGCTAATCGCTTCACGGCTAACACAAGACTCTTCAGCTGCTTTGGTAACACTTAGATGTCTTGCAACCGATTCAAAAGCCAGCAAACTTTTCAACGGAGGCAATCTAGATTTCAATGTTTTCATATGGGTCTCCTGCATAAAGTTTACGAGAAAACTCTACTTTTGACTTCCGTTATTTTTCGCACAGATTAGCCCGCCAATTTTTGCAGCCCAATCATCAAATCCTATTTCAACATAAGTGTCGAATTAGTGCTTATTATGTCGCAAAACATAAAATCGATAACACTAGTTTGCCACATTATGTTTGCTTCATGACGAATTTAATGGGAAGCAAAATGCAAGAGCAGGTCAAAGTAACACGTAATGGTCGCATACTTGAAATTATCCTCGACAACCCTAAGGCCAATGCAATTGATATTACCATCAGTCAGAAACTTGGTGAGGCCTTTGTTATGCTTCGTGATGACCCTGAATTAAGCGTCGGTATTATTACTGGCGCTGGCGATCGAATTTTTTGTGCCGGGTGGGATTTAAAAGCCCTCAACGCCGGTGAAATGCAAACTGATAATTGGTGGGAAGATGATTATGGCCCGGGTGGTTTTGCTGGCCTAACCGAAATGTGGAATTTGAATAAGCCCGTTATTGCCGCACTAAATGGTCTGGTCATTGGTGGTGGCTTTGAACTCGCCTTAGCCTGTGATTTATTGATTGCTAGCGACAATGTTGAATTTGCCTTGCCAGAACTGCCTCTTGGTCTTGTCCCTGATGCTGGCGCAATACAGCGCCTTGCAAAGCGCCTGCCCTACAACAAGTCAATGGAAATGTTTTTAATTGGCGAGCGCATGTCTGCAACAGAAGCGGCAAGCTACGGTATGGTTAACAAAGTCGTACCTCAAGAGAAACTAATGGAAGCTGCTAGAGCTTGGGCTGAAAAATTAGCCAATTCTGCACCACTAGCGGTGCAATCAATAAAAGAATTAATGCGTGCTATTGAAGGTGACACAATCCAGGAAGCCTTTAAAACCATGCGAACAGCCGACCTGCCTACATACCGCGCCCTGCTGTCATCAGACGATGCACAAGAGGGTGTAGAAGCATTTGTAGAAAAACGCGCACCTGCGTTTAAAGGTAAATAAGCTGATACCTGCACCCGAAAATCAGATGACAATGGACCTGAATATTGCCTTTGTCACCTGTTTGAATTCGTCATTCAATACACGAGAATATTTAGTATGACTTCCACCTTCAAACCAATAAACCCTAACGATGTCAAGGCCGTCACCTGTCTTGGCGCAGGCCCAATTGGGGCAGGCTGGGCTGCTTATTTTTTAGCCCATGGTTATACCGTCACTAGCTACATACACAGTCTGGATGAAGAACCTGCACTGCGCTTGCTGATTGAAAACGCCTGGATCAGCCTTAAACAGCTAGGGCTGTCTGAAGGTGCCTCATTAGACAACTTGACCTGCACCAATAATCTCAAAGAGGCTGTTTCCACAGCAGATTTCATTCAGGAAAGTGTGCCTGAAAATATCGATTTGAAACAAGGTGTTTATGCCCAATTAGGAGACCTAGCTCCCACTAACGTTGTGATTGCTTCAAGCACTTCTGGTTTATCCATGACCGACATTCAAGCACACTGTGCTACCCCTCTACGCACGGTGGTAGGGCACCCATTTAACCCGCCTTACCTATTACCTTTAGTGGAAATTGTTAAAGGCGATCAAACTGCCCCCGAAGCCGTAGAATGGTTAGTTGAGTTTTACAAAATTGCAGGCAAAGCCCCACTGGTATTGCGCAAAGAGATTCCTGGTTTTATTGCCACTCGCTTACAAGAAGCTATTTGGCGTGAAGCCCTCCACATGGTAGATAATGACGAAGCCACCGTTGAAGAAATTGACTTTGCCATCACCAATGGTCCGGGGCCTCGTTGGGCATTAATGGGCCCCTGTCTGACCTTTCACAACGGCGGTGGTGAAGGAGGCATGGCCTATAATCTCGACCAATTCGGCCCCGCTCTAAAGCTTCCATGGACACGCCTTGAAGCGCCCGAACTTACTAAATCATTACGCAATAAAATGGTTGATGGCTGTATTCGTGAAGCTAGTGACAATGATTATATAACGCTTAGTCGAGCTAGGGACGAAGGTCTGGTCGCCATCCAGAACGCATTAAAAAATTGTAAATTACCTTTAACGTGATTATTTGCAGCTAACATGTTTGATTTATTAGCCAACTCTTTCCAGAGTCAAACATACACATAAATTTAACCAAAAAATGACACTCCAGATTAAGTCCGATATTGATAATAGCAAATGCTAACAATAACTTTTCTGCTGAAACTACAGACTAACTTAACTGCTAGGAAATATATAATGAAAAACAATGTAATTATTACTTGTGCCATAACTGGAGCAGGAGACACGCTTGCCAAACATCCAGATATCCCTGTCACTCCTCAACAAATTTCTGATTCAGTTATTGCTGCCGCCAAAGCCGGTGCTGCTATGGCTCATATTCATGTTCGAGATCCTATAACAGGTAAAGGTTCACGGGATATTGAATTATTCAAAGAAGTGATTGGTCTAGTTCGAGCTAGCGACACTGATGTTATTATCAATGTTACAGCGGGAATGGGTGGCGACTGGATACCAAGTCAAGAAAACCCAAATATGCCAGCCGAAGGTTCTGACCTCATCAGCGCAGTTGAGAGAATGGCACACATTAAAGCGGTGCAACCAGAAGTATGCACACTAGATTGTGGCACTATGAACTTCGGCGACAACGACATCTACGTCAGCACGCTGGATTGTCTCCGGGAAATGGCCATATTAGCTCAGCAGTGGGGTGTGAAACCAGAACTTGAAGTATTCGACCTTAGCCATATTCGTATTGCTCAACAGTTGATGACTGAGGGACTAATTGATGATGATCCCTTATTCCAAATTTGTCTGGGTTTAACCTGGGGTGCCGCCGCTGATTCAGAGAGTATGATGGCTATGCGTAATGCCCTACCTGCCAATGCAAACTGGGGAGGATTCGGCATAGGACGGATGGAAATGCCAATGGTCGCTCAAGCGGTTTTATTGGGAGGTAACGTACGCGTTGGTTTAGAAGACAACATTTATCTAGATAGAGGCGTTTTAGCAAGCAATGAGTCTTTAGTTCAACGTGCCCGTGAAATCATTGAACGACTCGGCTCACGAGTTGTAAGCGACCCGGTAGAAGCTCGTGAACAACTTGGTCTACCGGCCGTGTCGTATAAGTAGATTGGAATAACGCATTCGTTTTTGTGTCTGCTGAGTCGCTTATTGCTGTAAATAACGCGGCTAAGATGGGCATCAGCAGGCGCTAAAATGCCCGATTTATAGATCATGCAAGCGCTGATAAAATCTACAGTTCAGCAAGAACCTCTTTGGCAATTTTAGTGCTGTCAATCGCTGCAGGCACTCCACAATAAATAGCCGTTTGCAACAAAGCTTCCATAATTTCTTCTTTGCTACAACCGTTATTAATTGCTCCAACTAAATGTAACCTTAATTCATGAGGGCGGTTTAACGCCGTTAACATAACAAGATTAAGCAAACTTCGCGTTTTTCTTGGTAAACCATCTCTGCTCCAAACACTACCCCAACAATACTCAGTCACTAACTCCTGTAAAGGCATGGTTAATTCATCCGCGTTCTTTAACGAATTATTTACATACTCTTCACCAACAACTTCTTTACGTATTTTCAGGCCTTCTTCAAATTTTTCTGATGCCATACCTTGCTCTCTCTATATTTCTATTGTTTATTAAATCATACCAATCATTGCATACGAAAAGGATCATCAATTGGCTCAGACGAAGTGTTAATCCAAATAGTTTTCTCTCGGGTGTAGTCGTAAACTGCTTCAAGGCCGGACTCACGACCATGACCACTGTCCTTAAACCCACCAAATGGCGCCATTGGTGATACTGCTCGGTAGGTATTAATCCAAACGATGCCCGAACGAATAGCTTTACTCATTCTTATGCCACGACCAATATTGGTGGTAAAAATACCTGAAGCAAGACCGAAGTTTGTATTATTAGCAATCGCAATAGCTTCTTTTTCATCTTTAAATCGCAATACACTAACAACAGGTCCGAACATTTCGGTCTTCGCCACGTGCACATCCATATTCGGACACTCAATTATAGTAGGCTCATAGTACAAACCTTCAGGGTTTAAACCACTTGGACGACGCGCTCCATAAACCAGCTTTGCACCCATTTCCAACGATAATCGGATACTGTGCTCAATATTATCCAATTGGTTACGCGTTGCTAATGGCCCCATTTGAGTCTTGTCATCCAGCGGATCACCAATGCATATTTCAGCTGCACGTTCTGCAATTTTGGCAACTACTTCATCATAAATACTGTCTTGAATTAATAAACGTGAACCCGCCACACAACTCTGTCCACTGGCGCTAAAAACGCTTAACAATATACCGTTAATGGCACTTTTCATATCAGCATCGGCAAAAATAATCATAGGTGACTTTCCACCAAGCTCGGTTGACACCTGAGCAAAGTTTTCTGCTGAATTACGAATGATATGCCTCGCCGTTTCTAAGCCACCCGTAAAACTAATTCGATCCACTAATGGGTGTGAACTCAGCACCTTGCCACAGGGGTCACCAAAACCGGTAACAATATTAACTACACCAGGAGGGAAACCCGCCTCTTCAAAAACTTTGGCAAACGCCAACATCGGAGCTGAAGCATGCTCGGATGCCTTTAAAACAACTGTATTTCCTGTTGCCAAAGCAGGCCCCAACTTTACTGCCGTCAAAAACAGCTGGGAATTCCAGGGCACAATCGCTGCAACCACGCCCAGGGGCTCACGAATAGTCATGGCAAACATATCAGCTTTATCTATCGGCAGCGTCGCACCCTGCACCTTATCTGCCAGCCCAGCATAATAATGAAAATACTCTGAAATATAACCCGCTTGCCATCGAGTTTCTTTTAATAATTTTCCTGTGTCCGTAGTTTCAATCTCACCCAGTTCTTCAGAATGTTTAGCTAAGAGATCGCCCAACCTGCGTAACAATTTACCCCGCTGTGTTGGTAACATCGTACTCCATGGGCCAGAGGTAAATGCTCGATGCGCTGCCTTAACAGCAAGATCCACATCCTTAGCACTAGCTTCAGGAATAGTCGCCCACGATTCACCCGTCGCCGGATTCATACTTTCGAACGTTTTATTGTTCTCTGCATTAACGTACTTACCGTCAATATACATCTGATATTTTTTTAATTCAGTCATAGTATTACTCCAATGTCATGATCCCAATAGAAAATATGGTGTCATTACTTAACTCTAATCAACGTTAATTTTCGATGGCTTATGTCCATCACTAATATACGCGATGCATTCAATTTCAATTTTTATATCCACTAAAAAGTCAGACACCAAGGCTGAACGTGCAGGTGGCATTTCTGTAAAGTATTGACCGTAAACCTCATTAAACCCTGGAAAATCTGTTCGATCTTTCAGCCATATCATGGACTTCACAACGTTATGCAAATCACATCCGCAATCCAAAAGTGTTAAACGTATATGTTCAATACAGTTTTTGGTTTGCTCTTCTATACTTCCTTCTGTCATTGGCTTTCCATCCAGCATAGGTATTTGCCCAGTAAGGAATATAAAATTTCCAGCTCTAACGGCCTTCGACAAAGATAACCGCCGATTATTGATTACCACCGGTCCGCCCAGAACTTCAACCCCATCTAGTATCACAACCAAAACCCTCCATTATGAGACGCTAAAGGCATATATTCGACACGACTATTCTTCAAACACAGTAGATAAAAAGCCTATAACAATGCGATTGACTGTTGGTGGATCTTCTACTAAAGCCATGTGCCTCAATCCCTGCAGAATCGCTAATCTTGATCCAGGTATTTTGACAGCCATTTTTTCGGCCATTTCGGCTGAATTACCATAATCTTCTGCACCAGTCAAAATAAGTGTCGGACACACAATAGTAGAAATTGCCTCCTCCATACCTATATCAGCATTAGCCAACAACATATATAACTCAGGATATACCTGCTTGTCATTTGCCAATACCCATTGACGAACCTTCTCAATAGTCTCAGGGTTGTTTTCTATAAACCCGGTCGAAAACCAACGTGCCAATGCATCTGAAACCGTTGTCCCAGGGCCATCAGCGCGACACTGTTCCACCCGTAACATAATCCCTGCTCGCTGCTCATCCGTGCGCGCATGGGCTGAGTTCATCACCACCAAAGCAGATACCCGGTCAGGATGAGCAAGAGTAAATGCCTTGGCAATCAAACCTCCTAACGAAAACCCGATGACTACACAATGCTGATGCCCTTGAGCATCAATAAGTCGATGTAACTGATCAACCATCTGCGGCATGGTATAAGCACCCTTAGGCTTAATGCTGTCCCCATGCCCAAGCAGGTCATAACGCAACACAGTGAAGTGTTGCAAGAGCGCATCAAGCTGCCATTGCCACATATCCATGTTGAGGCCTAAGCCATGTATTAGTACAACAACAGGCCCTGCACCATCCTGTTGAAAAGCCGTATCGGCTTTTATTTTAGCATTCATATTTCATCTAACATTACATATTAACAAAACTGAGGCATAACTTTCTCAGTGAACATTTTCACACTCTTCATTACATGCTTGTGCGGTACACATGGGAAGTTAGACCAAACCTGTAAATGCTCAAGCCCCAACTCAGTTTGCAATTCATGAATTTTTTCAGCCACGTAGTCAGGCGTACCAAACAATAAATTTCTAGGATGCAGAAAATCATAATCCAGTAAATCTAGCTTGTTGGGCGTCTCTGGCAACTCTTCACCAGGGTTCATATGGTTGCCAAGACCACGCCAATGGGCTATCCAGCGAATATAAGTAAGTATACCTTCCGCTGCCAATTCTCGTGCCTCATCCATGCTATCTGCAACAAACATGTCACGCACTAAAGAAATGCCTTCACCTAATGGTACTTGATGCCCTTTATATTCAGACCGAGCTTTCTGAAATATTTCAAAACGTGGTTTTAGTGCAGCCACAGTAGGTATCCACATAATACTTTTTAAACCATGTAAACCGGCCCACTCTATTGAACTGGCACCATCAACAACCTGCCAGATTGGTGGATGTGGCTGCTGCAATGGTCTGGGTACCAGCCCTATTTTAGTCAAGGCATTTGTCTCTAAATCCATAAAGCTTGGATCTGGAGGGCTCATATCGTGCTGCCATTTAAAATTGGGGGCTGGATAATTATAAAACTCACCCTGATGATCAAACAAATCCTGAGTCCAGGCTTTTTTAACAATATTGAGAGATTCTTCAAACAGGCGATAATTCTTCGCGGGATCAGCAACATCAGCTTCAGGGTTCATATGAATGGCCTCACGACCATAAACACCTCGGCCAATACCGCATTCAACACGGCCGTTTGACAATTGATCAAGCAATGCCACATCTTCCGCAAAACGCAGTGGATTCCAAAATGGAATAATACTTGCCGCCTGACCAACACGAATCTGTTGGGTTCTTGCGGCAATGTCAGCGGACATCATTAGAGGATTAGGACACGCATCCATGCCCTCATGATTAATATGATGTTCCGTCATCCAGATAGAATCCCAACCTGTTTTATCGCAATATTGGGCAACATTACGCGTTTCATCAATGAGTTCTTGATAGGGTCTATGATCCCAATTGGTTAGGTTATAAAAGTATCCAAATTTCATCATCATCACCTTTTTTTAAAAATTACATCCAATTGACATGAGCGACTCGTTATTTGAATTCTGGGATTACTTCGTTGCAAAACATCCGCAACGATCGTTTTTGAGCTGCGTGATCGAGTCCCATAGAGGCATAATAAATGAACTCATCTACACCCAACATCTGATAACGCTTGAGCTTTTTGATCACAGTATCGGGTGACCCAAACATCAGGTTTTCCTCCAACATTAAAGGGTCATATTGTTCGCGGCCCTCTAACTCACAAAGTGGGATTTCTTTCGGAAATCCATTTTCAACGTCGCCAAGATTACGGTATAAGTTTTCGAATTGCCCCAAAACACGTGTAATCGCGTTGATTGCCTTATCGCGGTCCGACTGATTTTCATACAGGGCAGTATGGCGCATTAGTGCAAAAATTGGGTTCGCAGTACCGCCATGCTTTGCAATGGATTCATCTAAATGCCTCCTGTACAACTCGGCCTCGGCATGTGGACGCGTGAACGGCCAACACATAATATTAGCATTATTAGCAACAGCATAATCATAAGTGATCGGTGATCTAGCTGCGACCCAAATACGTGGGTCAGCTTGTAAAGGCTTTGGCACTGAAGTCGAGGTCGGAAACTGCCAGTATTCCCCCTCATGCGCATAATCACCCTTCCATAGAGCCAAGACGGCAGGCAGCATTTCCTGCATATATTTATACCCATCAGACTGAAGTAAACCAGGCTTCATTCGATCAAACTCACGCTGATACGCCCCAGACCCAATGCCAAATTCCAATCGGCCACCACTAACCAAATCAAGGAACGCAGCTTCCCCTGCTAACTTAATCGGATGCCAATAGGCTGCATTGACACAAGCCGTTCCAAGTCTAATTTTATTGGTCTCGCCAGCCCACCATGTCAGTATTTGAAACGGGTTGGGGGCAATCGTCATTTCCAGAGCATGATGTTCAGCAGCCCAGACAATCTCAAACCCACCATCCTCAGCCATTTGCACCATTTCTAACGTGTGGCGGGAAACATCCTTCATATCGAGACTACTATCCAGGCGCTCAAGATTTATAGCTAATTGAAATTTCATCTTAGAATTCCTTTCGTAGGTGTGGAGTAAATCCACCACTTTATAAGGATTATTTAATTTCATTTTAACGGCTAGGTAAAGTCAAAAAACATCGACTTTTGCGTAACATTACAGTCACATGTAATGTGTGCCAAACAATAAGTTCTCCTTAGCTTCCTAACTCAGTAGTATAAACAGCTAACGCAAAATGCAGCCCCAGAAGAAGGCTTTGAGTGGAACTTCGATATCAACCTAGCGACCCAGAGTTGGACAGGGAACAAGTATTGTAAAGTACTATTGCAAGGACAATGTGATTTGCTCATGAGCTATTAGCACGCCAGCATGCAGTTGGATTCTGATCTCCATAATGACGAGATAGAATTCATGAATACAGGCTACGACAAACTGCTCCCAGTGAGCACTGAAAACTCATTAGTTCAAGCCTTATTGAGGCTTTCAGCACGTGACTTAAGCCATCCCTTGAGCACCAACGCGTTTAGTCCACAAGGGTTTAGTTTAGGCTGGTTGCCAAAAGGTTTGATCATGGTTGTGACAGAACAAAATTTGCATTGGATTAATGAAGAAATTGAGTGGAATATTGGTTTAGACATAGCACTCTTTTGACGCCACAATAACCTTAGCTTTAAATTGAAACCATTGCGGGATTTGCTTAAAGTAATAGCCTAGCTTACAGGAGTTACTTTTTTGTGTGCTAATTTTCTAAGCTTTACGTTTTCGCAGGTAAAGCATACGTGCCCATCACATGGGCCACAGGCTTCTCATCACCACGAGAGTATAACATCACCTCCCCCATCACTAGAGTGCGCCCTACTTTAACCAACTTACAGTGACCCACTATGTCTTTTTCTGCAGAGGGTTTTCTTAAAAAGTTGATCGACAAGTTAGAAGTGACCGCTAGCGCAACTAAACCTAGTTCACCCAGCACTGCAGAATATAAAGCCACATCTGCTACTGTCATGAGTATTGGGCCTGAGACTGTGCCTCCCGGACGCAATTCATCAAACCCTATGGGATGACTTACAGTAGAACTGCACTCTCCAATAGCCTCTACCACACACTTAGATTGAGGAAATTCCCGTGCTAAAAACTCTGCAATAACTTGTGTGGTTGCCACGAAAATCCCTTTCAGTTTGAACGTTGGTACATGCTACCACTAGAATACGCGAAGCGACCAGTGTGGTTGCCAACGCTGGCAGCATTCATGCTGTTGTTATACATTATTAGGGTCATTGTTCAGCAACAAAAGTTGGATCATCGGTAACCTCTGCAGCTGATTCCACTCGATCCACTTTGCTAATGTACTTAGGCTTACTTTGCGGGTTCAATTTAGCGTTAGACCTTTTAATACGAGCCTTTAAAATCTGAATACCTTTTTTACGACGATTCATGGCTTTCTACTCATATTTAAACACTGATATAATAGCAGCTTAGAACATGTAACCAAACCGTATAAAACGCTAATTGGTGTCTCGCTATAAATCACAACATTCGCTGGCTTGTTTGCTGGACTGCACCACAGTGAAATTCTAATGGCTAATGGTTATCATTTTTACAGGCTTCAACAATAACATTTGCCATGGCATCCAAAGCACCAATATGAGGCAACACTGTTATTTTTTTATCAGGCCATTGATCTAAGACCTTGTGAATCTCTCTTGGTATGTCCTGCACAACATGATTACCAGCGGATAAAAAATAGGGTAAAACCACCACTTCTGTGGTTTTACCATTAAAAAAGTCAACCAGCACACTCTCTATAGAAGGTGACGCAAACTCCAAAAAAGCCAACTCCACGCCAGCAAAAGCCACACCCAAGTTGGCTGATACCTTTGCTACTAATGCCTTTAACTCATCATTCGATGACTCTCTTCGGCTGCCATGGGCCGCAATCAATAATTGTTTCATGTGTCTTCCTCCAAGGATTAAGCGTTGTCTTGCATATTTAGTTAGCAGTGCCCACCAGCAAGTCATCTAAGGCTGACTTCAAGCTGCGAAAGTTAAAGTTAAAGCCGCTTTCTAACAATTTCTGAGGCACTACATTCTGACTATCAAGCAAGAGGCAGGATGATTCGCCAAGCAAAGCCCATAAGATTTTTTTCGGCATTGGAAAAATGGCTACTCGATTGAGCGACTTAGCTAACGTTTGAGTGAATACGCTATTTTTTTGCGCTTCTGGAGCAACCAAATTGACCGCCCCTGATATGTCTTTATCTAGTAATACGTAGTGCATCGCATTAATGTGGTCTTGATAATGAATCCATGACATATATTGCCCACCATCACCAATTCGTCCACCTAAACAGCACTTAAATGGTAATAACATCTTCGCTAAAGCACCACCATGAGCAGCTAAAACGATGCCAGTTCTCAGCAAGACCACACGGGTATAAGACTGAGCCTGCATGGCAATCTCCTCCCAACCCAGGCACAGCTCTGTGGAGAAATCACCTACTTCAACGGCAGAGGCTTCCGTAAGCTCTTGTTCACCCCGATCTCCATATACACCTATGGCAGAACCATTTAAAAAGACCGACGGTGGCTTTTGACTGAGGGCAAACAATGCCACTAATTGCTGAGTTAACAACCACCGGCTTTGGCAGATAATATGTTTCTGTTTAGGGCTCCACCGTTTGTCAATAATGGGTTCTCCAGCAAGGTTAATAACAGCATCAAATCCATCTAGATTCTGCAAATGTTCTAATGAGTCGATGAGGCTAACTGCAGCAGGCAGTGCAGCATTACTGTCTTGTATAGATCGAGTGAGCACCGTAAATTGGTGATCGCCAAACTGTCGAATGAAGGCCTGGCCAATTAAACCAGTACCACCTGTAATCAATATATTCATGGGCTACCTCGGGTCATCCTGGGGCACTGTTTGCCGCTTTATTAAACTATCAATACAAGATTTTAAGTTTTCAAATACACGCCCTTCTGCATACAAATCAGCAAGCACTGGTGCAGTACCACAAAGAAAAAGCCGATCGTTTTTAAGCAATATTTTGGCCATCAACTCTTGATCTAAATCTTTCCACATACCATCTTGGTAAAATACCGTGTGCGCGTGTTCAAATTTTCCAGCGAGCTCAATTACAGCAGCAACGCTAAATGAGGGCGTTAATAAATGTACCGCAAACTTAGCATCGGTTAATTCCAGAGCCATTAGTGCCAAACGCCAGGTTGGTGTTTGATTACCGGCAATCAAAACCACAGTATCAGCAAATTTTTTCTTAGGAACTTTAGCGCTGGTACGAATTAATGCATAGCGAACCAGTTCACTTTCTGCAAAACCTAGGGCCGCACCATGGTCATCAATCAAACTTAGTTCAGAAAACAACGGCTTCATCAAACGTTCACTGCAAATAGGGGCGGGATAATTAGTAAATGATTTGTGTATTAAATGCTCAACTTTGGTCGCTGAAAATAGCTCAACTGCTGCTATAAGCTCAGCAACTGCATGTTGCCAGTTTCCAGCCTCGCTGACTTGCGCATCCACCGCCACATTGTTCTGAAGCAGAGCCTTGACCTTGCCAATAGGCACTCCCCTCGCCACTAAGGTTAAAATCCGTTCAATGGTAGCAACATCATCTTCTGAATAGAGCCTGTGACCTTTTGGAGTTCTCTGTGGCTTTAACAGGCCATAACGCCGCTCCCAGGCCCTGAGGGTAACCGTATTGACTTGTGTGCGAGCACTCAATTGCCGGATAGGAAACTGGCTTTCAGGTTCTTGGTTATGATTCGCAGCTGTATTCATTGAAACCTATTTATACCTGTCTAGATTCTTTCATAAATAATTATACAAAAAATAATACTGTACAAGTATTTAATTGTACAGTATTATTTTTTGTATAACTATTTGAGTAATAAATTACATGCACTCACTCACTACTGAAGTTGCCATCATTGGTGCTGGCACCGCTGGCTGTTTTATGGCCAACCTACTTGATGAAGCTGGCATCGACTGCCTTCTCATCGAAAAAAGCAGAGGTTTAGGTGGCCGCTGCAGTCGCAGGCGTATTGGCAATGACTACAGCATCGATTTAGGCGCCCCTGAATTTTCACCCAGCAAGGTGACTCACCCACTACTTAAGGATAAGTTAAGCACATGGGTTAGTGCAGGCTATTTATCTCCATGGACTAAGAATATTAGCCGTTTCGACACACCCACTGGCAATAAAGAAACACTAGAAACACTCTGTGGCACGCCCTCAATGAGCACATGGCATAACAAAATTGCTGGCCATATTAATAGTCTGACCCAAAGCAGAGTGTACCGGATAAAGCGAGCTGATAGCCATTGGCATCTGCTTGATAAAAGCCATCAACTTCTTGCTGTAAGCAACAGAATAGTGATCACGTCTCCTCCAGAGCAAGCCATTGATCTACTGAACTCGGTCGGCAATCTTAGTTACTCCAAAATATCACCCAGTGACAGCCACCCTCAATACGTCTGCGCAATTGGTTTTACACAACCTCTGAATATGAATGCAGATGTCTATAAAAGTGGGCATGCACTATTACATACGGCAATTCGAGAGAACAGCAAACCGGATAGAACCTGTCCAGCACCACTGCAAGAGATTTGGGTACTCCACAGCACACATGAATGGGCACAGCAGCAATGGCATGCAGACAGTGACACAGCAGCGATTCAATTGACAGAATCGTTCTGCCAGCACTTCGGCATTGATGCTAAGCCAAGCATTCTAACATCCCACTACTGGCGGATGGCACAACATAAAACAGCATCACAAGAAAACACCCCCTATATTTGGAATGATGCTCTTAAGGTTGGCTGCTGTGGGGATTGGTTAGGCAGTGGCGGTACATTTGGCGCACTCAACAGTGCATTAGCATTGCATCAAAAAATGCTTAAATAATAGCTTTACATAATAATAGGCAAGTGAGAAATAGACCATGAATAACCAAAGCACCATTGCCACCGATAAGGTGAAAAATGAGATTAATCAACCTTCTATACAGGTAGGTATCAGCGCCTGTTTAGTAGGAAATGAAGTGCGCTATAACGGTGGTCACACACAATCTCGGCTATGCCTTGACCTGTTAAGCCAGTGTTTCAAATTCACCAGCTTTTGCCCTGAGGTAGAGGCTGGATTTGGTATTCCAAGACCTACGATGCGACTCACCGGTGACCCAACGTCTCCACAATTGGTGTTTAGTAATGACAGCACATCAGATTTAACCGCACAGCTTGTCAAAGGCTTCGAGAAGAAATTACCTGAAATGGGTCACCTTGATGGGTATATTTTGATGAAAAACTCACCCAGCTGCGGACTTGAGAGAGTAAAGGTATACCAACCCAATGGGCATCCACATCAAATTCGCACTGCCGGTGTGTTCGCCAAAGCATTAAAAGAACAATATCCGCTAATGCCAATCGAAGAAGAAGGGCGCCTACATGACGATAAACTATTTGATAATTTTGTCCTGCGTGTCTATGCCTATAGCAATTTTCGCAAAGAGGTTTTGGAACAACCCAGCTTGCACAAGCTGATGGTGTTCCACAGTCGCTATAAGTACCTCTTAATGGCACATAATCAAGACAAATGCCGTACACTTGGAAGGTTGTTAGGTGCCAATAAAAATGAATCACTTGAAGAGCTCACCCATACCTATTTTAGCTCTTTCATTGAGGCGCTTTCCAAGCCTGCAAGCAGAAAAAACCATGCCAATGCGCTATTTCATATTTTAGGGTACTTAAAAGGCAACCTGTCTTCAATGGGACGTGAGCATATCGTTGAAATTATTCACAATTATAATAAAGGCCTCACACCGCTGACTACACCTTTAACTTTGCTGAAACATCATTTGATGCAACACGGCTCTGCGTACATTAAAGACCAGCGATATTTAGAGCCTTACCCGGAAAAAATAAGCCCAATGGTTCGATACCTTTAATGAGCTAACGATTAGAGTACCCACATTATGAATACAATAATTGAAAAGTTATGCCTCTATTACAAAGAGTTCAGCCAAGAAAGCATTGCTGGGCTTGGTGAAATTTACCACCATGAAACGGTTTTTGAAGACCCTATTGGTAAAAAAATTGAAGGCCTTAACCACCTTAAACGTCACTTTAGTCAAATGATGTCTAATGTCACCTATTGCCGCTTCGAAATTACGGAGGTGGTGAGTGACGATTCCCAAGGGTTTATTAGTTGGACTATGAAGTTTGCTCACCCAAAGTTAAATAACCACCAAGAGATTATGGTGCTTGGTGTGAGCCAAGTGAAGTTTAGTGACCGCATCACTTACCAAAGAGATTACTTTGACCTCGGCAGTATGTTTTATGAACACGTACCGATACTCAAAAAAGTGATTAGCATGCTTAAAAAAAGGTTGGCTGCGTGAAGCGTATCTTAATTACAGGGGCAAGCTCTGGTATTGGTATGCACCTTGCTAACAGCTACTTAGAAGCTGGCTGGCAGGTCATTGCCTGTGGTAGGTCATTGAGTAAATTACAAAGCGCTATTAAAGCAACACACCCAGCATTAATCCTGTGCACTTTTGATATTAACCAGCGCACTGAGGTAATAAACAAACTTAAGGAATTCAGAGCGCTTGATGCCGTGATACTCAATGCAGGGACATGTGAATACATGGATGATCCATTGTCATTTGATAGTGCGCTGTTTAAAAGGGTCATAGACACCAACGTTACTGGCACAGGGTATTGCTTAGAGGGAGTATTAAGCAACATTAACCAAGGTGGCCAGCTAGCCATTGTTAGCTCATCAGTCACCATGTTGCCACTCACACGTTCTGAAGCTTATGGTGCTTCCAAAGCCGCGTTAGATTATTTAACACGCACACTGGCCATTGACCTAAGTCCAAGAGGTATCGCTGTTTCACTTATTCGTCCAGGATTTGTAGATACCGCTTTAACACAAAAAAACACTTTCTCCATGCCTGGCATCATCTCTGGCGAGCAGGCCTGCAAGTACATTATGCAAGGTCTTGAACAGAGAAAGTTGGAGATTAATTTTCCAAAGATATTCTTTTTCATTATGAAAATATTATCGTTATTACCCAACGCACTCTGGCGACGCCTTGCTGTTAAAATGATCAGGACAGCCGAATGACATATTCACATCCCAAACAAAGGCGCATTGCTATTATTGGTAGTGGTATTTCAGGACAAACATGTGGCTATCTGCTAAGCAAACATCATCAGGTGACTCTATTTGAAGCTAACGACCATTTGGGTGGACACACAGCAACCATCGACCTTGATATAGACGGTAAAACCCTAGCAGTGGATACTGGTTTTATCGTATTTAATGATCGTACTTACCCTAATTTCATTAAAATGATGGATCAAATTGGGATCACTAGCAAACCGACTGAAATGAGCTTTAGCGTGCATAACCAAGCCACGGGGCTTGAGTACAACGGGCATAGTTTAAATAGCCTTTTTGCACAGCGTCGTAATTTATTAAAGCCACGCTTTTATTACTTTATTATCGAAATTCTACGCTTCAATAGGCTGTCAAAAAAAGCTCATCTGTTGAGCCAGAATAACCAAGGCACCTTAGGGGAGTTTCTTGATAAGCATGGTTTTAGTGATTATTTTGCTACCCATTATGTCCTCGCAATGACTGCAGCCATTTGGTCAGCTTCTATTAACAGTTGTAGAGACTTTCCATTACAATTTTTCCTGCGCTTTTTGAGTAATCACGGTTTACTGGACATTGCTAACCGTCCTCAATGGTATGTGATTGAAGGTGGCTCGCGTTGCTACATACCAAGATTAACCAAAGCTATACAAGACATTCGACTTAACTCGGCAGTAGAGTCAGTCACGCGTCATAGGGACCATGTTGAAGTTATCAGTCAAAGTGGGGCTGAATTATTTGATGAGGTTATTTTTGCCTGCCACTCAGACCAAGCGCTGGCATTATTAAAAGATCCAAGTCAGGACGAAACTGAAGTGTTGGGCGCCATTAAATACCGCGCCAATGACGTAGTGCTGCATACAGATAATAGTTTACTGCCCAAACGCAAAAAGGCGTACGCTAGCTGGAACTACTGTATTGACCCGCTAGTCGATGAGTTACCAACGCTAACTTACAACATGAACATTTTGCAAGGGCTCAAAACTGAGCAAGACCTTTGTGTCACTCTTAACCAAACAAAACGCATTGATCCACAACATATTTTACGTCAATTTACCTACGCACATCCCGTTTTTTCACTCGAGTCTATTACCGCTCAAAACCAACGGCACACTATTTGTGGTAATAATTTAACTCACTTTTGTGGTGCATATTGGTACAACGGATTTCATGAAGATGGTGTGAAAAGCGCTTTAGATGTATGCCAACGCTTTGATATCACTCTTGATACAACTGATGCTGCTACACAACAAGGCACAGCAAATGCATAACGCTCAGACACATAGCCAAACGGCTCATCATAAGACTATAAAACCTGCTCTGAAAAGTGCATTTTATATTGGTCACGTGTTCCATAAGCGTTTCTTCCCAAAAGTGCATGAGTTCACGTATCCACTCTATATGAATTTTTTAGACCTCGATGAGGTCTCGTTACTTAATAGCAAATACTGGTGGTTTTCATCGCAGCGATGGGCACCTTTGCAGATCAAGATATCAGATTACTTTAGAAATGAACCACTAAATATAGATGAGTCATTATCTGATACTGGGCACATGTTAAAGGCCCGTGCCATTGCTATAGCGGGCTCATTGGGTGCAAACGTTAGCACTATCAACCGCGTATGCGTGTTAGCGCAATTACGCTGCTTTGGCATTTATTTTAGTCCTATTAATTTTTTCTTTTTGTATGAAAATGTTACTGCCAGATACCTCATTGCCGAAGTAAGCAACACACCTTGGAATAATAGCCATTGTTACTTAATCGATTTAATATCACCCGCACCAACCGAAAAAGCATTTCATGTTTCACCCTTTATGGATTTAGACATGGAATACCGGTGGCGTGTTAAAGAGCCAACTTCAAGTACAAACATCCATATAGAAAGCTGGCGTGGGCACCACCTATTTACTGCATCGTTTTCAGCAACGCGGTATAACATTAACACTAAAAAATTAACTGCTGTATTTCTGCGCTGGCCAATCGTATCTGTAAGCATTGTTAGAGCTATTTATTGGCAGGCATTAAAGCTGTTTTTAAAACGCATTCGTTACGTGCCATATCAAATAAAAAAATCCGAATCACCTACCTTGTCGATTAGAAAGTCCACTACAAAGAGTAAATCATGACCATGCCCATGCCCAACACCAAAGACATTGAGAAAATGGGGAAACCCTCGCTCAGTAAAAGAATAGTGTATTCATTACTCAAAAAGTTAATCGATGGCCATATTCGGCTAGTGGAGAATGGTCACGAGGTTTTGTTTGGTAATCCTGATGCAAGTATCAACGTAACCATCACTATTCATGACCAAAAGGCTTACTCACGTATTTTATGGGGTGGCAGCATTGGTGCAGGCGAAGCCTATGTAGAAGGCTTATGGAGCAGTGATAACTTAGTCGACGTGATTCGACTATTCTCTCGAAATCTAGCAACACTGGAAAAGCACGAACAACGTTTTGGTTTTTTATTGAACATTATAAATATGTTTAAGCACCGGCTAAATCGAAATAGTAAAGCTGGAAGCCGAACAAACATAGCCGCCCATTACGACCTAAGCAATGAAATGTATCAGTTCTTTTTAGATGAAGCGATGCAATATTCATCTGGAATATTCCCTCATAAAACGACAACGCTTGAAGAGGCCCAGCAGCATAAGCTCAAAACTATCTGTGATGCATTAAAACTCACTAAAGATGATCATTTACTAGAAATAGGCACTGGATGGGGTGGCTTAGCCTGTTATGCAGCTAAAAATTATGGTTGCCAAGTCACTACGACAACCATATCAGAAGCCCAGTTTGACTTAGCACAACAGCGTATCAGTGATGCACATCTTAACCATAAAATTACACTATTAAAAAAAGACTACCGGGACTTAACGGGCCAATACTCCAAAATTGTTTCCATTGAAATGATTGAAGCCGTAGGGCATAAGTTCATGCCTACCTACTTTAAAACGTTGGATAAATTATTAAAACCAGGTGGAACATCCTTTATCCAAGCAATCACAATGAATGATCAACGCTACGATAGCTATGTTAACAACGTGGACTTTATCCAACGTAATATATTTCCTGGTGGCCACTTGCCTTCTGTCAGTGTGATTTGTGATCTAGTTAAAAACAATACCAACATGTATATGAAACAGTTATCAGACTACCGCATTGATTATGCTAAAACACTCAACGCCTGGAGAGTAAGTTTCTTAGACAATCGCGAAGCAATTCAATCGTTAGGCTTTAACGAAGATTTTATCCGCCTGTGGGAATATTACTTTTGCTACTGTGAAGGTGGCTTTCGTGAGTCGGCAATTGGCTTAGCCCATATTGAACTCATTAAGAACGAATACTAAGGTAGCGTAATGAAAATGTGGCAGTGGTTTCAACCAGTTAGCTTTCAAATCATGTGGCTGGTGTTGATATTTGGCGGCAACAAATGGCTACCTGTTCCTGTCGCCATTTTAGTCATGCATTTTGTTTTAACACCTAGTCGCCTTGATGATTTCAAAGTTCTATCACTTGCCTTTGGTGGCTTTTTTATCGACTTATGTATGACCACATTAGGCTTTTTTAGCTTTACTGAATGGCCTGCATGGCTGATCGTTTTATGGATCGCTTTTATTCTTAATTTAGGTCATAGCATGCGCTTTTTACGTAACTTCAAGCTGATGTACCTTATCAGCTTCAGTGCGTTAGGTGGTGTCTATGCTTATTGGGCTAGCTGGAAGTTTGGTGCTGTTGATTTGCCTCGCGGCGCACTGCTGACTTTAACAATAGTGTCCATCATCTGGGGCGTCTTCTTACCGTTATGTGTCAAGCTAGATATTTTAATGAGGAAACCCCACTATGGGTAGCCTGAGTTCACAGACAAAAATATTCATCTTTTTCTGCTTAGTACTATTGCCTAGTCACTATGCCTATAGCACTCAAGCATTAAGCCACCAAAGCTTTAATTTAGAGACCTCAATTGAGGTGACGCCAGTACCAACATTCAAGTTAGTCGGTACAGCTAAAATGAAGTGGCTTTGGTTTGAGATTTATGAGGCCAAAGTACTTACCCCAACAGGTACATATGAACTAAATAAATGGCCCCTATCCCTCGATTTACTTTATAAAAAGACCATCAGTGCTGAACAGCTAATACAATCAACAATTGATGAGTGGGAACGTCAAAATATTGATTATCGCGTTGAGTGGGTATCAAGGTTGCGTGATATTTGGCCAGATATTGCGCCACAAGACCAGCTTATATTATATGTAGATGAAGAAGGCATTAGTCACTTTTTTTATAATAAACGATTTATTGGCTCCTTAAGTGAGCCTTTGTTTTCATCTGCTTTTACAGCCATCTGGCTATCAAAGAACACATTAAAACCAGCACAACGTAATCAATTAATAGGAATAAAACCATGACTACTTTTAACTATTTTATGCACAATTGTTCGCGTTTATTTGTGGCAACTTTTTTAGGCTTATTATTGGTCGGATGCAGTACCACGATTTCTGATTACCGATCGACCACACCTGCATTTGATATGAAGACCTTTTTTGACGGCAAGCTGGCCGCATACGGCATGGTGCAAAACAGAGACGGCAAGGTCATCAGGCGTTTTCGTGCCGATTTAGTAGGCTCATGGGAAGGTAATAACGGCCTGCTAGAAGAAGACTTTTTTTATGATGATGGTGAAACACAACGCAGAGTGTGGAATCTTGTAAAGCACGGTGACAATCAATACAGCGGTGTAGCATCAGATTCAGTGGGCGAAGCTACAGGTGTAAGCCAAGGCTTTGCCTTTAATTGGCGCTATACCTTAGCTATAGAAGTTGACGGCACAACGTGGGACATCGATTTGAACGATTGGATCTACCAACTTGATGAATCTCGCTTGATTAACCAAACTGAAATGACCAAATGGGGATTTAATGTAGGCCAAATAACGTTAGTCATTGAAAAGATCGAGTAGATTAGTTATGCATAGTTCACTATCAATCATATGGTTTCGCCAAGACTTACGCCTGAGCCATAACCCAGCCCTTATAGCCGCGTGTGAAGCATCCAATGTACTACCTATTTACATACTCGATGATGAAAATGCAGGCCAGTACCAGATGGGTGGTGCGAGCCGGTGGTGGCTGCATCATTCATTAAAAGCATTGGATACGTCATTGGGCAACGCCTTAAATGTCTATCGTGGTGATGCCGCAACCATCATTGCTGATTTATGTCAGCGATTTGCAGTTGATGCTGTCTACTGGAATCGTTGTTATGAGCCCAACCATATCGCGCAGAGTCAGCACATCAAAACGCAATTATCGTCGCAAGGTATCAAGGCTAACAGCATTAATGGCTCATTACTAAATGAACCCTGGTCTGTGCTTAAGAAGGATGCCAGCCCTTATAAAGTATTCACCCCGTATCACCGTGAGGCGAGCAAAATTGACCCCCCTATTACGCTCTTACCAGCACCTCAGTTGCCAACACCGTTAATCAATGATTCCCATGCCTCAAGCCTAGAAGGTCTAACATTATTACCTACAATTAATTGGGATTCTGGCTTGCATAAGTGTTGGGAGCCAGGTGAAGCTGGCGCATCATTACTGCTAAACAAATTTTTATCTAATGGCATAAACGATTACAAAGATGGCAGAGATCGACCTGCATTAAAAGCAATTTCTAGACTATCCCCTCACCTTCATTTTGGAGACATTTCACCACATCAAATCATCAATGCATTGCTCACCATACCTGATGATGAAAACAGTGAGCACTTTAAGAGAGAAATACGCTGGCGGGAATTTTCTTATTATTTACTATTTCATTTTCCTGGCTTGCCTAACCAAAACTTAAAAACTAACTTCAACTATTTTCCATGGGAAAATAACCCAGCTTGGCTAAAGTGCTGGCAACAAGGGTTAACAGGCTATCCATTGGTTGATGCAGGCATGCGAGAACTGTGGCAAACAGGTTATATGCACAACCGTGTTCGCATGGTTGTTGCATCATTTCTTATCAAGAATCTATTGGTTGACTGGCGCTTAGGGGCCAGCTGGTTTTGGGACTGCCTTGTGGATGCAGACTTAGCCAGCAACAGTGCAAGCTGGCAATGGGTCGCAGGGTGTGGCACAGATGCCTCGCCCTATTTCAGGGTATTCAACCCAATCATCCAAGGCGAAAAGTTCGACCCTCAAGGGGAATATACCAAGCTCTATGTGCCTGAACTCAAAGCACTACCAGATAAGTATTTATTCCGGCCTTGGGAGGCGCCTCCAGAAGTATTAAACCAAGCTAATATCACCCTGGGTGAAACTTACCCACACCCCATTGTGCAAATAAAGGAATCGCGTCAAAAAGCCTTAGAGGCCTATGGCAGTACCAAGAATTTTTAGCCAGCTATAGCCTTAGTGCAACAGCCTGCTGGCCCATTTACCATGGTGCTCTTTGTGACAGTTTTGTTCTGTGTCATAAAAAATATGATCCTCCACATTTTTTACTTCAATATTAACGGTGTGAAGCTTCATTTGAATAAGAGAGGCAAGTTCTGTTTTGGTTTTTTGGGACATAAAACAAGATAGGTTTTCATTAGTGTCAAAAACACACACTACCTTTAAGCTTTTAGGGAAGTTCGAATAATTAACCAAGTGAGTAAGCCATTGAAAGCCATGAATGTCCTTCAAAGCAATTTCACAAGCCTCAGTCAATACAAGCCTAAGTTGATTATCAATTTTTTTATCAGTTTTACGCATACTTAAACTCTAGAATAACGCCAGCCCAAAAGGTGATCACACTTGTATTATTTCCAACCCTGCAGCCATTGACTGATGTCTTTTAATTCTTGCCATTGGATGTCTGTTTCACGCTTAGACATAACAGCTTCAATAAAACAGGAGCTAACTGCTTCGTCATCATCAAATTCTACCGCTATCACGGTGAAGTGTTTTTCCTTGTTTTTAGGTTTAACGGCTGTCCACTTGCTGTTGAGCAGTTTTTTCGGGTTAATTTGGTTCATTGTATTTTCACCTGTTAGCGTGCTACTAAATATTGTTTGTACCCATAGTATATACAGCGACGAATACACAACCTGCATCCCCACTTTGAAAATCTATTGCTAAAGTGCCAATTCCTGCTACGCTTGCCCAGCGGGCCTGTATCCATTGACCATCAACTTTGGCACTGCCTTCTAGTAAATAGAGGAACTCAGGCGCATCGTGCAGATGGTCTGGAAATATGATGTTAGGCAAAAACCTATATAGCGCCATTACCTGGCCATTGGCCCCTACAGCTTTTTAATCTCAACACCACTAACCCCTAGGAGTTTTTCCCAAGCAACTGCACTAGAATCCACAAAACTGAATCTAGGTTCCACGTCATTATTCTATGAATTTAGCCATATCACGCTGTATAGTGGAGCGACAAAAAAATCGTCCCTCAAGATGGCGGTCTTAAACTCGTGTTATAGTCAAAATTTGGCTCCTTCAATGGCAATTTCTGACTATCCTTCACGACTAAGCTTACCCCAGACTAACCCTGGCGTAACCACTGTGCTGGAATACCTGATCATTAAATTCCCCTACATTGATGCTCAGGTTTGGCGGCAGCGCATCGCCCATGGCAAGGTACATTACCACGACCGATCATTGGTAACAGCACAATCACTGTTTCAACCACAACAACGAATCTACTATTACAGAGAAGTCGAAAGCGAGCCCAGCATCCCTTTTAAGGAAGAGATTATATTTCAGGATGAGCATGTTTTAGTAGCCTATAAACCCCACTTTTTAGCAGTAACCCCGGGCGGTATTTATGTGAATGAATGCCTGCAAAATCGCTTACGACTCAGCACAGGCATTGAGACCTTACAAGCGTTACACCGCTTGGATAGAGTGACAGCCGGTTTGGTCATATTCTCTACTAACCCAAGCACACGCCATCGTTATCACCATTTATTTCAGACACGGCAAATACATAAGACCTACCAGGCAATTGCCAACATTAGTCATGGTGAAAATCTTATAGGCCAGGAGTGGCAAGTTAAAAATCGTATAGTGCATTCCGAACCACGCTTTCGCATGTGCGTGACCAACGGCGAAGCAAATAGTCATTCTGTGATTCGATGCCTGCAGCAATCTGCTCAGCAGGCGCTATTTGAATTAAATCCCGTTACTGGAAAAACCCATCAATTACGCCTTCACATGGAGGCGCTGGGTTGGCCCATACTGAATGATAAATACTACCCAAAATTACATCCTCTATCGGCAGATAACTATGTAGCTCCATTACAGTTGCTGGCAAAGGAGCTTCAATTTATTGATCCAATGACCCAGCAACCAAGGTGCTTTAGTTATGGCCATAGCTTATCACTACCAAACTAAAGGGCTTGATGGTGAATGTAAAGCTGGACTAAAACCTGCATCCTAAACACCTTTTAGATAGCTAGATTGCGGCATTATTCAAGCATATAATGCGTATCAGTAATTTCTTTCCAAAAAAGAAATTAGTTTAATCAAACTCGATACCTAACCAATGTCCACTTTAAGATATCTTTCAAACTACCCTCAACAAGTAAAAGACCAAGCTCTGCAACTAATAGAGCAGAATAACCTGTCCGATTATTTACTCAATAAGTACCCTACAACCCATCAGTTTGTGAATGACAAATCCCTGCGAGAGTATGCTGTATCAATCAAAAATCAATATATCAAAAAGTCTTCACCATTAAGTCAGGTGATTTATGACCCTAAAATTCACGCGATTAACAATGCACTTGGGTTACACACTTTTGTTTCTCGGGTTCAGGGAAATAAACTCAAAAGTAAAAACGAAATTAGAATCAGTGATGTTTTTAGGACATCTCCAGAACCATTTCTAAGGATGATTGTTGTTCATGAATTGGCTCATTTAAAAGAAAAGGACCATAACAAAGCTTTTTACAAACTCTGTTGTCATATGTCGAGCGACTATCATCAGCTCGAATTCGATATGCGCCTATATTTAACTCAATTAGCTTTAAATGGCGAAATATACTGAGACAAATTGTTAGTCCAACGTTGTAATATCCCCTTGCGCTAGTATCTAATAATCCACAGTCATTTTTCTCAGTGAGAAAACGCCTTTTCATTTCAAATTATTTTTCAAAGCACAACAAAGCCATCTTTACAGTTTGGGCATAATTGATTGTGTACCCTGCCTTTACCATTCAATAGTTTCTTTAGCCCTTCACTGCTTGACTAACAAAATAAGGGACATTTTTTTGAACAATGTTGTCATCTGTGTATATTTTTTGTGTCGTCTCTTTTTCCCACTACCTTCCAGTATAGAATCAGTATCAGTAAAACCAGACCCATTACTGAATTCAATTGAAATGTGTTTGTTGTAAGTATAAATACCTCCAATCAATGCATTTGACACATTAAACGCCAAGCCACCATATTTAATACCTTCGGCTAATTTTTTATTAGCTCCAAAGAAGATATCTTTTATTGAAATGATCATGTCAAACTGCTCAGGAGATATAGATTGTATATCTGACAGAAAGTCGTGCACTTTGGCGCTAGTTGAGATGTTCATATTTCTTGTTACTCAAATACTGGCTAGCTGTAACGCCTACAGAACTGTTTAAGTAATTGTTGACTAAAACCCTATAGCAAAAAAAAAGTGGCCAAGCGTTACCTGTTCTTGTTGATTTGATTGTAATGTATCTATTAAAACGCTTCATCTTCACTATAAACACTAACTGCAAGGTCACCATTAAGATTTTCAGAAACCAAAAAATTTATTGGCTTACAACATACTTGGCAATCTTCAATGTACTGTTGTTCCATGTCAGATGAATCTATTAGAACTTCAATCATTTCACCACAGTACGGACATGCTATAGATTTCTCAGTTAATTGATTCAATTGTTATAATCTCCCACATTTGCCGAAATATATAATAGTCCATTTATACAGATCTTGATGCTATCGGATGATTTGGATTTAATTGGAGTAAATCCCATAAGTTGCCGTATAGGTCCTCAAATACTGCAACTATCCCATAATCTTGCTGTTGTGGTTCTCTGATAAATTTTATACCTACAGACACCATTCGATTATAATCACGCCAAAAGTCATCTGTATTCAAGAAAAGGAAAACTCGCCCTCCAGCTTGATTCCCCACGAAATGATTTTGGTCTGACGTAGATGCACGGGCTAACAATAAAGTAACACCATTAGAACCCGGTGGTGAAACAACTACCCACCGTTTATTTTGTTCTGGTTGATAAGTATCTTCGATGAGCTCAAATTTGAGTTTATTGACATAAAAATCAAGTGCCTGATCATAATCTTTAACGAGTATGGCAATATGTAATATTGATTGTTTCAATCTACTGACCTTTAATACTCAATTGAGTCCCTAGTTTGTGCCCAGATTATGCACATTTGGTTAATGTAAGATCAGTGTTAAGGCCTTTTATCAAATGACTTAACGCTATCATCGATGTGATGAAATTCTTGCTTGTCGATAGTGAAAATTGCTACTGCCGGAATGAAAATTGAAGGGTCATCAAAAGTACCTACTTTTAAAATAATTGACTTAGGTCTTGTTGGGTTTTTAGTACCAATGCCAGTACCACAATTATTACAAAATAACCGAGTCACGGCTTTTTCTAAATCATCCCTTTTAAATGCTTTAGGCTCTCCTTTTGAAAATTTAAAGCCTTCTAACGGCATGACCATTACTACATTAGGATTGCCGCCAGTTATGTACTGACATTCTCTACAATGACATTGAACTGAACCCTGAGGTTCGCCTTCAGCTAAATACCTAATATCACCACAATAACATCCACCTTCTATTTTCATAATATTTCTCTGTACGTTGTAAAAACAATCAAATTAATTGTTATTGTAAACTTTTTCCTAAGCTGGCTCATAAATAGCCCAAACTGCTGACTACTCTGGCCTTTCAACCGAGTGATCTGTTGGCTGCGGGGTGATCGTCATTATCTTAACGCCTTTGGGCGATTCAAAACGATGCCATGTGTTTTTTGGAACAACCAGTAACATGCCTTGCGACATAGGGTTAGAGATTTCGTCACCGTTTTGCAATAAAATCAAGACGGTTTCACCCCCCATAACCATGACCATCTCATCACCATTGGTGTGCCTTTCCCACTCGCTGTTGCCAGCATAATGTGCAAGGAAAATGCCACCGTCTCGGTACTCCACCAAGGTACAAAAACCATCGCTATTGCCATTAGTTTTAGGGGTTCTATCAGACAGAAACTTGATGCTTTCAAAGGCTTGGTTTATTGAGATCGGTATTGCCTTGCCGTTACTGTATTTCATTACCAGTCCTTCTCATTTATTTTCTTGCTTTAAACTCTTAAAAAGCTGATCCATTTGGTATTAATAATACGGACAAAAATAAACATCATTTAACCAATAAACACGCCACGCTTACATCACCATGTTGTTCCATAACTGGAGTGCTGGTTTTACATTGTGCTGTGGCGTTCTGGCAGCGGGGGTGAAAACTACAGCCACTAGGCGGATTTAAAGGCGATGGAAGCTCTCCAGTGAGCCTTATGCGTTTGCGCTTACGATCTGTATTGGCTTGGGGCGTGGCAGACAGTAATGCTTGAGTATACGGATGCTGGGGGTTGTTAAATACAGCTTCACTAAGGCCTTGCTCTACAGGTTTACCTAGGTACATCACTAACACTTGGTCGGCGATATGGCGCACTACACTTAAATCATGAGAGATAAACACGTAGGCTAATCCTAGCTCTTGCTGTAACTCAATAAGCAAGTTAAGTACTTGGGCTTGGATAGATACATCTAATGCCGATACCGGTTCGTCTAACACCACAATTTTTGGTTTTAGAATGAGCGCCCGTGCAATGGCAATGCGTTGGCGCTGGCCACCAGAAAACATGTGTGGATAGCGGTGAATGTGTTCGTCTAATAAACCCACTCGCTGCATCAATTCTAATACGCGGTCGCGTCTTTGATTGGCGTTGAGATCAGTATTGATAATGAGGGGTTCTTGTAGAATATCACCCACTTTTTGTCGCGGATTTAACGAGCCAAAAGGGTCTTGAAACACCATCTGTATAGTTTGGCGTAGTTGTTTTGCAACCCTTTTTTTATTAGCGGTGGCTAAATCTATGCCATCTAGACTTAACTGCCCTGCCGTAGGTTGTTCAATAAGCGTAAGCAAACGGGCCAAGGTGGATTTACCACAGCCAGATTCACCCACCACGGCCAAGGTTTGGCCCGCATATAGATCAAAGCTTGCACCAGATAAAGCTTGTAGGCTTTGATTAGGCTGAAACAACCCCGATTTTATAGTGTAATATTTGTGCAGATCTCTTGCTTGGATTAATGCCTGTTGATTCATAATGAGGCCTCCACATGGTCAGTGGTAGCACCCTTTAGTGGTAATGGATAATGACACAAAATACCTTCGCTTCTTTGTGGTGGTTTTTGTCGGCACAGGTCTTGGGCATGTTCACAGCGAGGGTTAAATAAACACCCCGCTGGACGATCCAATTGGCCAGGCACCACTCCTGGAATAGCATTGAGGGTTTTTTCTTTGGCGTATTCTGGCAGTGCACTGAGCAGAGCTTCGGTATAAGGATGACGTGGGTTGTTGAACAATTCAATAACAGCCCGCTGTTCCACTTGTTGTCCGGCATACTGAACTACCACACGGTCTGCAGTTTCTGCCACTACGGCCATGTCGTGAGTAATAAGAACCAAGGCCATGCCGTTTGCTTGTTGTAGCTCTACCAGCAGTTCTAGAATTTGGGCTTGTATCGTTACATCTAACGCTGTAGTGGGTTCGTCAGCAATAAGTAGCTTAGGTTCACAGGCAATCATCATGGCGATCATTACCCGTTGGCTCATACCACCAGAGAGTTGGTGTGGGTAGGCTTTAAGCCGTGTTTCTGGGGCAGGAATTCCCACTTTTTCCAACAGCTTTATCACACGATTTTTATGGCTACGGCGACTGCCGCCAAAGTGCTGAGCCAGTACTTCGCTAATCTGGTACTCCACATTAAAACAAGGGTTTAGGCTGGTCATAGGCTCTTGAAAGATCATACTAATGTCTTTACCAATAATAGCCCTTCGTTGCTTAGCATTCATAGTAAGTAAGTCCTTACCATCAAAACTCATTTGATCTGCAGTTATGGTGGCCGTCCATGGTAATAAACCCATCAGGGCTAACATGGCCACAGATTTTCCAGAACCAGATTCGCCCACTATGGCTACAATATCGCCCACGTCTAAACTTAAACTCACCTGATCCACAGCCCTTAATGACCCATGGGCGGTAGCAAATTCTACTGTTAAATTGGTAATTTCTAACAAAGCCATGATTAAGATCTCTTCAACTTAGGATCTAGGGCATCGCGCAAACCATCACCCATTAGATTAATTGCCAACACAGCCAGTAATATGGCAATACCAGGAAAGGTAACAGTCCATGGTGCGCTTAACATGAGGTCTCGGTTTTCTGCAATTAAGGTGCCCCACTCCGGCAGTGGGGCCTGTGCGCCCATGCCTAAAAAACCTAAAGCTGCAGTATCTAAAATGGCGGTGGAAAAGCTCAAGGTGCCCTGCACAATTAGTGGCGCCATGCAGTTGGGCAAGATACTAATAAACATTAAACGTATTGGTCCAGCACCTGCCACTTTGCTAGCGGTGACGTAATCTTTATTAAGCTCCGACAAGGTTGAGGCACGGGTTAAACGCACAAAAGAAGGTGTGTAGGTAATGGCGATGGCTACCATGGCGTTGAGTAAACCTGGGCCTAAAACTGCCACCAGCACTAACGCCATTAACAAGCCCGGCACTGCCATAATAGTATCCATGATACGCATAATAACGGTTTCTAACCAGCCACCCCTAAAGCCTGCCACAAGCCCCAGTAAAATACCGATAGAGGCAGACATTAGCACCACAATACAACCCGCAATAAGGGACAAACGGGCACCATGAATGATGCGAGAGAGCATATCTCGGCCAGCGTAGTCTGTGCCTAAAAAGAAACGCATCTGCCCGCCTTCCATCCATGCTGGAGGAATTTCGGCAAATTCTCGGTATTGTTCGGCAGGTAAGTGAGGACTTATCACATCGGCAAATATGGCCATTAGCACTACACCAATTAGAAACACCAAACCAGCTACAGCAGTTTTGCTGACACTAAAATAAAACCAAAACTCACGCCATTGCTGGCTGCGCACTGAGTAAGAAGTGGTTGCTGTTATGGAAGTCATAGTTCTAATTCTCAGTGCACAATACGAGGATTGATGAGGCCGTATAACAGGTCAACAGTGAGATTAACCACCATTACACACCCTGCAATAAGTAGTAAGCCACCCTGTACAGCATAATAATCACGGCTAAATACGGAAAAGATGATCCATTTACCTATCCCGGGCCAACTAAAAATAGTTTCTGTAAGAATTGCTCCTGCTAGCAGCACTGCCACTTGTAAGCCAATCACAGTAGTTACAGTGATCATGGCATTGCGCAGTGCGTGCACAGCAATAACACGCAAAGGAGAAAGACCTTTGGCCTTGGCGGTACGCACATAGTCTTCACTTAGCACTTCTAACATAGCAGAACGGGTTTGGCGCGCAATCACTGCTAAAGGAATGGTGCCCAGAACAATGGTGGGCAACACCAAGTGGTGCAACGCCGATTTAAACGCGCCTTCTTCATCACTGAATAAGCTGTCGATTAACATGAAACCTGTGACGTGTTCCACCTCAAACAAAAACGATAACCGCCCTGACACAGGCGTCAGATGTAAGGTGTTGGAAAACAGAATAATGAGCAGCAAACCCCACCAAAATATAGGCATAGAATAACCCGCTAAGGAAAGGCTCATAATACCTTGATCTACCAAAGTGCCACGTTTAACGGCTGCAATAATACCTGCAGGTATACCTAAAATTATGGCAAATAGCATGGCACAAATAGCCAGCTCTGCTGTTGCAGGAAACAACTCAAAAAACTCCTCTGCTACAGGCCTGTTAGTAATGAGTGAGGTACCTAAATCGCCTTGTAGTACATCACCCACATAGGAGAAATATTGCTGCCAAAGGGGTTCATCTAAACCTAATTGTGCCATCAGCTCAGCATGGCGTTCTGGGGAAACCCCTCGTTCTCCAGCCAATACTTCTATAGGGTCGCCAGGCAGGGCCCTGATAAAGCCAAAGGCCACTAGGGTCACGCCAAAAAACACCGGCACTAACACCAGCAGACGTTTGAATAAGAACTTAAACATAGAGACAACTCAAAGATAGAAGGGATTGAAGCGATACTAGAAAATAAGGAGCTAGGCTGAATGGCTGCACTTGCTTAAAGCAAATGCAGCCATTGGGTCTAGCAACTCAGAATGAGTGCGATTAATAAACTATTTAAGATCAACACCATCGTAGAAGATGTGGCTGCCTAAAGGGTGAACCTTAAATCCAGTGACTTCTTTACGTACTGGCTTAAACACAACAGAGTGAGCAATAGTTACCCAAGGCGCTTCTTCTTTGAAGATAACCTGTGCTTTTTCGTACAAAGTAGTCCGTTCCGCTTGGTCAGTAATTTGCTTAGCTTGACGCAAAGTGCTGTCAAACTCTTCATTACACCAGCGCGCTCGGTTACCACCATCCTTAGCTGCATCACAACCCAACAGCACATACATGAAGTTGTCTGGGTCACCATTGTCACCTGTCCAACCTAGCAGAACAGTGTCGTGTTCGCCGTTCTTAGAGCGCTTTAGGTACTCGCCCCATTCAAAGGTAACAATTTCTGCTTCCACACCCACTTTGGCCCAATCCGCTTGGATCAGTTCCGCCATACGGCGAGCATTAGGATTGTATGGACGCTGTACTGGCATAGCCCAGATGTTGGTCTTCAGACCAGACACACCAGCTTCTGCTAGCATAGCTTTGGCTTTTTCTGGATCATAATCGTAGTCTTTCACGTCATCATTGTAAGACCAGATGGTAGGTGGAATTGGGTTCTTAGCGATAGCACCCGCACCCTTGAATACCACGTCCAAGATAGACTGCTTGTTGATAGCCATGTTCAAGGCTTGGCGTACAAGCTTTTGATCAAATGGAGGCTTCTCAGTATTAAACGCTAAATAACCTACGTTCAAACCTTCTTGACGCAGCAGGTTGATATCTGGATCTTTTTCCATTGCAGCCACATCAGCAGGATTTGGATAAGGCATCACATGACATTCGCCCGCCTTCAACTTCTGGTAACGAACGTTCGCATCGGTAGTGATGGCAAATACCAACTTATCAATATTAGAACGACCAGCCCAATACTCATCATGGGCCGTGTAACGGATCATGGCGTCTTTTTGATAAGACTTAAATACGAATGGACCAGTACCTACAGGCTTGTGATCGATGTCTTCTTTGTTGCCAGAAGCAGCTAATTCATCACCGTATTCAGCAGACAATACAGATGCAAAGTCCATAGCCATGTTAGATACAAATGGTGCTTCAGCGTAGTTCAGGGTGAACTTAACGGTGTAGTCATCTACTTTTTCAATGGATTTAAGCAGGTCGCCCATACTCATCCAACCAAAGTACTTGTAGTCACCACCTGAAACGTCATGGTAAGGGTGATCTTCTTTCCACATGCGGTTAAAGGTGAACAAAATGTCGTCGGCATTAAAGTCACGTGTAGGTGTGAAGTCTTTAGTCGTATGGTATTTAACACCCTTACGGAGGTTAAACGTATATTCCAAGCCATCTGCAGAAGCAGTCCATGATTCAGCTAGGCCAGGCACAACTTTAGTTGAGCCCGCCTCAAACTGAACTAAGCGGTTAAATATGGTTTGTGAAGAAGCATCAAAGGTAGTGCCTGCCGAATAAAGCGAAGGGTTAAAGCCCTCTGGGCTGCCCTCGGAGCAGAATACCAAGGTCTTGGCCTGCGCCGCCCCTGATACCGCGAGTCCTAGCCCAAGGCTAAGTGCGAGTAGTGTTTTTTTCATTATTATTTCCTAATAGAGGTTACATACAAAAAAAGTCATAAAGACCTGCCTACTTTACGCCCTAGGGACTGGTGCAGCAATAAAAATTGCGGAATACGCCGAGTTAGAAATTAAACAGTTTAACAATATAAATAAATAGCTATATAAAACAGTAATATATGGCAGCAATAAAGCCTAGCAACAATACTTGCGTACTCCCGTCAACATAATCATAATAAGGTAACACTGTCTTTGCTCGGATCAACTTTCATGTTCACCCAATGTGCCACCTTATACCCAGACCACCTACAACGCGTAATTGGGATTGCAGAAAAAGCTATGAGTGCCGAGCAGTGCGACAGCATTTTGATCCACAGCGGCGCACCAAAACTGGCCTTTTTAGATGATTACCACGGTCCTTATAAGGCTAACCCACATTTTGTTTGGTGGCTACCACTGACCCAGAGTCCACACTGCTACTTACTCATTCAAACGGGCCAAAAACCCGTATTACTTTATCACTTGGCCGATGATTTTTGGCATGTGCCACCACAACCACCCACTGGATTTTGGTGTGATCATTTCGACATACACTTGTGTTCTGACTTGGCTCAAGTAAAACGCGAACTAGGCCAATATCAATACACAAGCACACAAAGAGCATGGATTGGACAAGACGTTGAACTGGCTAAAGAACTAGGCATAAGCAAAATAAACACTCAAGGTTTGATGCACCGTTTACACTACAACAGGGCCATTAAAAGTCAGTATGAAATCGCCTGTTTAACCCAAGCTAACATTATTGCTCTTGCAGGACACGAGGCAGCAAAACAGGCATTTATGGCTGGCAAAAGTGAATTTGAAACTCAGCTCGCGTTCCTTGCTGCAGTGCAACAAGACCAAACCCAAATACCCTATCGGAGTATTGTTGGCTTTGGCCACCACAGTGCCGTATTACATTATCAGCACTATGACTATAGCGCTCAAGATATGGGCCAACCACAAAGCTTTTTGATTGACGCTGGAACCCAGTATTATGGTTATGCGTCTGATATTACCCGCTGCCATAGTCGTGGCAGTAAGCTTTATCAAAATTTAATCAACGCCATGACCCTGGCACAGCGGAGTATTTGCTTCATGGTGAAACCGGGTGTAAATTTCGCCGATCTTCACCACCAAATGCATGACTTGGTATTAGATTTACTTGAAACGTTTAAGTTAGTGCAAGGCTCAAGAGACGAGTTAGCTACCAGTGGCATCAGTAGCGCTTTTTTTCCCCATGGTTTAGGTCATTTATTAGGGTTACAGGTGCATGATATTGGTGGTTGGCAACAGGATGAATTAGGCACTGCACAAGAACCACCATCAAGTCACCGGCTTTTACGCTGCACTCGAACCCTAGAAAAAAACATGGTGGTAACCATAGAACCTGGGCTTTACGTCATTGATAGCTTATTAAAAAAATGGCGTGATAACGGTTTTGGTCATTTACTCAACAACACTGCCATAGATCAATTAAGGCCTTTAGGTGGCGTACGTATAGAAGACAATGTTGTAGTAGCAGACCAGCCCATTAACCTTTCAATTTAGAGCGCTAAATAAGCTCGAATCTGGGCTAATTGTGTCGCTAGTTGAAGGTCACCATAATAATTTGACGGCAACTTCCCCCATACTGGATTAGGCCAGGCAGGATCATCAATAAAACGCCCAATCACGTGTATATGCAACTGACTAACCACATTACCTAAAGCACCAATGTTAAGCTTATGGGGGGTGTAGAGGCTGGTCACCATCGCAGTCACTTGATTCATTTCCTGTAACACTTGCAGCTGCTGAGCCATTGGCAAATTTGTGAGCTCTATGGCCCCAAAAACTTTTGGCACCAAAATAAACCAAGGTATGCTGGCGTTGTTCATCAACAATAAACTGCACAAACCCAAGTTAGCTACAAATTCACAGTCTGATTCAAGGCGAGCATCTAGTTGAAATGTATGGTCACCATGTTTTTCTACTTCATCCATCCGCTGTCCATCTCTCATAGTAGTTTTCGTCATCTAAGGGGCTTTGGGGGGCATAGATATGCCTAGCTGCTATATTAGCGCCTATTAGCACCAAAAACAGCGTTTTCAAGCTAGGTTTAATGGTGGCCTTAAATGTATAATAACCCCTCAATTAATGCAGGTGTGCCACATGACAACAAAGCTATTTATTAAAACCCATGGTTGCCAGATGAATGAATATGATTCATCTCGTATGGCGGATTTATTGGGTGATAGCCATGCCATGGAAATAACCTACAACGAAGCAGATGCTGACGTACTATTACTTAATACTTGTTCTATTCGCGAAAAAGCACAAGATAAGGTCTATCATCAGTTAGGCCGCTGGCGCAAACTAAAAGAAGCCAACCCAAATATTAAAATAGGTGTTGGCGGCTGCGTTGCCAGCCAAGAAGGTAAAGCTATTTCCAAACGTGCCCCTTTCGTAGACATAATTTTTGGCCCGCAAACATTACACCGTTTGCCAGAAATGATCGACGCAACGGACGCTGGAGCCAAGGGAGTAGTGGATGTTAGTTTTCCTGAAATAGAAAAGTTCGACAATTTACCTGCACCTAAGGTTGAAGGTGCAGAAGCGTTTGTTTCCATTATGGAAGGCTGTTCAAAATACTGTACATTTTGCGTAGTGCCCTACACCCGCGGTGAAGAAGTAAGCCGTCCACTTGCTTCTGTGCTGCTAGAAGTAGAGCAGTTGGCCGAACAAGGCGTACGCGAGGTGAACCTGTTAGGCCAAAACGTCAACGCCTATCAAGGTGAAACCGATGATGGCGACACAGTCGATTTAGCCGAGCTCATTGCCTTAGTAGCCAACATCGATGGCATCGACCGTATCCGCTTTACCACCAGCCACCCGGTTGAATTCTCTGATAGCCTCATTGAAGCTTTTGGTCAAATACCAGAACTGGTAAGCCATTTGCACCTGCCTGTGCAATCTGGGTCTGACAAAATATTAATGGCCATGAAACGTGGCCACACAGCGCTAGAATACAAATCTAAAATGCGCCGTATCCGCAAGCAACGTCCAGACATTAGCTTTTCATCAGACTTCATTATCGGCTTTCCTGGCGAATCAGACGCTGATTTCCAGGCCACCATGGATTTAATTACCGACATTGGTTTTGATTTATCCTTTAGCTTTATATACAGCAAACGCCCGGGCACGCCAGCTACAGAATTACCAGACAACACAGATGACGCTACCAAGAAACAACGTTTAACTCAGTTACAGCGGCGTATTGATAGCCAGTCTTTTGATATTAGTAAGTCCATGGTAGGCAGCCTACAACGAGTTTTAGTGAACGGTTACTCCAAGAAAGACCCAGGTAAACTTACTGGCCGCTCAGAAAACAACCGTTCAGTTAACTTTGCTAGCATCAATGCAGACTTAATCGGTAAGTTTGCCCAAATTCATATTTTGGAGGCTTTCCCACACTCTTTACGAGGTGAGCTTATAGCATCTGAATTAGATGGGCTTGCACCTGTTGGCCCAATCGTGCTGCAATAGCTCTGTATGACTAACTCTACCAATAGTTCAAAAACCTCTGGCGTTAACAAGAGCGACTCCATTTTTAGTTTGCTGCCAGATAATCCTCAACACCTTGCAAGCCTGCAAGGTCGGTTGGATGGCAACCTGCGTATCATTGAACAACGCCTACAAATAAACATCAGCAACCGCGGCAATCGTTTTCATTTAGCAGGTACTGCTGCCGCACGCATTGCTGGTGAAAACGTATTACAGCAACTCTACCGTGAAGCCCAACAGACCAGCGAAGTGACTCCAGAAATGGTTCATCTCGCCTTAGTGGAAGCCCAACAAACCATGACAGAAACCAGCGCCAATATAGTCGCCCCAAAAGCTAACCAACCACAAGATACTGGTCTTAGTATTCGTACAAAACGGACCACCATTAAACCTCGTGGTGAAACTCAGCAGAGTTACATTCGCTCCATCCGTAAGCATGACATTAATTTTGGTATTGGGCCTGCAGGTACCGGCAAAACCTACCTTGCCGTTGCTTGTGCTGTGGAAGCCCTTGAGCGTGAAGAAGTGCGCCGCATATTATTAGTACGCCCCGCCGTAGAGGCGGGTGAAAAACTTGGTTTTTTACCTGGCGACTTAGCGCAAAAAATTGATCCCTACTTACGCCCCCTATACGACGCCCTGTATGAAATGGTTGGTTTTGAAACCGTAGCGCGCATGATAGAAAAGAATGTCATAGAAATCGCACCTTTGGCTTACATGCGTGGCAGAACGCTTAATGGCAGCTTTGTAATCTTGGATGAAAGTCAAAACACCACCCGTGAACAAATGAAGATGTTCCTCACCCGTATTGGTTTTGGCTCTACTGCTGTTATTACTGGTGACGTTACGCAAATTGATTTGCCAAAAGGTACAGCATCTGGCCTTAAACATGCCATTGAAGTATTAGATGGTGTAGATGATATTGGTTTTACCCACTTTCTGTCTGGCGATATTGTCCGTCACCAACTGGTCCAGCGCATCGTAGATGCTTATGATGCGTTTGAAAACAAACAACCATGATCATAGATTTACAAATTGCTAGTGAGAGTAAACAATTACCAACACTAGCTCAACTAGAACAATGGGCACAGCTTGCGCTGCAAGTCCCAGATGCTGTGGCCGAAATAACCATTCGTATGGTTGATGATGTGGAAAGCCATGAATTAAACTTACAGTATCGCGGTAAAGACAAACCCACCAATGTGCTGTCTTTTCCTTTTCAACAACCGGACTTTGACGACCCTGAACTAGCTGCAGAAATGGCGGCAGAGTTAGGCGATGTGAGTTATTTGGGTGACCTTGTGGTTAATGCACAATTGGTAGTTCAAGAAGCTGCACAACAACATAAACCTGTTGAACACCATTGGGCACATCTGGTTATTCACGGCACCTTGCATTTACAGGGTTTCGACCACATTAAAGACGATGAAGCCCACGTCATGGAAACTCTTGAAAGCCAGCTATTGGCCACACTCAATATAGCCAACCCTTATGTTGCTAAAGAAAGCGACTAAGCGTATAAATTGGTTTCATTAACTTTTAGGAAAACACAGCCCTTATGAACGACGACGCGTCGACCAACGGTCAGGACAAACGCTCCTGGCTGGATAGACTTTCTTTTTTTCTCAGTGACAGACCTGGCACCAAAGAAGAACTGCTAGAACGAATCCGCCAAGCTGAAGAAGACCAAATACTCGATCGCGAAGCCCTCGACACTATAGAAGGCGCTTTACAAATGTCACACATGCAAGTGCGTGACATTATGGTTCCAAGGCCACAAATGGCTGTGGTGAAAGCTGACCAAAGCACCCAGGAATTCATGCAAACCATCACTGAAACGTCTCACTCACGCTTCCCTGTTATTGGTGAATCTCCCGACGACGTTTTAGGTATTTTATTAGCAAAAGATTTGTTGCCTCTCGCATTTGCTAAGCAAATGGACAACTTTGACCTCAACGCCATGCTGCGTAAGCCTATTTTTGTGCCTGAGAGCAAACGCCTTTCTATTTTACTCAACGAATTCCGCACCAACCGTTATCATATGGCCATCGTGTTGGATGAGTACGGTGGCGTTACTGGTCTGGTAACCATCGAAGACGTATTAGAACAAATTGTTGGCGAAATCGAAGACGAAACTGATGCCGAAGAAGACGATGGCAATATTCGACCTTTCTCCGACAAAGGCTTCTTGGTCAAAGCCCTCACCACCATTGAGGATTTTAACGAACACTTTGGCACTTACTACGACGAAACAGAATTTGACACCATTGGTGGCATTATCACTCAACAATTTGGTCATTTGCCAGCTAAAGATGAAAATATCCAAGTAGGGGATCTGAACTTCCTCATTTTGGCTGCAGATAATCGTAGAATTCGTCTCATGCAAGTGAACCCTATTAGCAACGATGCTAATGAGCCATCACCTCAAAGCTAACTTAGCCATTAGCATAATTGCCGGTGCCCTGGCCCCGCTAGCCCTTGCACCAAGCAATTTATGGCCCCTAGCACCGCTAAGTGTGGTGCTATTTTGGCACAGTCTCAATCAAAGCAAGCACACCAAGCAAGCCATTTTTACCGGCCTTGCCTATGGTTTAGGGTATTTTGGTGTGGGTGTAAGCTGGGTGTTTGTAAGCATGGTCAACCATGGTGACACTCATTGGCTACTAGCCACAGTTCTCACATTTTTGTTTTGTGGTGGTTTCGCGCTCTATTATGTGCTTTTTGCTGGCCTATTTTATCGTTTTAAACTACATCACCAATACCCTACTTTATTGTTTGCAGGCCTTTGGATCGGCCTAGACCTGTTGCGCGGCTGGTTACTAACGGGGTTGCCATGGCTGTACTTAGGTTACGCCGGGTTAGACACCTTTCTGGCGGGTTACGCCCCCATATTGGGTGTACACGGTGTTACGTTATTGTTGCTAATGAGTGGCTTGTTAGCCGTTGGGGCGCAGGCTAAATTACATTTTCGCCTAGGGTTACTCGTGGGTTTGTGGTTTGCAGGTTATGCTCTAGGCACTATTCCCTGGACTCAACCAAGCCCACAAGACCCTATTAAAGTTACCTTACTGCAAGGTGATGTGAGTTTAGAAGATAAGTGGTTGCCACAAACATTAGCCCCCACATTAGGTTATTACTTTAAACAATCTTACCTGCATATGGACAGCGACTTAATTGTTTGGCCAGAAACAGCCATTGCCACCTATTGGGACCGTGTTGCTCCAGCGTTCGAACCTCTTAACGCGCTAGCTAAAGAACAAAATACTCAAATCATAAGTGGTACGGTAATACGAGAAAACACCGAGGCTGAAGCAAACTATTACAACGGACTCATCGCTTTTGGCGCAGAAGAAGGCCAGTATTATAAACAGCGCTTGGTGCCGTTTGGAGAGTATATACCATTAGAATCTTGGCTGAGAGGGGCAATAAACTTCTTTGATTTACCTATGTCGGCATTTAAGTTGCCACTACAGAAGCAAGGCCTGCTAACCCAAAAAATAGGCATTGCGGGCAATATTTGTTACGAAATTGCTTATCCACAGCTAGTCGCCCAGCAAGCCGCAGATGCACAAATCATCCTTACGGTAAGCAACGACACTTGGTTCGAGTACTCTCTTGCTCCATGGCAGCACTTACAAATAGCACAAATGCGGGCCTTGGAAAACGGTAAGCCCGTCGTCAGAGGAACAAATAGTGGAGTTTCAGCGTTAATTAATGCAGCTGGAGACATTACTCACATCGCCCCCTTGTACCAACAAGCAGAGCTTACCGGCAAGGTGACTTTGATGGACGGTAAAACTCCCTACAATACAGGTCTCAATTGGCCTGTGTTTTTGCTTAGCATTGTTTTGATACTATGTGGTTTAAGGCGCAATTTTATGGGCTCTTTCCCAATCAGGCTGAAAACCTAAAATTACGTTGGGCCGCGGTTGTTTGTGATTAAAGTGGAAGTTATGGATTTGGGTAAATTGTGCACGAATATCATCTGCTGCTAGCTGAGTTACCTTAGCAGGAACCAAGTAGCCATCACCACGAGCACGGAACACCATACGGCATTCGCCTTCATCCAACAACTTTTGAGCATATGGCGCTTCTGCTGGACAAAGTGCGGTCATGGTAGACTGAAAACTATCGGCTTTCTGATAATAGTCTGCAGATAATTGCTTCACTACCCATTCAAACCGTTCAATTGGGTCAACTGTCTTTATAGCGTTGTGCTTATACTGGGCTACCAAGTGATCCAGTTCGCGCTTAAGGATCAAAATGGTTAACTCAACACCTGTATCGCCATTGGCGCCATAGCAAACCAAAGGCTTTGCTTCGTCTAAGGGGAAACCAGCAGCTTGTCGTGCTGCGAATAGGCGGCTTAAACACTGCCAGTGCATAAAATCGTGTTCTAATGTTTTGTCACTTGCAATCACTTATTGATCCTCATGCCGTGCAATACTATAAATCGTCCATGGCACATTATGCAGTAAGCGTGGGCGCAAAAAAAGCCAGCAACCGTCTAAATGTAAGACATCTGCGACAGGTCATTGGAATTAAACTCTAACATTGAGCTAGCGGGCCCTCTGCACAACTGCTTCATGAAGTTTTGCAACATATTTTGGGTGTGCTAAAAAACTAGTGAGTGCTCTGTGTAGCACTATTAATTCACAGTGTTTTCCATTTGTGCAGCCAATTTTAGCCTCTGCACTTTGCCTGAGGGGCCCTTGGGCAAATCGTGTAGGAAATTGATGTGCTTTGGTGTTTTTACTCGACCCAGCTTGCTCTCACAAAACGCGATTAATTCTAACTCAGTGGTTTCTTTACCCGTTGCTAGTACAACACAGGCCGCTACTTCCTGGCCATAGTGCCGATCTTCAATGCCAAACGCTGCTGCCTCCATTATGGCAGGGTGGGTATAGAGCACATCGTCAATTTCACGTGGAGCAATATTTTCTCCACCTTTTATAATTAATTCCTTTATGCGCCCTGTAATAAAGCAAAAATCGTCCTCATCCATGATTGCTAAATCACCTGTATGCAACCAACCTTGGTCATCAATAGCCTCTTGCGTGGCCTTAGGGTTTTTGTAATAGCAACGCATCACACACGTGCCTTTTACCAATAGCTCCCCTTCGATGCCTCGCTCTACTTCTTGTCCTGACCGACTTACTACCTTGACCTGAGTACCATAAGCAATCCCAGGAGAACCGTACTTATTAGTTTGGGGGGGCAATGGGTTAGATAATATCTGTGCCGAAGTTTCTGTAAGACCCATAGTCTCCACAATAGGAACACCAAACATTTCTTCGAATCCAGCATGCAAGCTAGGTGGTAATGGTGCAGATGCCGAACGTCCAAAACGCACTTTTTTTGGCGCCAATTGTATCCGTTCTCGTTGACCTTCAGAGGTTTGATGCATTAGGTAAGAAATAATAGTAGGTACCACACTAAACCAACTGCACCTAGACTCGATAATCCAATTCCAAAAACGAGATGAACTAAAGCCATGGGGTAATACCAGACTGCTGCCACTAACAAGGGATGCCATAACAGATACACATTGAGCATTAATATGGCACAAGGGCAACACGCACAAGCCCCGGTCTTTGTTTGTTAGGCCATGCGCTACCGCCGTATTCATACCCCCAGCAATCAGATTTTCATGGGTTAACACTACGCCTTTAGGACGGCCTGTAGTACCCGACGTATACATTAACAAAGCATCGTTTTGTGCTGTAATAGAAGCCAACTTAATAGCACTGACAAAAGCCTTAGCCCAACTTGGACCATGATCCTCATGTGCATCAATCAGCTGAATTCCTTTAGGCAATTTATCCTCTAAATTCACCACCACAGACTTAGATGCTGCAGATATAAACACCACTTTAGTGTCTGAGTGTTGCAAAACATAAGCAATCTGTTCAGGACCTGCCGCAGGGTTTAGAGGTGAAATAATCAACCCGGTATACAGAGCACTTAAAAACAACATCAAAGCAGTCTTACCGTTGCCCATCATGAAGGAAACGGTGTCCCCTTGAACCAAGCCTAAAGCATGAAACTGAGTCACATATTCCTGAACTTCTTGTTCCAAATCTTGATAGGTTAAGACAGTTTGCGTCTCGGGAAACACCGCATACACCGTATTAGGTTGTAGCCGAGCGTGTTGGGAGATAAGCTCTCGAACTGTGGCTGCTGGAGGCACATATTTAGGCAGGTTCATGACAGATACCTACGTCGGTAGTCAGCAAAAATGTCCTCAACCGAGACTTCTCTAGCAGCAATAGTTTGCACCACCTTAGTAACATTCATAAAATGACGGTAATGTACGTTTTGATCCGTTACGTTGCCACCCCACGTGCCACAGCCCATGGATAAGGAAAAGGGCAAGCCATTATCAAAGCTACCACCGGCAGCAAAACAGTGGGGCTGATTCACAATCACTCGGCATACTGGCATCTCAAGGCCTAATATCTCAGCTCGATCAACGGACTGGCTGTGCAGGCTTAAGGAGTGCCCTTTGCCTTGGTAGTTCAGAATGTCGCCTGCCATCTGTTTAGCATGATCAAAGTCTTGAGCTCGATATAGGGTCAGGACTAAGGCCATTTTTTCGCCCGAAAAAGGGAAGTCGGCACCCACCCCCGTCTCTTCGACCATTAAAAAATCAGCATCACAAGCAGCCTTGCGGGTAATACCAGCGAGTTCACACATCACACCTACTGGCTTAGCTAACATGGCAGCATTCAGATGGCCTTTGTGCCATAAAACTGACTGTAAGTCGGCCGTTTCTTCTGGCGTCAATAAACACGCATTAACCGACTCCAATGCGTTTAACATATCGTTATAGATAGCATCGACCATGACCAAACTATTTTCTGACGAACAGCTAGTGGCATTATCAAAGGTTTTTGAGGCTTTTATTTTCGCTGCAGCTGCTGCTAAGTCTGCAGTTTCATCAATTAGGCTTGTCACATTACCCGCGCCCACACCAAAAGCGGGCGTACCACAGGTATAAGCTGCTCTAACGTTATTTTGTGATCCAGTAACTACTACAAGATCCACTTGTTTGAGCATTTCCATACTCAAGTCTTTACTCACGGGGGTTGGCAAGGCTTGTACTAAGTTACGTGGTGCACCAATGCGATCCAACTCCAGATATATTAATTCGATCAACCGGGTACAACTGGGCTGACCTTTAGGTGAAGGCGACAAGATAATAGCGTTACGACACTTGAGCGCGTTCAAAATCATATTCATGGGTGTTGCTACAGGATTAGTAGACGGCACAATCGCACCTACAATTCCTACGGGTCGGGCGATTTCCACAATACCCTGTTGTGGGTCCCGCTTAATAACACCCACCGTTTTAGCATCCTTCAAATCACGCAACAAACCCAATGTTTTACGATGATTCTTAGTGATTTTATCCGCCACATTGCCTAACCCAGTCTCGGCCACAGCAAGTTCAGATAATTTTTGATTATTAGCAGGGTTAATCAATGCCCAAGCGGCGGCAGTCACTAACTCATCGACTGCGGCTTGATCATAGGTTTCTAGCTGATTCTGCGCTTGACCAGCCTGCTGTATTAACAGGGCTACTTGGCTACGAGCGTCCATCTGTGCCATTTAAATCTCCACATCAAACCGTTGTTAACGGTGTGGTTTTAGTTGGGGCAAAAAAGGGCCACTGCAAAGACTGCGTCTAAGCAGTGGCACCAAGCACTGCAGGGTTACTATAAATCAGCTAACAGATTGGTAAGATAAGCTTGACGTTCAGTCCACATTTGCTTGACTTCAGCACGAGTCATAATGCGCATTGGCGAACCACCTGCTTTCATTTTTTTGGCCACTTTACCATCTTGGAACATTAAATGAACTCGTTCAGCAAGAAAGTCTAAAACTTCAGGTGGCGTGCCCTTGCGAGCCATAATGCCACGAAAGTTCACACTGGAGTCATCTATATCAATGCCCTGCTCTTTAAAAGTAGGTACATCTGGCAAGAAGCTTTCTTCACGCTGATTGTCTGCTACAGCAAGGATTTTAACCCGATCACCTTGGCGATAAGCGTCACTTAAATTGTTGAAGCCAGCCATTACTTGGCTACCTAGCACCATCTTTAAAGCAGCGACACCACCACCAGCAGGAATGTACTTAGTACTAATATCTGCCGCTTTATCAAGCTGTAAACTAGCAATATGATGACCCACGAAAAGGCCCGCTCCACTCACTGTTAATTTACCAGGATTAGCTTTTGACCAAGCAACAAGATCTGTAGCTGAATTAAATGGGCTATCTGCAGGTACTATAAGTACTGCAGGGTCTGCACCCCAGTTAGCTATAGGCTCTAAGTTATCAATATTGTAAGAGGTCTCAAATTTCAGTGATTGCGCAATAAAATGCGGCACGTTATAGGCTGCAAGTTGATGTCCATCTTGGCTGGCACTGCTAGCATACCAATTCCAACCTTTTTGGCCACCTGCTCCTGGTTTGTTAAAGATCACTATTGGCATATTGAGATATTTTTCATTTCCCGCCATCATGGTAGCAATACGCGCTTGGAAATCCGTAGCGCCACCTGGGCCATAGGCCACAGCTACTTGGATAGGCGCGGTTGGGTATTCAGCAGCTAATACTGATGCGCTGGGCGCCAACAGTATTGAAGCCACTGCTGCCGTAACTAAAGAGGATTTTATTTTATTTAGTATCATAATACTTACCTTTTTATTAGTGGCCAACTCAACCTAGGTGAGAGGCCTTTTTATCTGCACTATTTGGACCACCCAAATAGCGCTAATCTTTTTACAACAAGCCTGGGGTTACAACCCTTAAAGATAAGCTAAACAGCGCATAAATGACTGCCATAAAGCCCAAGGAGACCCACAATATCCTCATGGTTTGTTGACGGCTTTTACTTGCAGTGTAGAGCATAACAATGGCCGTGAACGCTAACCAAGAGGCCAAGTAGAAACCTGCACTTTGCAGCAACAACAGGTAACCTACAATAATAGCGATACCAGCACCAAGGTCAGACCATTCCACTAACCCGGGGCCAGATTCTTGTCGGCTCCACGTGCGCAGCACATCAATTAACAATGTGGCTGCAAACACCAACATTAGTGCAGCTAACAAAAATGGGAAATCATAGGCCTGGCTGCCATCTGCTGACATCACCATAGCCAACACTACTATAGAGGCCACCACTGCACCGACCGCCGCAACGCGAGTGCCCGGCGTGGACCGTTTGTGGTCTAGTGTAACTTGACGACGCTGTTTAACCTCCACCCAGACACTGTAACCAATGGACACCAAACAAATAAATATAAGTACCAGATTAATGGGACCAGTCATAAAGTACGGCACAACACCTTCGCCTACTTCAGCAATCATCTTGCCCATGGAGAAATTATCTTCTGCTATGGGTCCCAAAATAATGCCCAGAACAATGGGTGCGGCACTAAAGCCATATTTATTCAACACATACATTAAACTGCCAAGCACCAGCATCAGTACCACGTCAGAATAGCTGTTCTGAATACTGTAGGTGCCAAACACGGCAAGTACCGTGACGGCCGCCGCCATATATTGGGAGGGCACACGCATAACCCAATAACTACTACTGCGACTGAGTGCCAACCCAATAATTAACATAAATACTTGTGCAAGTAGCAAAGAGCCAATGAAGGTCCAAGTGACTTCGGCGTGCACAGTAAATAAGTCTGGGCCTGGAAATAAACCGTTAATCAATAGGCCACCTAAAAGTACCGCCGCCGTTGGGCTGCCAGGAATACCCAAGGTCAACAAAGGCACTAGAGATGGGCCAACCATGGCATTGTTGGCCGACTCAGCAGCAATAACACCGTCAGGCTCCCCGTGACCAAACTTACTTGCATCAGGGCTAAACTTTCGCACTTGATCGTAAGCCACAAGCCCTGCAATTTGGCCGCCCGCACCCGGGATAATACCTACCACCACACCAGACACAGTGCCAATGGCTAGGGCTTTTATACGGCTCAAGTTATATTTGATAGACGACCACAATGAACTATTTTCTGTGGTAAATAATCCGCCACTTGAGGGTTGTCGGCTAGTCACCAACAATTGGTAGATTTGTGGCACAGCAAATAGGCCAATCAAAGCCACAACAATGTGTACCCCACCCGTGAGGTGTTCAGTAAATACAAAGCGTGATTCTCCAAATATGGGGCTTATACCTATGGTAGAAATCCATAAACCCAAAACCCCAGAAAATAAACCCTTCACAACAGATTTGGAACCCAATGTGCCTATCACGGTGACACCCACGATAGCCATCCAGAACATTTCTGAGGGCCCAAATTTAAGTGCTAATTGCGCCAATGGGGGGGTGAAGAAAATCAATACCAGCACGCCAATAATGCCACCTACAAAAGAACTAATAAAACAGAAGTGTAACGCTTGAGTGGCTTTGCCTTGCTTAGCCATAGGATGGCCATCCAACACAGTTGCAATGTTAGCCGGTGCACCTGGAATATTTACTAAAATACCACTGATTGCGCCGCCTGCTACAGTGGCAGTGTAAACTGCTCCGAGCAGCACCAAACCCGTTGCAGCATCCATTTGAAAGGTAAATGGAATCAACAGTGCCACTGCCATGGTTGGGCTTAGGCCAGGCAAGGCACCCAAAATCAAACCTCCCGCAGTTGCAAGAATTAACACTGTTAGGTTGCTAAGGCTGAATATGACACCGATGTAATCAAATATTTCCACGGACTTTGGCCTCTTGTTGGTAAGTCTATGACTACCAAAAGTGTTGTAATTTTTATTAACTCACTCAGCTACAGCATAAGCGCATTTATATAGATAATATAACTCATATACATGAGTCAAGCTTTTATGATAATATTTTTTCATCAAACGGTAAGAATCTGTTACTCTTTACCCCGTTAAAGCTAAGACTAAATTTTTAATAAAACACAGGTTTTCAAATAGTTAATGACACAATGGTCCACCAAAAATGTGCCTGGCACGCCCTTATATAAAGTTGTGGAAAATTTTCTGCAAGAACAAATTACAGCGGGCGTATTAGCACCTGGAGATCTAATCCCCTCCGAACCCCAGTTAGCAGAAAGTCTTTCCGTAAGCACCGGCACAGTCAAAAAAGCCATTGAAAACCTAGTCCATCAAAATCTGTTATATCGCCATCAAGGCAAAGGCACCTACGTCTCTAGGATTGATTTTAATAATAGTTTATTTCGCTTTTTCTCCTACGGTACTCATTCTGGAAACCCTGTACGGATTCGTAAACAAACGCCTGTAAGAGAGCTTCGTAAAGGTAGCGATAAAATTTGTCAACGGCTTCAAGTAGCGACCAACACCGATATGGTTTATATCGAACGGGTGGGCTTTCGTGACGAGAAAGCAGTATTGGTGGAGAAATGTTGGTGGGTTGCCGATTTAGTGCGTGGCTTAGAAAAAGAAGAAGTACACATACCAGATCTGCTTTACGCTGTGGTGGTAGATCAATTCAACCTACCTATTATTCGCTCAGAAGAATCCCTCACTGCAGAAATAGCTGACCAAGTCACAGCCTCTCGGCTCGGCATAAAGGTAGGTGATCCCTTAGTGGTATTGCACCGCCTCACTTATAGCAAAAACAACCAGCCAGTAGAGTTTAGAATTACCAGAGGCCGAGCCGACAGCTTTAGCTACCGCACCGAAATTCGCTAAATATAACCTAATAAAGCCCAATGGAGCGTTTTGACTATGGCACAAAATTTAGATCTCAACCTTCACTGGCAACAGTTTATTGAGTTGGCCTGCACTCGATTCGTTGACAGTGGGACTGACATTGGCATTGAAGTTGCGCCACTGCTATTGCCTCTTGCTAAAATAAATCCAGACTGGAACAAATTACCTCACTCTCTGCCTTTAGAGATGAGCATCCACGCTATTACTGACGAAAAGCTACGCACCTCGATAGCAGCTATTGTTCCCCACTTAACGTGGATGGAGCGTGGTGTATTCAGCAATAGCCGGGAAGTTAACCGTGCATACATAGAGTTGGTAGGGCCAGAAGGCGTGTTAATAAATGACCAATTCCGTTTTGGTATTTATTGGCAACAAGCCAATACCTTTTATCCAAAGCACCGGCACGATGCCCTTGAGCTGTACCACGTTGTCAGCGGCACAGCACTTTGGCAAATGGCTGAAAAAAACTTTAAGGCAAGGCCACCCGGATCGAGTTTTGAGCACTTAGACCGCATTGATCATGCCGCTCTAACTAGAGATGAAGACCTTCTAGCCCTATGGGCATGGCGTGGCGATTTGAGTTTTGACAACTATTCCATGGATACTTAAGCGTCCAGTCGTGCACCACTAAAGGCATCAAAAAATACCGCTTTACTAGTATCAACTTGTACTTTGACATGCCCTGTAGCTTGTGCTTCAACCCCCGCTTCTGGGCTTAATCTAGCTTGAATTTCAGTACCGTTCCACTGACCAAAGGCAATGGTGTCTGGACCCATGGGCTCAGTCACATCAACTTGCATGGGTATGCTGTGCACTAATGCACCTTCAACATGAGGTTTAGGTTCGGTAATCATCTCTGGGCGAATGCCTAGAATAACGGTCTCTACACCTGCTTGCTTAAGACGCTCACCATGATTGATGTGCAGTTCAAACTTTTCACCTTGGCTTTCAATCACCAATTTGTCATCCAACACTACGCATTCAATAAAGTTCATAGGCGGCGAACCCATGAAATCAGCTACAAATCGATTGGCTGGATTATTATAAATTTCATAAGGAGTGCCGAATTGTTGAACCTGCCCGTCTTTCATAACGGCAATACGGTCGGCTAGGGTCATAGCCTCTACTTGATCATGGGTCACATAAACAATAGTGGTGCCCAAGCGTTTATGCAGCTTCTTAATTTCCGTACGCATTTCCACCCGTAACTTAGCATCTAAGTTAGACAGGGGTTCGTCAAACAAAAATACCCGTGGGTTACGCGCTAAAGCCCTGCCCATAGCAACACGTTGACGCTGCCCGCCTGAAAGCGCGCTGGGTTTGCGGTCTAACAAATGTTCAATTTGTAATAGCTGCGACACATCGGCTACAGTTTTTGCTATTTCAGCTTTGGGAACCTTGCGCATCTCCAGACCAAAGCTAATGTTGCGCGATACACTCATGGTGGGATACAGCGCATAGGACTGAAACACCATTGCGATGTCACGTTCCTTGGGGCTTAAATCGGTAACATTATCACCGTCAATAAGAATGTCACCACTGCTCACATCCTCTAAACCCGCAATGCTGTTCATTAGTGTGGATTTACCACAGCCAGAGGGTCCGACTAAAATGAGAAATTCGCCATCTTTAATGTCTAAATCAATGCCTTTTAGTACTTCTGTATCACCGAACGATTTAGTGAGTTGTTGTATTTTTATAGAACCCATATCGGTTTCTCTTCCTTTGTCTTAATCTTTTTATTAGCCTTTCACGGCACCTGCTGTTAAGCCACGTACAAAATATTTACCAGCGACTAAGTACACCACCAAAGTCGGCAACGCGGCGATCACGGCAGCAGCCATATCAACGTTATATTCTTTACCACCCATGGTGGTATTCACTAGATTATTCAGCGCCACAGTAATGGGCTGAGTGCCTGGCCCCGAATAAACGACTCCAAACAGGAAGTCATTCCAAATTTGAGTAAATTGCCAAATTATACTCACGACGATGATGGGTGCAGAAAGGGGCAAAAAAACATGTCTAAATATTGCAAAAAAACCTGCACCATCTAACCGCGCTGCGCGCACTAACTCGGTCGGAATACCAACGTAATAGTTGCGGAAGAACAAGGTTGTGAAAGCCACACCATAGATGACATGCACAAGCACCAAACCCGGCACCGTATTTGCCAAACCTAACCAAGCTAACAACTTAGCCATAGGCAATAAAATGACCTGAAACGGAATAAAGCAACCGAACAGTAAAGCGCCAAAGAGGAAATTGCTGCCCGTAAAACGCCATTGCGATAACACATAACCGTTAAGTGCTCCGATTACCGTAGAGATAAACACTGCAGGCAGGACAATACGCATGCTATTCCAAAAATACGGTGCGAGACCATAGCAGTCACCACCGGTGCAGGCACTGCTCCAGGCTTTAGACCATGCGCTGCCATTCAGCGTTGTAGGCAAAGCCAAGATATTACCATTACGAATTTCTTCTATGCCTTTGAATGAAGTGGTGAGCATCACGTACAAGGGCGCGAGGTAAACCAACGCGAACACCAATAACAGCGTAATAAAAAGCGCCTTGTAAAGCCTATGAGAAGTAGTTGAGGCACTCATGATTTTTTACCCCGCAACTCAGAGTAGAGATAAGGCACAATAATCGCCATCACACCGGCGAGCATCACCATCGCACTGGCAGCACCTAGACCCATTTGGGCACGACTAAACGCGTGGGTATACATGAAGGTGGCGGGCAGATCAGAGGCATATCCAGGGCCACCCCCAGTGAGGGACTGAACCAGGTCAAAACTCTTAATGGCAATATGGCTTAGGATGACTACAGAACCAAAAAAGACTGGCTGCATGACGGGCAAAATAATGTGCCAATAGGTGCGGAAGGTCGACGCGCCATCCATTTGAGCAGCTTTAATCAAGCTGTCATCAACCCCTCTAAGGCCAGCTAAGAACATGGCCATAACAAATCCACTAGACTGCCAGACGGCAGCGATAACGATGGTATAGATGGCCATATCTGGCTCCACCAACCAACGAAATTCAAAATCAGTAAAGCCTAGATCACGCACCATTTTTTCGATGCCTAAACCCGGATTGAGAATCCATTTCCAAGCTGTGCCTGTAACAATAAAAGACACTGCCATGGGATACAGATAGATGGTGCGTAAAGCACCATCGTTACGAATATTGCGATCTAATAAAATCGCCAACATAAGCCCTAATAATAAGGCAATAATAATAAATAACAGGGTAAACACGAGTAGGTTATCGAGTGCGACGTGCCAGCGTGGGTTAGCAAATAACCGCTCGTACTGTGCCCAACCAACAAATTCCCACTGGGGCAACATACGGCTTTTAGTGAACGACAACACCGCAGTCCAGCCGATGAAACCATACATACAAACCAACATAACAATAGCGGTAGGAGCCATGATTAGTTTGGGTAATTGTTTTTCGAGATAATCGAACATGAGTTAGCTCAATAAGATTTTAGAAATGTGCCATTGCGAGGCCTAAGCCATCCTTGCGAAGGCCTAGGGCATGCAGCAATCCATCACCCTAGGTATTGGATCACTGCGCTAACCTCACAATAACAAAATCATAGATTACGGCATTAACCGTATAATGACTATGATGCTACTTTTACTTAGCAGCAGCAACTGCTGCTACAAGCTGAGCTACACCTTCAGAGGCACTGTCATCAGAGTTAAAGAACTGCGTGGCAGAGTCATAGATAGCGCCAGAAATTGCTTCTGAAACGGCCATGCCATGGGCGAAACTTGGTACTAGGCTGCCTGAAGCAGAACTAGCAACAAAGGCGTCCATAGAATCATGAGCACAAGAGTCAAACTCTGTACGTGCCATACCTAAACGTGCTGGGATTGAACCTTTGTTAAGGTTAAATACACGTTGGAAGTCTGTGCTTAAGATTTCTTTAGCCATAACTTTTTGAGCCTGAGTACTTTCAGCATCACTTTGGTTAAAGAAGGCAAATGAGTCAACGTTAAAGGTATATGCACCTGAAGTACCTGGAGCTGCGACACAAACGTAGTCTGTACCAGGGTTCTTCCCAGCAACCTTGAATTCGCCCTTCGCCCAGTCACCCATGATTTGCATACCAGCTTCACCCTTGATTACCATAGAAGTAGCTAAGTTCCAGTCACGGCCAGGGGAGTTGATATCAACAAACTGGCGGAGTTGACCAAAGGTTTCAAACACTTCTTTGGTGGTAGCACTGTTAAGGGCATTCATATCTGCCTGTACAAAAGCCTTATTGTAGTAATCAGCACCGCCAACACCCAATACTACAGCTTCGAATACAGTGGCATCCTGCCAAGCTTGGCCGCCATGTGCTAAAGCAATGTAACCTGCATCTTTTAACTTCTGAGCTTGCACCATAAAGTCATCCCAAGTAGTTGGGATAGTAGCACCAGCTTTGCGGAATACTTCTGGGTTAGCCCACAACCAGTTAACACGATGCACGTTCACTGGTGCAGCTACGTATTCACCATTGTACTTCATTACGTCAGACACAACTTCTGGCAAAATCTCATCCCAGTTATTCGCCTTTGCAACATCATCGATGCTAGACAAGAAACCTAGCTCACCCCATTCTTGAATGGATGGGCCTTTAATCTGGGCTGCTGTAGGTGAATTGCCAGAAATAGCGCGGGATTTTAATACCGTCATGGCACTTTCACCACCACCACCAGCAACGGCAAAATCAACCCAATCAACACCAGATTCAGCCAATTGCTTCTTTAAAAAGGCTACACTAGTGGCTTCACCACCACTGGTCCACCAATGTAATACTTCTACTTCGCCTGCTTGTGCACTCGGCGCTACAGCCATCATAGTGGCTAAGGCTAGGCCTGTTAATTTAGTTTTCATGTGAGTTCCTCGTTAGTTTTATTATCCGGCAGTCACACTCCGGTGTATGGCAGTGTATACACGGCAAAGTGTCATAACGTGGGGAAGTGTGACAAAAGGTTACGAAGGGAAATAAACCTCAACCATTAAACCACCACCGCGGCGATCCTTGAGCTCTAATTCACCACCATGCAGATTGGCAATACTGCGCGCAATCCCTAATCCAAGCCCAACGTGATCATCACTGGGCTTCTGATTAATGCGGTAATAAGGTTCAAAAACTCGAGCTTTGTCGGCATCGCTTAAACCTGGACCTGGGTCCAAAATACTAATCACTGTACCTTGAGCATTGGCGATAGCGATAATACTTACCGCTCGACCATAGGCAAGGGCATTATCAATTAGGTTGCTGAATAAGCGTTGCAGGGCCATGCTGCGGCCATCTATGATCAAACCCGGCTGGATATCTAGCTCGATAGGCAAACCATATATTTGGTTCTGTGCCGCTAGACCCAACAATAATTGACTCAGGTCAATACGCTCAGCATTTTCGTGGATGGCATCATCCTTCATCATCTGTAAACTGCCTTTAACCATGGTCTCTAGATTTTCTAAATCACCTATTAAGGCCAGTTTTTGGTCGGTATCTGAAATCATTTCAGCCCGCAAGCGGGCGCGGGTAAGAGGTGTCTTAAGGTCATGTGAAATGGCGGCAAATAGTCGTTCTCGGTCGCCAGTAAATTTTTGAATACGCCCAACCATGGCATTGAAGGCGCGGATGGTAGCTACCATTTCGCTGGAGCCTTGCTCGCGCATATGACGGGGATTTCGTCCTTTGCCAATGGTTTCTGCTTGTCTGGCTAACAACCGTAGTGGCCGCACCACCCAGCGCACCAGTAACAAGGTTAGCAAGAACACTGTTAAAGACACTAGACCAATACTCAACATACGTTCGCTGGTAAGCCAGGTTACACCCGAGAGCATATGGCCTTCGGGGATAACCGCCGCTAAGTATATCCACTCATTAGCCACAGGCAGTTGCACTACAGCCACTGGACTGGCATCACTAGGCTCTATTAGGGCAAAGCGCTTCCATTTAGGTGGCAAATCTACCATTAAATTAGAACCAGAAAGTATTTTCAAGTCGTCAAAATTAACAAATTGAATATCCAGTCCTTTGGTCTGGCCCATTTGAGCAACAATACTGGCACTAAGTTGTTGCCGCACCAATTGAGAAAAATCTGTCTCAGGAATGTTCAATAAGTCGATGTACTGAGAGTTTACAGAAACAAAAAATCGCGTGCCCCCCATATCCCTCAATTGATCTAAAACAATATGACGATATTGATCAGGTAACTTTTTGAAAAACTCTACGGTCTGCCCAATACGAGAGCCCATGGTTTGAGAGACTTCGATTAACCGGTTGTGTTCTGTGGTCTTAAGTTGCGAAACCCATAGCCATGTGCCAAACACCTGGGCGATCAGGATTCCTAAAAAAAGCACCAATGTGACTCGTGCCATAACAGTATTAGGTATAAGCCTGAGCCATAGACCCGTCACAAAGCTCATGCAAGCACCAATACATAACCTTTGCCACGCACATTTTGAATACTATCTCCTGCCACCTGATTGAGCTTATTGCGCAAGCGACTAATACTGGTATCTATAGAGCGGTCGAAAGGCTGTGCATTGCGGCCATGCAAAACTTGGCAAATAGCATCACGACTAAGCACCTCACCTTGATGTTGGTACAGCAAATTGAGTAAATCAAACTCTGCACCAGTCAATGGCAAGTTGGTGCCAGCATAGCTAACACAGCGTTTGAGCACATCTATATGCAGCAAGGGGGCATCTGAATCTGGCTTGGGTTGTTGCACCTGCATTCGGCGCAACAGGGCCTTGATACGGGCTAATAATTCCCGGGGATTAAAAGGTTTACCCATATAATCATCCGCACCTAGCTCTAGACCCAAAATACGATCTAGGTCATCACTAGCTGCAGTGAGCATGATTACCGGTAAGCTGGACGTTTGTCGCAAGCTGCGGCACACATCGAGCCCGTCTATACCGGGCAAACCAACATCCAACACCGCTAAAGCAAACTGCGTCATATCAGCCTGTAAGAATTTTTCACCATCTGCAAAGGCCACCACTTTAAAACCTTGTTGGCTCAGGTATTGGCTCAGTAGCTGGCGGATTTCTAAATCATCGTCGATTACAGCGAGAGTTTGCATAGTCAAATATCGTCAAAACAGACTTCAGGTTAATGATGCAGCAGTTAGTATTATCATGATAATGAGGTAATAGGCAAACCTTTAGTAGCTTTGCCGTATCAATCAGACCTCAGTGAGCCCGTGCATTAGGCCTTAACTTAGAGTTAAAATTTTTACGATGGTTGATATGTTGAGCCTTTAGTCTACACCTGCTCTACATACTGGGGTAAGTTACTCGTGGTAAAAAAACCTTGTATCGCCTCAGTAATCTGCTGCAGAGCAGCATCATCGATTTGCATGTGCAAAACAATACGAGCACTTTCCCCAATAGCGGTGATGGCAATACCACGCTGTGCAAGATAACTGGCTAAGGCGGGCATTTGTGGCGATTGCAAAAACAACATATTAGTTTGTACTCGAGCCCGGTCAAAATGTAACCCTTGCAGGCCTTCAAGTGCTGTGGCGAGTTCCTGTGTTCGTTTATGATCCTGCGCTAACCTCTCCACATTGTGCTGTAAGGCATACCTGCCCGCTGCTGCAATAATACCTGCTTGACGCATTCCCCCACCTAGCATTTTACGCAGCCTACGTGCTCTTTCAATGACTATACTTGGGCCCACTAACACCGAGCCCAAAGGCACACCTAAGCCTTTAGATAAGCACAAGGATACTGTGTCAATAGACTGAACTAGCCGAGCTGGAGGCACATTTTGGGCTACTGCAGCATTAAGTAATCTAGCGCCATCCATGTGTGTAGCAAGCCCATGTGATTTGGCACAGTCAACCAAAGCATCAATATGATCTTGATCTTGAATGCAGCCCCCCACTGTGTTCTCTAGACACAGTAGCCGCGTCATAGGACAGTGGTAATCATTTGGTTTCACAGCAGCATTTAGTTGTTCAAGGTCAAAACGCCCGAATGCATCCGTTTGCAGTGCGTGCATAGCCACACTGCCCAGCACTGCTACACCAGCCGCTTCATCACAACTAATATGGTATTTATCACCCACCACAACCTCTTCACCCCGCTGGCAATGGGCCAACACGCCAGCTAAGTTACTCATAGTGCCACTGGGTAAAAATAGGCCCGATTGTTTGCCTAATAACTCGGCAGTTTCGTGCTCGAGGGCGTTAACATTGGGGTCATCACCATACACATCATCCCCCACTTGCGCGTCTGCCATAATCTGGCGCATGGCATGGCTGGGCTGCGTAACGGTATCACTGCGCAGATCAATGGTAATCGGACTGCTGATAGAGCTTCGTGTTTCTGCCGATGGGTAGTGTGATGTCATAATTTAGACCTGTTTTCCTAACGCTTGTAGGTCACTGACCTGCTGCCCAGCATAAGGTAGCGCTGCCACAATATGTACTCTAGATTCTTCACCCCCATTTAACGCCGTGTGATAGCCACGAGTATCGGTAAAATAAACCGAACCATCGGCAGGTAAGTGAGTGCAATGGTGGTTGACGACAAATAAAGAGCCGGGGTTACTGATAATAGGAATGTGCAAACGCGGCTCTGGATCTCGATGCCAAGAATTGCAATTATAAGGATCTTTCCCTAACACTCTCATACGACCAATGGGAAATCGAGCGATAAGCTGCTCATAAACTTCGGCTAAATAAGTGTCTGCAAATAGTGGATTAAACTCACTATACGCTGACTCATCAACCATAATGTCTCGAGGGACTTCAGCATAGCTGTCATCCACTCTAGTCCAAAACCGACCGCAGTTGTCCTCGGGAGTGGGGTGCTCGACACCCGGGCGCCGCGTTAGGGCCATTACATGAAAACCTGAACCTAAGTCTTCCAGTTGATCTTGCATGTCATGATAACACTGGCGTAACTTGTCGATATCAAACTTTAATTGCAACTTTTGAATACCTGGGCCAGCCTTAAAACTGGCAACCGACTCAGTGTCATACTTGCTTTCAAGCCACGTTATCATTTGCTTGGCATCTGCTTCAGTGGAGGTAATGCGCGACATAAAAACTCCTAAAACTGTCTATATAAGGCGATGCTAATCTATTTCGATCGGTTCCAGCATAGGTTCAGCCCTACCCAGCTCTTCTTTGCGCTTAGCCACATAGGCTTCAAGTTCTTCACGCCGAGACAAATCAAGTTTTGGCGGTTCGAATTCAGCTAAAATTTTCTGCCAAATTTCTGTAGCCCGCATAGTAGCATCTTTAGACCCAGCTTCAACCCAGCTTTCGTGATTTTTCCAGTCGCTCAAAAAGGGTTGATAAAAAGCGGTTTTATAGCGTTCGATGGTGTGACTGGAACCAAAGAAATGCCCACCAGGCCCCACTTCATCCATCGCTTCAATACCAATTTCTATGCGGTCAATTTTTAGGGGTTGCAACATTACTGCCATGTGCTGGAGCATCTCACAATCCATAACAATTTTTTCAAACGACGCGACCAAACCACCTTCTAACCAACCGGCGGCATGATAAATCAAATTTCCATGACCCATGACAGAGCCCCACAAAGCCATTTGGGTTTCATATACCGCCTGACCATCCACTGCATTAGAGGCGTTGCAGGCACTCGTCCGATAAGGCAAGTTATATCGTCGTGCCATTTGTCCACTCGCCATGTTGGCTAGGCAATTTTCTGGTGTGCCAAAGGCTGGAGCGCCAGAACGCATATCTACGTTTGAAGTAAAACCACCATAAACGACTGGAGCACCTGCTTTGGTTAACTGCACCAAGGCAATGCCCAGCAATGCCTCGGCATTTTGTTGTGCTAAAGCACCAGCCATGGTGGTTGGTGTCATCGCCCCCATGAGGGTAAATGGAGTAACGGTGACGGCCTGACCCATTTTTGCCATTTGCATAGCACCATAGGCCATACTGTCATCCAATTTGCGTGGTGAGTTAATATTAATATTGGTCATGGTAGCGGGATTTTGAGCCAGCTCTTGCAAGCTCATGCCATTGGCAATTGCGTTCATGGCAACTGCATCTTTGACACGGCCTGCACCAATGCCTTGGGCAAGAAACACCTTATCAGCTAGAGTTAGAGTGGCAAAAGTGGTGTCTAGATGCCGAGTATTAGGTGGTAAATCCGTTGGTGCCAAAGCCTGGTTGCCAAAAAAATCGATAACATTAAAGTACTGTCCAAAGCGGATCATGTGCTCATAATCTGCAAAGTTACCAAGGCGGCGACCATTCACGCAGTCGTGCACGTTGGGGGGGCCAGAGGTCAACCCAAAATGGATCACGTTGGATCCAATCTCCAAGGCATTGTCTGGGTTACGTGGGGTTAGGGTGAATTGCGCAGGCGCTTTGCTGATACATTCCATTACCAGCGCGCGATCCATTCGCACCACACCAGCATCATCAACGTCTGCCCCAGCCTGCTTGAATAAGTCTAGAGCTTCTTGACCCATAACTTCGATGCCCAACTGTTCAAGTATGTCCATCGACGCTTGGTGGATAAGCTCCACTTGCTCTGGTTCCAAGGCTGCGATAGGTGCAAAGCGGTTACGTTTTACCTGTCGCTCGAGCTGGGGAATAGCACATGGATTAATTGTTTCTTGTTTGACTCTGCGGTGGCGACCAGCAATACGGCTCATTAATTTCACCTGAGGCCTAATAAATAGCCTCTTAGTAACGGGTTTGTACCGTACACGATAGCATTCAAAAGATTAAAAAAAAGAAACTAAATCGACAATAAGCGGAATTAAAAGTTGTATAAACATAAATTGACCGATACCCTAAGCTTGTCAGAGGATTCAACATGCAACCAAACTACGCCAGTAATCCAACGCAGATTGGATTTTTCCTTATCGCTCAGTTCTCCATGCTCTCCATGTCAGCTGCTGTTGAGCCGCTGAGAATAGCTAACCGGCTTAGCAAGTGTAATTTGTATGAGTGGTCATTTTACAGCAAAGACTACCTACCGGTGAGAGCAAGCAACGGTATAGACGTTGCTGCCACGCGTGAGATGGCAGATACAGAAGATTTAGATGCCCTGATCGTTGTAGCAGGCATCGATGTAGAAAACCATGATGACCCAGTCCTCAGCCGATGGTTGAGGCGCTTATCACGCCTCTCCATCACCTTAGGCTCTACGTCAACTGGCAGTTTGTTGCTGGCTCGAGCCAAATTACTAAACCAAAGCCCCTGCACCATCCACTGGGAAAACATTGACAGTTTTAAGGAAGAGTTCCCCTTGTTAAATATTACTGGTGAATTGTATGAAATGGATACCCACTTCATGACATGCTCAGGCGGCTTATCAGGGCTTGATATGATGCTCCAACTCATCACCCAACAACATGGCCTGAAACTGGCAAAGGACGTGGCAGAGCAATGCATTCACCCTAGCATCCGTGATGCCCATGCACACCAGCGCATGGCTACCCAAACTAGATTAAGCATTCATCACCCAGCGCTAATCAAAGCTATTGAGTTAATGCAGAGCTGCACTGAAGATCCTATGTCTCAAGCACAGATTGCCAGCAAATCAAACTTATCTTTGCGTCAGTTGGAGCGACTATTTAAACATCATTTCGGCCTAAGGCCTGCGCAGTATTACCTAGATTTAAGACTCAACAAAGCCCAACTACTTTTACAACAAACCAGTCTTTCTACCTTTGCTATTGCTACCGCCTGTGGTTTTAATTCGACTTCCTATTTGGCAAAATGCTACCGATCAAAATTTTTAATATCACCTCGGCAAGAACGTACAAGAGACAAATTACCTAGTCCTACTTTAGGAGGTTGAAAGTCTCAGTTTTAGCAAGAACCAAATTATTTATTATCCACCAGGGACTAATCAAGGCGTTATTGTTGGCGGATGTAGATTTTTCGTACATTATAAAAAAGATGGGATATCATTATGAAAATGCTAATTCCACTTATTGTCGATTCAGTCTCCAGTTTGTAATCTCTTGAATGCTATCGTGTATGGTATAAACCCATTACTTGAGAGGCTATGTATTATGCCTCAGGTTAATTTAATAAGCCGTAATGTGCTGCCATAGATACTTATTTGGTAAGTGTGCAAATTTGACAAGGGTGCAAATGATCTGTAGAACTTGAAGAGACTTGGAGAGTACGTGAGCTCTAAGAAATAAATGAAGCGAATGGGTTTGAGCCAAATGTAGTCAGATCTGGTATTTATAGATTAGCCTACCACCGTGCATTGATGCCTCTGAGTAATAGGCTAAACTATCATATTCAGCTGTGAAAAAGTCTAGCATTAGACTACAAAACCGGACCTTGCCGTCCGTAACAATAACAACCGGAGAGTATAGAATGACGAAGTCCACTGACATAGATAAAGCAACGCATCCCGTTGTTGACATGTATAAAAATGAATACTTACAAGGCCAACTTTCACGTCGAGAATTTTTTGTACGTGCCTCTGCCTTGGGTGCCAGCGCAATTGCGGCATACAGCATGATTGGTTTAGTCGCGCCAATGGCCATGGCCGGCACGCCTAAAATGGGTGGCACCTTGCGTTATCAAACGGAAGTCCGGGCCATGAAAGACCCACGCACCTATGACTGGTCCCAAATAGCCAACTTCAGCCGTGGTTGGTTAGAATACCTGGTACGTATTAATACTGATGGCACTATGGAAGGCCAATTGCTCGAAAGTTGGTCAGCCAATAACGATGCTACTGTGTTCACACTTAACGTGCGCAAGGGCGTAACCTGGAATAATGGCGATGCCTTCACTGCCGATGACGTGGCTCGCAATATGATTGGTTGGTGTGACAAGAGCGTGGAAGGCAACTCCATGGCTGGTCGTATGAATTCCTTAATAGATACCGATACTGGCAAAGCACGAGCAGGAGCCATTGAAGTGGTGGATAGCCATACCGTGCAGCTCAATCTTTTGGCTCCAGATATTTCTATTATTCCAGGCATGACTGACTACCCTGCAGCTATTGTCCATTCAAGCCATGACAGTGATAATATGATAGGCAATGCCATAGGTACTGGCCCATACTCTCCTGAAAGTCTCGAGGTGGGTGTTAAGGCCGTGTTGGTACGCAATGAGTCCCATTCATGGTGGGGCGAAGGGGCATACCTTGACCGTATTGAAATGATCGACTATGGCACCGACTACGGTGCTATTGTAGCCGGCGCTGACGCGGATGAATTTGATATAACCTACGACGTTGCTGGTGAATTTATCGGCATGTTTGATGACTTAGGTTGGATAAAAACGTCAGCAGTGACGGCAGCTACTATAGTCATCCGTCCTAATCAGCAGGCTGAAGTGGATGGCATTAAGCCCTATGCTGATAAACGCGTACGTCAGGCCTTAGCGATGGCTGTTGACAATAATATATGTTTAGAACTTGGCTACTCTGGCCATGGCACACCAGCAGAAAACCACCACGTTTGCCCAGTTCATCCCGAGTATGCAGCCTTGCCTGCCCAGAAGGTTGATGGTGCAGCAGCAAAAGCGCTCATGGACGAAGCCGGTATGGGGGATTATGAACATGAGCTTATATCCATCGACGACGATTGGCGCCGCAACACCACAGATGCCGTGGCCGCCCAATTGCGCCAAGCAGGCATTAAGGTTAAGCGCACCATTTTACCAGGTTCTACCTTCTGGAATGACTGGGTAAAATACCCCTTCTCCTCCACCAACTGGAATCAACGTCCTTTGGGTGTGCAGGTGTTGGCACTAGCCTACCGCAGTGGTGAAGCTTGGAACGAAGCTGGTTTCGCTAATAAAGAGTTTGATAGTTTGTTATCACAAGCTATGGCGGTTCCTGACGCCGATGAACGCCGCAAAATCATGGCCAAGATCGAGGCTATTATGCAAGATGAAGGCGTCATTATTCAGCCATATTGGCGTTCTTTATATCGGCATAACAAGCCAGGCCTAATGAATGCCGAAATGCATCCTGCGTTTGAGTTTCATCTAGAAAAAATGTGGTGGTCTTAAACCCACACTTGGGCCACTTTGTGGCCCTCTAATTTTCTCTAAAGAGCAGGCCTAGTAGCCTGCTCTTTTTTATCACCTCTCTGCCCTAGTCATCCCAGGACTGCACATGTGGATATTTATTGTTAAGCGAACGGGCATGATGGTATTGACTGCTCTGTGCCTAACCTTTTTGGTGTTTTTCTTAACCAACTTACAGCCCAATTTAGAGAAGTTAGCCAAGACTCAGGGCAGTATGCGCATGTCCGACGTACAGGTTGAACAATGGCTGGAGAGTCGCGGTTATAAGCAGCCCCTACTGGTACGTTATGGCGAATGGTTAGGGGTAACACCCGGTTTTGTGTTTGTCAGAGAAGATGGCAAAACGTTAGGTCGTTGTGTAAAACCCGGTGTGGATCTCATTGCCAACTATTGTGGTGTGTTGCAGGCTGACATGGGTTGGTCTACAGTATTTAAAGACAATGTTGCCAGCATAGTTAGCAAACGCCTTGGGTTAACAGGCTGGTTAATGCTATTTGTGATGTTAGTGATGGTGCCTATGGCGCTCATTATTGGTGTACTGGCAGGTATGCGAGAAGGTTCACGCACGGATCGGAACTTATCAACTTTTGCTATCCTCACCACCGCAACGCCGGAATATGTCTCCGGTGTTATCTTTGTAGTGATATTTGCTAGTTCAGCAGTGGGCTTAAGATGGTTTAAAGGCTCTTCGACTTCTGCTATGGATGAGATCACCATTGCCAATTTCACTTTACCAGTGATGACCATGGCTTTCTATGGAATGGGTTACATTGCGCGCATGACTCGCGCCTCAATGGCTGAAGTTATGACAGCGCAATATATTCGAACCGCACGCTTAAAGGGTGTTAGTTTTAGCAACATCGTGCTTAAACACGCTTTACGCAATGCGTTAATCGCACCCTTTACAGTGATCATGCTACAAATCCCTTGGCTACTTACTGGCGTGGTAATTGTAGAAACCTTGTTTAACTACAAAGGTTTTGGCTGGCTGCTAGTTCAGGCTGCGTCCAACAATGATATCGACCTCTTGTTAGCCTGCTCGATGGTGGCGGTATTCGTGGTACTCATCACACAGTTAATTTCAGATATTGGCTATGTATTCCTCAATCCACGTATTCGTATCAATTAGGGCACGCTGATGGAAGCATTAACTGCACTTCAAATCACCATTGGCATTTTTACCCAGTTAATCCCTGTATGGGTTGCTATGGGCATAATTTTAAGTATCTCTGCTTATTATCGACAACGCTTAGGCTTATATGGCCACTTGTTTGATAGCCGCGTTGGCACCTTGGGTTTGCTACTGGTGTTGTTTTGGGTATTAACGGCTATCCTTGCTGATTTAATTATCACCCACGACCCCTTAGCCCAAATTTCTGGTATGAAAAACAAAGGCATAGGTTTTCCTGTGCGTGGTGTGGAAGGTACATTCTACCTGTTAGGTGGTGATAACCTGGCCCGTGACATATTTTCTCGCGTGGTAATGGGCTGCCGCACTGTATTAACTATTGCCCCAGCGGCTACTGTGTTTGCCTTTATGGTAGGGATCACCTTAGGCCTACCTGCCGGCTATAGATCTGGAAAGTTGGATACGATCTTATCTTTCTTGTCCAATTTAGTGCTAGCCTTCCCAGTAATTTTGTTATTTTTCTTGTTAGTCACACCAGAAATTCGCTCAACTGGTGTACCTATTTATTTGGCTGCAGTACTGTTCGTATTTCCTATTATATTGTTTGTTGTGTTATTTCAATCTCGATTTTATACCCAGCCTGTGAAGCGTAATATTTATGTCGCCATCACACTAGTATTGGGCTTTTGGGCCTATTCAGGTCTGGCTTTTAATATGGATCCATTAGGTGTTTTTTATATGGAACCTAACCTGCTGAATATTTTTGTTGCAGTGGTATTTGTTAACTCACCTACGGTGTTTCGTATTGTCAGGGGCCTAACTCTGGACATTAAAACTCGCGACTATGTAGCGGCAGCCGAAACCCGCGGAGAAGGACCTTGGTATATTATGTTGTGGGAAATTCTACCTAATGCACGAGGGCCTTTGATTGTGGATTTTTGTTTACGCATCGGCTACATCACTATTTTATTAGGCACCTTGGGTTTCTTTGGGCTAGGCGTTAGCCCAGAAAGCCCAGACTGGGGTATGACCATAAACGAGGGCCGCAAACTCTTATCCATATACCCACACCTAGCTATTCCTCCTGCCCTAGCATTAATGTCGCTAGTGCTGGGCCTCAACCTGTTGGCCGATGGCCTGCGCGAACAGTCACTCAAAGACTAAGGGAGCAGGATCATGCAACAATGGGATTACGATGGACCTATTTTAGAAATAGACAACCTGTCCATTAGTTTCTTTACTCGATTGGGTGAAATTCCTGCAGTGATGGACTTCTCTTGTGTGGTAGAGCAAGGCCAAGCTATGGGTCTTGTGGGTGAGTCTGGCTGCGGCAAATCCACCGTGGCTTTAGGCGTGATGCAAGACCTTGGAGTAAACGGCAAAATTGTTGGTGGCAGCATCAAATTTAAGGGCCGAGAGCTCAACACAATGAGCGAAGAAGAACTGCGGCATTTGCGTGGCTCTGAAATTGCCATGATTTATCAAGAACCCATGGCTTCCTTGAATCCATCCATGAAAGTCGGCAAGCAACTCATGGAAGTGCCCATGATCCATCAACAGAGCTCTGCCAAAGAGGCCTGGGATCTGGCCATGCAAGTGGTGGAAGATGTTCGACTGTCTGACCCTGAACGGATCTTAAACAGTTACCCACATCAATTATCAGGTGGCCAACAGCAACGCATTGTCATCGCCATGGCGCTGATGTCAAAACCGTCGTTGCTGATCCTTGATGAACCTACCACTGCGCTGGATGTCACTATTGAAGCGGGCATCGTTGACCTAGTCAAAGGGTTAGGTGAGAAGTATGGCACCTCAATGCTATTTATCTCCCACAATCTTGGTTTAGTGCTGGAAACCTGTAATGACATTTGTGTCATGTATTCAGGTGAGGCTATAGAAGCCGGGCCTATTGAAAAAGTATTTGAGCGCATGCGCCATCCCTATACGCAAGCTTTGTTCCGCTCAATTCCATTGCCCGGTGCTGATAAAAACGCCCGTCCTTTGGTCACTATCCCGGGTAACTTCCCGTTACCCCATGAGCGCCCCAATGGCTGTAACTTTGGCCCTCGGTGTAATTATTATGATGCTGAAACATGTGGCCAGAATGAGATTTCCATGCTGTCTTTGATAGACGATCATAGCCACGCCTCACGCTGTGCAAGAATCAACCAAATAGACTGGCTCAACCCCCCAGTAGCAGCTGCAGATAGGCAATCCACCGAAATAGGTGAAGTGGTGCTTAAGGTTGATAAGCTACAAAAATACTATGAAGTTGCTGCGAGCGCTTTGTTTGGTAGCGGGGAAAAGCGTGTCGTTAAGGCCAACGAGAGCATCTCCTTTGAAGCACGTGAATCAGAAACCCTGGCCATTGTTGGGGAGTCTGGCTGTGGCAAGTCTACTCTGGCAAAGGTGTTACTGGGTTTAGAGGAAGCTAGCGCAGGCACTGCTAACTTACTGGGCGAGGACATTCAAAACACCTTGATCCATGACCGTGAGGTTGAGTCTGTGTCGTCCATTCAAATGGTATTTCAAAACCCATTTGATACCCTTAACCCATCCATGAGTGTCGGCCGCCAAATCATACGCGCCCTTGAAGTCTTTAGGGTTGGCACCAACGAGGAGGACCGCGAGCAAAGAATGTTGGGGCTATTAGATTTAGTCAAACTGCCTCGAGAATTTGCCCTGCGTAAGCCACGCCAACTATCTGGTGGCCAAAAACAACGTGTGGGTATTGCTCGTGCCTTTGCTGGCAACGCTCAAGTAGTGGTGGCCGATGAGCCAGTTTCTGCGTTAGATGTTTCCGTTCAAGCGGCTGTAACTGATCTGTTAATGGAGTTGCAAAGAAAAAATAAAACCACCATGCTGTTCATTAGTCATGACCTGTCAATCGTTCGCTATATCTCTGATAGAGTGATGGTCATGTATTTGGGTCATGTGGTAGAAATGGGTAGCACAGACCAAGTATTTAGTCCTCCTTATCACCCCTATACTGAGGCCTTGTTATCGGCGGTGCCGATTGCTGATACTAGCATTAAGCGTAAACACATTGTCTTGGACGGTGATATTCCTTCGGCCATGAACCCACCATCAGGGTGCCCTTTCCAAACTCGTTGCCAGCACAAGCAACAGGTTGCTAATAACCTTTGTGAAAAGGAGTTGCCAGCAATGAAGTTAATGGCCGATGGTCATGAGCTTAGATGCCATTTAACGGACGACTTCTTAGGCGCTATGATTCCAGTCATCCAGCTGTCTAATTAGCTGCGAATTAAGGCCAACAAGCCAGCTAAATCACCCTTTTCCAAATGTTCAATATAGGCTAACACCTGTTGTGATTTTTGCAGGCCCCACACGGGTTCACATAAGTTAATGTACTTGTCCTGAAATTGCTCTTTGCTCATAGGCTTATGAGGGTCGCCTAAGGCTTCATGAGGCTCTGATACCATTTCTGTACCGTCAGCCATACGTATACGCGCATGGGCCCAGCGCTCAGCTGGAAACACCTCATTATAATCCGCACCTTCCATTAACGTGACTTTGCCAATCATGTCTCGTACCTGGGCATCGTTAAAGCCGCTGTAAACATCGTCAGCGCTAATAGCACCTTTTAGAACAGCCATGGCTATTGGAAAACTGATGGCATACTGAGCTTGCTCTGAATCACTAGGCACATCACTAAATAATCGCGCGCCCTCATGAAAGGTCCACACTGTAATTTGCTCTACCTGACTCGGATCAAAATTATGCTTCAGGCGCAACGTTAAGCAAGCCGCAACGGCTGGTTGAGCCCAACGGCATACAGGGTAAGGTTTAAAATATTGATTAAGGATTTGCCAGTTTTGGCCCAAATCCTGCCAATAGGCAGCTGCATCATCAGCAGTAATAGTAATGGCAGGTGCCCCAGTAAAGCCTTCAGCTGCCATATATGCCGCCGAGGTGCCCGCCATAGCACCCCAGCCAGAACCATCCTTCAGCATTGTAGGATGGTCAATATTCCGCATCATCTGGCTGCGTGGCCCATGATATTCAGCTATACCCACAGCATGATTGAATTGTTCTTCATTAAGACCCAAAACATGGGCCGTTAATGCGGCACAGTTAACCGCGCCCCAGGCACCAGAAGTATGATAATCAGTCACTGTTCCATGCAATGCCAACCCCGCCCGGGTGCCTATTTCATAACCAGCAACAATCAAACTAATTAGCTCACGACCCGTCACGGGTCGCAACTGGGACTCTAGCACAGCGATGAGGCTAGGCAGCATGCTACAACCTATATGCCCTTTGACTTCTCGCTGTCCATCGTGACAATCTAACGCGTCAATCATAGTTGCGCCCACCAAGGCAGCCCCCACAGGGCTTATACTTTCACCACCTAGTAATGGTTGAACTGCAGTAATGTTGGCTCCTGCGGCAAAATGATCTTGCGCATGACGGGTAATGATGGATGCTGGGGCTGAACGACCGCCACCTACCGCCGCACCAAGCAGGTCATAACAGCAAACTTTTGCCTGTTCAATGACTGCTGATGGCAAAGTGTCAAAGCTAATATCTAATAAAAACTGCCGGACAGAAAGGTTACTTGGCATAAGGCGAGCTCCTTTTTAATACTATTGGTAGATAATGGGGTAGTTAATTAGCTGTAAAAACCACTCATAGAATACAGGTTGATATTATCCACAGTAACATTCAAATGATTAAAGCTAGGACACTAAATCGACAATAAACAAACTTATAATCGCAAACTATTAATCACTTCGTAACACGCCCCCATGGTGTGGTAGTCAGTCTTTCCAGCAGGGCTTTTAAGCTCATTGTAGGTGCTATTTTTACGCGTTAGGATACGGTACCAAGCACCGTTTTCATGGTCTACGAAATGTTCCCAAGCATAGGCCCATAATTTCTCATACCAGTCCCAATAACGTTGTTCACCGGTTTTTTCAGCGAGCAACGCAGCAGCAGCAATAGACTCGGCCTGTACCCAAAAATACTTATCAGTGTCACAGATTTCACCGGTGGGAGAAAAGCCATAACAGATGCCACCATGCTCATGATCCCACGCTTTTTCTAGAGCCTGGTCAAACAAAATTTTGGCAGTTGTTACTAACCATGGTTTTGGTTGATAGCGATCTAAGATTAGCAACAGTTTAGCCCACTCGGTGAAGTGCCCTGGCTGATAACCCCATGGGCGAAAAAGGTTTTGTGGGTCGTGTTTATTGTAATTCCAGTCTGGCTGCCAAGCACGGTTATAATGCTCCCAAATTTGGCCTTGGGTGGTTTGGGTTTGACGCACACAAATATTGTGTGCAAGTAGTGTTGCTCGGTCTAAATAGGGCTCATGGCCCGTGGCTTCAAAGGCAGCAATAAGCGCTTCACAAGAGTGCATATTGGCGTTTTGCCCACGGTAAGCAGAAAGTGTTTGCCAGTCTGCACTCGCTTCATCGGCATAGAGGCCATGTTCAGGCAACCAAAAATGCCGTTCCATCAGTGCAAAGGTTTCATGCACGTAGTCTTGAGCTTTGGTTATGCCGGCTTTTGCAGCCGATGAGTAGGCCAACAAAACAAATGCTAGACCATAACAATGATTAGTTTTATCCACTTGCTGGCCATCTCTAATGAGCCAAGCGTAACCCCCATCATGAGAATTCAAATGTGCGCTGCGTAAGTAATTTAAGCCATGACGTGCTGCAGCAAGATATTCTGCGTTGTCAAAGTAACGCGCTGCTTCACAATAATTAAAGATAAACCGTGTACTGCTGACCAAATGTCTGGTTTGAGCATCATAAACACTGCCATCATCACGAAAATGATGGAAAAAACCACCTTTTGGGTCAATAGCCTGGGGGTGGTAAAAATCCATGGTGGTTTGAATATGTTGGGAGAGAAAAATGGCCTCACGGAAATTTGGCTGTCTCATTGTATTCATATGGGCGAAACTTCTGGTTCCAATTGCAGAGCCTGAGGCACATCTTCTTGTTGCCAATAACCAATTAAAATACCCACCTGCCCAGCCTTGCCTAAACGCTGGCCGAAGGCTTCCTGACTCACGGTCACACGATTTTTTAATCCAGCTGACCAATCTAACATCTGCTCGCTGAGTTGCCCACGAACAGCAGTATAACCATCATCCCTACCCAAGTCAGAAAACTCCTGTGGGTCTTCTTGCAAGTCAAATAACATGGGTTTAAAACCCAAGCAATGAACATATTTATAACGCCCATCGTACAACATAGTCATGCGGGAGTTGTTGCTAGTACGGCCTAACTGTTTAGCAAAATCCATAGCACCATAGTCACATTCTGACACCACAAAATCTCGGTCAATGGCCACAGTTTTATGCAGCACAGGCACCAATGATTGACCCTCTAACCAATGCCACTGGGGCTCACCACCGGCCCAATCAACAAAGGTTGGCACTAGATCAATTGCGCAAACTAATTGATCACACTCTGTGCCACGGCTCATATTAGCAGCGGGGCTAGGGTCCATAATAAGCAAAGGCACGCGGGTCACCACGTCATGGAATAGATCTTTTTCTGCTAACCAGTGGTCACCAAAGAAGTCACCATGATCCGACGTCAACACGATCATGGTATTTTTGTTTTGGCCTTGTTGCTCTAAACTAGCAAACAGACGGCCTAAATTGTCATCAATTTCCTTCACTAAACCATAATAGGTGGGTAAAGCATGATTGCGATACTCATCTTGTGCATAGGTTTGGCTTTGTGGCAACGCCATAAAGGCTTGATAAATGGGATGGGCGTTGTGTTTTTGGGCCTCGCACTTACTCGCTTGTGGTAAGTCCACATCGCGGTACATTTGATGATAAGGCGCTGGGGCTGCCAAAGGCCAATGAGGTTTTATATAAGACACATGTAAACACCAGTTCTGCTGCCCCATGTGTTGCATCATTTCAATGGCACGTTCAGTGGTGTAGGCCGTTTCTGAATGGGCGCTATCCACCCTTGTTGGCAAATGTCCATGTTTTAAAAACATGCCATTACGCAGCACCCCATTTTCATCCTGCATGGCGTTAGCCCAAGTAGCCCAAGGATTTTGTGCTGCATACCCCTGCTCGCGCAGGTAGTCGAAATAAGCCGGTGTGCCACTACCGTAGCCGCCTGCCACACCCAAGGTGTGCAGACCGTCATCATGCTCACCTTGACTGAATCCTGCATTGCTTAAAAACCGCCCTAACTCCGATTTTGGGTCAAGACCTAGGCGTCGCATACCGGCCAAATCTGGCTTCATGTGGGTTTTACCCATCAAATAGGTGTTCATGCCACAAGCTGCAAGATGATCTGCCAGGGTCAACTCATCAACCCTGTTCGGCCAACCATTCCAAGTTGCACCGTGGGAGCGCACATGCCGGCCCGTATAATAGGAGGCACGGGAATTACCACAGCTGGTACCTTGTACATAACAGCGGTTAAATTTCACACCTTTCTGTGCCAAACGATCTATATTAGGTGTATCCACCACACCGTTACCATAACAAGACAAGGCGTCGGCTCGCAGTTGATCTAACATGATGAAAAGTATGTTTTTTTGCGTCACAAAATCCCCTTACCAACAAATTTATCAATGCTAGACTAACATACGTGTCCTGTTTATTCAGTCCAGAATAATCATCGTTATTCGCCCAAGGTTCAACCACTACTATTAATAATAATTGCTTAAATAATGCGTAGTTCTCTAATTAAAAAATCAACCGCCACTTTTACTTTTTGGATCTGATATTTGGGTTTAATGTAGAGTAAGTAAATACCTGTTTCAGGGCCTCTACTAATCACCACTTCAGTATCACTTAAGTTGATCACCTGTAATTTGTTCTCACTCAACTGCTTTTCAATACCCCATTTAGGTAGCAAAGCAATACCATCTCCCTCAACTGCAGCTTTAACAATACCTCCACCATGATCGCTGATGATATTGGCTTTATTATTCAGCTGCCGCCACTCGCCATTAACATTAGCCTGCCAATAAAAAACAGCATGTGGCCCTCTATAATATAGGCTGCGATGGCTACTAAGTTGCGCTACATTTAGAGGCGTTCCATGAGTATTTAGATAGGCAGGCGAAGCCACTAGCACAAAATTATTATCTGATAATTTACGAGAGACCACCCTGTCTTGAGGTTCCACACCTACACGAATAGCTATATCTATTTGATCACCAGTGAGGTCCGACACTTGATCAGTTAACTGAATATCCAAGGTAATGCCTGGGTATTGTCGCCTAAATCTGGTCAATACAGGCATCAAACAAGTTTCTCCATAACCCGGTGTAGCGGTGATTCGCAAAGTGCCAGAAGGTGTTTTTGTCTGTAGACTGACCAACTCATCAGCATGGCTCAAGGCCGCTATAGCCTCTTTCACTTCATCATAATACAAGGAGCCTTGTTCTGTGAGACGCACCACTCGGGTCGAACGCTTAAACAACTCAACCCCAAGCTCCGACTCTAGATCTTTAATACGCCGCGACATAGAAGAGACAGGCACATCAAAAGCCTTTGCTGCTTGGGTGAAATTAGAGGTTTCAACCACTTTTAGAAAATAATTTAGTGCGCGTAACTTATCCATGTTTGTCCTACATAGCACATAATCAATAGTGCCTATTATTGTCTTTTAGACAAGTATATTTCTCATTTTACCCCTCTACAAGAAATATAACCAATCTCTATAATACATATCAGCAACAAAAAACTAAACGAACATCAACACGGAACAGTTTACATGCAAGCTTTAATGATGACCAAATATGGCAATATTAGCACCAGCCTCGCCTTCCAAAGTATCGCAACACCCAAAGCCTCACCAAGCCAAGTCATCATTAAAGTTCATGCCTCCAGCATCAATCCATTTGACTACAAAGTGCTTAAGGGTGAGTTTAAAGCCTTCAAAAAAATAAACTTTCCACAAGGGATTGGACGTGATGTCAGTGGTGTTGTGGTGGAGGTTGGAGACCTCGTCAGCAATTTGAAAGTAGGCGATGCAGTCCTATCTCGAATCGACGAAGAACTTGTGGGAACTATGGCTGAATATGTAGCCTCAGAAGCACAACACACAGCTTTAAAACCTCAAGAAATGACCCACGAAGAGGCAGCAAGTATGCCTTTAGCGGGCCTCACCGCACTGCAAGCCCTGGTAACAACTGTTCAATTAAAAGCAGGTGAAAAGGTGCTCATTCACGCTGGATCTGGCGGCGTAGGAACTATTGCCATCCAGCTGGCCAAGAGCTTAGGTGCCTTTGTCGCCACAACCACCAGCACAGCCAATGTAGATCTCGTTAAAAAGCTTGGCGCTGATCAGGTGATTGATTACAAAAAAGAAGACTATTTAGAGCAAGTAAGTGATTTTGATGTGGTGTTTGATACGTTAGGTGGTGTCTACACACTTGATGCTTTTAAAGTGATAAAAAACGGCGGGCGGGTAGTGTCTGTAAACGGAGAAGTAGACGACATCCTGGCCAAAAAGCTTGGGTTAAATTTTATCATCCGCAAAATACTAAGCCTTAAGGCCAGAAAAATCACCCAAGCTGCAGTAAAAAAGAACGCCACATATCGCATGATCCTCATGAATTCTGATGGTGTTCAACTCGCTGAGTTAGCTAATTTGTATCTACAGGAAAAAATAAAAGCAGTGATCGACCGCAGCTATCCATTTACCGAAAGCATTGACGCCTTCGAATACCTATCCAAGGGCAGAGCCAAAGGCAAAGTAGTCATTACACACTAGGTAATGGCTTTGGTTTGCCGTCGCTGTCCACCGCCACAAAGGTAAACATTCCTTCTGTGACCTTGTCTACCGTGTCACTATGATGGCGTCTAACCCACGCTTCCACGTGGACCGTAATGGAGGTATTACCACGCTTAGCGGCGCTGCAGTAACAGCTCACATCGTCACCCACATACACCGGTTTATGAAACGTCATGGCATCCACTGCCACGGTGACCACTCGGCCTTTGGCCACGTGGGCTGCAAATACACCACTGGAGATGTCCATTTGAGACATAATCCAGCCGCCAAAAATATCTCCATCTGGGTTAGCGTCGGCAGGCATAGCAATGGTGCGTAAGGATGGGTTTCCATCTGGCATGGATGTTGGCGCAGGTATTGAAGTGGCTATTGGAGTGGACACAGCAGTTTATCTCTTTTCTAGTGTTTGTTAAGTATCAGCAATGATATCATCCACGTGTTCGATACCCACGGAAATATGTACAAAATCTTATAATAGAACTGCTTTAGACAAGGATTATGAATTCATCTAACTCGTCCATTGCTGTAAAATCAAATCGCTAGTTTGAGCATATCAAGTTTTATTGTTCCAAAACAAAGCCTTTATCATCACGATTATGTATATTGGTATATACCAACCTTGGATAGTTTTTTTATTATGCCTACACCTTACGTTATACATGTTTTATTTGGCCTGTTCATCGGCCTATCTGCCTCACAGTCTGCCTTGGCATCATGTGCGCCATGGCTCAAACACGACCTTAAGCAACTCCATTCAGGCATACCGTTAGATTTATGTGCCGCAACAGCTGGTAAACCGCTGTTGCTCGTTAATACGGCAAGCCACTGTGGTTTTACTAATCAATTTGGAGATTTAGAAGAATTACATCAGGAGTACAAAGACCAAGATCTGGTCATTATTGGCTTCCCAAGCAACGCCTTTAATCAAGCAGCTATAAACGAAGAAGAGGCCGCTAAAATCTGCCTGTTTAATTTTGGTGTTACCTTTTTGATGAGCCAAACCATCGAAGTCAAGGGTGATAATGCACACCCTATATTCCAGCACCTGATACAGCAAAAAGGTAAACCGAGCTGGAACTTTAGTAAATATTTAGTTGATCGAAACGGTGTGGTGGTTGAGCGATATAACCCATGGACATCACCAACGTCTCGGTCCCTTACCCGTGACATTGAAACCTTGCTATGAACAAAAAGTAGGTGAGATCTACCGAATCACAACCTACCAACTGTTATTGTAATTCTGGTGTGAACTTTGAAGTATGTTGTTATCCAGCGCTCAGCGGCAATCACCCCGCTAAAACGGCAGTGGCGTTAATGCGTTCACGTTATACAGCCTTTTACCTGCATAACCTGAACTACTTGCTACAGACTTGGCACCCTAGCACACGTCCTGAAAGCATAGAGTTTGAAGCCCAACAACAATGGCTGGGGCTTAAAATTGTTGCCACCCATGATGGAAACCAAGGAGATTCTCAGGGGCAAGTAGAATTTATAGCGCGTTATAAAATCCACGGCCAAGCCTACCGATTGCATGAAAATAGTGATTTTTTATGGCAGGACGATCGCTGGTATTACACCCAAGGCACACTTCTTAGCCAATAAGCCCTAGGCCCACTGATTAGGTTAGTTTAGATCTAGGCGCACTAGACTAAGAAGTACATGTGTAATAATGGACTCTTGTTAGTAGTGTTAAAGGCGAGAGGCAATCACTTCATTAAAGAAGCGCCAGTTTCGGTACGTATCACCTGTCCATTTTCTAGCATCTTAACGCTAATCAAAGACTCCCGCGATCCATCCTGAAACCTCATTACTGAGTGTTCCACCAGAATATCATCATTTTCATAAATGCATCGGTGCATAATTTCTTTATAGCTGGTCTCAGCAAACATACCTGAAATAAGCACCCTGTATTCTGACTTTTTTAGAGTGGTGCCCGACTGATGGCGAACAAACTCAAAATCATCATGATACAACGACATTAACGTCTCAATATCTCTTTCTTCATTGGCTTTCTTAATTGCTCTAAACAGTTTCATAACAAATCCTCACGGGTGGCCTTTAATACAAAATAATGCAAAAGCATGCGCTAGAGCGATGTTTAAAGCTAGTAAAACATCTGTATTAGTAGATCAAAAAGGCTAAAGTGGTTTTAAGAACCTTGAAATTGATACCCCTATCGAATGTAATCATTGACACCGATATTTTCTACCGAATAACCTCCCTTCACGAGTATCTGGTCGTTATCTAAATGTCGTATACCCCGTTGTCACTGGGTTTCCCGTGAGGTGGCTCACTAGCCAACTCTGTATTGAGCCAAACTGGGGTCGTTTCTTGGCTCGTTCCTGTCCTTAGCATTTGGAAACATTTGAAAGCTTAATGCTTCTTTTTCACATTGTCTCTGACAAGACTCTAGAACGCCTAGCCAATCTAACAAAGATTGAACAGTTCAGTATGATTTGGTAGAGAGTAACCTCAGTGACAATACGGTCTCCAAACTATTAACTCCATTCTTGAGCAAAGTTTACCAAGTGTTTATAAAAGAGTTGGCGACAACTAGACAACTAGATGTAACCGCCTGTTTTATGTAGTCTTTAGGTTAGCTCTACGTAATGGTCATCATGGATTACCTATCCAGATAAAGTAAATCTATGTAAGCTTTACTGTTTGGTAAAATAATATCTGATAGGATGTACTCGAAGCCTAGCCTTTAAGCGCTACTCTTCTTTGGCCAAGGGGGTTCTTCAGAACCCTTTAGGTCAATCTAACGCATATCTCTGTGCTAACATTGGAGTTCTTATGATTACCACTATAGCTTGTGTCGCTGGATTCTTTCTTGTATTTACTCACTTTATGCTTACTCAATGGGCAAAGCGTAGGAAACTTGCATTAATACGTGTCAGCCCTAAATGGAAGGCTTAGCAATAACTAACAAGACTTATTTGGCCGCGAGGTTCTCTGGAACTTCGTAGGTCAATCTTTTTAGAAAGCCTACCCGTTTTGTTTACAGAATTTTATAGCTAGTCCTAAAGGAACCCCCAGACCACCCTCTTCAGCAGACGCAATCGATTTCAAAAGACAGCCGATTACCATCGTGGCATCTTCTGCCCCACCGCATAATCTTAAAGCCATGCCCATTTGACCATTCCCAAGACCCAAACCTTCGAATATTATCATAGCCCCCTCATAACATTGAGTAGGCTCAGTTGTTTTAATATCTTTAATCTCATCCCAATCTATCTCCGATGCAGCAACTGCAACTCCATTACTGAAGAGCATTAAGAAAGCTAAGGTTACTAATAATTTATTCATACGCGTCTATATATCCTCGCGTTAACGACAGTGCTTACCAGACAGTATACATTTGGTTGTAGATGCTTCTATTACTTCATCGGCGTAGCACCAGTCTCCTGTCGGATCACCTGTCCATTCTCTAGCATATTAACGGCCATCACAGACTCCCGTGTTCCATCAGGAAATCTCATTACAAAGTGTACCACTAGAATTTCGTCATTTTCATAGATGACGCGGTGCATAAGTCTATCAAAGCTGGCGTGAGCAAACATTTTTATACACATCGCCTTGAATTCAGGCTTTGTTAGGCTAGAGCCAAATTTGTGGCTAACAAACTCAAAATCTTCGTGGTAGAACGACATCATCGCTTCAACATCCTTGTCGTCCTCGGCCTTCTTCATTGCTTTACTTATGCTCATAACGTACTCCTTATGTTAACGATAACTCTTATTAAGCAGTATACATCTGCTGGTGTTGGTATCTAGAGGTTCTAGAGGTTCTCTGGGAATAATTAGGCATAAAAATCTGTTCCTCTATATCTATACGTACACAGGGCCGCTACCCCGTCGGTGGGTATGTGTGAGGCCCCTTAAATCGTCCGGGGTGGAAGGTGTTTTTCCTTGCTACCTTCCTAGGTGACTGGAAAGCCACTATAGGTAGTGACGACTGAGAGTTAACAAAGCTCTTAGTTATATAAGTTGCGGTTTATATGTTTGTCCGATTCTCTAATTTCTTGGCTCGATTCTTGGCTCAGCCCTGAGATGAACAACAGGTACGTGCTAAATTTTAGGCAATAAAAAAGGCCTACTTTTCAGTAAGCCTTTGTTAAAGAGAAGGTTTAAGCCCTCATCTGGAGTCCATGTGAACCCAAGATACCACTCTAAAATGGCGCGCCCGAGAAACGCCATTCATATGTATTATGTGTATTATACTGTCCACTACACATCTACATACCCTTGTTTTATAACAGTTTAATGTATTTACTGTGATTTGTGTATTATACTATCCACTGCTTTTGACGGTCTCGATGACGGTCTCGTTATATTAAGGAGTGGCATCAAATGGCCCTTACAAACACTCAAATCAAGAATGCAAAGCCCAAAGACAAGCAATACAGGTTAAGCGATCAAGGTGGGTTATCTCTGATTGTACGGCCCACTGGATCCAAGGCATGGAAATACGATTACAGGCTGGGTGGCAAGCGCCTGACCCATACAATAGGCACATACCCTGAGACATCCCTGGCAGAAGCTAGAGATGCACATACAGCCGCTAGGAGGCTAGTAAAGACTGGGGCCAACCCTACAACCATAAAGAACCAAGGAGCCGGCAGCAGCATCCTGTTTAGCACTCGCTGCAAAGCATGGCTCAGCAAACAGAACCTAGCTGAATCTACCAGGAAAGATCTAGTCCAACGAATTGAGAAAAACCTATACCCTTATACGGATAGTAAATGTCTTACAAACTATACAACTAGAGATCTGTTTAAAATTATCGAAAAGATGACTAACAGGGGCGCAAGGGAAACTGCCTTCCGCATGGCAGGCATACTGCGTAAGGTATTCAACGAAGCGTTCATACTGGGTGACATTGAAGCCAACCCTGCTAGTGGGTTAACTGAACTCATACCCATACCAGACATTAAAACAAAGTCTAACTTTGGACATATCACAAGCGTTGATGATTTTAAAATATTATTCCAACAAATTTACAA
>CAJIZL010000004.1 GCA_905182035.1 Oceanospirillaceae bacterium ASP10-02a | reverse complement strand
CTAAACAAAGTTTAGGTCTTATTGCCAATCCAACAAACGCCCACACGAATTACTTGATTAAATTGTTAAAGAGCGGTCGATTAAGTCACTTGCCGTGAGGCCGTGCGCTCAACCGAGGTGGCGTATTCTATAGATCTGAGCTTATTTGTCAACACGCTTTTTCAAAAAAACTTAATTAATACGCAATTTATTAATCCGAAATCAATCTCAGTAATAATTGTTCGAAAACCAACCACTTAGGGGGTTAATGATTTACTCTGCCCAGTGCAACAAGTGGAACAACTTCTTTCCACGCTTTATCACGTGATACCGCCCGTGCAAGCCTGAAGAAGACGTTAAAACCGCTTCAACATTACTCACCTTGTCACCATTCACGCTAACAGCATTATTACCAATAAACTCTCGTGCCATCTTATTAGACTTAGCCAAACCAGAATCAACCAATATCTGAACCAACGTCATGCCTTTCTCGCTTGTCTTCGAAGCTGGCATGCCGTCTAAATAAAGCTGCTGCAAGTCTTCGCTAGTCAATTGCTCAAGCTGTCCAGAAAAAAGTGATTGGCTGATTCTTATGGCGGCTTGCAAGCCTTCCTCTCCATGGACCAAGCGTGTCACTTCAGTAGCCAAAATACTTTGAGCTTGAGGCTTACCCTCTGCTACCTTATCTTGCTCCTCAATGGCAAGCATCTGAACTTCAGTTAAGAAGGTAAAGAAACGTAAGAATTTATAGACGTCTGCATCAGCTGTATTAATCCAGAACTGATAAAAGGCATACTGCGACGTTTTCTTTGCATCTAACCAAATAGTGCCACTTTCGGTTTTACCAAACTTTGTGCCATCAGATTTTGTAACTAAGGGCAGAGTTAAACCAAATACCTGAGCACGATGCTGGCGACGAGTTAAATCAATTCCACCTGTTATGTTGCCCCACTGGTCACTACCACCTATTTGTAGACTACAATTGTATTGCTTGTAGAGCTCCGAGAAATCGAACGACTGCAGAATGATATAGGCAAATTCGGTAAACGAAATACCCTCACCGTCACGCTCTAAACGCTGCTTTACCGATTCTTTTTGAATCATCGCACTCACCGAAAAATGCTTACCCACATCTCGCAAAAACGTTAGGATGTCTACATTTTTGGTCCAATCGTAGTTATTCACAACCTCTGCACTATTACCTTGATCATTAAATTCGATAAAAGCAGACACTTGCGCCTTAAGGCGATCTACCCACTGACTGATGATGTCAGTGGTATTGAGCTTGCGTTCTTGAGCCTTAAAGCTTGGGTCGCCAATCATACCCGTAGCACCACCCACCAAAGCCAGTGGTTTGTGGCCTGCTTGCTGGAAACGGCGCAATACCAACAAGGGAACCAAACTACCAATATGCAAACTATCGGCTGTTGGATCAAACCCACAGTACAGCACGCGAGGCTTTTGCAAATGCTTTGTAAGCTCTTCGGGGGAGGTCATTTGATTAACCAATCCGCGCATTTGTAAATCGGCGAGTAAGTTAGTATCTACAGCAGTCATAGTAAGTCGCTTATTTGTACAGTTATTTAAGGCGTTTGAGCCAGCCAATGGTGCGGACTGGAAAAGCGCATATTCTAGCTCGATTTAGGGGTAATAGAAAAGCGCTCCCGCGCGCCTCAAGTAGTGTAATTTGGCGTAAAACGGACTATTTTTGCCACTCAGGCGTGTTATCATACGCCACTTACGCTATTTCCTTGTTCAAATTTCTTATATCCACACCTTATGATAGTCCTTTCCAAACTTTTCCAGCACTTCCCAAAACCATATTTGCTAATTCTAATTTTTCTTTTGTTAGTGATGCGAATTATTGTCCTTTGGTCCGACTACGATGAGCCTATCAGCGCAAACACCAGTCAAACCCTCGACTTAAGCCTAAAACTGCCCGTTGAAAGCTCTCAAACCCCAGTGCAACCAAAGACCAAAGCTAAGGTTGAAAACTGGTCCTCTGTTACGGTTAAGTCTGGCGATAGCCTCAGCACCCTATTCCAACGCGTCGGATTATCGGCGCGAGATGTATACCGAGTAACCCAAGCCACCAAAAAGTCTAACTCATTGCGCACCCTGTTCCCCGGAGACACTTTAGACTTTGTAATTAATGCCGGGCAGTTGCAAAAAGTTCGCCTCATCAAAAGCCCTTTGCAGCAGATTATTATCACCCGCCAAGAACAAGGCCCCTACAAGGTTGAAACGATTACTCGCCAACCTGACATCGAAACTCTTTTTATACAAGGAGCTATCAGCAACTCATTGTTTTTAGACGGTCAACGTGCAGGCCTAAGTCAGAAGAAACTCATGGAACTGACCAATATATTTGGCTGGGATATCGACTTCGCTTTGGATATTCGAGTACAAGACCAATTTGCACTCATCTATGAGGAGAAATATCTAGATGACCAGTTCATCGGTGAAGGCCATATCTTAACAGCGCAATTCACCAATCGGGGTCAAGTATTTAATGCCATCCGCCACAGTGACGGTAATTACTACTCCCCAAAAGGCTACAGCATGCGCAAGGCGTTTTTGCGCAGCCCTGTAGACTTCTTTCGCATTAGCTCAAAGTATAATCCAAACCGCAAGCACCCTGTTCTTAAAACCATCCGCCCTCACCGAGGTGTAGACTACGCTGCAGCCACAGGCACCCCAATCAAAGCATCTGGCGATGGCAAAGTGATCTGGCGCGGCACCAAAGGTGGCTATGGGCGCACTATTATCTTACAACATGCTGGTATTTACACCACGCTGTATGCACACATGTCAAAATACAACAGCAAAGTAAAAAAAGGCAGTCGCGTGAAACAAGGGCAAATTATTGGTTATATTGGTTCTTCTGGCCTAGTCACCGGCCCACATTTACACTATGAATTTCGCGCAAACGGCGTACACAAGAACCCACTAAAAGTGAAGTTTCCTAACGTAAAACCACTTAACAAAAAGCAGATGAAAGAATTTAAACCTATGGCCAATGCCATTTTGGCTCAGCTTCAGTCATACCAGCTAGGCAGTCCGTTGGCGTCTAATTAGCAAACCTATATGGAGAAACTTGAACCACAGCCACAGGTTGTGGTTGCGTTGGGGTTGGTGACAGAAAATTGCGATCCTTGTAAACTTTCTTTGTAATCTACCGTGGCTCCCATGAGGTACTGAATCGACATGGCATCCACCACCATAGTTACCTCACCGTTTTCAATCTGAGTATCATCTTCTGCCACTTTATCATCAAAGGTAAAGCCGTAGGAAAACCCAGAGCAGCCGCCACCAGTGACATACACACGCAAACATAAATCCTGGTTATCCTCATCTTCCATGAGGTGAGTTACTTTCTTTGCTGCAGAGTCGGTAAAACCCATCGCTGGTGGCGTAGCATCGGAATAATCGTGTTCGTCAGTGTGGGGCATAACGCTCTCTTCGACATTTTCAGGGCAGGAATTATGCGCTTAACCTAGTAATTTAGTCAAGTATTAGCACCGGCTATCTGCGCCTTAACTAGGCCCACAACTAAGGTGCAAGAGGCACAATATCTAAACCTGCAGTTTCTTCTAGCCCAAGCATCAAGTTCATATTATGAATGGCTTGTCCTGCGGCACCTTTAACCAAGTTATCAATAGCCGACAATATTACCAAGGTATCCTTTCCTTGAGGTTGATGCAAGGCAATACGACAGATATTTGAACCCCGCACGCTACGAGTTTCTGGGTGACTTCCCAGTGGCATAACATCCACAAAAGGGTGATCAATATATCGCGATTCAAACTTTGCCTGAATGGATTCTAGCGATTGTTGGCCGCTGATCAAGCGCGCATACAAGGTGGCATGAATACCACGGATCATAGGCGCTAAATGGGGTACAAAGGTCAACCCTACTGGTCCCCCGCTTGCTATTGATAGGCGTTCTTTTATTTCTGGAAGGTGTCTGTGTCCCGCCACCCCATAAGCTTTAAAGCTATCGCCTGCTTCACACAACAAACTACCCACGGCTGCACCACGCCCAGCACCACTGACACCCGACTTACAGTCGGCGACGAGGTACTGCGTATCAATCAAGCCTTGCTCAATCAAAGGCAACAACCCTAACTGCACAGCCGTTGGGTAACAACCGGGGTTGGCCACTAAACTAGCGCTCTTGATCACACTTTTATTGACCTCCGGCAAACCGTAGATCGCCTGCATCACCAATTCAGAGCACGCATGTTCCATACCGTACCAGTGAGACCAAACATCGATATCTTGAATACGAAAATCGGCTGCCAAATCAATGACTTTAGTCCCCGAAGCCAGCAAATCAGGCACTTGCTTCATCGCTACACCATTAGGCGTAGCAAAGAACACTAGATCAGCTTGAGCCAAGGTTGCTGTTGTTGGCTCAGTAAAAGCAAGATGGTACTCACCTCTTAAACTGGGGTATATATCAGCCACCGATTTACCGGCCTCTGAACGAGACGTAATAGCACATACCTCAACGTGAGGATGGCGCGCCAAAAGACGCAACAGCTCAACTCCCGTATACCCAGTACCACCAACAATGGCTACTTTTTTCACACTTATTCCCTTTCCATAAAAGACTCTACTAAGGCCATGATAATAGACCCAACAGCAAAGCTAAAGGGGGGGCAAGATAATAATGACTATGTTGCAATTAGTCAGCATGATGAATGTAAGGTAAACTGCATACATCGTCGCTCGTATTTATAAAAACATAATATAATGTATTAACGAGTAATTACCTATGGTCAATCTAAAACAAAAACTGGCTGAGCGCCTAAACCCAATGCACTTCGGGGCTAGCCATTTTCGGCGGCGCCTAGCCTATGACGATGCCCTACCACAAATTTGCTTTCTTGGTTTTGTAAGCGGCGTAGCCGCGGCCTTAGTAATTGTTGCGTTTCGCAGTTTATTTGAAATCCCCCTTGAACATTGGCTCCCAGGCGGCACGGCCGAAAGTTTTGAGAACTTAGACCCTATTTGGTATTTCTTCCTGCCTGTTATTGGCGGTCTGCTACTTGGGCTGTGGCTCATGCTGTTTGCGCCCGATGAGCGCAAAACAGGTGTGGCGCATGTCATGGCTCGCATGGCTTATCACCAAGGAAAAATGCCATTTAAAAACACCATTGTACAATTTTTTGGGGGTGCCATAGCCATTTTGACAGGCCAGTCTGCTGGACGAGAAGGCCCAGCAGTTCACCTAGGTTCTGCCGTGAGCTCACAAATAGGTAGCTTCTTCCATCTACCCCACAACAGCGTACGCCTTATGGTGGGTTGTGGTACTGCAGGTGCTATAGCCGCCTCGTTTAATACCCCAATGGCGGGCGTTATTTTTGCCATGGAAGTGGTAATGCTGGAATACAGCATTATGGGTTTTACACCAGTCATCATCGCAGCAGTTACCGCAACCCTATTACATAACAACCTGTATGGCGCAGAAATGGCCTTTATGGCACCCGATATTAGTATGGCTAATATGAATGAGATGCCACTTATTCTGGTTTACGGGGTGGTACTTGGTGCGATAGCTGCTCTGTTCACCAAAACAGTCACCAGCATTCAAAACTTTGCAGCTCAGCCAGTCCTTGCTCGTATGTTGATAGCAGGCACCTTTACTGGCTCTCTTGCCTACTTTGTACCTCAGGTAATGGGCATGGGCACTGATAGTATTCTGATGGCTATTGAGGGGCAATATGCGTTAGGTTTACTGGTAGCTTTGGCGCTGGCTAAATTGTTTGCTACCGCTATTAGTGTAGGCTTAGGCATGCCTATCGGCTTAATTGGCCCCACCCTTCTTATGGGAGCGTGTGCAGGCTCCGCCCTAGGTCATATTAGTAGCTATGTGCTAGACGGGCCCACATCAGATGCTGGCTTCTACGCTATGCTAGGCATGGGTGCAATGATGAGTGCGGTATTACAAGCGCCCTTAGCCGCCCTGATTGGGCTCATGGAATTAACCCACAATCCTGGCATTATTCTGCCAGGCATGGCCACCATTGTTATCGCAAACGTCAGCTGTAGTTATTTTTTCAAACAAGACTCTGTGTTTGTTGAAGTATTGCGCAAACAAGGTTTAGATTACCAAGCTAATCCAATCACACAGGCGTTAAATCATCAAGGCGTCACCAGCTTAATGCATTATGACGTAAGTCATCATCATGATGATGATATTACTGGTTATCTATCAGCCTTAGATCGAGGCATTAATTGGTTAGTCATTAATAGCGACGATGAAGAAGTCGAGCATGTATTATATCAAAGCCAGATCACAATCGATGAGGATTCTGCAATTGGCCTGATTGAAGCGGCAGGATCCCCAATCCCAGCCTTTGGTTTTTGTTCATCGCGGGCCACCCTTAAGGAGGCTTGGGATTTGTGTAAAAAGCGTGAATACGAGCAACTGCTCATCACCGATGTTGATGGCAGTATTATAGGAGTTCTGCCAGCAGAAGAAATCCTAAAATACACTCAAAAGGATTAGCAGAGAAGGTGTTTTCAGGAGATAATAGCCGCTTAACTTTGTCCTTTGTTGAGATCGCTCTATGTCATCCACCCAAACACCTATTTCTGCCCAACTATTTGAAGCGGCCCAACAACATATCCCAGGCGGTGTAAATTCTCCAGTGCGTGCATTCAAGGGCGTAGGTGGTCATCCGCTGTTTTTTAAACACGGATCTGGTGCTTGGCTAACCGATGAAGACGATCGTCAGTACGTAGATTATGTTGGATCTTGGGGCCCAATGATTTTGGGGCATGCACATCCTAAGGTATTGGCCGCAGTAGCTAAGAGCATTGAAAATGGCTTAGGTTTTGGTGCACCCACACGCGTAGAGACAGCTATGGCCGATAAATTATGCAGCCTGCTGCCACACATGGATATGGTGCGCATGGTAAGTTCGGGCACAGAAGCTACCATGAGCGCAATCCGACTCGCTCGCGGCCACACTGGCCGCGATAAGATCGTTAAATTTGAAGGTTGCTACCACGGCCACTCAGACTCACTGCTGGTTAAAGCAGGCTCTGGCGCGCTTACTCTTGGTGTTCCTAGTTCTCCTGGCGTTCCAGACAGCATTGCTGAACACACGGTTACCCTCAGCTATAACGACAGCGACAGTGTTAAACAAACCTTCGCCACCATGGGCCAAAAAATAGCCTGTATTATTGTGGAACCGGTGGCAGGCAATATGAACTGTATCGCCCCACAAGATGGTTTTTTGCAGTGCTTACGCGAGGTTTGTGATGCCAGTGGCGCACTATTAATCTTTGATGAAGTGATGACAGGTTTCCGCGTTGGTCCTCAATGTGCTCAAGGGCGCTATGATATCGCACCCGACTTAACCACCTTAGGTAAGGTGATTGGAGGAGGCATGCCCGTGGCGGCTTTTGGAGGGCGCAGTAAAGTTATGCACTCTCTTGCTCCCTTAGGCCCTGTGTATCAAGCAGGCACACTGTCAGGCAACCCCGTGGCAATGAGTGCTGGCTTAGTTATGTTGGATGAGGTTAGCCAGCCCGGTTTTTATGAGCAACTTACAGACTACACCAGTCGACTAATGGCAGGCCTAAAAGAGCGAGCCATTGCAGCTAACGTAGCCTTCCACACCAACCAAGTAGGGGGTATGTTTGGTTTGTTCTTTACTGACCAAACCCAGGTCACCTGCTTTGCAGAAACCATGGCCTGCGATGCAGAAAAATTTAGCCGTTTCTTTCACTTAATGTTGGCGCAAGGTGTGTACTTAGCACCCTCAGCTTTTGAAGCTGGGTTTGTTTCTAATGCACATGGCGAAAAAGAACTAGTGCATACACTAGCTGCAGCCGAACGAGCTTTTGCTCAGCTTTAGCCTATGTTGAGCTTCATTTACCTACTACTGTCGGCCAGCCTTATTGCCTTTGGGGTATTGTTGTGGCGCTTTAAGGGCCTGCACGACACACACAAAACAGCTGCGCTGTGCCTTTGCTTAGGTGCTTATGCGTGCATCACCAATGCACCTGTTTTTAGCCTATTTATTGAGCCTGAGATGGCTATCCTTGGCGTCAATCTCAGTTTGTACGTAGGTGTTCCTATGATGGCATTGGTGTTGTTAGATTTAGCCATTGGCTGGCAGTGGAAGCGAGCTACCTGGGGACGTATTTTTCTCGCTTTGGCAGCCATGTTTGAACTTATGCGACGTGCAGAGGCCGGCAATAATTACGGTAAGTTCATCCTCATGGCCTGCACATTAGCTGTGCTTTTCGCTATCTTTAGGATCACCAAAAGCGCTATACCCAAAGGCCAAGCCATTAACAAACTCTACATTATGTTAGGCTTTTACCTTGGACTGATGCTAGCTAGCCTATGGTCATTTAATACTAGTTTTGCTTTGCTATGGAATGGCTTAAGCCTACTGGCCTTTGGTGGCTATTTATATTTTTTTGCTTCAGCTATGGCCTTGGCTTCGCCTTTAGTATCTCCTAAATGACTTCGGCTGGCGCCAATCAACTTCCAAAAATAATACTGGTAGCTATTTTTATTAGGCACCAATGTCAAACCTTTAAGTGCTAACTGTTCAGCACGTGATGCTTCACCTAAGGATAGCTGCAAGGCTGCTAAACGCGCGTAAACCTTAGGTTCCCGCGGAGCGATTCGCTGAGCTCTTTGAAGCTGAATAACTGCCTGAGTCACCTTACCCTGAGCTTTTAGCTGATCAGCTTCGGCCAACAACTGCTCCACCACGGCTTGATTTGATGGAGGTAACGGCGATTCTTGCACAACCGGCAGTATGATTTCTTGCACCACTGATCCCGTCGCAACTTGGTTTGATATTGGCTGCGCTGTAATAGTAACGTCTGCTTTAGGCGCTACGTAAGGTTTAGGCTTTGCTGTGACTACAAGGGTAGGTGCCTGAGATGTTACTAAGGTATCAGTAGGCGCATTAGTAGATGAAGAAGGCATTCGTTCAGAAGGCCTTGCCTGCACACTCAAATCTTCTACAATAGGGCCATACCCAGGAGCTGCGCAGCCCCCCAAAAAAATCACTAAGCATATAAGTAATAAGTGTTTAAAAGGTGTGATTTCGTTGTTATACATTACTAACTAATATCCACAGGTTGTATTAATGGGGGGTGCTAGAGTTTTAAGCATGGGCAACCAAACACCGTTAGGGCAGTTGTCAGGCATGGCCTTGCCTGTTGTTATATTGAGATAATAATAGTCTATCGATTGGGGTTTGATGTCTTCATGGTCTGTATACGCCAAATGTTGCATCATCTGCCCCCAAACATTTAGTGCTCCCCCTGCACCCGTTAACGGTGTAGGTTTGGCATCTTCCCTACCAAGCCAGACGGTCGCAACATGTCGGCCACTAAAACCTGCAAACCAGCTGTCTCTCTGGTCATTGGTGGTGCCCGTTTTCGCAGCCACTTTTTGTTGCTTGGGTAGGAAACGATAAACTCCTCTGGCCGTCCCTTCCCGTGCCACCATACGCATTTCATGTTGTAGTAAATAAATTGAATCATTGCTGGCTGACTGCCGAACCGCAAATGGAAAGTGGCTTAGTAGCCGGCCATTAGCCTCTGTCACTTGGCGAACTAGGCTCAAGGGGCTATAAAAACCATTACTGGCGATGGTCTGATACACTTGATTCACTTGCAAAGGCGACATTTCAACAGCACCCAATAATACTGAAGGATAGGCAGGAATAGACTGCTCTACACCCATTCGCCTCAACTGCTGCAACACCTTATCCACGCCCACCTGCAAACCTAAACGTACATTAGCCTGATTATAAGACTTTACCAAGGTCTCATACATAGGCACCTTGCCGTGGGACTTGTGGTCGTAATTTTGCGGTTGCCACAAGCTCCCATCGGCTTGAGGTAGCGCGATTGGGGCATCATCAATGCTAGTAACAAGGCTATATTGACCAGTTTCTAAAGCAGCAAGGTGCACTACAGGCTTTAATAGAGAACCTACTTGACGGCTTCGGTCCAAGGCCCAGTTATGGCCCGCATAACCACCGTTATGATCGCCCACAAGGGCTAGCAATTCGCCACTACCTCTATGGCTGACAACTGCAGCACCTTGCAAGCCTTCTATATTGCCATGGCGCTGCTTAAGCTTGTTCACTTGCTCAACCATAGCTGTGTCAGCTTGATGTTGCACCCATGGATCTAAACTAGTAAAAATACGTAACCCATGATTAGATAAGGCTGATGCCTGATAGTGTTGTTGTAACTGCTGCCTTACTACATCCATATAGGCCGGATAGCGGCTCACCTGACTGGCCTCAGTCAGGTCTAACGGCAGACCCTGATAGTTCATTTTTTGGGCCTCTGAAATTAAGCCCTGTTGAGCCAAAATAGACAACACCAAGTTGCGCCTTTTAATAGCTCTCTCTGGGTGTCTCTGGGGATTGTAATAAGAAGGACCTTTAACCAAGCCTACCAAGAGCGCAACCTGGTGCAATTTCAATTCACTCAAAGGCTGACCAAAATAAAAACGGCTAGCGAGGCCAAATCCATGAATTGCTCGTTTACCAGCTTGCCCGACAAAGACTTCATTGAGGTAAACTTCTAACACCTCATCTTTACTGTAATGGATATTTAACAATAGTGCCATCGGCGCTTCAATGAGTTTACGCCATAAGGTCTGTCGGTCTGTAAGGTAAAAATTCTTAACTAACTGCTGAGTTAAGGTACTGCCACCTTGCACCACGGCACCCGCCTTAACGTTGGCCCACATTGCTCGCGCAATACCCCAAGGAGAGACCCCATAATGGGAATAATAATGGCGATCTTCCACCGCCAACAAGGTTTCGATAAAACCATTAGGTAAATCATTCAACTGAATTAGCTCTCGGTCTTCATTATGTGCTGGATAAATGCCACCCACTAGCTGTGGTTCAAGTCTTAACAACGCTATACTTGCACCAGAGGTTTGACGCAACCCAGTGATTTTATTTCGTTTTAGGCTCACCTCTACCACATGGCCTTTTTGATCACCATCAGCGAAACGAAACCCGCGACTAAAAATAACTATACCTTGGTTTGTTTTTTGTACTTGCCCTGGTGCTTTTGCATGGTTTACCCAACGATAACCTAACTGGGTGAGCTCATAGTCTAGCTGTCCTGTGGCCAGCTGTTGGCCGGTGAAAAGTTCGAGTGGACGCGCGTACACTTTAGCTGGCAAAGACCAGCGATGGCCTTCAAATCGGTGTCTAATTTGCGCATCAAGGTACACTAGTGCCACGGTACCCACCACCAACAACACAGTGGCAAACTTGAACAGCCACAACCACGATATCCAACCTCCAGAATTTTTTGGGCTGGCTTTATTTCTCATGCGTCGCTTCGTCAATACACGGCCCCAATTCTGTTATGCTACACATCTATTTATTCCTTATGTTGATCAAACTTATGCCTCCCACTCAACAACCCACGCTGCTTATACGCAGTCACGAGCTTGGGGAAGGCCAAAGCAAAGGGTTTATAATTCACGACACAAATCTGTTTATTGTACGCCATCAAGGCAAAGTCATGGCCTATCGCAATCGCTGCCCTCATCAAAAAGTCCCGTTGGAATGGCTGCCCAACCAATTCTTAGACTACGATAAGCAGTTTATCCAGTGCGCCACTCATGGGGCCTTGTTTACTATTGATGATGGTCTTTGTATTAGCGGGCCATGTAATCAAAAATCTCTCACCAGCCTAAGCGTAGAAGAACGTGATGATAAAATCTACTGCACTATTCCCAAAACTTAAGCTTTAGGCATCATGTTTAGCGGAACAACACGTACCAAACTCATTTCAGTTAAGCTAATCGCTGCTCCATAAGCCATCACTTCCACACCTTGCTCAATAGCCCAAACCAAAGTCTCAGCATAGGCTGGGTCTACATCCCATGCTGGGGATACCTGGGTTATTCCCGTATGAGCAACACAATACACCAATACGGCTCGCTGCCCCTGAGTCACCATGTGCGCTAATTCTCGTAGGTGCTTGCGCCCCCGTTCTGTAATAGCATCAGGAAACAGTCCTTGTCCTTGAGCTGTCATAAGAGTGACATTTTTCACCTCTACATAACAATCTTGCAGATGTTTATGTTGGCTTAAAAAAATATCTATACGACTGTTTTCCAGACCATATTTTACCTCAGTTTGCAGCTTTCCATAGCCCTGTAATTGAGTAATTGTGGCATTATTTATGGCCTCTACAACCAACCCATTAGCTCGCTGGGTATTAATACAAGCCAAGAAACGCTGTTCTATCTCTACTAGTTCCCACGTACATGGATATTTACGCTTTTCGTTTGCTGAATCCCAGAACCAAATTCGACTATTAGCTGCAGCACAGTTCTTCATAGAGCCCGTGTTAGGACAATGTATTGTTAATGGCGTTCCATCGGCTGTCTCCACATCAGCCAAAAACCGTTTATAGCGTCGGTGTAAGGTAGCGGCCTGCAATGGTAATGAAAAGTTCATTTGATATATCCAATGATTAGAACTATGGTATACATAATGTTAATAAGTGCTTTAACTTCGCTTTTGGTAACAGCAACTAAACATAGTGAAGTCTATGAATTATAACTGAAAATACTCTCAATCGGCGGCATCATCAGGTACAATAAGTTGAAAATAGATCTAACACAGACGCATTTTCACTAGATTTAGCAACATTATTCTGCTATTTTGTCGGCCGTAAATCACCTATAGAAATTGGGCTGTGTATTTTAGTAAGAAAACTAAACGCTACCGCCCTCAACAACGAATCAAGTTATGTCAGACGCAAAAGAATCACTGTTAAAACACTTTACCCCTTATAAGGCAAAAAAGGGTGAAGAGTACATGAATTCAGGCCAGCGAGATCACTTTAAAGGGATCTTACACGCCTGGAAACAAGACTTAATGGAAGAGGTTGACCGCACCGTTAACCACCTAAAAGAAGATGCTGCTAACTTTGCTGACCCTAATGACCGTGCCAGTCAAGAGGAAGAGTTCTCTCTTGAACTGAGGGCCCGTGATCGTGAACGCAAGTTAACCAACAAAATCAATGACACGTTAGAGCTCATTGAGCAAGACGAATATGGTTATTGCGACACTTGTGGTGTTGAAATTGGTATCCGTCGGTTAGAAGCCCGCCCTACTGCGACTTTATGTATTGACTGCAAAACCCTTGCAGAAATCAAAGAGAAGCAGCTAGGTAAATAGGCTTAGCATGAGCTATGTAGGCCGCTTTGCTCCAACACCGAGCGGCCCTTTACATTTTGGTTCTTTAGTCGCTGCCGTTGCAAGTTACTTAGATGCCCGTGCTAACAAAGGTCGCTGGCTAGTCCGCATAGAAGATTTAGACCCACCCCGCACTGTCCCTGGTTCCATTGATGCCATTCTCTCCGGCCTAGACACCTTTGGCTTACATTGGGATGGCGAACCTATGCTTCAGAGCCAACGCCAACAAGCCTACTGTGAAGCCCTAGAACTACTTCGACAGGATGGCCAAATTTATACCTGCAGCTGCAGCCGCGCGCAATTTCGCACTAACCCTCTTTACACCTGTCACTGTTTAACCCACCCGCCATCCCAAAAAGATGTAGCAATACGTATTGCACTACCCCACCAAATAATTACCGTAGACGATGTTATCATTGGCCCCCAAAGCCAAAATCTAGCCCATGAAGTGGGCAATTTTGTGGTGCAACGAAAAGACCAACTGTTTTCCTATCAGCTGGCTGTAGTTGTAGATGATGCTGAGCAAAACATAAGTCATATCATTCGTGGCAGTGACCTTTACCATCAAACACCTCGGCAAGTTTGGTTACAAACCTGCCTAAGCTACAAACAACCCATTTATGGACACCTTCCTATCGTTACCAACAACCAAGGACAAAAGCTCAGCAAACAACATTTAGCGAGGCCATTAGATATAACCCAGGCACCCGCTTTATTGTCTGAGGCCCTAGAACGCTTAGGCCAAGCCGCTCCATGCAACTTTCGCCAAGCCCCTGTTGAAGAACAATTAGCTTGGGCAGTGACGCAATGGGATATCAACAACGTGCCCAAGCGTATGCAGGACCCTATTGCCTTTGTCTAGCTAGCAAGGCAATGGTAGAATGCGCGCTACATTTGTTTTTTGATTTTCCACCGAACTGAGTCGACGACTTCTATGGGTTTTATTTCTAAGCTGGTTAACATGGTCAAAGGTGACCAGCCGGCAGCAGCAGCGCCAACCGGTCCCAACGTCATCACCCGCGATCACCATGATATCTCTCGCCGCGACATTAGTGACAATGCCCTAAAGGTGCTTTATCGACTAAAGGATGCGGGCTACCAAGGGTTTCTGGTAGGCGGAGGTGTGCGCGACATTCTCTTGGGCAAGCAACCAAAAGATTTCGATATTGCTACTGATGCACACCCGGAACAAGTGCATAAGCTGTTTAGGAACTCCATTCTTATTGGCCGTCGCTTTCGCCTAGTGCATGTGCGCTTTGGCCGTGAAATCATTGAAGTGGCTACCTTTAGAGCCAGCCATCACACCAGCGAAAATAGCAACCAAGCCAAGCAAGCCGAAAATGGTATGTTATTGCGTGACAATGTTTATGGCACCGTAGATGACGACGCCATGCGTCGAGATTTCACTATCAACGCCATGTATTACAACATTAATGGCTTCACCATCCATGACTTTGCTGGCGGCATTGAAGACATAGAAAAACGTAGTATCCGCATGATTGGTGAACCTCAAGCTCGGTACAGAGAAGACCCCGTGCGTATGCTTAGAGCCATTCGTTTTGCTGCTAAATTGGACTTTGAAATCGATCCAGACACAGCGGAGCCAATTCATACCTTAGGCCACTTGTTGGAACCTATTCCAGCAGCCCGTATGTTTGAAGAAATATTAAAGTTGTTGTTATCTGGCAATGGCGAACAGACCTATTATCTGTTGCGCGATTATGATTTATTTAAGTTCTTATTTCCTGCCACTGACGCTGCCATTGAGAACGACGAAACGGAAGACTTCCAAGTTGAAGATTTTGTTGTTTTAGCCCTGCGCAATTCAGACGAACGTATCGCTCAAGGAAAGAGTGTAACGCCAGCCTATTTGTTGGCCGCATTGTTATGGCACCCTCTCCAGCAAAGGCTGGCTCAAATTCGCAACATGCCACCGATTCCTGCAATGCACCAAGCAGCGCAAGATGTAATTTTACAACAGGTTAAACGCACCTCCATTCCACGACGGTTTAGCACCCCCATGAAGGAAATTTGGGATATGCAGCTAAGACTGCCACGACGCCACGGCAATCGAGCAGCAGAACTGGTAGATAATAAGCGTTTTAGGGCTGCTTATGATTTTATATTATTGCGCGAAGCTAGTGGTGAAGATCTAGAGAACCTAGGTGAATGGTGGACGGAGTACCAGTTTGCCAGCGGTGAGAGACGCGAACAAATGACTAAAGAACTAGGCAAAGCTGCACCAAAAAAACGTGCACCAAAAAAACCAAACGAGAGCGCAGATGGTTAACGCATACATTGGTTTAGGCAGTAATCTCGACAATCCCATAGGCCACGTTAAACAGGCTTTAGAGGACCTAAAGCAACTGCCACAAAGCCAATTACTGTTAGCGTCTAAACTATACTTGAGTAAGCCCGTTGGCCCTCAAGACCAAGATAATTTTGTCAATGCTGTGGCCTTGATTATAACTGAGCTTGAGCCTCTGTCCCTGCTGGACGAGTTGCAAACCATAGAGCAACAGCATCAACGTGTACGTGAACGCCACTGGGGACCCCGCACCCTTGACTTAGACCTATTGTTATTCGGTGAACAAAGTATTCAACACCCACGTTTAACTGTGCCTCACGCTCAATTAAGTAGGCGTGATTTTGTTGTTGGCCCGTTGCTCGAGCTATGTCCAGAGTTGGTCCTACCTAGCGGCACTCAGTTACAAGAACTCTTGCAGCAATGCCCAATAGATGGTTTGATCTGCATTGACGCCTAACTCACTACCCGTGCCTTACTCAACTATTCGGAGTTAATGCCCCATGTCCAAAACCACGTTGCACAGCCTAACTTGCCTGAAAAAAGCCGGTGAAAAAGCGACTTGCATTACCAGCTACGATGCCAGCTTTACCCAGCGAGCGAATCAAGCCGGAGTCGATATCATCTTGGTAGGTGACTCGTTAGGCATGGTATTACAAGGCCACGACTCCACGCTCCCTGTGACCATGGAGCAAATGGTGTATCACACTCGTTGTGTAGAGGCGGGTAATAGCGAAGCCCTGATAATGACCGACATGCCATTTATGAGTTACCGTACCATCGAACAAGCCATGACCAACGCTACAGACTTAATGCAGGCAGGGGCCCAAATCGTTAAATTAGAGGGTGGGCTTTGGCTCAAAGACACTATCCATAAACTCTTTGAACAAGGTATCCCCGTATGTGCCCACCTAGGACTCACGCCTCAAGCTGTAAATAAACTTGGTGGCTATCGAGTGCAAGGAAAAACCCCGGAGCATGCTGCTAGCCTACTGAATGAAGCCGTAAAATTAGAAGCTGCGGGGGCCAGTATGATTTTATTAGAATGTGTACCAAGCAGCTTAGGAAAGGCCATTACTCAAGCTGTTTCTGTGCCTGTTATAGGCATTGGAGCAGGGCCAGACACCGATGCACAAGTCCTTGTCATTTATGACATGTTAGGCATTACACCCAACAAGCCTGCTCGTTTTGTGAAAAACTTCTTACAACAAGAAGGTGACGTCCTAAAAGCATTAGAAGCCTACGTTTCAGAAGTAAAATCCGGCCTTTTTCCTGCGCCAGAACATTGCTTTAGCTAAACCTGCGACACCAAAACTATGTATACCATCGACAGCATCAACCAGCTTCGCAACCACCTTTGGCAAGCCAAACTAGATCATAAGATCATCGCTTTTGTACCTACTATGGGCAATCTCCATGAAGGCCATTTACAGCTCATTGACCGAGCTTTAGAAGAAGCCGATTTAGTTGTTGCGAGCATTTTTGTCAACCCACTGCAGTTTGGTCCTGGGGAAGATTTTAACGGTTACCCACGCACGTTTATGGGGGACCAAGAAAAACTAATGAGCCGCGGCTGCCATGTGTTATTCGCGCCCACTGTAGATGAAATGTACCCCACTACTAACGTTAGTTCGACTGTGGTGAAAGTGCCTCACCTGGATCAGCTTTTATGTGGCGCTAGCCGACCAGGGCACTTCACTGGTGTAGCTACGGTAGTGAGTAAATTATTTGGGATTGTTCAGCCTGATTTGGCTATTTTTGGACTCAAGGATTACCAACAGTTCTTGGTGATTAAACAACTGACCAATGACCTTTGCCTACCGGTAAAAATCATCGGCGCGCCTATTGCGCGTGCAGAAAGTGGTCTAGCGTTAAGCTCACGAAATGGTTACCTAAGTGAGAAGGAATTAAGGCAAGCAGCACAACTATATGGTTGCTTAATAGCCTGCCGAGTGGCCCTTGAATCGGGTGAAACTGAACTATTAAAATTAGAAGAGCAGGCACAATGCCAGCTCGAATCTGCTGGCTTCAAGCGTGACTACTTCAAAATTTGTCGCCAAAGCGACTTGCAACCTGCAAACATTGATGACAATGAACTGGTGATTATAGCCGCCGTTTATTTAGGCAAAGCAAGGCTCATCGATAACATTCGTTTTACCTTGCTGTTATAAAGATTTTACCTGAGGTTTAAATAGCTAAAGTCCATACATATCTGCCATAGCTTCTAGGCCAACAGGGCGAATTTTACTGGCATTACCCGCCGCACCAAAGGACTCATAACGAGACTGGCACAAGGTCTGCATCGCATTCATTGTAACCGTAAGAAATTTTCGTGGGTCAAACTCGCTTGGATTTTCGGCCAAGAAACGACGTACTGCGCCGGTAGAGGCCAAACGTAAATCCGTATCGATGTTCACTTTACGCACACCGTGCTTAATACCTTCTACGATCTGCTCTACAGGAACACCATAAGTCTCTGGAATAGCGCCACCGAATTCATTAATAACAGCTAACCAATCCTGAGGCACAGAAGAAGAGCCATGCATCACCAGATGGGTGTTTGGAATCTTACTATGAATTTCACGAATACGGTCTATGGCTAAAATATCGCCTGTTGGGGGGCGTGTAAACTTGTAGGCACCGTGGCTGGTACCACATGCAATAGCCAAGGCATCTACTTTGGTTTTGGCTACAAAATCTTCGGCTTCATCTGGGTCTGTTAACATTTGTTCTAAAGTTAATTTACCCGCTGCACCAACACCATCTTCTTCACCTGCCTCGCCTGTTTCTAAAGAACCTAAACAACCCAGCTCACCTTCTACAGAAACACCACATGCATGGGCCATTTCTACCGCACGCTTGGTAACTTCTACATTATAGTCATAATTGGTTGGTGTTTTGGAATCTTCCCCTAAAGAGCCATCCATCATTACTGAAGAGAAACCCATAGCAATGGCCCGCTGACAAGTAGTGGCAGAATTACCATGGTCTAAATGCATACACACAGGAATATGAGGAAATTCTTCAATGGCTGCTAAAATCATATGTTTTAAAAAGTTTGAGCCAGCATACTTACGGGCTCCAGCAGAAGCTTGCACAATAACAGGGCTATCAGTTGCATCGGCCGCCTGCATAATGGCACGCATTTGCTCAAGGTTATTCACATTGTAAGCTGGAATACCGTAACTGTGTTCTGCGGCGTGATCCAACAGTTGACGCATGCTGACTAAAGCCATGGGTGTTCTCCATTCTATCTAAGATAGGGTAAGTTAACTTCTAATTACAGACCACGTTGTTCTAAAATGGCCACTGCAGGCAATTCTTTGCCTTCTACAAATTCAAGGAATGCGCCGCCACCTGTGGAAATATAAGACACTTGATCAGCAATCTCGTATTTGTCTACGGCAGCCAGTGTATCACCACCACCGGCGATAGAAAACGCAGAAGATGCGGCAATGGCGTGAGACAAAATTTCGGTACCCCCACCAAACTGATCAAACTCAAACACCCCCAACGGCCCGTTCCAAATAATCGTACCTGCATCTTTAAGGATACTGGCAAGGTGGTGAGCGGTTTCTGGGCCCACATCCATAATCATATCGTCTGCCATAACATCTGCCGCACTTTGAGTAGTTGCCACAGCAGTTTCGCTAAACTCTTTTGCGGTCACTACATCTGTAGGTAAGGGGATGGAGGTTTTTTCCATCAGTGCTTTTGCGTTAGCTACTAAATTAGCCTCGTATAGAGACTTACCCACGGGAAACCCAGCTGCTGCCAAGAACGTATTGGCTATACCACCACCGACGATCAGCTGATCTACTTTATCAGATAAGGTCTCCAACACAGTGAGCTTAGTAGACACTTTAGAGCCGCCAACGATGGCCACCAATGGTCGTTTAGGGTTATCCAAGGCTTTGCCTAAGGCATCTAGTTCCGCTACTAACAAAGGACCAGCACAGGCTGTTTTTACAAATTTGGCAATGCCATGGGTACTAGCCTGTGCACGGTGGGCAGTGCCAAAAGCATCGTTTACATATACGTCACACAAAGCTGCCATTTTTTTTGCCAAGGCATCATCATTGGCTTTTTCACCAGTGTTAAAACGACAGTTTTCCAAAATCACCAATTCACCGTCAGCAATGTCCACCCCACTTAACCACTCTTTTTGCAACCGTACATTACATTGTAATTTTGCCGCTAGGTAGTTTGCCACTGGCGCTAAAGAAAACTGCTCATCATAAACACCCTCTTTAGGGCGCCCTAGGTGAGACGTCACCATCAGTTTTGCGCCTAAGTGCAAGGCCATTTTAATGCTAGGCAGAGCGGCTCTTAAACGTGCGTCACTACTCACCACGCCATCTTTAATAGGCACATTAAGGTCTTCACGGATCAACACCCGTAGGCCACGCAAATCTAAATCGGTCATTTTAATGATGGTCATGGGTTTTCCTGAGGAGTTAATATGTCTGTCTTTAACATGGCCAAGGCTACGTCAATCATTCTATTGGCGTAGCCCCATTCGTTATCGTACCAAGCTAAAATTTTAATGAGTTGGCCCATTTTCATAGTTTGAGTGGCGTCAAAGGTAGCCGATTTTGAGCAGTGATTAAAATCGACAGACACCAAGGGTTGTTGGTTGTAACCCAGTACATCATGGCTATCATTGGCCACAGCATCCGCTATAATTTGATTTACTTCAGCCACTGTCACATCGCGGCTGGGACGGAATACTAAATCCACTACAGAGACATTGATAGTAGGCACACGCATGGAGATACCGGTAATTTTATCTGCCAATTCTGGCAATACCCAGCCCAAGGCTTCAGTGGCATGGGTAGAGGTGGGTATCATGGATTGGGTTGCTGAACGACCGCGCCGTAGATCGGCCTTATCGATCACTGTGTCCGTGAGTACCTGACCGTTAGTATAAGCGTGAATGGTGGTCATTAGGCCATCTTCAATACCTATGGAATCATTTAATGGTTTGAGTACCGGTGCCATACAATTGGTGGTGCAAGAGGCATTGGAAACGATCCGATGCCACGGTTTAATCTGATCATGGTTAATGCCATAAACCACCGTAAGATCCACATCGGTGCCAGCTGCGGCACCAATCAATACTTTGCTGGCACCAGACATTAAGTGCTGTTCAGAAAGCTTACGGTCGCTCATCTTACCAGAACATTCCAACACTAGATCAATGCCTAAATCACCCCAAGGCAGAGCCGTTGCATCGCCAACTTGTAGCAAGTCAATATCATTGACGGCATCGCCCGAAACAACCTGCATGCCTCGGTCAGTGGCTTCTACCGTAGCAGGAAAAGCACCATGCACCGAATCATAACGTGTTTCATAAACCACGGATTCGGCAATACCTAAGTCATTAATAGCTACTATTTGCAATTGATGCTGCAGGTCGCGTTCTACAATGGCGCGCAGCACTGCACGACCAATGCGACCATAACCATTAATCGCAATGCGTTTGGTTTTATGCATGATAATGAACTCGTTACAACAGTTCAGTTACGGTGGCAGTAATCTTGTCTACTGTGAAACCATATATCTCAAACAATTCATTAGCAGGTGCAGACGCACCAAAATCTGTCATACCAATCACTTTGCCAGCTAAACCCACATACTTGTACCAGTAATCCGCATGGGCTGCTTCAACGGCAACGCGGGCGGTAACGGAGGAAGGTAAAACCTGTGCCTGATAGGTTGCATCTTGGCGCTCAAACAATTCGGTACATGGCAAAGAAACTAAACGCACTTTGTGGCCTTGAGTAGTAAGGACATCTGTGGCTTGTTGGGCGATACCCACTTCGGAACCCGTCGCAATAATGATAGCTTCTGGGGTGCCGTCACAGTCTTGTAAAATGTAACCTCCACGAGCTACATTGGCCAACTGGGCTTCATTACGTTGCTGGTGTGGCAAATTTTGGCGCGAGAAAATCAAGGCTGAAGGGCCATCTGTACGTTGTAGAGACGTCTTCCAAGCCACTGCAGATTCAACCGTGTCACATGGGCGCCATGTATCTAAGTGAGGGGTTAAACGTAGGTTGGCAATTTGTTCGACAGGCTGGTGCGTTGGGCCATCTTCACCCAACCCAATGGAATCATGGGTATAAACAAACAACACACGCTGGCGCATCAGTGCGGCCATCCGCACGGCATTACGCGCGTATTCCATAAACACTAGAAAAGTCGCGCCGTAAGGAATAAACCCACCGTGTAATGCCATACCGTTCATCATGGCAGACATGGCGAATTCACGCACACCATAGTATACGTAGTTACCACTAGCATCGTCTTTGTTGATGGCTTTAGTGCCAGACCATTTAGTCAAGTTAGAGCCTGCAAGATCTGCTGAACCACCTAATAGTTCTGGCAATAAAGGGCCAAAAGCATTAATAGTATTTTGTGAGGCTTTACGACTGGCAATGCTGGAACCTTCAGCTTGTAGCTGCTTAACGTAGGTTTGGGCCTGAACTTCAAAATCTGCTGGCAAATCACCAGCTACACGACGTAACAATTCAGTTGCCAATTCTGGGTGAGCCTGATGGTAGGCATTAAAAGACTGATTCCAAATCTGCTCGGCATCATCACCAGCATCGCAGGCATTCCATTCTTCGTAGATGTCTGCAGGAATATCAAACGCACCATAGGTCCACCCAAGCTCTTTGCGGGTTAAGGTAATTTCGTCAGCACCTAATGGGGCTCCATGACAATCTTCTTTGCCTTCTTTGTTGGGTGAACCAAAACCAATGATAGTTTTACAACAAATTAAGGTAGGTTGATCGATATTACCTTTGGCAGCTTCAATGGCAGCAAACAAAGCGTCGGCATCGTGGCCATCAATGGCAGGAATAACCTGCCAACCATAAGCTTCAAAACGCTTAGGAGTATCGTCGGTAAACCAACCTTCTACTTCACCATCAATAGAAATACCGTTGTCATCATAAAAGGCAATAAGTTTGCCTATGCCTAGGGTTCCAGCTAAAGAACAGGCTTCGTGAGACACACCTTCCATCAAACACCCATCGCCTAAGAACGTATAGGTGTGGTGATCAATAATATTGTGGCCTGGGCGGTTAAACTGAGCAGCCAAGGTTTTTTCTGCCAAAGCCATACCAATGGCGTTGGTAATGCCCTGCCCTAGAGGACCAGTGGTAGTTTCAATGCCCGGTGCGTAGCCATATTCAGGGTGGCCAGCTGTCTTGGAGTGCAGCTGACGGAAATTTTTCACATCATCAATGGATAAGTCATAGCCACTCAAGTGTAACAATGAGTAAAGCAACATAGAGCCATGACCGTTAGACAATACAAAGCGGTCACGGTTTAACCATTCTGGATTAGCCGGGTTATGGCTCATAAAGTCATTCCATAACACTTCAGCGATATCAGCCATTCCCATAGGGGCTCCTGGATGACCAGAATTAGCCTGTTGGACAGCGTCCATACTAAGGGCTCGGATGGCATTAGCTAAATCGCGACGGGTAGGCATGGAAAGCTTCCTTTAAAAGGTTAAATACACTATTCGGGAACAAATTTACGGTGTGTATTTTCCCTTACTCAGGCCTCAGACACAATCAACATAAGACATTCTTGCGGCAATAATCGACATTTTATAGCTCATCTCAACCAGCAGGGGATATTTCGCTAGCAATAGCACCCAATAGCGCTCTCACTTGAAGGGTCGGGTGCGAGTTAGAGAAGCGTGCGACATGACAAACTTGGCCCTTAAAGTAAGCCGTGACCAATTACCAACATGCCCCGGTACCGCATTACCCATATTCAATATCGAGTTGCAAAATGGCTAAAACCAGAAGTTATGACATAATTTAATGATTTTATAAAAATATATCGTTTTATTCTGCTTTAGCAAAAGCTATATTAATACAACAGTCGCTTTTTCGAGTTTAGCCATGCCATCAAGTCAGCGTTCGCATCTCTTTAGCCCCATCCAACTAGGTCATAAAACCCTTAAAAACCGCATTGTGTTTGGAGCCCACACGGCCAACATGTCTGTACAGGGATTACCTGGCGAGCAACACCGGGCTTATTACGAAGAGCGCGCTATGGGTGGAGCAGCCATGATTGTGGTTGAACCCATGCCTGTACATGCATGTGCAGTGTTGACTCGTGGTAATTTTTTAGCCCAAGACGATGCCGTCATCGAGCCTTTTAAGGCCATCGTTCAAGCCTGCCAAGCTCACGGTACGGTGATGATTCAGCAGCTCTATCATGTTGGCCAACATGGCGATGCAGACCTATCATTTGAACCCAACTGGTCACCTTCGGGCCGGCCCTCCTACCATGACTCCGATGGCAGCCATGCCATGAACCAAGCCCAAATTGAAGACACTATTGATGGCTTTATTAAGGCTGCCAAACGTTGCCAGGCCTCTGGTTTTGACGGTATAGAGTTATTTGCCAATTACCACGGACTCATCGAACAGTTTTGGACCCCTTGGTCTAACCTGCGCACCGATGAATGGGGCGGCAGCTTGGAAAACCGCATGCGTTTTAGTAAGCTCTTGATGGAAGGTATTCGCAACGCCTGTGGGCCCAACTTCATCATTGGTTTGGCTATCAGCCATTCTGAACGCACCCGCCATGACCTAAGCTTAGAGAATCTATTAGAAATTGTCCGCATTCACGATCAACACCAACACATGCACTACGTCACGTGCGGCACTGGTGGTTATCTTGACTACGATGTTCTAATGCCAACCTTTGTGCACGGCGAAAAACTAGGCACCAACCTCTCTAATGCCGTTAAACAAGTTCTGCAACATGCGCTAGTTACCTGTGAAAGCCACATTCGCACCCCGGAGAACGCCGACTATGTGATCGCCAGTGGCGCCGCCGACTTAACCTCCATTGTGCGCGGACAGATTGCCGATCCCCACTTGGCCAACAAGGCCCGTGACAATCGCGAGCAAGACATTCGTGGCTGCATTTCTTGCAATCAGATGTGTTGGGGGCGACGCTCCCGTGACTATTGGATTTCTTGTCTAGTTAACCCATCGGCTGGGCGCGAACATCAATGGGGTGGCGATCGTTTTGTGGCCTCCAGCAAACCAAAGACAGTGTTAGTCGTGGGCGCTGGGCCCGCTGGTTTAGAATGTGCCCGAGTGGCCGCTGAGCGAGGCCATCAGGTCACATTGTGCGAAGCTTCACCACAACTTGGTGGCCAGTTTCGACTGGCCGGATTAACCCCACGCCGAGGCCAGATATTGGAGCTATTGGACTGGTATCAAACACAATTAAACAAGCTAGCTGTAACGGTCAATTTCAACAAGTACATGGATGCGGCAGATGTCATCAATGTTGGCGCCGATGAGGTCATCCTAGCCACGGGGTCCTTAGCCGACGGTTTAGCACGCCAGCGGTGGCTAGGGCACGTAGAAGCCATGCCCGGGCTGGATCACAAGGTATATACGGTAGAAGAAGTACTGTGTAAGCAGGCGACTCTTGGCAAACAGGTGATCATACTGGATGAAGGCGGCAACTGGCGCGGTTTGGGCACAGCCATGTACCTACTGGACAAAGGCCACCAGCTCACCATCGTTACACCGGATGCGTATGTAGGCAAAGAGTTGTCTCGCACCACCGCCGATCTTGACCTCAGGGCCAAGCTAAAGCAAGGTGGCGCAATATTTATGGTGGAGTCTGTAATCAGCCAGTGGCATGGGGACGGCGCTACCGTTACCAGTATGTTGGATCATACCAGTACTCGAGTTAGCTCTAGCGCCTTAGTCGTGGCCACCACTAATATGGCCTTTAACGAGCTGGAACTAGCGCTGGCTGAATTGAACCATCACTACCATGCCATTGGCGATTGCGTAGCGCCGCGGCAAGCGCCATTTGCCTTTCATGAAGGCCGGAAACTTGGCCTGAGCATTTAGCCTACACAATTTATCACACTTTCTGGAGGCCATTATGACAGACCTAAAAGGCATTAATTTAGCCATGCAAACCCCTCACAAGGCAGATGGCAGTATTGATTATCAGCGCTGGGTAGAATTGGTGGATACCTATCTAGACGCCGGCGTTCATGGCCTAGTACTGGGTTCGGGTACAGGCCAGCACCCCTATCTGACGGCGGCCGAATGTGATCGTTTATTTGAACTGGCTTGCCCGCGCATTGCTGGTCGGGCTAACATCATTTGTCAAACTTCGGCCCTGAACATGGACGAAGTCATTGAACGCAGCAAAAAGGCCCAAGACTTAGGCGCCGATGCCTTAATGATCCTACCACCTTACCTGGAAGGCCCCCAAGACGACGATGGTTTATTTGAATTTTACGCAGCGCTAGATAGCGCCTTAAATATCGACATCGTGGGTTATAACATTCCCCAAGCCACCGGCATTGGCATTTCGTTACCTTTGTACAAACGACTCAGCCAACTGCCAAACTTTGCCTACATTAAAGACAGTTCTGGTGATTTAACCCAACACCAGCTCTATTTACAAGCCGGGCACAAGGTCCTCAACGGTGCCGACCCCATCACCCTGTACGCCATTTTGGCAGGTGCCCATGGCTGCATCTGGGGTGGCGCAAACTACATGCCCTATGAAGCTGTACAACTATGGCAATTAGCAACTACTGGCCAACACGCTCAAGCCCAAGCCCTATGGCAAAAAATGCTGCCGTCCCTGCTGCATATTTGGACCCATGATTATATCCCTTGCGTTAAAGCTGCTGCCCGTATGCGCGGTTTTGACGGTGGCGATGTACGCCGCCCCCTACGCCCTTTAAACCCTGAGCAATACGCCGAGCTCCAACGGGCGCTTGCGCCTTTGGGATAGGCTATGTTCTAAGGGTAGGTCATGCGTAATCGTGTTACAGGTAATCCAGCAACACATGTAGCCCTTTATTTGGCTACACCTGTCAACACGATCCAAGGTTCCATATCCCCGGCCATGCCCAAAGCTTCACCCAATTCTATATGCTCAATGCTAAAGCCTGCGCCCTTGAGATGAGCTTCAAATTCAGCTTGAGAGTAGTAGGCATAATAACGACCATACTTGTCGCGCTTTGAGCCTTGGCCAAGCTTCATACCTAAGTGCAACACGCCTTGTGGCTTCAATGCACGATGTAAGGCCAACAATATAGCGGCCAAGTCTTGAGGCTGCGCATGTAATAAACTGAAATTGGCCCACACTCCATGATAGATCTCAGTAGCATCAATATCGCTAAATTGCGCCTGCCGAGCACCTATATTGAACTTGTCATTGGCCAACTTCACCATCGCTTCAGCCGCATCAACAGGATCCACACATAATCCTTTGTCACGCATAACCGCAGAAGCCAGAGCCGGACCGCAACCCAAATCCAGCACATAGTCACTGACCTTAAGCCGGTCGATAAAACGCAGCAATATCGGATCTACGTCCAACTCACCAACCATTTTTAGATAAGTATCCACTTGGCCGTTATAGGCGGCAATGGTTTTTTGATCTGCCATTCTATTCACTTCCTTTTAACATACAGCGCCAAGGCCCAATGTATGATCAGGCGAAACCCCTTTGCAAATAACTCACTAGCTCACCCACCACTGTTGTAGCTAAATTATCATTACTATACACAACAACGGAATAATCAGGCAGTTCGAGTATAACTGCTAGGTGGTATGGATTGAGTTTGCTGGTGGTGACGACATCAATTATTTATCTGCGCACTTTATGCACTGCGTGTAAGAAGGATCAACTTCTAATCTGCGTATGTTCATCTCTTCCCCACAGGTTAGACATACACCATAATCGCCAGTGGTTATTCGCTGCAACGCGCCCTCTACTCTTAACAGTTGATGTTGGCGCCGCACCTTTGTTTCAATTGCCATACTTTGCGCCCGCATGGCGTCCATTCTAGTGAGCCTGCCAATAGTCGCCTGGTCCAGTTCCACGGGCTTTGCCGCGTCAACAGACGTGCTGCTTAGATTCATGAGTTCTGACTGCAGTTGAAGCAACTGTTGCCTGAAACTATCGATTTGCATTTTCTCCATCTGCTTATGCACTCAGTTCTATCGCCACTACCAATCCACTCATAGGGCCACACGGCCTCATGATAATTATTAGAGAGCGGCACTTCTAATTATCTTTTTGCTAGAGCGTTGCTCATAAAGCTCTGAAAAGTATAGGTGTTTATTGCTCCATTGCAAACCTCGTTAAAAAAAGAGCATTATGGACAGCAGATTAGGGGGGTATGTTCCCAGCGCCAAAAAACAAGCATATTAAGCCACATCAAACCCGCACCAGTGGTGTTAATAAACTATACAATCTATATATCAATAGCCTATAATGCGTCTGGTTTTGCAACCTACGCAGAACCAAAGGCACTCGCCAGAACAATGTTCTAGGCTGGTAATTAAGTCACTGCTAACGATGTCCGTAAAGCATCGATTAGTATTCAATTACGAGGCATGGTTATGAACCAATACACTCTATTTACCTCCGAATCAGTGTCCGAAGGACACCCTGATAAAATCGCCGATCAAATTTCTGATGCCATCCTTGATGCCATGCTGGAAAAAGACCCCGAATCCCGTGTTGCTGTAGAAACCCTCATTAAAACTGGCTTGGTTTTAGTGGCTGGTGAAGTACGCACTAACTCTTGGGTAGATATCGAAGAATTGGTGCGCAAAGTCATAACAGACATCGGCTACACCTCTTCTGATATGGGTTTTGATGGTGCGTCATGTGCTATTCTAAACGCCATTGGCAAGCAATCTTCCGACATTGCTATGGGCGTAGATGAAAGCGCTGATAGCAACAAAGAACAAGGTGCTGGCGACCAGGGCCTAATGTTTGGCTATGCCAGTAATGAAACTGAAAGCCTCATGCCTGCGCCCATTCATTACGCCCATCGTTTAATGCAACAACAGGCCAAAGTACGTAAAGACGGCACCTTGCCTTGGTTACGTCCAGACGCTAAAAGCCAGCTGACTTTCCGTTATGGTAGCGATGGCAAACCTTTATCTATAGACGCCGTAGTAGTTTCCACCCAGCATAGCGCCGATATCGATTTAGAGAGCCTTCGCACTGCCGTGATGGAGCATATTATTCGCCCTGTCATTCCAGCCCATTGGCTCACGGAAGACACTCAATACCACATTAACCCAACGGGTAATTTTGTCATTGGTGGCCCAGTGGGTGATTGTGGTTTAACCGGCCGTAAAATCATTGTTGATACTTACGGTGGTATGGCTCGCCATGGTGGCGGTGCATTCTCTGGCAAAGACCCTTCTAAGGTAGACCGCAGTGCGGCCTACGCGGGTCGCTATGTGGCTAAGAATATTGTTGCCGCCGGTTTAGCTGAGCGTTGTGAGATTCAAATCTCCTACGCCATTGGTGTAGCACAGCCAACTTCCATTAGCCTTAATACCTTTGGCAGTGGCAAAATAAGTGATGCAAAAATTGAAGCTTTAGTACGTCAACACTTTAACTTAAACGCTGGAGGTCTGGTTGAAATGTTAGATTTAAAGCGCCCTATATACCTTGATACTGCAGCCTATGGCCACTTTGGCCGTGACAACCCAAACTTTACTTGGGAATACACGGATAAAGCTGAAATTTTGCGTAAGGCAGCCGGCTTATAAGCTATGCGCATACCTCGCCTACATATCCTGCAGCCGCTACCATTAGAGCAAACCATTGTTCTTGAAGCAGCAGCCAGCCATTATGTAGGCAAGGTTCTTCGGATGCAGGAAAAACAGGAAGTAGTCCTTTTTAATCACCTTGGCGAGCAAGTAAGTGCTCACATTACTAGCGTTAGTAAGAAGGCTGTTAGCGTGTTTTTGAGCGCACCCCTAGCTGGCCCCCCAACCTCTCCATTACATACCCACTTAGGTCAGGTCATGTGCCGTGGCGAACGCATGGACTATGTTATTCAAAAAGCCACTGAGCTTGGAGTGAATGAAATCACTCCTCTTTTTAGCAGCCGCTGTGAGGTTAAGCTCGACCACCAGCGCCAAACTAAGCGCATTGCCCATTGGCAGCAAATTGCTATTAGCGCCTGTGAACAAAGCGGTCGTATCGATGTACCTTGCATCCACGAGCCAGAAGCTTTGGAGTCATGGACACAAAACACTCGAACCGAAGCTAAGTTAGTATTGCACCCCCACCAAACTAAACCCTTAGCATCACAAGCAACACCCTCTAGTTGCGCCTTACTCATTGGCCCAGAAGGTGGATTAACTCAACAGGAAGTTGAGCAAGCCCAAACACAGGGCTATACTGGATTAAGTTTAGGACCACGTATACTCCGTGCAGAAACAGCACCCTTAGCAGCCTTAACCTTGCTACAGTATACTTGGGGCGACCTTTAACGCCCATTAACTGAGACATAGAACAGATGACCATACGCCTTGGCATTGTCATGGACCCAATCCATCACATCAGCTACAAGAAAGACAGCTCCCTAGCCATGTTGTGGGCCGCACAAGATTTAGGATGGGAATTGTTTTATATGGAGCCACAGCACCTGTACGCAGAGCAAGGCGTCGCTATAGGACTGATGTCCCAGCTAAGGGTGATGAGAGAGCCAAATAATTTTTACGAAATAGGCCAGCAACAAGCGTTGCCACTGGGCAACCTTGACGTCATCTTAATGCGCAAAGACCCGCCTTTTGATACACAGTTTTTGCACACTACCTATTTATTGAGTCAAGCTGAAGACGCTGGCGCTTTAATTATCAACAAGCCCCAAAGCTTGCGCGACTGCAACGAGAAGCTATTCGCCACGCAATTCCCTGAATGCTGCCCAGAGGTACTGGTAGCTAGCGATGCTAAGGTACTTAAAGCGTTTCATGCTCATCATGAGGATGTGATCTTTAAGCCCCTTGATGGTATGGGTGGAGCCTCTATTTTTCGAGCGCGTAAGGGCGAACCTAACCTTAATGTGATTATTGAAACCCTGACTGAGTTTGGTCGACAACAAATTATGGCTCAACGTTATTTGCCAGAAATTAAAGATGGCGACAAGCGCATCTTAATGATTAACGGCTACCCCGTAGATCACGTATTAGCACGCATCCCTTCTTCTGGTGAGACACGTGGCAACTTAGCCGCCGGTGGTTCTGGTGTTGCTAGACTGCTGACCGATCGTGATCGCTGGATCTGCGAACAAATAGGCCCCACACTTAGGGCTAAAGAAATCCATTTTGCAGGCCTTGACGTCATCGGTGATAGCCTCACAGAAATTAATGTCACTAGTCCTACCTGCATCCGTGAGATTGATGACCAAACGGGTTCTAACATTGCCGCTGTCCTGATGCAGCACATTAGCCAACTATTATCTGCAAGGAGCGCTTAGTGTCTGAAAAACCAAGCAAAAACAGTCTGCATCATTTCATGCTGATTTCTATGCCAAAAATGGAAGATGAGAACTTCACCCGCAGTTTAGTTTATATCTGCGAACATAGTGAAAAAGGTGCCATGGGTTTAGTGATTAATCGAGCTAACAACATTGCCTTTACAGACATACTGCCACAACTTGATATCTTGGATTCAAATATTACAGATGTAGAACAACCCATATTTACAGGCGGTCCAGTGCAGCCAGAACACGGGTTTGTACTACATACCCCATTAAGAAATAAGCAGTGGAAATCTAGCATTCGTGTTTCAGAGGACTTATGCCTAACCACTTCCTCTGATGTCATTAACGACATAGCCCACTCTGCTGGCCCCGAGCATAGCCTGATTGCCCTGGGATATGCTGGCTGGGGACCTGGTCAGCTTGAGCAAGAATTGGCAGACAATTCCTGGCTATGCTGTCCGTTTGACGCGAATATCGTGTTTAAAATGGCTCCAGAAGATCGCTTCCAAGCTGCAGCCGACTCACTTGGTATCGACATCAATCTGATTTCTAACCAAATTGGCCATGGATAAACCCCTTAATTTGCTAGGCTTTGACTTTGGCAGTAAACGCATAGGCGTAGCCTTTGCCAGTAATCCCCACACTCAACCCGTTGTGCTGGCACCCATAAAAGCCCAAGATGGCATCCCAAGTTGGCAGATCTTGGAAGGCCTAGTAGACGAGTGGCAAGCACAAGCATTTGTAGTGGGAATTCCGTATAATATGGACGGTTCAATCAGTGAAATGGCATTAAGGGCACGAAAATTTGCCAATCGCATGAGCGCTCGTTTTGATTGTCCTTGTTATGTAGTAGACGAACGCCTATCCACCCAAGCCGCCAAACGAGAGCATCTTGAAGCGGGTGGTGGCACCGATTGGAAAAAGCATGGTGTCGATGGTATCGCCGCTGGGTTAATACTCCAAAGCTGGTTTAATGAGACTGAACACCGTTTATCAAATGTGCCCTTGTTAGAATAGTTACGATAGCTACAATAATTACCATAACAAGACACGCCTAAAACCTACCAAGAGGAAGCCTAATGGGAGCTACACAACACCCGCAACACCCAGAATTGGCAGACACTCCCGCCCTCGTTAACAGTTTATTAAATCAAGTCGATCAACTTATTACTACGCAAAAACTAGGCCAACCCCTCGTTATTGGTATTCACACAGGTGGAGTATGGTTGGCAAAAGTAATTGCCGAACATCTTCACGCGCCTTTTGGACAACTAGACATCGCCTTTTATCGAGATGATTTCTCTAAAAATGGCCTGCATCCACAAGTAAGCCCCTCTTCACTACCGTTTAACATTAATGATCGTCACCTGTTGTTAGTTGATGATGTTTTAATGACAGGCCGTACCGTTCGTGCGGCAATGAATGAACTGTTTGACTTCGGCCGCCCCGCCAGTATAAAGCTGGTTACCTTATGCAGCGTTAACCAACGAGAATTACCCATTCAAGCAGATGCCTGTGCACTTACATTGGATTTAGAAGTGGGTCAATACCTGCAACTTGATGGCCCAGAGACTCTAAAACTATCTATTATCGAGCGTGCTAATCATGAGTAACTTAGCTGATTTACAGCTCACCAAAAGTGGTGAACTGCGCCACTTTTTGACCCCAGAAGGGCTAGATCGCCTTATGCTTGAGCGCATCCTAGATACAGCCGATTCTTTTGTTGTGGTGGGCAATCAGGAGGTGAAAAAAGTACCACTTCTGCGGGGTCGTACGGTGGTAAATTTGTTTTTTGAAAACTCTACACGCACACGCAGTACTTTTGAACTGGCCGCCAAGCGTTTATCTGCTGACGTGCTTACCCTAGACATCAAAACCTCAGCCACCAGCAAGGGCGAAAGCCTGCTTGATACCTTACAAAACTTACGTGCCATGCACAGTGATATGTTTGTGGTACGACACGGTGATTCTGGCGCCGCGCACTTTATCGCCTCCCAAGTTACCCCTGATGTGGCCATTATTAACGCCGGCGATGGGCGCCACGCACACCCTACACAAGCCATGCTCGATATGCTCACCATTCGCCGCAATAAGGGTTACTTTGAGTCTCTCTCAGTGGCAATTGTGGGTGACATTTTGCATTCTCGAGTTGCCCGTGACCAAATCCATGCCCTTAAAACCTTAGGTTGTAGCGACATCCGTTTAGTCGGCCCAAATACCCTTATGCCCCAAGCCATCGATAGTATGGGCGTAACCACACATAACAACATGGACAGCGGCATCGATGGTGTTGATGTTGTTATCATGTTGCGATTACAAACAGAGCGTATGGACTCTGCCTTCTTACCATCTGCAGGAGAGTACTTCCGCTTATACGGACTCACTACAGAACGTTTGGCACAAGCTAAGCCTGACGCTATAGTAATGCACCCTGGCCCAATCAATCGTGGTATAGAGATTGAGTCCGCCGTAGCCGATGGTCCCCAATCCATGATACTTAATCAAGTGGGTTATGGTATCGCCCTGCGCATGGCTGTGATGTCCATGGCCATGAGCGGCCAAATGCAACAGCGCCAAGCCCAAGCCAACACCCCGTCCAGCCTAACAGGGAAGCTACGCCCATGAGCATAATTATCCGCGGCGCACGCCTAATTGACCCCAGCAAACAATTGGATCAAGTCACAGATTTACACATAAAAGACAGCCATATCCAGGCCATTGGAAACCTCACTGGTGTGCGTGCAGCCTCAGACATTGATGCAAAAGGTATGATTTTAAGCCCCAGTTTTGTAGACCTTCACACCTGCTTAAGGGATCTTAATCAAATACAAAAGGGCACCATTGCTAGTGAAACTCAGGCAGCTGCCAGTGCTGGTTTCACGCATTTATGTCCCAGCCCAGATACCCAACCATGCAGTGATGCTGGTTCCGTTATTAGCATGATCAAAAACAAGGTTGCAGCCGCAGGATTTTGTGACTTACTGCCGGTGGCCGCGCTCACCAAAGACTTAAAAGGCACTCAACTAAGTAATATGGAATCGCTTTCTCGTGCTGGCTGCATTGGCTTTAGCAATGCAAGTTACGACATCAGTGACAACACCGTGTTGTTGCGTTGTTATGAATATGCCGCTACCTTTGGTTTAAAGGTATTTGTGCAGGCGCAAGACCAGCAATTAGGTGATGGCCACATGCATGCCGGCCCCACTGCAACACGGATGGGTTTAGATGGTATTCCTGTGGTTGCTGAAACCCTTTCTATTAGCCGTCATTTACAATTCATGCAGCATACTGGCGTAAGCGGCCATTTCAACCAGCTCACAAGTGCGGCGGGCGTAGCTCTGATCCGTCAGGCAAAGGCACAAGGAATGAACATCACCGCCGATGTGGGTATTGCCCATCTTTGCTTCACCGACACTGCCATAGAGGGCTATCGTAGCCAGTACCATGTTCAACCGCCTTTAAGAGCAGAATCAGACCGTAAAGCCCTACTCGCTGGTATTAAAGATGGCACCTTAGATGCGATCTGTTCCGCTCATCAGCCCCATGAATCTGCTGCCAAATGTGCTCCTTTTGCAGCTACGGCAACAGGCATGGCGATTTATGATATGTTGGTCCCACTCATCCAAGGGCTAGTGGCCGCAGAGGATCTTACCTGGGCACTGGCTATTCAAGCATTGAGCTCTAATAGTGCCACCATTGCTCTTGGAAAAACCACAAGCCTAGCTATAGGTGAAGAAGCCAACCTCACCTTAATTGATCCCAGCCATCCTTGGACACTTAATTCGTCTAGCCAACTGAGCCGTGGCACCAATCAAGCATTAGCCAACCAGCAACTCAAGGCACGTGTGAAATTAACCATAAAAGGTGGCCTCACGAGTTACATAATGTAACCAAAACCCCACGAAAATTGACACTTTTTATGGGTTTTTTATCTATTTAAAAATGGTAATTTTGATAATAATAGACCTATTATCATTTTAGATGAAAAACCGCACATGAGTAGCATCGACCTCTCCACAATGTCTGAGCTTACCACTCGCCAGGCAGCCACATTACTTAACGTCTCTGTACGCTCAGTTCAACTTTGGGTAGAAAGTGGTGTATTACAAGCGTGGAAAACAGCCGGCGGCCACCGCCGTATTAGTGTAGGCTCTATCCAACAACTGCTCGATGAAAAACATGAAAAACAAACACCTATTCGTAGGCCCAGCACCAAAGGCACTGTTACAGTCCTGATTGTAGATGACAATAAGGACACCTTATTATTGTATAAAATGCTCATCAATAATTGGTTCCCTAGCCTACAAGTAGAAACTGCAGAAAATGGCATTGATGCCCTTGTTAAGATTGGCGAATTCAAACCAACAGTACTTATTACCGACCTACAAATGCCGCAGCTCGATGGTTTTGCCATAATTGAGCGATTACAAAATGACCCTAAATATGATCACCTCACACCAATCGTTGTGACGAGCGTAGATGAAGCAGAAGTAGCTGCAAGCAATTTACCTCATAATGTGTCTGTATTACACAAACCCATACCGGTAGAAGAGCTCAAAGAGTTAGTATTGCAGGCGGTGAAAAACTAACCTGAGAAAGCTACATCATGCACAAAGTTTGGTTTGAAAAAACAGACTACAACTCAGACCGCCTAGCTAATTGACCTAAGCAGATAGGACTTAAAGGAGGTCGTACGGTCAAAGGCTCTACCTCTGACATCGGCCGCTGCTGAGCGTGGGCCACTAAATAGCCTAAATTGAGGCCACACTGGCGACCCTGACATGCCCCCATACCTGCACGAGTAAAACTTTTCAGTTGATTTACACCGGCACACCCTGTGTTGGCAATGGCCGTAATAGCCTCTGCACTCACCTGTTCACAGCGACAAACAACGGTGTCCCCAGAAGGTTCCGAAAGCCACGCTGCTGGTTGGTATAGACGATCAATTAAACCCCGAGCCCAGTGTAGTTGTTTGATCCTAAAACGCAGCCATAGGTTAACTAACTTGTTTCGCCGAGACCGGAGTTCTGCTGCACTATTGACTCTAGCAAGGCCTGCAATTCTACCCTCAAGTTGAGCCAAGTAGGCACCCCCAATGGCGCCAGCATCTCCTGCTACTTGCAGGCCATCGATTGGCGTTTGACCAGCTGCACCCACTTGCGTCTGCCAACACTGTTTAAAGTCATTCCACACCTGAGGACACCCTAACAGTTGTGCCATCTGGGTTTGAGGAATAAGCCCTTGATGTAACATTATCAAGTTACAGGCGATGTCATAAACCTTGCCCGATACAGTGTAGCGCACTCCCGATGCATGCTCTTTGCCTATCACTTCAATGTGAGACACTCCACTAATGTAAGGTATCTTAATGCGCTGCACCAAGGTTAACCAAAGGCCTTTAAACAGCTGTGTTGGCGTGGTTAAGCCCGCCACTAGCCACGGTATAGCATACCAATAATTGGACTTAGGCGTGGTGTCGAGTAAGGCAGTAATAGTGACACCAGCCGCACGATATTGTTGCGCCAACAGCAGCAGCAAAGGACCGGAACCGGCCAAAACAACCTGTTTAGGTAATAAAGCGGAAGACTTTAGTAAAATTTGCCCTGCCCCAGCAGTCATAACCCCAGGCTTATCCCAGCCGGCTATAGCTATAGGTCTTTCCATAGCCCCATTAGCTAATAATAGATGACTAGTGACATAAGTTATTGACTCACCAGACACCAGCACTGCCACCACAAAACCCTTTTCATGGGCCTCGATATGCCATACTTGCACCAGAGGTTGGTAATCGCATTTAGCAGCCATAAACCTGGCCAATAAAGGCTTACCCGAAACATAGTCAGGGCCCAATACTTTAGCTTGCTTACTTCCAGCCTGACCTAAATTACGGTAAATTTGACCACCAGCACTTGCGGCCTGGTCCAGCACTAATACACACAACCCTGCTTTACTTGCTTCTATTGCAGCAGACATACCCGCTGGCCCTGCACCAATCACCAAATAGTCATAGATCTTGTTCATTAGTTTAACCCTGCCATCAGGGTCTCAATACACATGTATGGCGTGATTTGACGTAAGCAAGCCCTCTGTTTGTGCTGCCCATCAATGCTTACTAGACATTCAAAGCACACTCCCATATGACAAAATGGCGCCCTTGGTTCGCCACTAACAGGATGCTGACGGGTGGCCAAGTGACCTAAATATAACAAAGCCGCAGCTACACTAAGCTGAACTGGCACCTGGTGCTCAACACCGTTGACGACGATGGGGCACTGTGGCGGATCTTTAATCAAGGATCTAAACAGAGAATCGGTCATTGTTCATGGCTTCTATAAGTATTTTTTGGTCTCTATCAAGGGTGTTTAATAGCCAATTAGTCAATGGTCCTGCGTGTGCTGCAGCAAGGGTAACACCACTGTGGCAACACACGCCAAAGGCCCCTTTGTACTTGTCAGAGTGCTGGTAAATAGGGCCGCCATCAGGTGACATCACTCGTAGCGCACCCCAACTCCTAACTAATTGTAAGCGTGCTAATTCTGGCATTAAAGCTACTACATCGTCGGCAATGGCTTGCATCACTTCAAGGCTCGAGCGGTCATCTAGGCCTGTGTGCTCATGGGAACCACCTATCTGAATCGTGCCTTCGGCAGTTTGACGCAGCTGTGGGGAAGCATATGTAAACGTACCTGCCGCAGCTCTTTCGGTAATGAGTATTTGACCTTTAACGGGGCTCACAGGCAAGTGCATGGCTAGCTGCTTACCCAAGCGCTGATTATCTAGGCCAGCACAGAGGACAATCTGTTTAGCCGCAAAGCCTGCAACATTAAAACCTTGCGTCAATACCTCGATATTTTCAACCGTACAACGGGATTGGTATTCCACACCGTGCAATTGGTTTGCCTTATGCAACGCTGACAATAGATATAACGGATTAACTTGACCATCTTGTGGGCTGTAAACTGCCCCCACTACAGATTCACCAAGGCCTGGCTGTAAAGCTAACGCAGCGTCCCGATCAAGTAACGTATATTGAAACCCACCCTGAGTATGGTGCGCCATGGCAGCCATTTCTTCACTTAAGACACTAAGATGTTGTTGGCTTAGAGCAAACTCTAAACCACCTTGTCTTTGATAAGCTATATCAATTTGACTTTCGTGGATCAACTGACGGGCAAACTGGGGCCACAAGTCCGCTCCTTGTAGACTCCAATTGGCGTATGCGGGGAAGTTATGACCTTTACCTTGCACCCAAATGAGACCAAAATTACCCACAGATGCACGGTGATCCGTATCCGCGCCGTCTAGCACTAAAATACGTAATTGAGGTTGTTTTTGAATTAGACCGTAGGCAATTGATGCCCCTACCAGACCACCACCAACGATGATCCAGTCATAGGGCTCTAACTGATTATAAGCGGGGATCAATGACAACACGTTCTTGCAAGTGTCCACTCATACGCTTTTCCCACGCAGCAATAAATATACCAAAGCATAGGTCATAACTAAATACATAGCGGCAGCGGTGATATAAAACTCATACGAACCTCATCGTTCAATTATTGTGGTTATAGTTTGCCAAAAAGCTAGGGCTTAATAGCTCGATGCCAAAAACTGGCGGCACCGTTCTGATTTTGGATTTTGAAACACCTCTTCCGGCGTGCCTTGTTCTTCAATCATGCCTTGATGAAGAAAAATAACTTTAGAGGACACTTCGCGAGCGAAGGTCATTTCGTGGGTAACTACAATCATGGTGCGGCCTTCTGCGGCCAGCTGACGCATAACTTTAAGTACCTCTCCAACTAATTCAGGGTCTAATGCAGATGTCGGCTCGTCAAACAACATTACTTCTGGGTCCATAGCCAATGCGCGTGCAATGGCTGCTCGCTGCTGTTGACCGCCAGACAAGTGATCTGGATATTGATGGGCTTTATCGGCAATACCCACTTTTTCCAACAACTGCATAGCCTTAGTATGAGCTTCAGTTTTAGTTTGGCCTAAAACGTGTACCGGTGCTTCCATAATATTTTCTAGAATAGTCATATGGCTCCAAAGGTTAAAACTTTGGAATACCATGCCCAACTTAGTGCGGATGCGATCGACTTGCTTTTGGTCAGCAGGCAGGCGATTACCCTTACTGTCAGTTTTCATTTCCATCAACTCACCGTTGACTCGCACTTCACCACTGTTGGGTGTCTCTAACAAGTTAATACAGCGTAAGAAGGTACTTTTACCCGAGCCGCTGGCACCAATTAAAGAAATCACATCGCCTTTATTGGCTTCTAAGGACATGCCTTTAATCACTTCGTTTTCATTAAAGCTTTTATGTAAATCTGTAATGGATAGAGCTAAAGTCATCATGGATCCAGATGCTGTGGGCTATTTTAAAAATCTAAACAATAGGCCATGATATTGGCTAATACCCTCAAGCTCAAGCTATTCGCACCATAGACCTATGACTGGGTCGCTCTGTGTTAACTTTAAGTCCGTCTCCCTCAATTTTTACCCTTAACAGCGCCCTATGACACACACGCTAGAATTGTTACCATAATAAGTACCGCTTACTTGTGACATTTTACTGCGCTTGCTTATGACCTCTTATGCTACCCAACAGACCATCCCCCAAGCTCTCATCCGTACCCAACAGCGTATTAATGAGGCCTGCCAAGCATCTAGCCGACTCACACATGATGTGATGTTATTGGCGGTCAGCAAAACCAAACCTTTGAGTGCCGTTATCGAGGCCTATAATCATGGCCAGCGCCACTTTGGAGAAAATTACCTACAAGATGCTTTGGAGAAAATTGAAGGCTGCCCCCATGACGATATTGAGTGGCATTTTATCGGTGCCATTCAGAGCAACAAAACCAAGAGTATCGCAGCCCAGTTTGATTGGGTCCACACCTTGGATAGAGATAAAATCGCCCGCCGCCTTAGCCAACATAGACCATCTCATCTACCACCATTAAAAGTGCTCATACAAGTTAACATTAGTAACGAAAGCAATAAAAATGGCGTGCCACTGAAGCAATTAGAAGAGCTTGTGGATCAGGTTTCACAATTACCTAATTTGTTATTATGCGGCTTAATGTGTATACCTGCTGCAGGTCAAACCGAGTCTAGCCAACACCATGCTTTTAATAAAATGGCCGCTGCAAGAGACCAACTTAACCACGCTTACCCACAAATAAAACAGCTTTCTATGGGCATGTCTGGCGATCTGACTAGCGCCATTGCTTGCGGTTCAACCATAGTCCGTATTGGCACGGATATCTTTGGTGCCCGCAACACCCTTAACCCTGAGCTATAACAGCCTAAAACTACATACAATAACGTCAACAACTAGGACAAGACCATGCCACAGACTCCCCACATTGCATTTATCGGTGCCGGCAACATGGCACAAGCCATTCTCAAAGGCATGCTTGCAGCGGGGTACCCGCAAAGCAAAATTTCCGCCAGTGGCCGCACCCAATCTAAATTAGACGTGTTAGCAGCAGACACGGGCATCCATACCAGTACCGATAACCTAGCCCTGTGTCATCAAGCTGACGTCATTGTATTAGGCGTAAAACCACACATGATGGGAGATTTGGTACAAAGCATTGCACCTGCAGTAGACGTCTCCAGACAACTGATTGTCTCAGTGGCCGCTGGCATTTTAGCCAACAGTATAGAAATTTGGCTGGGGAAAAAAGTTCCTATTGTGCGTTGCATGCCCAACACCCCCTCATTGGTAGGCCAAGGTGCTGCAGGGTTGTTTGCCACAGACAGAGTTTCCCCCACACAAAAGCAAACTGCCAGCACGATCATGCAGTCAGTAGGTTTAGCCTTGTGGGTGGAAACCGAAGCCCATATTGACGCTGTTACAGCTGTTTCAGGCAGTGGGCCAGCTTATTACTTCTTAATGATGGAAGCCATGATCGCTGGTGCCGAAAAACTCGGACTAACTAATGATGTGGCACAACAACTGGTACTTCAAACAGCCGCAGGGGCTGCCCAGATGGCTCAACAAAGCCAGCAAACACCAGCTCAATTACGGGTTGCCGTCACTTCACCCAATGGCACAACAGAACAAGCCATAAATACCTTTAATGACGGTGATTTTAGCCAACTCTGTAGCCAGGCTATGACGGCGGCCCACCATCGTTCTAAAGAGTTAGCTCAGCTATTTAAGGCCTAATGACAGCCATACCTAGCTAAGCCGAGTATCCAAGATATTTCAGCTAATCTGGGCATAACGGCAGCAACGAACTGCTTTAAGCCAGCTTTTTATACTTCACTCGCGTAGGCTGGTGGTCCTTACCTGTACGGGCCCTATAATCTTCGGCATATTCCGAGTAGTTACCTTCAAAGAAAGACACCTTAGAATCACCTTCGTAGGCCAATGTGTGGGTACAGACACGGTCTAGGAACCAACGGTCGTGAGAGATCACGATGGCAGCGCCAGGAAACGCTAACAGAGCCTCTTCTAGGGCACGTAAGGTTTCTACATCTAGGTCGTTAGTTGGTTCGTCTAGAAGCAACACGTTGCCACCTTGCTTTAACAGTTTAGCAAGGTGTAACCGGTTACGTTCACCACCAGACAAGTCTTTCACAAACTTCTGCTGATCATTACCTTTAAAGTTAAAACGCCCAGCATAAGCACGAGAAGGCACCTGATAATTGCCCACGGTAATGATGTCCAGACCGTCGGACAATTCTTCCCACACAGTTTTAGTACCGTCTAGCTCACGCATCTGGTCTACATGGGCTAATTCAACAGTGTCGCCTATTTCTATGCTACCTGAATCTGGCTGTTCGCTGCCCGTAAGCATCTTGAACAAGGTTGATTTACCAGCACCGTTACCACCTACAACACCAACAATAGCACCTTGGGGCATACTGAATTGCAAACCTTCCACTAACATCTTGTCGCCAAAGGCTTTACTTACACCACTCACGTCAATTACTTTGTCACCTAAACGCGGGCCAGGTGGAATATAGATTTCAGAAGTTTCGTTTCTTTCTTGGAATTCACGTGAGTTTAATTCTTCAAAACGCGCTAAACGAGCTTTAGATTTAGCTTGACGCCCTTTGGCATTACTGCGTACCCAATCCAACTCTGACTTCACCGACTTTTCGTGGGACGCTTGCTGGCGCCCTTCTTGAATCAAACGCGCTTCTTTTTGCTCTAACCAAGACGAGTAGTTGCCTTCGTAAGGGATACCGTGACCCCGATCTAGCTCCAAAATCCAACCAGCGGCGTTATCAAGGAAGTAACGGTCGTGGGTGATAGCCACAACGGTGCCGTTATAATCTACCAAGAAGCGCTCTAACCAAGCCACAGACTCAGCATCCAAGTGGTTCGTTGGCTCGTCTAGCAACAACATATCTGGTTTGTTCAGTAGTAAACGACACAAAGCTACACGGCGGCGTTCACCACCAGACAGATATTCTACTTTTTCATCCCAGCCAGGCAAACGCAAGGCTTCTGCCGCCACTTCTAAGGTGCGTTCTAGATTGTGAGCATCACTGGCTTGAATGATATCTTCTAGCTTCGCTTGCTCGGCTGCCAAGGCATCAAAATCTGCATCGGGTTCTGCATAAGCGGCATATACAGAGTCTAATGCTGTTAAGGCATTTTTTGCTTCTGCAACGGCTTCCTCAACCACTTCACGTACAGTTTTGGAGTCATCTAACTGTGGCTCTTGTTCTAAATAACCCACATTGATGCCAGGTTGTGGACGCGCCTCACCATTATACTCTTTGTCGACCCCAGCCATGATGCGCAACAAGCTAGATTTACCAGAACCATTTAAACCCAAGACGCCAATTTTGGCACCAGGAAAGAAGGACAAAGAGATGTTCTTTAAAATTTCACGCTTGGGAGGAACCACTTTTCCAACCCGATTCATCGTATACACAAACTGCGCCATGTGATTTCCTGATTAATTCAAAAATATGCAGTTATTATACCCTGACACGCCATTAAAAGGGGGAAAGCACTCCCCATAGTATTTTGCCATCCGGCCACTTGTGATATGGTTTGCAGCCCCCACCTAATGGGGATACTATATTTTGATCACCGTTGTTGTTTAAGGAATTTCCGTGTCTACTATCCATGTTGCCTCCTCATTGCTGCCGACCCCTTACGGCACTTTCGATATGCATGGTTTTGCCGATAGCGAAACTGGCAAAGAGCATCTAGCCCTAAGCATGGGAGACCTTACTGATGGTACCGCCGTGCTAGCACGATTGCACTCGGAGTGCTTAACGGGTGATGCCTTGTTCAGTATGCGTTGCGATTGTGGTTATCAGTTACAAGAAGCCCTAAAACGCATTTCCACAGAAGGCCGTGGTGTGCTTTTGTACTTGCGCCAAGAAGGCCGTGGTATCGGTTTATTAAACAAAATAAAGGCTTACAATCTACAAGACCAAGGAGCGGACACTGTAGAAGCCAACGAGCGCTTAGGTTTTGATGCGGACATGCGCACCTACGATATGACCAAAGATATGTTTGATTACCTACAAATCAAGTCCGTGCAATTAATGACCAACAATCCAAAAAAAATCAAAGCCCTCACAGATCTTGGCATTACCGTAGAACAACGCCAACCACTAGAAGTGGGGGAAAACAGCCATAACAAAGCCTACCTAGCCACCAAGGCTAGCAAACTAGACCATTTATTCGGCAAATAATCGTGTTTTCCAAGCCTTAATTTTCCTTGTCATTGCAGCCTCAGATAAGCCCGTACTGTGCAACACCTGTTCGCGGTTTCCGTGAGGCAGTGATCTGTCTTCGTGGCCTAGACACAACAATCTCACTTGAGTTTTTTGCTGCACCAACCACTCACTCACAGCAGAACCTGCGCCACCGATACGGCTATGATCTTCTATGGTGACAAAACCATTATGTTGAACTAGTAATTGTTGCAGTAGAATTTCATCTAATGGTTTCACGAAACGCATATCTACCAAGGTGGCATCGTGAGCCTCTGCCAAGGCTGCTGCCTTGTCTAACAAAGTCCCAAAATTCAGTATAGCAATAGCATTAGGTTTATTTGCAGAGCGAATCACCTGCCCTCGACCCAGTTCAATGGGGCCTACCAATGGGGCTCCCTCTAACGCCTCTCCACGGGGATAACGCACCGCAGCAGGTCCACAATATGCATAACCAAAACTTAGCATTGCGCGAGCTTCAGTAGCAGTACTAGGCGCCATCACTAGCAGATTAGGCAAACAACGCAAAAAAGCCAGATCATAAGCGCCCGTATGGGTTGCTCCATCTTCACCCACGACTCCAGCACGATCAATGGCCAACAATAGATCCAAATCCTGCAACGCAATATCATGGATAAGTTGATCATAACCACGCTGCAAAAAGGTAGAATAAATAGCCACTACAGGTTTAGCTCCTTCACACGCCATACCCGCTGCCAAGGTAAGCGCATGCTGTTCGGCAATAGCTACATCAAACAAGCGGGCGCTAAACTCTTTGGCAAAAGGCTCAAGACCTGAACCACCAACCATGGCAGGGGTAATAGCCATCAAACGATCATCTGTTCGTGCCTTTTCGCAAACCCACTTGCCAAACACTTGAGCATAAGTGGGGCCCTTTTTAGTGACCACAGCTTCAATTGGGTCAATTTTTGAGAGCGCATGATAACCAACTGGATCAAGCTCAGCTGGGCCATAACCTTTGCCTTTTAAGGTGTGGATATGCAACAGCTTAGGCCCAGGAAGGCTCACCAATTCACTAACCGCTAACATTAATTGTGGCAAATCATGACCGTCCACAGGGCCTCGGTAGGTAAAGCCTAACGCCGTAAACCACTGGGATGGCCCACCGTAGCCATGGTGATCATCCAAAAAGGTCGCCAAACCACCCAGATTTTCATCAATCGCCATATCATTATCGTTGACGATAATGAGCGCATTGGCTTGGCAATGGGCCATGTGATTTAACGCTTCAAAGGCCATGCCCGCCGTAAGGGCTCCATCTCCAATCACCGCCACATGGCGGGCCAGAGGATTATTGCTTGCCAACACCATACCTAATAAAGCACTAATAGAGGTACTGGCATGGCCCACACCAAAAGCATCAAATGGGCTTTCTTCTCGTTTGGGGAATGGTGCTAAACCACCGGCCTGACGCATGCTTAACATGGCTTGCTTGCGCCCAGTCAGCATCTTATGTGGATAGGCTTGGTGGCCCACATCCCAGATCAACCGGTCGTTCGGCGTATCAAGCAAATAATGCAAGGCAATGGTGAGTTCTATCACCCCTAACCCGGCACCCAAATGACCTCCAGTTTGACCCACGCTGTATAACAACGCCAAGCGTAATTCATAAGCTAATTGAGGCAATTGCTCTAGCTTTAGCTTACGCAAATCGACCACACCATCCACCTGATCAAACAAAAGGGTGGTCGGCATTTGCCGTGGAATTTTTAGGATAACTGGGAACATGTTACTAGTGCTTACGGTTGACAATAAAGTCTGCCAGCCAAACCAAAGGCTCTGCTGCAGCACCAAATCCTGCAACGGCGTCTTTAGCCTGTTGATGTAGCTCCATCAACCGTGCTTTAGCAGCAGTCATACCCAGCAATGCCGGGTAGGTAGATTTGTCATTGATTAAATCTGAACCTTGGGCTTTACCTAAGGTTGCCGTATCGCCTTCAATGTCCAAAATATCGTCTTTCACCTGGAAGGCTAAACCAATGGCTTGCGCATAAGCACGTAAATTATCAATTTGTTTAGGGCTAACATGGCTCTGTGACAAAGCGCCAATCTCTACGCTTGCAACAATCAAAGCGCCCGTTTTTAAACGATGAAGATGCTCCAACTGTGCTAAATTAACTGCATCATGTGCTGCTGCCATATCCAACATTTGTCCAGCCACCATGCCTTTAGCACCGGAAGCTTGGGCCAAACAGGCCACCATAGCCAAACATTGCTCGGCACTTATTTTCGGGCCTTGTGCACTAGCCAGAAACTCAAAAGCCAAAGCTTGCAAGGCGTCACCTGCTAGAATGGCGGTGGCTTCATCAAAGGCAATGTGACAGCTGGGTTGACCGCGACGTAAGGCATCATCATCCATAGCTGGCAGGTCATCGTGAATCAAAGAATAGGCATGCATTGATTCAACGGCAGCTGCCAGCGGGTCTAATGCGGCATGGTCAACACCACAAGCACGGGCGGCGCCATACATCAGAGCTGCCCTCACTCGCTTACCGCCTTGGACGGCACTATAGGCCATAGCTTGAGACAAAACTCCGCTGGCACGGCGCTGACCAATGGCCGTATTTAGATACTGCTCTACCCTAATTTGAGAATGGCTAAGAAAGCCTTCTAATGAATCAAAGTCCAAACCTAAGACTCCTTACTAAAGGGCTGTTCAACAACCCGGCCTTGAGCATCTTGCATCAATACATTTACTTTTTGTTCCGCTTGCGCTAACGCTGTTTGGCAGCCACGGGTCAATGTAATACCACGTTCAAAGGCAGCAAGAGAGTCTTCTAAGGTTAAGTCACCCTGTTCCATTTGCTGTACTAAGCTTTCTAACTCAGCCAAAGAAGCTTCAAAATTAAATGCGCTTGTAGTTTGATCCTTGGTCATCACTATAACCCCAAAACCAAACCACGGGGCATACTGAAATTCGAAGCTAAATTCTGAATCACCAGCATGTCTACTAAATTAATCATAATAAATACCAGAATAGGCGAAAAATCTAAACCACCCAGATTAGGCAACATACGCCGTGCTGGCGCCATAACTGGCTCTGTAAGCTGATGTAGCAAATAGGCGCCCGGATGTTTAGTTTGAGGGGCCAGCCAACTCAAAACAATGCTTGCAAGTATCGCAAAGAATAACAAGTCGAGCACTTGAGATGCCAAACCTATTAGGCTCCATATGGCCAAACTGACCGGATTGGGCAGACCAAAGCCAGCAATTAACAACACCACCACAATCAATAACAACTGCACTAAAAATGCTAACACAACAGTAGCTAAGCTGAAGCGCCCTGTACGCGGCATTACCTTTTGCAAGATTGAAACAAACGGTTGAGTTAATTTCACCACCGCTTGAGCTAAAGGATTGTAGAAATCGGCCTTAGCCAACTGCAACATAAAACGGATGATTACCATCATTAGGTACAACCCAAAAACCGTTTGTACTAAAAACACACCTGCATTTGTCATGATGAATCAACACCCTTAATAGACTTAGAAAGACCTTTGCATAATAGTGTCTCATATTGGATGCATGGAGACTACTAGGGATGTGAGCTTAACAGTGCTCTAGTTTGAGCATCAGCTTAATCGTGTAAAAAGTATGGCATTTTACTCAACTAGCCTGTCCGTTAAACTGGCGTAAAATCCGCAGAAGATACATTGACGATAGCGCCACCTCGTCCTCCATGCTTTAATGCCATGCGTTTAATGGCCTCTCTACAGCACAAAAAATAGCTTGTAACATTGGTAGTAAGTAAACGATTAATGCGCTCAGCGTCCATCTGCTCCACCGACATTTGCGGTAGCAAAATACCTGCATTGTTAACTAACCCAGTTAAAGAGCCTAGACGTGCATCAATGGTGTTAAATAAATCAACCACCTGTTGTTCTTGAGAAACGTCCACCTGCGCTGCTATGGCCTTTAGCCGCTAAAACCTGTGCCGTTGCTGCTCCAATCCCTCGGCTGGCTCCAGTAATTAAGATATTACCCATTTTCACTGCTCTTGATTTAGCTTTTACTTTTTGGAACGGATCACGCACAATTAGAGGCTCATTAAATACCCTATGTAATAGGTCTAAAGAAGCCAACATATCATGAACCTTACACGTTACCTTAGCTTTATCTATTGTTTATTACTAGTTTCATTGGCGTTTTCATTGGCACTGCCCAGCTACGCAGAACAGGCCATCCATAGCCAAAAGTACGACATCCATTACAATGCCTTCAACACCATGATGGTGACCCCTGATGTGGCCCAAAGTTATGGCTTCACTCGCGCCAGAAACCGTGCTTTATTAAATATATCAGTGATCGATAAGGCCACAAAAAATCCTCTACCAGCCATGGTTACGGGCACCCGAACTAATATTATTGGGCAAATATTGCCGCTAGAGTTCCAACAAATTAAGGAACAGAACGCCATTTACTACATCGCACAATTACGTTTCACCGAAGAAGAAATGTGGCGTTTTGAATTAAAGATACAGCCAGATTTGAACGTCGAGGCAATCCCGTTAAAATTTAGTCAGACGTTTTATTTAGAAAAGTAATCTAGTCAAAATAACTTAACAGGTCATTTAGAAAGCGCCACCCTAAAGGGCTGGCTTGAAGCCGATCTGGCATCATCAGCCCTGCCTGCCTTGCAGAAGCAATAGCAGTTTCCACTTGAGCCAAAGATTGTCCAGTAGTGGCTAGGTAGCTCGCTGTAGTTACGCCTTTCTGAAGGCGCAGGACATTCATAAAGAACTCCAGCTTTAGCTCTTCTGGCGCAACACAATGGTTTGAAGCCAGTGGATATATTGCTGCCATATAGGCCTTCGGTTGGCGTAACTTCACCCTACGCTCTATGACCAATGTACCATCAGTCCAACTGCTAACTTTGCCATGGGCTCCTGCCCCTACACCAATATAATCACCAAAATGCCAATAGTTAAGATTATGCTGCGCTTGACTGCCTTGTTTGGAGTAAGCCGAAATTTCGTACTGCTTTAACCCAGCTTCTTTGATCAAGGCTTGGCCTTGATCTTGGATATCAACAAGAATATCTTCATCGGGCAAATTAGGCGGCCGGCTGTGAAATTCAGTATTAGGTTCAATAGTGAGCTGATACCAGGACAGGTGATCAGTATCAAACTCCAAAGCTTGCTGTAAGTCAGCTAAACCCTTTTCCAGGGTCTGCCCTGGCAAGCCATGCATCAAATCTAAATTAATACGGTTAAAGCCTAATGACTGAGCTTTATCGATAGCTAACTTAGCTTGTGTGGCACTGTGTATACGCCCTAAGACCTGTAAACACTCATCATCAAAACTCTGTACGCCAATAGACAAGCGATTAATACCCTGTTCAAGAAAGCCTGCAAATTTAGCTTGCTCAAAAGTCCCAGGATTCGCCTCTAATGTAACCTCCATATTTCTTTTGCATTTAATATTGGCTTTAACGAAACTGAGAATTTCACCAATACCCGCAGCACTCATTAAGCTAGGCGTACCGCCGCCAATAAAAATACTATGCAAGGTGCGGCCGCTGACAGTGGCCAGCTCTTTGCTTAAATCGGCTAGTAAGGCTGTTATATAACTGCTTTCAGGAATGGCTTCCCCACCTTGGGTAGCATGAGAGTTAAAGTCACAATAAGGGCACTTACGTACACACCACGGAATGTGGATATAGAGGCTTAGTGGAGGCAATAGTAGCTGATTAATAGGTGACGGCATCAAGCTTCAGCTAATGCTCTTTGCAATTTCGCCAAGGCTTTTCCACGGTGGCTGATGGCAATCTTCTGTGTAGGTGTTAGCTGTGCAGCACGGCAGCCCTTTTCTAGTACTTGAAAAATAGGGTCATAACCAAAACCATGTTCGCCCTGCACACCATCCATAATCAAACCTTCCCACGCCGCCTGGCAAATGAGCGGTGTAGGATCAGTGGCATGGCGCATGTACACCAACACACATTGAAATCGAGCAGTGCGCTGGCTCATTGGAATGTGTTCAAGGTCAGCAATAAGTTGAGCACTATTAGCGGCGTCTTTGGCTTGGCCGTTTAATGTGGAGCCTGCGTAACGAGCCGAATAAATGCCGGGGGCACCGCCTAACGCGTCTACTTCCAAGCCTGAATCATCGGCTAAAGAAGGCATTCCTGATGCGGCGGCAGCATGACGCGCTTTAATAATGGCGTTTTCGACAAAACTAAGACCTGTTTCTTCCACTTCTTCCGTAACAAACTGGTTTTGTGGGACTAACTCAATACCCAATGGCGCTAAACGCTGGCCGAATTCTTTTAACTTACCGGCGTTGCCGCTTGCCAATACCACTTGTTTCATTATTTAGCCTTGTGAAAGGACGTTTTAGGGGTCAGAGTGCCACACACACCCAAAGCACTAGCGCATCGTCTTTGCTAGTGGATACCACTGCATGGCCCATGGTGCTGTCAAAATAGGTACTATCCCCTTCGCTAAGGGCTAAAGGCTCATACTCTTCAGTATACACCAGCACGTCTCCATCTAGCACAAGCAGTAGCTCTTCACCTTCGTGTCTTACCCAGCCGCCAAACTCATCCAAAGTGCGAGCACGGACACGGCTTTTAAAAGGCACCATACGTTTTGAATCTAGCTCTGTTGCCAACAACTCATGCTCGTATGTAGCAGTTAGGTGTTCGCGGCCTTGCTGTTTTTTGGTGACACTGCGCCGGCCAGAAATGCGCACTTCTTTGACTGGGGCAAACAATTGAGGCATGTCGATACCTAAACCAAGAGCCAACTTTTGCATGAGATTGAATGTAGGCGAAAGCTGGTTATTTTCCATTTTTGACAAAGTTGATTGTGCTACACCAGTCACTTTACTGGCTTGTTGCAAGGTCATTTGACGATCTTGTCGCAAGGCCCTAAGGCGTTCACCAAAATTACCTTGCTGGGCAGCAGGGCTCGGAACGGAGGGCAATATACCCGCTTCTGGGCGCAATGTAGACATGAATTTCTCCGTCTAATTAACAGTTGGTCACGTTGACCGCAAGACCGCCACGGGAGGTTTCTTTGTATTTATCCTGCATATCTGCACCAGTTTCACGCATGGTTTTAATCACGTCATCTAATGATACCAAATGCTCACCATCACCTCGCATAGCCATATGGGCCGCGTTAATAGCTTTGATCGAACCCATAGCGTTACGCTCAATACATGGCACCTGAACCAAACCTGCAATAGGATCACAGGTAAGGCCTAAATTGTGCTCCATACCAATTTCAGCAGCGTTTTCCACTTGCTCAGGGGTACCACCAATCACTTCGGCTAAACCTGCAGCAGCCATTGCGCACGCACTACCCACCTCACCCTGACAACCCACTTCTGCTCCTGAAATAGAAGCGTTGAGCTTACATAAGATACCAACTGCGGCGGCAGCCAATACGAAGCTTACAATACCTTTATCGTCAGCCGATGGATAGAAGTTATCGTAGTAATGTAATACCGCAGGAATAATACCTGCAGCACCGTTAGTGGGCGCAGTAACAATACGACCACCAGCAGCGTTTTCTTCATTAACGGCCATAGCATAAAGGTTTACCCAATCCATGGCGGATAACTGCGGGGTAATCACCTTCACAGAACCCAAGCTGCTGAGTTTGCTATACAAGTCTGCGGCGCGGCGCTTAACATTAAGGCCACCTGGCAAAACACCTCCCGTGTTGCAACCATTGCGAACACATTGTTGCATCACCTGCCATAGGTGCAAAATTTTACTTCTTACTTCTTCTTCTGTGCGCCAAGTTTTTTCATTCTCCATCATCACCTGACTAATACTCATACCCGTAGCCTTACAGTGGGCAAGTAATTCAACAGCAGAGGTAAATGGGTAAGGAACTTTGGGCTGGTCATCGTCTATAGGTAGTTCGTCGGCTTTCGCAGCCGTTTCATCTACAATAAATCCACCACCTACGGAGTAATAGGACATCTCTAACAACACATCCCCCACATCGTCGAAAGCGCTCATGGTCATGCCATTAGGGTGGTAAGGCAGTGATTCTTCTAAGTTAAGGATGATGTCACGGTGCTGGATAAACTCAATATCATGCTCACGCTTAAGGGGCAGCCGCTCATTGGCCGAAATTTCGTCCAACATTGGCTGTACCTGCGGTGGATCGATGGTATCAGGCGCTTCACCCAACAAACCGAGAATCACAGCAATATCACTGGCATGGCCTTTACCCGTCGCGCCAAGGGAACCAAACAATTCACCTTTCACTCGCGTCACTTGAGTTAATTTACCTTCGCTCTTAAGCTGCTCAACAAAGGCTAAAGCAGCCCGCATGGGGCCGACGGTGTGTGAACTAGATGGGCCAATGCCAATTTTTAGCAAGTCGAATACGCTTAAACTCATGATCAATGCCTTTGTTGTGGTCAGACCACTAGGTTAATTTATTAACCTTGAACTATCACCTAATACTTCCTATGCCATCTATCTTGGTGCGACACAGAAGTAGCTTTAAGCTCCAGACACCCTACTTTGTAACACATGCAGCCTTTCAAGCAGGCCTTTACCACAAATATTAACCCCAATACGCCATTGTCCTCAATAATACAGCTAGTAAAAATCAATCGCGTCACTGCCCGTTGTCCTGGCTAAAATATCGACCCCTTGTTGTTTCCAAAAATGTAACAGATCGATAAAAACCCAGTTTTCGGCCAGTTTATCACCGTCCCGACGATAAATATCAATGACGCGCATATCACCTGACTTACCTGTTGCCGGCATGCCCATAAAACCTCCTAAAGGTTCTAAGGTTAAATTTGGCCAACCAAAAAAACCTCCGAACTCACCTTCAGCCATACGACAAACATGACCATTAAACGCGCGGTCTTTAAATGCAGCTCTAAAGGGTCCAGAATGCTGCTGGGCATAGCGTGGAATGGTGTAAGTGGCGCCTATACCCGTAGGGCCCCACCAAGTCATGTCTTCGTGCCAGCTCAAGCGCAGTTCATCTTCCAGGGAGAGTTCGTGATCCCAGTCACCCAGAGCAATGATCATGTGATTGATGGCAGCTAAGGTTGTTTCACCCTGAGTAGGTTCCTGCTCATTAAACATTAATCCGTTGTGAGACATGGGGCCAGGCTGTACAAGCTGCGCAGCGGTCTGCGGTGGGAATGGCTGCAAACCTGCTTGCACCATCAAGTGTGGAATATCAAAAAACATGGCTGTTTCAGATATTTTGCCGTTTTCAACCTTGTTGAATTCACAGTACCTGAGCATGGCAATTTTTCCCGTAGGTCTGATGCCCAACCACGGCTCATCGAACAAGCCCATGAGGTGCCCCATGGACACCACCCAAATAGATGAAAAATCATCCATTTCGTTGCGCCCAGCCATAAAAATGTCTTGGCGGCGCTGCAGATGTTTTAGCGAGTTCCGCAGTGGCTGCCAGAATAAATGAGCTACTTGAGTTGCAGAGGTTTGCTCATGGAATGGATGGTAACCGCGCCAGAGGTAATTGTCAGTTGTGTGGTCCTCCACCACGTCACCCAATACTTCTGGGGTAGCACTATCTAAACGCTTGTAAAAATCGAATACTACAGCCTTTGCTGCCTGAATATCATTTTTCATACTGAATAGATTACCCTTTCACTGCACCGGCAGTTAAACCAGAGACTATTTGACGCTGGAAGAACATTACCAAAATAAATAATGGAATCATCGCTGACACTACGGCGGCTACTGCAAACATAACGTTACCTTCTACCTGCGTAGTGCCGAGGAAACTGGCGATTTTCGGTATCATAGTTTGGTTATCTTGACTTAATAAAGATGCGGTTACGGCAAAGTCGTTGTAAGCCAGTAAAAAGCTAAACAAGCCAGTAGTGATCACCCCAGGCCACATGACTGGGATAATAACGTGCCAGAATGCCTGAAAGCGGGTACAGCCATCTACCATTGCACTTTCATCCATATCTTTGGGAATATTCAAAAAGAATGAGTGCAGCATCCACAAAGTAAAGGGTTGGTTAATGGCTACCAAAACTATAATTGAAGTAGGCAAGTAACCCCAAATATTCCACTCGAAAAATGGCAGCAGGTAGCCCGATACCAAAGTAATATGTGGCATTGCTCGAAACACTAAGGCTAACATAAGGATCCAGAAGGAGTATTTAAACCCCGATCGGGCTAAGGCGTATCCACCCAGCGTGCCTAAGGTAAGAGAAATAATCACAGTGGACACAACAACGATGGTGGTGTTGATGACAGATTCACCAAACCCGTGTTCTACCCAAGCACCGTAGTAACCATTAGTGGTGAAAAAATCGCCCGTTTCCACCATAGTGCGTACTCCATAGAGCGCATTGGTCCAGTCTGCTTTGGAAAAGAAATCTCCCTGTACTTTAAAGGATCCCCAAAGGGTCCATAAAAAAGGTCCAGCGGCAACCATAAGCCATAGCACAACGAAACCTGTGGAAATAATAGCTAGGCTAGTAGAGCGACGTTGAGCTGGGTTTGTCATGATGTGCTCCTTACTTGTGCTTTAATGTGCTGTGCGGCTAAAGTCGCGCCAAGTTCGAAAGAGCACGGGTAACAATAAAATAGCAACACCGATAATAGTGAGCATGGAAGTCGCTGCAGCTGAGCCAAATAACTGCGTATCTGACGTTAGATCTTTGTAAATGATCCAGCTTAATGATGTAGCACTGGCCTCGGACGCAAAGCTAACAATAGGCTCAAGTACTCTAAAGTTGTCCATAAGCTGCATGAGCATAATGAACACAACCAACGGTTTCATATAGGGTACAACTACGTAACGAATCCGTTGCCAGCGATTCGCCCCGTCTATGGTAGCAGCTTCAAGGGTATCTGCTGGAACCGTTTGCAACCCTGCATAGAAAACAATAAAAGAAAACGGTGCTGAATGCCAAATACCGTAAACGATAAGCATCATCCACGTTAAGGCGGGGGAGGCTTTTAAGGATAAGCCAGGGTCATTAAAAAGATATTGTATAGAAGCGCCAATAATGCCTTCTCCATCGATCATCCAAAACAAAATTAACGAGCCAATGAGCGGGGTCACAATCATGGGTAAAAGAGATACAAAAATGGTGGGGCCCTTAGCGAATTTAGGCAGTGCATTTACGCCTAGGGCGATAGCAAGACCCAATACAATAACGAAAGGCGTAACCACAAAGGTGTAGGTTAAGGTAAACGCAAGTGCTTTATAAAAAGGTAGATTGAGTAATTTTTTAATAAAAATACCAATATTTTCGCTGCCTTCCCAGGCCAGACCTACCTCATCAAAAGCAAGGTGGTTGCGATTAGTATAGTTATCAAAACCACTGAATTGTCCCAGCGGCTGATCAGCTCTTAGCTGAGTGGTGGCCGCTACATCAACAATAGTTACTTGTTTGCAACCGAATGGCCCACAGTTTTCGGAACTGATGAGAACTTTCTCATGCTCTACGTGCAAAGACTGGGTTATTACAGAAATTACCGGCAAGGCGATAAACAATATCATGGCCGCTAAAGACGGAATAATAAACCAAAAAAATGTACGATGAGGCATGCAAGTAATTCCCGTTTATACAAAAGGCTTATTCAAAAGGGTTACTCAAAAGAAAGGGGCCAAGGCTTATTGGCCTTGCCCCCTTTGCTAACAAGTGTCAGCAGGGTTTATAAAAACCCTTTTTCTTTGGCAGCAACGTTATACGCTGCTTCCATGTCAGCTAGTGCTTGCCCTGCGCTTTCACTGCCTTGTAGGAAGTCAGATAGCTCAGAACCTGCAGCACCGTGTAAAGCTCCCATAAATGGATACATTGGATAAGGTGCGGCGCCATTCATAGCCGTGGCTGTTACCCCAGAAGCTGCCTTGCTAGGCTTGTAACCTTCTATCAACCAAGTAGCTGCATCATTATTCGCTTGTACCATTTCAGTAGAAATACCATTCATCATGGCAATAAAGCTAGCTTCGGCATCGGCATCGGAAACGTTCTTGGATATAATAAAGCCATCCCACCATAGGGACGATGCTGGGATGGTGCCACCATTAAAGCTTGGGGCTGCAGCAAAGTCAGTGTTCATGACTACCTGTTCAGTAGATCCTTCAGCATCTAATACACCTGCTGTTCGAGAACCCCACATGGTCGCCAATGCTAGCTTATCGCCTTCCCAAAGAGCTTGGGTTGCATTGGAATCAAACGTTAGGTAATCGGGATGAGAGTAACTAACAAGGCTCTTTAGCATGTTCAAGGTAGCAACGCCGTGAGCGTTATTAATGCTCACTTTAGCTGTCCCTGGTACAAACATATCTGCACCAGTGCCAAGATACATGTTGACAAACTCTTCACCCAAGTTCCAGCCCGCCTTAGTATTCAGTGCAACCGGGTATTCCATAAGCCCAGCGTCGCGAATCCTCTTAGCGGCAGTCAACACCTGCTCATAGGTTTGCAACTCATCTGCACTCATGCCAACTTGCTCTAAGATATCTGAGCGGTAGAAAAGGTGTTGAGCGTTGGCCATAAAGGCCACTGCCATCACTTTACCGTTAACCGTCACCAACTGTGATTTATTCAAGCCCGAACCGTGCTTAGCAACGAGATCATCCAATGGTCTAACCAGATCATCGTTCATCAGTGTAACCAGCGTGCCATTTGACACAGTTAAAGCGGTGTATTCAGCTGGGTTTGCAGTCAGAGCTGGCACCATGAGGTCTTTGTAGTCTTTGTTATGATTTTTAGTCACTGTAACGCCATCGCCTGCACATTGCTCAGCTGCGGAAAATACAGCGTGAAGTGCAGGGAAGTCGTTACCCATTATGCTCACGTTAGCATTGCCTGCGATGCCGCATGCGGCAAAAGCGGCGGAGCTAGTTAGAATTGCAGCAGCAGTTGCGGTGAGAGCTATCGTTTTTATTGTGCCCATGATGAACGCATCCTCTTTAAATTTATTAATGTAAGACCAGTGCGGCCTTGTTTTACATACGTATTCTTCCACATCACTTCAATAATATTAGAAAAGGTTTGCATGCGTAAGCAAAATTCTACTATTTTTTGACAGAGCTTGGCAACTATTTAAGTGCTCAGTCAGTAAGTAATATGCGAATACAAACACAACTAATTGTTTTAATTACATAAAATATATAATAATGCCAAATATATTTTTAAACTATGATTGTCGAAAATAATAACAACCTCAAAATAAACGATTAAATTAACTAATTTAGCACGATATCTATTGCCGGAATGAATAAATTCTGATAATTTTTGCATACGTATGTAATTATAGGGTCGGATATCATGGCAGAAATAAAGCTCCGCAATATTGGCAAACGCTGGGGCAGCTTCGTTGGTGTCGATAACTTTGATTTAACCATCACAGATAAAGAATTTCTGGTACTACTCGGCCCCTCTGGCTGTGGCAAAACTACCACCATGCGCATGATTGCAGGGTTAGAGGCAGTGACTGAGGGCGAGATTGTTATAGATGGACGAGTGGTCAACGGCCTTGATCCGAAAGATCGGGATGTGGCAATGGTATTTCAAAGCTACGCCTTGTATCCCAATATGAACGTCTATGAAAACATTCGATTCCCATTGAAGGTGCGTAAAGTCCCTAAAGCTGATCATCACCAACGAGTGATGAAGGCTGCTGCAATGGTAGAGCTAGAAGAGTTTTTGCACAGAAAGCCAGCGGAGCTATCCGGTGGTCAACGCCAGCGTGTGGCCCTAGCGCGAGCCATAGTGCGCAAACCAAAAGTATTTTTAATGGATGAACCGTTGTCAAATTTGGACGCCAAATTACGGGTATCGACACGAGCTCAAATCAAAAATCTGTCCCATGAACTGCAGGTCACCACTATTTATGTGACCCATGATCAGGTAGAGGCTATGACCTTAGCAGACCGTGTAGTGGTAATGAACAAGGGAGTGGTTCAGCAGGTAGGCACGCCTACTGACATTTACGACAACCCTGCCAACTCTTTTGTAGCGAGCTTTATTGGTTCGCCAGCCATGAATCTAGTAAATGGCAGCCTTGAAGATGGCACCTTTAAGGCGAAAGACATGACAGTCCCAGGCTTTGACGTGGGCTTAAATGGTCCAGTGACGTTAGGTTTTCGTGCCGAGGATGCCAACGTATCTGCTGCCACCGCAGAATTAAACCTGCAAGTTTTCTCCTTAGAGCTACTGGGCGACTCCACTATGGTGACAGCCCGAGTGGGCGAAGGCTTAGTCTCAATAAAGGCAGGCAAAGATTATCGCACCAATATTGGAGCTGATTTTAGCGCCCATATCACTGCTAGCTTATGTCACCTATTTGATGCCCAAAGTGGTCTACGATTATAAAATGAGACAAAAATGAAAGGCAGTCGACCACAACAAGCCGCGCTCAGCTCCGACACTGACATGTCAAAAACTGCGGCAACCCGTGCCGTGATCGAGTCCATGGTAGATGGCCTGAATGATCATAGAATTGCTGACATTGGTGATTTTTTTAGTGAATCATTTCGCTGGATGGGCAACCAAGGCTGCGGCACCAAACAGGGTTTAAAAGAATTTCAAAGCCATTGGCAAGAACCCTTTCAAGCCGCATTTTCCAATAAGGTTTGCATTGATGAAGCGCGCCTGTATATGGGTGAATGGGCTGCCGCATTCGGCCGTCAAGAAGCCATTCATAGTGGCGTGTTTATGGGTGTGGAGCCCACTGGACATAAGGTAGAAATTCGCTATATGGATTTTTGGAAGGTGATGGATGGGAAAATTTGTGATAACTGGGTGATGGTGGATTTTCCCCACGTACTATCCCAGCTAGGAGTAGACGTTTTTAATGGTAAAGGCTGGGAAGCTTTTGATCGGGGCGAAGAGCAGCCCCACGAGTGAATGAAATGAGGAAGTAACATGGCAATTACCTATTTAAAGTGCAGCAAGCCAGACGCTGATAGGGCCCAAGATGATGCCCACACGAGAGCAGTTGTAGAAGCAACTTTAGCCGACATAGAAGCTCGGGGTGACCAAGCTGTGCGTGACTTGGCACAGAAGCATGATAATTACGCTCCTGCATCTTTTCGTTTGTCAAAGGCAGACATTCAACGCATTATGGCTAAGGTATCGCCACGAGACATGGAAGATATCAAATTTGCCCAAAAGCAGGTACGAAACTTTGCCCAAGCCCAACGTGATTCGATGTTGGATATTGAAGTGGAAACAATGCCCGGGGTAATTCTTGGCCACAAACACATCCCAGTGCAATCGGTGGGCTGCTATGTGCCAGGAGGGAAATTCCCCATGGTGGCATCCGCCCATATGTCAGTGGCTACAGCCAGTGTTGCTGGCGTGCCTCGGATTATCGCCTGCACACCACCTTTTAACGGCGAACCAAACCCTGCTGTAATCACGGCAATGCACTTAGGCGGCGCCCACGAAATTTACGTTTTAGGTGGCATTCAGGCTGTAGGCGCCATGGCTATAGGCACAGAGACTATGGAGCCAGTGCACCTCTTAGTGGGCCCAGGTAACGCGTTTGTCGCGGAAGCCAAGCGGCAGCTATTTGGTCGCGTGGGTATTGATTTATTTGCTGGCCCTACGGAAACCATGGTGATCGCAGACGATACTGTAGATGCAGAAATGTGTGCAACAGATTTGCTCGGTCAGGCGGAACACGGTTATGACTCTCCAGCGGCATTGGTGACAACCAGCCGTTCTCTAGCAGAAGCCACAATACTAGAAATAGATCGTCTGCTAGAAATTTTGCCTACTGCAAACACAGCATCAGTCAGTTGGCAGGATTATGGCGAAATTATTGTCTGTGACAGTCACCAAGAAATGCTCCAAGTGTCTGAAGAAAAGGCCTATGAACACGTCCAGGTCATGACTGATCGAGATGATTGGTTCTTAGAAAAAATGACGTGTTATGGCGCCTTGTTTTTGGGGCCACGTACGAACGTCTCTAACGGTGACAAGGTCATTGGTACTAATCACACCTTGCCTACTAAGAAAGCTGGACGCTATACCGGTGGCTTATGGGTAGGAAAATATCTTAAAACCCATAGTTATCAAAAGATAACCACAGATGAGGCGGCTACGTTAGTTGGTGAATATGGCTCTCGTTTATGTATGTTAGAAGGTTTTGTTGGCCATGCCGAACAGTGTAACTTGCGTGTGCGTCGATACGGTAATAAAGATGTCCCTTATGGAACTGGTGCCCAATAATGTCTAATGCAGCGGACAATAAAGTACTTTTAGCGCCGCTGCTAAGTGCGATGCATGATTTTGAAGGCCATCACGTAAAATCACTGCTACAGGGTTTGATGGGCGATCATGCAGTGGCCCACCTGTGCTTTCCGTTTAATGACATTTTTGGCCCCACACACCTCTATGAAACCTGTTATGCACCTCTATTGTTGGCGATGCCAGACCTTGAGCGGCGGGATTTAATTGTACTGTCTGGCATCACTCCCGCGGGTAATGAATGGGTGGGGTGTGCGGGACACTATTTAGGCACATTTGTATCACCTTGGTTAGATATACCTCCTACAGGGCATATGACCCATATGCGTTTTCATGAGTTTTTCCGTTTTGAACAGGGAAAAATTGTAGAAATACAGGCTATTTGGGACATTCCAGAAGTGATGTTGCAGGCCCAAGCATGGCCCTTATCCCCCTCCTTAGGTTGGGAAGGGTTCATTCCAGGCCCAGCAAGTCAAGACGGTTTGCGTATTGGTGATAAACACCCGGGGCAAGGAGAAGCCAGCGTTCAACATGTACTTGATATGTTAACCCACTTGATCCTGCACCCAAAACAAGGTGGCCCAGAAGTAATGCAACTCCAACGGTTTTGGCACCCTCGTATGAATTGGTATGGCCCAGCGGGCATTGGCTCATCACGAGGCATAACAGGTTTTCGTAATTGGCACCAAATTCCATTTTTAAACGCCATGCCTGATCGTGGAAGTCATGACAAACAATTAGACTTTCACTTTTTTGGTGAAGGTGAATATGTTGCAGTAACTGGCTGGCCCAACATGAAGCAAACCATCACACAGGGTGGCTGGCTAGGCATCGCTCCAAGTGGGCAAGAGGTCAGCCTGCGGAGCCTCGATTTTTGGCGTATGGATGGCGGTTTAATTCGTGAGAATTGGGTATTGGTCGATTTGTTGGACTTATACCATCAAGTGGGTATCGATGTATTTGCACGCTTGGGTGAATTCAATAAAGCCCGCAACACAAAAAGTTCCCCACATTCCACCACGGAGATGTAGGCATGGTTTTGACAGTATTACCAAATTTTAGTTTAAGGTGCAAAAGAGCTATAGTTACAGGCCCTCTTTCAGGTACAGGGGCAACCTGCGCAGTGGTCTATCTTACGTCCGATGCTGCACTGCTGGTAATGGCAAGTGTCTTAGAAGTTGATGGGAGGTTGAGCGCAGACTAATGAGTAAAGAAAAAGTTACATCTCAGCAGGTTGCGGAGCTAGCAGGCGTTAGCCAATCAGCCGTTAGTCGAGTCTATACTACAGGTGCTTCTGCCTCTAAGAAAACCACAGATAAAGTGCATAAAGCAGCCACTGCACTGGGTTATCGTCCCAACGTGCTGGCGCGGGCAATGGTTTCTGGCAAGAGTCGCATTATCGGTTTAGTAGTGGCCTACTTGGAAAATCAATTTTACCCAGATGCCATTGAAAAACTATCGACCCAATTGCAAGAAAAGGGCTACCATGTGTTGATTTTCATGCCATCGAAGACGGCGGAAAATATCGATGCGGTAGTGGAAGAAATACTTGATTATCAGGTTGAGGGCATTATTGTCGCGTCCGTGGCGCTATCTTCACAGTTGGCTGATCGATGTCGCTCAGCAGGCGTTCCAGTTGTGTTGTTTAACCGTTCTCAGGATGGAGAAGGCCTATCTTGCGTGACCTCAGACAATTTTTCAGGCGGGGCCAAAGCTGCACGATTTTTATTGGCTGGCGGGCATAAGAAAATTGGTTACATTGCTGGCTGGGAAGGTGCCTCAACACAACGAGATCGCGAGTTTGGTTTTACCGCAGCGTTGCAGCAAGAGGGGGCCACTTTATATGCCCGTGAGGCCGGTGATTTCTCTATGGAAAAGGCCAGCGAAGCCACTCGACGGATGTTTTCTGACGATAGGCCAGATGCAGTTTTTGTAGCTAATGACCATATGGCCTTTGCAGTTATGGATACCCTTCGCTTTGAGTTAGGTTTACGAGTACCTGAAGATGTATCAGTGATCAGTTATGACGATGTACCAGCTGCGGCATGGCCTGCTTATAATCTAACCACTGTGCGGCAGCGTGCTAACCAAATGGTGCGAGAAACAGTGCGCATTTTGATGGAACAAATACTCGGTGATGGCCTTCAAGGTCAGCAAATCGCCATTGGCTCTCCAGTTATTGTGCGTGGCTCTGCCCGCATCCCTGAAGGATGGAATTCATGAAAGGTTTTGATACTAAATTTAACGATTTTCCCGACTATATTTTAGGCATCACCAAAGAAATTTGGGAACAGCGTGGCCTAGCCACCCTGCATCACTATTATGCCAAGCATATTCCAGTTCGTTCGCCTGGATCTATGGTTATGGGAAATCAGCATGTAATTGCAGCCACCATGGCAACCCTCGCCGAATTCCCTGATCGCCAATTACTGGGCGAAGATGTAATTTGGTCCGGTACCCCTGAGGATGGAATGCTTTCCTCCCACCGTATTCTAACCACAGCTACCCATTTGGGTGACGGAGTATATGGAAAAGCCTCTGGTAAGGCTTTGAAATATCGCGTTATTGCCGATTGTCATGCAAAAAACAATCAAATTGATGACGAATGGCTTATTCGTGACCAAGGTGCAGTTGTGCGCCAACTAGGCATTGATCCAAAAGAGTATGCAGAAGATTTAATCATTCGAGAAGGTGGCCCAGAAGATTGTGTACAGCCGTTTACGCCAGCCATAGATGTGCCTGGACCCTACAAAGGTAAAGGCAACGAAGAAGAGTACGGCCAGCAGTACGCAGATATCCTGCGCCGCATAATGGGTGCTGAAATGAGCTGCATCAAGGCTGAGTACGATCGAGCCTGTCAACTGGAGTACCCTGGTGGCATGAGCTCCCACTCATGGGGCCCGGCGGAGCGGTTTTGGATGGGCTTAAGGGCTAGTTTTCCTAACGCAGAGCTTACCATCGATCACCAAATAGGCCGTCAGGACCCCATGATGCCTCCTCGAGCAGCCATTCGTTTCAGCTTGCAGGGTAAGCATGACGGTTGGGGTAGTTTCGGCAAACCCACTGGCGCCAATGTTTATATAATGGCTGCGGCTCACGCTGAGTTTGGTCCATATGGCATACGGCGTGAATTTGTTGTGTTTGATGAGACCTCAATTTGGAAACAAATTCTAATGCAAACAGGTTAATAAGGGTCTGTGAGTAGCCACTCCATAGCGAGTGATAGAAATGTTATTGCCAAAAAAGGATTGCTGTATGACACAACCAGAAATTGTTCGTTATGGTGAATTGAAGCCATGTCGCACTGCATTTATCGATGCTCACTCGCCTGGGTCGGATCAAAAAGAAAATTTCACTATCATCGGTGCTGGTGTAGCCGAAAGTCCTGATCAACATGTGCATATTAAAGCCACACCTGGCTTCAATATTGGTGCTGCAGGCCAGCCTCCCAAGTGCGTCAATTCTCTGCATTTTCATAACACTGCAGAAGTGTTTTTTGTATTGAGTGGTAAATGGCGTTTTTTTTGGGGCTTAAATGGAGATGCTGGTGAAGTGATTTTGCAAGAGGGGGATATCTTTAACATTCCCACTCGCGTGTTTCGTGGTTTTGAAAATGTGGGTACCGACTACGGCATGATCATGGCAATACTAGGTGGGGATGATTCCGGTGGGGGCGTTATTTGGGCTCCTCATGTACTGGAAACTGCGCAATCTCACGGCTTAGTTTTAAGTGAGTCTGGCATATTGTACGATACTAAAAAGGGACAGGTGCTGCCTGCTGGAGAACAGCCAATGGCCAAGCTATCAGAGGCACAGTTAGCTGAAATTTCTGAAACTCCTGTTAGCGAGGTTGTCCCTGATTATGTGGCCCGTTACTGGGATATGATGGCGTTGGCAAGAAACAAGCCCTGTCCAGTTATTGGAGCAGCATCACTGATAAAAGACAAACCTGGTTTTGAGGTAGAACTGCTCACCCGAGGGTCCATTGCTGCAGATGCTTACAGGAATCCACAACATGAAGTGCTTATGGTTTTTCGGGGTCATTGGCACCTCAGTTGGCAGGGTCATGAGCTGGTATTGAACCCTGGTGACACCTGTTGGATACCACCTAACCTAGCTCATGGGCTGGAAGTGTGTGTGTCTGGCGAAGCTAGTTTGTACCGTATAAGCGGTACAGGCGATGCAGCAGGTTTGACTTGGCAGAAAAAGTAGAGGGTATCATGAGTCTTCCCGCCCTAGTATTACTGCCAGGCATGATGTGTGATGGCCGCATGTACACCTCACAGCTTGAGGCTTTAAAGGACGTTGCAGAATGTCAGGTTGGCTATATTGGTGGTGCCGACAATATATCTGAAATTGCCACGCAGGTATTGGCTCAAGCGCCAGAAAAATTTGCCCTAGCTGGCCTGTCTATGGGCGGCATCGTGGCTATGGAAGTAGTGCGTCAGGCGCCAGAAAGAGTCACCCGCTTGGCTTTGATGAATACCAACCCAAGGGCTGAAATAGGCGATGTGAAGTCCGCACGCAAACCACAAATACAAGCTGTTCAAGCAGGTCAACTTGAACAGCTTGTACGTGAGGTTATGGTGCCGCGTTATTTTTCTAGCCACCAACCCCATGCTCAATTAGATGAGCTCTGCGTCGATATGGCATTAACCTTAGGCAAGGATGCGTTTGTGCGTCAGTCACTGGCCTTGCAGAATCGCCACGACCAACAGGCGACATTAGCAAGTTTTAACAAGCCTTGTTTAGTACTAATGGGCGAAGAGGATGAGCTTTGTCCGTTAGATCGACATGAATGTATGGTTGCTCTGTTATCTCAGGTAATCTTCGTGAAAATTCATAACGCAGGGCACATTCCTACACTCGAACAACCCGCAGCCACAAACGCTGCTTTAAAACAATGGATGGCTCAATAATGAATGTTAATTTGTTGGAAAAACTCCAAGCAGTGGACACCCCTACTGTATGTAATGCAATTGAGGTTGCCCAAGGTAAGCGTGGATTTAATCAGTTTACCAAAGGCACGATGCTTGCCTCGTCTGCTGCAGAAGGTGCGATGGTCGGCTATGCTCGTACTGCTCAAATTGCAGCCTTAGAACCAGCCAAAGAAAGTGCTGGGATTATTAAACAACGACGTGCAGATTACTATCGGCACATGTCTGAAGGGCCACGACCTGCTATTGCCGTAGTGGAGGATTTAGATTATCCCCACTCTATTGGTGCTTATTGGGGAGAAATTAACACTACCATTCATAAGGCTTTTGGTCTTGGGGGTGCATTAACCAACGGCGTTATGCGAGATCTGGGTGATTTACCCACTGAATTTCCAGTGGTGGCAGGCTCAATTGGCCCAAGTCATGGGTTTGTGCATGTGCGCAGCATAGGCCAGCCTGTGACTATTTTTGGTATGCAAGTAACCGATGGAGACCTCGTTCATGCCGACAGGCACGGAGCTTTGGTCATTCCACCCGAGGTTATCCCAATGCTCGAGGCTGCCATTGATAAACTTCTCAGTACCGAGCAACTAATACTAGGTCCAGCAGGCAAACAAGGTTTCGGATTAGCTGAGTTTGAGCAGGCTTGGGCAGCGTTTGAAAAGGCACGCACCTAAAAATACCAAACAACTAGAAGGCTAGCGCAAGTTTAAATATTGCGCGGTGCCTTCTAGCAACATCTGTACTGCCATAATGATCAAGACCATACCCATCAAACGCTCTATAGCAAACAGGCCTTTTTCGCCCAACACCACGTAAAGTCTGCGTGAGGCTAACAAAATACCTGCAGAAACAGCCCAAGCAGCCGTCACCGCCAACCATAAATCAAGCCACTGGCCTTCGGCCGACTTACGCATCAACATAATCATGGCTAAGCTTGATGGTCCCGCCATAAGAGGTATCGCCAAGGGTACTATAAAGGGCTCGCCATCAGGTGTTTTACCCAACAAACCGCCTTCTTTTGGGAACACCATTTTTATGGCTATCAAAAATAATACAATACCCCCACCGATACGAATGGCTTCTTGAGATACCTGCAAGAATGTCAAAATATACGGGCCTAACAGCAAAAACATTAACAACACAACGTAAGCTATAAGTAATTCACGGCGCAAAACCAAACGACGACGTTCTTCGGGCACTTGCTTTAATACCGACAAAAATAAAGGGATGTTGCCTAGCGGATCCATAACCAAAAACAGCAAAGTGGCAGCTGCAAAAATATCCATATCTCTCTCAATAAAGTATTAAATGATTAATCTAAGCGTCGCTGAATAACGACGGAGTGATTCCAACTAGGCGCTAATTCCACATGGGTGGCACGCCCACGTTCTTGACGTGGTGTAACGTTGAAGTGAGTGCGATAAGTGGTGCTAAAATGACTGGCAGAGGAAAATCCACAAGCCATGCCCACTTCTACAATGGAGCGATCAGTGTCCCGTAACATTTGGCGGGCCTTATCTAACCTCAGTTGTAAATAAAACCGTGAAGGCATATTGTCTAAATGTTTTTTAAACAAGCGCTCTAAGTGCCTCCGAGACAGCCCAACATGATAAGCCAAGTCATCGGCAGATAAGGGCTCTTCTATGTTGGTTTCCATTAAGGTAACCGCCTCAATAAGCTTGGGCTGACTGGCGCCAATACGGGCCTTAAGAGGAATGCGTTGCTGGGTATCTTTTGGCCGCATTCGTTCTACTAAGAACCATTCAGACAAATGTGCTGCCATGTCTAAATCTTGCTGCTGTGCTAGCCAAGCCAGCATAAGGTCGGTAGTTGAAGCCCCACCAGCACATGTCATCAGCTGCGATTCTTGTTCGAACAGTTGATGACTCCAAAGCACATCAGGAAAAGTTTGCCGCAGCTTTTCTATCACAGACCAATGACAACAACTGCGCTTACCGTTGAGTAAACCTGCATAAGCTAGGGGGATAATGCCTGTACCTATGGCCAGTATTTTCACCCCCATCTTAGTTTGCTGAACCAACCAGCGTTGTAACACGGCATCTGCTTTATTAGGAGTAATCAAGTCTCCAATGACAAACAGCGTATCGACCTGTTCGCTATCCAAATAATTGGTCACTTTCCCTAAAACACATTCACCGTCTAAAGACATAAGTTTTAGTCGGTATTTATCGTGCTCTAATACACTATTTGTATGCAGCAACAGTTCAGCAATTTGGCCATAACTACTCAAGCTTGCATGGGGCAATAAAAGCAGGCCAACTGTGTGGGAATTTTGTAACTTAGTCATAGGGCGTAAGGATACACTTAATCATTGAGCGAATGCGTAAAACCGTCATTAGTTCTGCTAAAACAGTCGTATTTTTAACCAAATGAAAACCCACCCCACAACAATATTTTGACAGAAATGGCTTGAATGTCATTTTACCAACAAATAGGGTCGCACTAGCTCAACTTACCCCCTAGTGCACGCCGCTAGTTTCTTGAATAATAGACGTATCAGTGACAACATTAGCAGACTGACTAAAGGAAAGGAAAGACAACATGCGCACCTTAACGGATAAAAAAAATATCGCTATTGATTTAGTTTGCAGCCTGATTGGCAAACGTCAAAAGAAGAGTAGTTGTGAAACCATGCAGCAACTAGCGCGCCTGTACTATGCTGAGAGCATCCCTGCGGAGCTATTACAATTTGACACCGATAACTTATACGGTGCGCTGTCTAGCTTATGGGATTGCGTAAAACTACGCCATGATAGCCAAGTTAATATCCGTGTATATAATCCTAATTATGAAGAACACCAGTGGTACACCAGCCACACTATTGTAGATATTGTATGTGATGACAGAGCTTTCTTAGTTTCTTCCATCACCAACGCTTTAGTTCACCTCGGCCACACTATACACATCACCACTCACCCAGTGGTGGCGGTAGAGCGAGATATAAAAGGCAAAATCACCAGCATTTCGCCCTTCACGGGCAAGGCCGACAGCGCTAATTTAGAAGCAGTAATGCGTTTTGAAATTGATCAACAAAATGATCCTGCAGCAGTGGCTAAAATTATTACTACCCTCAAAGGCATCATTAGCGATGTGCGCTTAGTGGTCGACGATTGGCTCCCTATGCGTGACAAACTAGTGTCTATTATTGACACCTTAGAGTCTCAAAACCTACCTGTTACTGCAGAAGATTTAGCAGAAAATATCGCCTTTTTACGTTGGGTTGCCAATAACCATTTCACGTTTATTGGCTATCGCTCTTATGGACTCAAAAAAGATACTAAAACTAATTTATGCAAACTCACGCCACACAAGGGCACAGGCCTAGGCAGCTTCCGTGATGATAATTGTAGTGCAGAAAGCCTGTTGCCAAGTACCCTATCACAACAAAATTCAGATTTAGCCCTGCGCGGCAACATGTTGGTCATGACCAAGTCCACTAGCCGCTCCACTGTGCACCGCCCTGTTAACTTTGACTACCTTGGCCTTAAACGTTTTGACAAGCAGGGCAATGTGATCGGCGAAGAACGTTTTTTTGGTTTATATTCCTCTGCTGCTTATACCGCCCGTATAGATGAAATTCCATTACTAAGGCGCAAAGCCCAAGGCTTGCGTGAGCGTATTGAGCTGTTACCTAACAGCCATAAAGGCAAAGCCTTACAACATATACTCAATAACTACCCCCGTGATGAAATGTTACAAGCTAGTGTGGATGAACTCTGCCCTATCATTCGCGGTGTATTAGACACCCAAGAGCGCCATCATTTACGCCTGTTCCTGCGTCTTGATACATTTGGTCGTTTTGCTACAGCTTTGGTTTATGTTCCACGAGAGCGCTTTAATACTCAACTACGTATTAAGATGCAGAACATTCTTATGCGTGAATTCAATGGCTCAAGCGTTGATTTCAACGTCATGTTCTCGGCGCTACCTTTAGCCCGTGTGCAGTTAACCGTTCACGGCAAAGACATCCGCAACACACCGTTTGACATCGATGACATCGAACAGCAAATGCGCGACGCTATGCTGGCCTGGGGTGACCACTTACACCACGCACTTAATAGCAAACGAGGCGAAGCCAAAGGCAACCAACTATTTAAGCAATATGGCCAAGCCTTTCCATTAGCCTACCAAGAAAACTTTTCTGCGCAAGTAGCAGTCATGGACCTAATGCGCTTGCAAAAAATCAGTGTTGATAAACCTTTGTCTACCTATCTATACCGCTCGCTGCATCAAGCAGACCAAAGCCTTAGCTTTAAAGTGTTTGGGCACGGTCAAGCTAAAGCCTTATCAGACGTGTTGCCAATTTTGGAACGAATGGGCGTAAGGGTTATTAATGCGCACCCTTACACCATTAAGTCTGAAGCTGGTTTAGACCAGTGGATCATCGATTTTGTGATTGAAATTGACCAACAGGTAAACCTTCATGGCGCCAATGTCAAAGAGCGTTTTCAAGAAGCCTTTAGCCAGATTTATACCGGTCGTGTGGCTAACGATCGTTTTAATAGCCTAGTATTGGCTGCAAACTTAACTTGGCAGCAGGCTATTCTCATTCGGGCTATTAGTAGCTACTTACTGCAAATCCAAGTGCCATTTAGCCAGACCTACATGCAAACCACCTTGGTGCGTAATGCCAACATTACTCATACCTTAGTGCGCTTGTTTGAGGCTCGCTTTGATCCTAATAATCAGCAATCTGAAGATCTTATCGATCGATTGCAGGAAGACGTCAGCCTAGCCTTGGAAAAAGTTAGCAACCTTGATGAGGACCGCATTGTTAAGTATTTCTTGGCCACTATCATGTCTATGTTGCGTACTAACTACTACCAAACCGATAGTACAGGCAGTCGCCATGAATACCTATCCTGCAAATTAGATCCAAGTCAAATTCCAGGTGTCCCATTACCCTTACCTAAGTACGAAATCTTCATCTACTCAACCTGGGTGGAGGGCGTACATCTTCGTGGCGGCAAGGTTGCCCGCGGTGGCTTACGTTGGTCTGACCGTCAAGAAGACTACCGCACAGAGGTGCTTGGGCTGGTAAAAGCACAAATGGTGAAAAACGCTGTTATCGTTCCTTTAGGGGCTAAAGGCGGCTTTGTGTGTAAACAATTACCACAAACCAAAGACCGAGAAATACTAATGGCAGAAGTCATACGCAGCTACTCCACATTTATTCAAGCGTTACTAGACATCACCGATAATATAGTAGAAAAACAAGTTGTTGCGCCTAAACAGGTGGTACGTTACGACGACGACGACCCATACTTAGTAGTCGCTGCCGACAAAGGCACCGCAACCTTTTCTGACTTAGCCAATTCTATTTCAGAAAAAAACAGCTTTTGGTTAGGTGATGCCTTTGCTTCTGGCGGTGCCAATGGCTACGACCATAAAAAAATGGGCATTACCGCCCGTGGAGCATGGGAATCTGTCAAACGTTTATTTGCCGAGCAAGGCCGCGATTGCCAAAGCCAAGACTTCACCGCTGTGGGGGTGGGAGACATGGCTGGTGATGTATTTGGCAACGGCATGCTATTGTCACAGCACATTTGTTTGCAGGCTGCGTTTAACCACTTACATATCTTTATCGACCCCACACCTAACGCGGCCACATCTTTTGCTGAACGTCAGCGTTTATTTAACCTGCCACGGTCTAGTTGGATGGATTATGAGTGCAAGCTCATTTCTAAAGGGGGTGGCATATTTGAACGCTCGGCTAAGTCCATCAAACTAAGCCCACAAGTACAAAGCATGATCGGCACAGATATCAAAAAAATGACGCCAAATGAGTTGATCAATGCCTTACTAAAAATGCCAGTAGATTTGTTTTGGAATGGTGGCATTGGTACTTATGTTAAGGCCAGTAGCGAAAGCCATAGTGAAATTGGTGACCCTGCAAATGACAATTTAAGGGTTAATGGTAACCAACTGGGTGCTAAAGTAATTGGCGAAGGCGGCAACCTTGGTTTCTCCCAATATGGGCGTATTGAGTTTGCGCAAGCTGGGGGTTACATCAATACTGACGCCATCGACAATTCTGCTGGTGTTGATAGTTCTGATCATGAGGTTAACATTAAAATACTGCTCAGCCAGCTAGTAGATGCTGGTGATATGACAGTAAAACAACGCAACACCTTGCTGGCTAGCATGACTGATGAAGTAGGTGATCTAGTACTGAGTCACAACTACCATCAAACCTTAGTATTGAGTATTGCCGAAGGCCAAGCATGTTCTCGTTTAAGTGATCATAAGCGCCTAATACACAGTCTAGAGAAACAGGGCCGCCTTAATCGCACCTTGGAAGGCTTACCAAATGATGCCAACATGGATGAGCGGGCCAGAATACAAGCCGGGTTAACACGCCCTGAAATTGCTGTATTGCTGGCCTACAGCAAAATGCGTTTATTTGATGAACTGATGGCAGCAGACATAGGCAATGACAGCTATTTGGCCCGTAGTCTAGAAGATTACTTCCCCAAGGTGCTGAGTAAAAAATATGCCGCTGCTATGAGCTCTCATCAATTACGTAGTGAAATTATTGCCACCCATGTCACCAATCAAATTGGTAACCGTATGGGGTCTACCTTCTGTAATTATTTACAAGAAGAAATGGGCGCAGAGGCTGGTGATATGGCCCGCGCCTTTACCGCGGCGTGCGACATTATAGATGCCCAAACCCTATGGAGTGAACTGGATCGAGTCACCTTGATACTAGACTACAAACAGTCCATGGAACTACATAAAAATATTCAGACCTTGTTGGAAAATCTCACCTTGTGGCTATTAAGCCGTCACCAAGGCGAGCCTATTCAAGCCATAGTGGATCGGTATCAAAAACCCATGGCTGATTATTATACTGAGCTTGCTAATTTGTTACCGAAGGAGGCGGCACAGCGCACCAATGCTCAAGCTGATGAGCTCACAGCTAATGGAATTGAAGTGAGCATTAGTCGGCGCTTGAGCCAACTAGAGTTCTTGTACCACGGCTTAGACGTCGCTCAAGTGGCCAGCCAATGTGACACCAAGGTAATTACCGCCGCCCAAACTTGGTACGGTTTGTACGAACGTTTCCAAGGTGATTGGCTTAACCAAGCTATTGCCAATTTGCCTAGCCAAGACCCATGGCAGCGAAAAGCAAGGGCCAGCCTTAAACAAGAGTTTGAAGCCAGTTTAGCCCAGTTGACCCAAGCGGTAATTTCAAGCGACCAGACCCAAGCATGGGATGTGCGTAACCAAGATGTCATTGAACGCTGCCTCAGTATCTTTGGTGAACTACAAAGCAACAGCAATATAAATTTGGCTATGCTTTCCGTAGCAGTGCGAGAAATTGCCAAGCTTAAGACTAGCTGCAGTTAACTATTAACGTATTTTAAGTAATTAAGAAAACGAACAGATATTAGGAATTTTTATGAGCAATACCCCAGTAACACGCGCCCTGTTTGATGACGTAATGGTGCCTAACTATGCACCAGCCCCTGTCATTCCAGTGCGTGGTAAGGGGTCCCGTATTTGGGACCAAAACGACAAGGAATATATCGATTTTGCTGGTGGCATTGCCGTAACAAGCGTTGGCCATAGCCATCCTAAACTCGTCGCTACTTTAAAAGACCAAGGCGAAAAGTTGTGGCACATTGCTAACGTAATGACCAACGAGCCAGCTCTGCGTTTAGCCAAGAAGCTCACTGACGCAACCTTTGCCGACAAAGTATATTTCGCTAACTCAGGTGGCGAGGCCAACGAAGCCGCCTTTAAGCTAGCCCGCCGTTATGCTGTGGATCACTTTGGTGAACACAAGAATGAGATTATTGCCTTTGAACAAGCTTTTCACGGCCGTACCTTATTTACCGTAAGTGTAGGTGGCCAACCTAAGTACAGTGCTGGCTTTGGCCCTGCCTTAGAAGGTATTACTCACTTACCTTACAACGATATCGAAGCCTTAGAAGCAGCAATTTCTGCGAAAACTTGCGCCATTGTTATGGAGCCACTGCAGGGCGAGGGAGGCATTATTGATGCAGACCCAGCCTTTATCAAACGCGCCCGTGAATTGTGTGACGAGCACAACGCCTTGCTGGTACTAGACGAAGTTCAAACTGGCGCCGGCCGTTTAGGTACTTTGTACGCTTACCAACAAACTGACATCATGCCAGACATCCTCACCACGGCTAAAGGCATTGGTAACGGTTTCCCGGTGGCTGCAATGTTAACCACCACAAAAGTAGCTCAGAGCCTAGCCATAGGCACCCACGGCAGCACCTACGGGGGCAACCCTTTAGCCTGTTCCATAGCGGAAGCTGTAATCGATATTATTAACACCCCAGAGGTATTGGCTGGCGTTAGTGCCAAGTTCGACCGCTTTAAAGCCGGTTTAGAGGCTATCAATTCACGCGTGCCTTTCTGCGAAGAGATACGTGGTAAAGGTTTATTGATTGGCTGCGCTCTTAAAGAAGAATACAAAGGCAGTGCTGCTAAATTCTTAAGGGCGGCCCAGGCCAGAGGTTTATTGGTATTGATTGCTGGTCCAGATGTCATTCGCATGGCACCGTCTTTGTTAATTCCTGATGCCGATATCGATGCTGGGTTGGTGATCTTAGAAGAAGCCGTTCGTAACGTCGTAGATTCGTAATAGCAGCGTAAGAAGGAGTACTAGGAAAAATTCATGAGTGATTTGACTGTAAACAATGAATTGGAAACACAGACCCTTGAATGGATTGCTACGCAGCAGCACATTATGCAACAAGACCTTTGGGCCTTGGCCGAAATTAACTCGGGCAGCTACAATGTGACTGGCGTTAACAAGGTGGCAGATACCTTAGCTCAGTGGAGCAAAAAACTGGACTGTGAATTGGAATTTATCGATATGCCTGCACAAGATGTGGTAGACGATCTTGGCCAACTCAACCAAAAACCTTTAGGCCGTGCGTTACGTTTATTTAAGCGCCCTGAAGCACCCACACAGGTGTTTTTTTGCGCTCATATGGACACGGTTTTTCCTATCGATCATCCGTTCCAGAAAATCACTCAACTGGAAGACGACATTATCAATGGGCCGGGCGTTGCCGACCTAAAAGGTGGTATTGTGGTCATGTTTAAGGCCTTAGAAGCCTTTGAGCGCAGCCCATTACAAGATCAACTGGGCTGGGAAATCTTATTTAACCCTGATGAAGAAATTGGTTCGCCTAGCTCTAGCAAATTGTTCCCAGAAATTGCCAAACGTCATCACTTAGGTTTAATTTATGAACCTTCATTTGCCGATGGTAACCTAGCAGGTGCTCGCAAAGGCAGTGGTAACTTTGCCGTGGTAACACGGGGCAAGGCCACCCATGCGGGTCGTGAGCATCACCTAGGCCGCAACGCCATTCGCGCAATGGCCAATTTTACCTGTGCCATAGACAACCTTAACGGCCAACAAAAGGGCATCACTATTAACCCAGGTTTTGTACAAGGTGGAGGGGCCGTAAATATTGTCCCAGATACCTGCACTATGCGCTTTAATATTCGTATTGAACACAGTGAACAACAAGCCTGGTGCGAAGACCAAATAGCCAAAATAGTGGCTAATATTAATACCACTGATGGGATTAATATTGAGTTACATGGTGGTTTTGGTCGTCAACCTAAGGTTTTAAGCCCCGCTAACCAAGAACTTTGCAAATTGGTGCAATCTTGTGGCAAAAGCCTTGGCCTAAGCTTAGAATTTTTACCCACGGGCGGCTGTTGTGATGGTAACAATATGGCTGCTGCAGGCTTACCTAACATTGATACTTTGGGTGTGCAAGGCGGCAATATTCATAGTGCCGATGAATATATGCACTTATCCAGTTTAACCACTAGATCACAATTGAGTGCATTAATTTTATTGCGTTTAGCACAAAGTAAAGACCTATCGTGGTTGCAGCGCAAAGGTATGGAGCATCAATCATGTTAATCGTTCGGCCTATCAAAAATGATGATAGTGAAGCCTTTAATAACTTTGCTGCAGCGACAGGGGTGGGCCATACTAACTTGCCTAACCACCCAACACAGCTAGCTCAAAAGATAAATCACAGTGAACTATCCTTTGCTTCCAGCGTCGACCATGCGGGTGAAGAGGCCTACACCTTTGTCATGGAAGACACTCTTGCTGACCGCTTAGTAGGCACCTGCACAGTGGATGCAACCGTGGGTTTAAGCCAGCCTTACTATAGCTATCGTGTTGACCAGGTGACCCATTCCTCTATTGATTTAAAAATCAATAATCGTATCCCTGCCTTACATATGAACCACGATTACACGGGCGCGTCACGCCTGAGTTCGTTTTATTTAGAACCTGATTATCGCTGTGACTTTTACGATCAGCTACTGTCCAAATCTCGCTTGCTATTCATGGCCTGCTTTCCAGAACGTTTTGCAGCCACAACCATTGCTGAAATGAAGGGTGTGATTGACGATGAAGGTATATCACCCTTTTGGGAGTCCGTAGGTAGGCACTTTTTTACCATGGATTTTGCCGAAGCTGATTTACTAACAACCTCTAGCCATAGGCATTTTATTGCCAACCTAATGCCGCGCTATCCACTTTATGTGCCCTTGTTAAGTGACAAAGCACAAGCCGTCATTGGTGAGCACCATGAAGGCGTAGAAGACATCGTAAATATCCTTGAACATGAGGGTTTGCACTTCGAAGGCCATGTAGATATTTTTGATGCTGGCCCTATTCTAGAAGTGCGTACCCGTCATATCCGTGCTATCCGACACGCGGAACAGACCCAAGTATTAATGGGTGATGAAGTCTTACATGGGAAACGTGTACTGGTGTGCAACAACAGCTGTCACGACTTCCGTTGTATTATTGCCCGCAAACAAGGCCTATCACTAGTGCTCAGTGAAGCTCAATTAGAAGGTTTACAAGTGGCTGCTGGCAACACATTAACCTATTGCCAATTATAATGAGGTAAGCGGTCTGCAATTTCCGGCAAACCACAAACCAAATAAGTCTCTATACCTAAATCCAGAAGTGCAGATGCAAAAGAGTTTGTGTCCCAACAAAGGTACTATTTGCAGCATCAAAATTTCGTTAGAAAACCTTCTGGAGGCCCCAAATGATGATAATCCGTCCCTTAGTGGAGACCGATGCTAACGCCTTATTGGACTTGGCCCATAAAGCTGGTGTTGGTTTTACTTCATTGCCAGCCGATCCAGACCGTATTGTCAGCAAAATTGCAGCTTCATTATCTGCCTTTAGTGGTCAAGTGGACCTTAATAGCGAACAAAGCTATGTGTTTGGGCTAGAAGACACTCAAACATCACAAGTTGTGGGTATTTGTGGTATTGAATCCACCATTGGTTTATCCAGCCCTTGGTACAGCTACCGTATTGGCACCTTAGTGCATTCTAGCCGGGAACTAAGTGTGCATAACACTTTCCCCACCTTGTATTTAAGCAATGACCAAACAGCTTGCGCCGAAGTCTGCACCTTATTTTTAGACCCTGACTACCGTCACAGCAAAAATGGCAACTTATTATCAAAGAGCCGCTTCCTCTTCTTGGCCGAATTTCCAGAACGTTTTGAAAGCAAGATTATTGCTGAGATGCGTGGAGTATCCGATGCCAATGGCCAATCCCCTTTCTGGGATGGTTTAGGAGCTCATTTCTTCGATATGCCGTTTGCCGATGCAGACCGCTTAACCGGTTTAGGCAAAAAAGAATTTATTGCCGAACTCATGCCTCGTCATCCCCTGTACATTAATTTATTACCCCAGAGTGTTCGAGATGTGATTGGTGAGGTACACCCCAGCACCCAGCCGGCCCGTAAAATGCTGGAGGACGAGGGTTTCCGCTATCAAGGTTACGTGGATATTTTTGATGCTGGCCCTACCCTAGAAACACAAGTACAAGACATTCGTGCCGTACGGGACAGTAGACATTACACAGTTACCGTTGAAGACAATGTGCCTGCAGGCGAAACACCTTATCTTGTAAGTAACACAAGCCTCATCAGCTACCGCTGCACTATTACCTATATCAACACCCCAGAATCCGGCCCTTTGTGTATTAGCACAGAATTAGCCAAGGCTCTGCAAATCACTGCCGGCGAACCAGTCCGGGCAGTGCCACTATTTGTGCCACGCCTCTAAAGCATAAGGAATAGTTATGACTCATCTAATTAACAACCAGTGGTTGACAGGTAATGGTCCCACTTTCGATTCGGTTAACCCTGCTAATAATGACCTCCTTTGGCAAGGCCAAGGTGCTGATGCTCAACAAGTAGACGAAGCCATCACGGCTGCTCGCTCAGCCTTCCCTACATGGTCTTTAAGCAGCTACGAAGACCGCCATGCTATGGTCAAAGCCTTTCAAACACAATTGCAAGCAAAGGCCGAACAAATCGCCATTGCTATCGCTCAAGAAACGGGCAAACCGTTGTGGGAAACACGCACCGAAGCTGGCGCTATGGCTGGCAAAATTGACCTATCAGCCAAAGCCTACGAAGAACGTACAGGTGTCGTCAGTAAACCAGCACCAGCAGGCACTCAAGCATGGTTACGCCATCGCCCCCATGGTGTTGTGGCTGTATTTGGCCCCTACAACTTTCCCGGTCACTTGCCAAACGGTCACATTGTTCCAGCCCTTTTGGCGGGCAACACTGTGGTATTTAAGCCTAGTGAACAAACACCTATGGTGGCTGAGCTAACTGTTAAATGTTGGTTAGACGCTGGCCTACCTGCAGGTGTGATTAACCTAGTTCAAGGTGCCCGTGAAACCGGTATCGCACTAGCCAACCACAAGGGTATTGACGGCTTATTCTTCACCGGTAGTTCTAGCACAGGCACGTTGTTGCATAAGCAGTACGCTGGACGTCCAGACAAAATTTTGGCGCTAGAAATGGGTGGCAACAACCCATTGATCGTGAGCCAAGTAGCAGACCCACGCGCTGCAGTGCATGAAATTATTCAATCAGCCTACATCTCTGCTGGCCAACGCTGCACCTGTGCCCGTCGCTTGTATGTTCCTAAAGGTGCAGAAGGCGATCACTTAGTGGAGATGCTAGTCACCGCTATTGGCAAAATCCGTGTTGGTTTTTATGATGCCGAACCAGCACCGTTTATGGGTTCTGTGATCTCATTTACTGCAGCACAGCAATTGCTAACTGCACAGCAATATTTAATCAACCAAGGTGCTAAGTCTCTGGTCACTATGGAGCTACTCGCAGCAGGAACAGGCCTATTAAGCCCAGCTTTGATAGACGTGACCAATGCTAAGGATTTACCAGACCAAGAGTACTTTGGACCACTTCTCACACTAGTACGATACCAAGATTTCGACCAAGCCATCCAGATGGCTAACAACACAAGTTTTGGTTTATCGGCTGGTTTATTAAGTGACTCCCGTGACGAATACGATTACTTCCTGCCTCGCATCCGTGCGGGAATCGTCAACTGGAACAAACAAATTACCGGTGCCAGCGGTGCAGCTCCGTTTGGTGGCGTAGGTGCAAGTGGCAACCATCGTGCTAGCGCCTTTTATGCGGCGGATTATTGCGCCTACCCAGTAGCCTCCATCGAAGCTGACACCTTAACCATGCCAGCGCAATTAAGCCCTGGCTTAGACCTTTAAGGAGTAGATAATGGAAACAGCTATTGATGCTCGCGAAGCAAACTTTGACGGCCTCGTAGGACCAACTCACAACTACGGTGGATTGTCATACGGTAATATGGCTTCTAGCAGCAACTCTGCGCGTCCATCCAATCCTAAGCAGGCTGCACAACAAGGCTTGCAGAAGATGAAATCGTTGCATGATATGGGTATGATCCAAGGCGTATTAGCGCCACAGTCTCGTCCAGATCTGTATACCTTGCGTCGCCTTGGATTTACTGGCAACGATAGCCAAGTCATTGAACAGGCAGCAAAAAAAGATCCTGCGATTCTAGCCTCCTGTTATTCTGCATCAAGCATGTGGACGGCCAACGCCGCTACTGTTTCCCCCAGTTCAGATTCTAGTGACGGCCGTTTACACTTTACGCCTGCAAACCTGGTTAACCGTTTTCACCGCTCAATTGAACATCAAACCACGGGGCGTATTTTACAAGCTACCTTCGCCAACCCAGAGCATTTTGCTCATCATCAGGCACTGCCCTCTTCTGATCACTTTGGCGACGAGGGTGCTGCCAATCACACTCGTTTTTGCCAAGAGTATGGTAAGGCGGGAGTAGAGTTTTTTGTTTATGGTCAGCACGCCTTTAACGGCCAAGCCCCTAAACCGGCAAAGTACCCTGCTCGTCAGAGCTTAGAAGCGTCTCAAGCTGTAGCACGTTTACACGGTTTAAAAAATGAGCAAGTGGTGTTCGCCCAACAAAATCCAGAGGTGATTGACGCTGGAGTATTCCACAATGACGTGATCGCTGTTGGCAATGGTAACGTGTCTTTCTACCACCAACTTGCCTTTCTCAATACTCAACAAGTAAACCATAACTTGCAGCAAGCTATGTCTAATATGGGCAATGGAGAGATGCATTTTATCGAAGTACCAGCTAACCAAGTGAGTGTACAAGACGCCGTAAAGAGCTACTTGTTTAACAGCCAACTGTTGAGTCTTCCACATCTAAATGATGGCAAAATGGGCATCGTAGTTCCACAAGAATGTCGTGAAAACGCCAATGTTTCGGCTTACTTAGATCAGCTCATTGCCAGTGACAGTGCTATAGATGAAGTTTTGGTATTTGACCTAAAGCAAAGCATGAGCAATGGTGGCGGCCCTGCATGCCTGCGCCTGCGTGTAGTACTTAACGAGGCGGAACAAGACGCGGTTAATCCTGCTTGCATCATGAACAGTATTTTGTTCCCTCGCTTGATGGAGTGGACAGAAAAGCACTACCGTGACCTTCTTTCAGAAGCCGATTTAGCTGACCCGCAATTACTCACCGAAAGCCATAGCGCCCTTGATGAGCTAACGCAGATCTTGCGTTTGGGTAGCGTTTACGACTTCCAGCGCTAGTAAAACTTAACGACCAATCAGACCATAAAACACTTGGCCAGCTTTTTTACTGCGATGCAACTTCCAACCTTCTGGCAATATCAAATCTGCAAGAGGCTGTGCCTGTTCCACATAAATCATGGCCTTAGTAGCTAAACATTGGCTATTGAACAATGCCGTAAGCATATCTTGCATCAGAGCTAAGGCAAAAGGCGGGTCTAAGAACACTAGATCATAGGGTTTCATCTTTGCAGACGTCGTTGAAAGCGCGTTATAATTTCTTATCCAATCAAAACTGCTCATTTGTTCCACTTTGGCCACCTGACCTTCTGCCATAGGTAAAAGTTTCAAGTTGTCATTGAGGGTACTGGTAGCTATAACTGACAGATCAACAAAGTTGACTTGTTTCGCACCACGGGACAAAGCCTCTAAACCTAATGCACCTGTGCCCGCAAATAAATCTAGGCAAGTGGCTCCCGGTATAGGGCCAGCAACCCAGTTAAATAGGGTCTCTCGCACCCTGTCTTGGGTTGGGCGCAAGCCTGCTACCGTGGCAAATGGAATTTTACGTCCACGCCACTCACCACCAATAATACGCAAGCTTTGGCGGCCAGCCTGACCAATTTCAACAACTTTGCCTGACTTCAGCCCTGTACAGGCAGAACGAGGCCAGGGGGAAGAACGTGAGGGTTTTGAACTCGGTTTACGGGCCATAAGCGTGCCTAAAGATAACAATGTGCGGAATAAGCGATGCCTCCTATTCTAAGGCAATCAGTACATAAAAGAAGCATGCCCAAGTAAAGCTATGCTAAAATTTAACTTCATCAATATTCTTCACTATGCATATACCGAGACACCCCAGACATCATGGCCCTGTTTAATTTATTTGGCAAAAACAAAAACACTACAGGGCAAACAGACAACCCTGTAGCAGAAAACCCCATTGCGACTTTGCAAGATACAGCTCAGGCTGCTGATCCTGACTCTTTATCGATGCCAACTGCTCAACCGGAGCTAGCCACCGCTACGCCAGAACTTCAGCCAAAAGTGGGCTTTTTTGATCGAATAAAAAGCGGCCTCAGCCGCACCCGGGGCAACTTAGGTGACGGTCTTTCCAACCTGTTTTTAGGTGCCAAACAAATCGATGACGACTTGTTTGAAGAACTAGAAACCCAACTATTAGTTGCAGACGTGGGTATAGAAGCCACCGCAAGTCTTCTTAAAAAGCTCAGCGACCAAGTGGCTCGTAAAGATTTAAAAGACCCTCCAGCACTTTATAGAGCCCTAAAAGACGAGCTTGCAGCATTGCTACAAGGTAGCCAAGTGGCTCTAGAAATACCTCAACAAGATAGTCCCTTTGTCATCCTTATGGTTGGCGTCAATGGTGCAGGTAAAACCACCACCATTGGTAAGTTGAGCAAGCGCTTTCAAAGCCAAGGAAAGTCTGTGTTACTGGCGGCTGGCGATACTTTCCGTGCCGCTGCCGTTGAGCAGTTGCAAGAATGGGGCGCACGCAACAATGTGCCAGTTGTTGCCCAGCACACCGGAGCTGATAGCGCCTCGGTAATCTTTGATGCAGTGCAGTCTGCCCAAGCTAAAGGTATTGATGTGGTGATTGCGGATACCGCTGGCCGTTTACAAAACAAAACTCATCTCATGGATGAATTGAGCAAGGTTGTGCGGGTGATGCAAAAGCTTGATGTTAACGCTCCCCATGAAGTCATGTTAGTCCTCGACGCTGGTACCGGCCAGAATGCCCTAAGCCAAGCCAGTCTCTTTGGTGCTGCTGTGGGTGTAACAGGAATCACCCTCACTAAACTCGATGGCACTGCTAAAGGTGGGGTTATTTTTGCCATGGCGCAACAGCTACAATTACCTATTCGTTTTATTGGGGTGGGTGAGCAGGTAGACGACCTACGACCGTTTGAAGCTAATGAATTTATTGACGCATTGTTTAGTGAAACTAACCTAAAGCAAGACACTATCCCATGATTCGTTTTGAGCAGGTGAGCAAAAAGTATCACGATAAGCATGCGTTAGTGAGGACAAACTTTCATTTACAGCGCGGTGATATGGCTTTTTTAACTGGCCACTCTGGGGCTGGAAAAAGCACGCTATTAAAGCTAATCATGCTCATGGAACGTCCAACAAGCGGCAAAGTCATTGTTGACCGTCAAGATTTAAGCCAACTTAACCGCGCGCAGGTTCCAGCACACCGGCGGAAAATTGGCCTTGTATTCCAGGATCATCAGTTACTTTTGGATTACTCTGTATTTGATAACGTGGCGCTACCCCTTAAAATTAGCGGCTACAATGAACGAGATTCTGGCCGGCGTGTTAGAGCTGCGTTGGACAAAGTGGGCCTGCTGGATAAAGAAAAACTATCGCCGCAGGTTCTGTCTAGTGGTGAACAACAACGAATTGGTATAGCTCGCGCCATTGTAAACAAACCCAAGCTTATTTTGGCCGACGAACCTACAGGTAACTTAGACCCTGCCCTGTCCGCTGAAATTATGCGCTTGTTTCAACAATTCAATCAAGTGGGCGTAAGCGTGCTCATTGCCAGCCACGACTTAGAACTTATCCAGCGCTTACCACACCCAGTAATTCAGCTAAATCAAGGCCGAATTAGTGGGCCACCTTCACTGATGAGACAGTAATCATGGCGTTTTTAAAAAATCGTCCAGCCCAAAACGCCAGCCGTTCGCAACCCGAAAGCTCCAGCAAACGTTGGCTCAGAGAACACAAAGAAGTGGCCAGCAGTAGTTGGCATCGGCTCTGGCAGACTCCGTTGGCCAACCTATTAACTTGGCTAACACTAGCCATAGCTTTGGCGCTACCAGCAGCGTTACTGTTACTCCTGAGCCAGGCTCAACATCTGGGTCAGCAGGTTAATCAAAGCAGCCACATAAGCATATTTTTGGCGCCTTATGTCAACCAAGAACAAGGCCAGTTGATCACTAATCAATTGGCCTCAAGACCAGACATTGCTCAGGCGACGTACATCTCTGCCAAGCAAGCGTTAATAAACTTTAAAGCCAGCAGTGGTCTAGAAGATATATTAGCAAGCCTCACTGATAATCCCTTGCCTGCAACTATACTTATAGAACCTGCAAACACATCCTTGGGCCCCGAAGCTATTGCCATACTTGCCCAGCAATTACGACAACAAGACCAGATTGATCAAGTATTAGTAGACATGGCGTGGTTAGATCGCCTACAGGCCCTCTTAGCGACAAGTGAACGTTTTACCTACAGCTTAGCGCTGTTATTAGCCCTTGGAGTACTGCTTGTGGTGGGCAATACTGTGCGTTTACAAATTGAAAACCGAAAACAAGAAATTTTGGTTATTAAACTAGTGGGCGGTACAGATGCCTATTTACGCCGTCCATTTTTGTATGCCGGATTTTGGGCCGGGCTGTTTGCTGCCATTATTGCTTGGGTTATCCTCCAACTGGGAGTAACCTATTTACATCCACCACTACTATCATTGGCGCAAAGCTACCAAAGTGATTGGCAACTAGAAGGATTAAGTTGGTTTGGTAGTTTTATTCTAGTCATTGCCAGCTGCGGACTATCGGTGTTGGGGGCAAGCTTAACTGTGGGGCGTCAATTACGGCTTATCGAGCCTAAATAAGGCGTAATTATGACTTTACAAGGCTTTACGAAGAAAAACCGAGTCTAATCCTTGCACTGTCCGCGTTTGCGCCCTAAAATACTCTCCATAATTATGCCGCTGCAAACTAAAACAAAACATTAGTGAGTGTTGATGTAAATCATATAACACACGGAATTGCGGCAATAGTCCCAAAAAATGGCTAAAAATAGGCCTTACTTAAATAACATTTAAGAGCGGACTCAAAGACTACGGAGATTGTTATGACCAAGTCATTATTAGCCATTGATGCATTAGCACCAGGACAAAGTCACGAGGCTTACCTACAAACTATCAGCACTATCCCCATTCTTACAGTTGAAGAAGAGCGTGCTCTGGCTGAACGTCTGTACTATGAAAACGACTTAGATGCAGCCCGCCAACTGGTTATGTCTCACCTACGTTTTGTGGCGCATATTGCCAAAAGCTATTCTGGTTACGGCCTGCCTATAGCTGACCTAGTACAAGAAGGTAATGCTGGCTTGATGAAAGCCGTAAAACGCTTTAACCCAGAAGTGGGTGTACGTTTGGTTTCTTTTGCAGTGCACTGGATTAAAGCCGAAATGCACGAATACATCTTGCGTAACTGGCGCATTGTTAAAGTGGCAACTACCAAGAGCCAGCGTAAGTTGTTTTTCAACTTGCGTAGTTCCAAGAAGAAACTGGCCTGGTTAACCCATGCTGAAGTGCAATCTATGGCTGCAGACCTAGGCGTTGATGCCAAAGTTGTAATGCAAATGGAAGGCCGAATGTCTGCTCACGATACGCCATTTGACGCACCAGAGGGTGACGAAGATAGCGCATACCAAGCACCAGCTTATTATTTGGAAGATCACTCTGGCGACCCTGCCCGACAGTTAGAAGCCAGTGATTGGGAACAGGACTCAAATACCCGTTTAGCAAGTGCCATGGGGGATTTAGACCCTCGCAGCCGTGATATTTTGCAGCAGCGTTGGTTGAGCCATTCTAAGGCTACTTTACATAATTTAGCAGATCAATACCAAGTGTCTGCTGAGCGTATCCGTCAGCTTGAAAAGAACGCCATGAAAAAGCTTAAAGCTGCAATGAGTGTCGGCATGGACTCGAATGGCGAAGGTGCTTACGCGTTTTAATACCGAGTTAACCCATTTTTCGACATCGCCCAAAACCCGCCTAGTGTGGGTTTTGTTGTTTTAAGGCATCCAAAACGTAGCTAAATTACGCCATATGTTATCAACAATAGTGGGCTGTGCTGCAGGTGTTGGGTGCAAACCATCTGCCTGCATCAAATCACTATGAACTGCAATATTTTCTAAGATAAAAGGCACTAGAGCTGTGCTATATTGTTCTGAAAGAGTTTTATATTGAGCAAAAAAAGGTTCCGTATAACGTGCGCCATAGTTGGGTGGCAACTGAATGCCCATGACCACAACCTGAGCCCCAGCCGCTTGGCTTTGTTTAATCATGGTGGCTAAATTAGTAGTGATATTCGCGATAGGGTAACCTCGCAAACCATCGTTAGCACCTAGCTCTAATAACACCCACTGCGGCTGAAACTGATCTAGCAACGCAGGCAGTCGGCGCACACCACCCTGAGTCGTTTCACCACTCACACTGGCATTGATCACCTGCCACTTGTTATCAGTTGCGCTGGCAAGTAATTTGTCCTGCAATAAGGCTGGCCATGCCTGCTCTAAAGACATACCATAACCAGCACTCAAACTATCTCCCATGACTAATAAGGTCTGCTCTTTAGCCCAAGACGCTGGCACCCACAAAAGACCAGATATACTGACAAAGTAAAATGTAAATATTTTGAAAAACTGACTCATACCCTTTCCTTACTGATCCACAAGACGCCATAATAGGCACCCGTTAGAATTTATTGAGTTGTCCACTATGTCTTATTCCACGCCCTTTTTGGCTGCCCGAAACGTCAGCCAAATTGTAGCTAATCCGCAGACCACTCAAGCTAACGACTTACACATATTACAAGATGTTAATTTTACCATAGAAGCTGGCCAATCTGTGGCCATAGTTGGCGCTTCTGGCTCTGGCAAAACGACTCTATTAGGCATGATGGCAGGCTTAGACAGCCCCAGCCATGGTCAGCTATTTTTAGCCCATAAAGACCTCACGCAGTTAGATGAAGAAGGCCGTGCAGAACTACGCAAACATCAGGTGGCGTTTATATTCCAGAATTTTCAACTGCTGCCTAGCCTAACGGCCCTAGAGAACATCATGCTGCCCTTAGAAGTGAAAGGCAGCAGTAATGCCAGTGTGCTAGCAGAGCAATATTTAAACCATGTTGGGCTTGCTCAGCGGGGGCACCATTACCCCAATCAACTCTCCGGTGGCGAACAACAACGAGTCGCTATTGCCCGCGCCTTTGCAGCCCAAGCACCTATCTTATTTGCTGATGAGCCTACAGGCAATTTAGACACAGAGACAGGTCACCATATTATCGAACTGTTGTTTGAACTTAACCAACAACATCACACCACGCTGGTATTAGTCACCCACAATCTACAACTAGCACAACGTTGCCAGCGCAGATTGTCCCTTAGCGCTGGACAACTTACGGAACTCAATGATGTTTAAACTATCCGCACGCTTAGCTTGGCGAGATTGGCGTGGTGGGGAGCTTTCTTTGCTGTTTGTAGCGTTGGTTCTAGCCATTACCAGCGTCACCAGCATTAGCCTATTTACTCACCAAGTTAAGCAATCTATGGTCGCGCAGGGGGCCGACCTCATCGCCGCAGACTTGCGCCTTAATAGCAGCCAACCTGTGCCTGAACCTTGGCTAACAAAAGCTCGAAATCTATCCCTGCAACAAGCGCAGCTGAGTCAATTCCAAGCTATGGTATTTGCTGAACAAGGTATGCAGTTAGCCAGTATTAAAGCAGTCTCAAAAAATTACCCATTGCGGGGTGAAATCACCGTGAGTGGTGCAGCTTTTGATGTAGGCGAAGTCATAAAGCACGGCCCCAGACAGGGCGAAATATGGCCTGATTCACGCTTATTAGCCAGCCTTAATGCCACATTAAACGACACCATCGATGTAGGACAACTGAGCCTAAAAATTAGCCGAATACTCATTTCTGAACCAGACCAAGCGAGCGGTTTTGCAAGCTTCGCCCCCAGTGCCATGATTCATTTAGCTGACCTTGCGGCAACCGAGGCAGTACAAACAGGCAGTAGAGTCAAACACCGATGGCTACTAGCGGGTAAAGAAAAGGCATTAACTAGCCTCAAACTAAGCATCACTCCTCTGCTCACTGCTGGCCAAAAGTGGCAATTTCCAAAAGACGGTAATGCAAACGTTGCAGCCACACTAGACAAAGCAGAACAATTTTTATTGCTAGCAGGGTCGCTTGCGGTGGTGCTTGCCGGTGTAGCCCTGTCTCTTTCCGCACGCCGCTATAGCCTACGTCAGGGTAAACACGTGGCCTTGCTTAAATGCCTTGGCCTTAAACCCAAACAATTGCGGCTTTTGTACTTAGGGCAAATGATACTATTGGCATTGATCGCCCTATTAATCAGCCTTCCTCTAGCTTGGGGGTTGTACCAGGGCTTGTTACTGTTAGTCACTGATTATATTCAATCATCATCAATGATACCGCCCCTTTCACCTTTTGTTCTAGGGGCAGGAACGGGTACATTATGCTTATTAGCCTTTGTATTACCTCCCATGATGGCCCTAGCCAAAGTAGCTCCTGCGGAAGTGTTGCGCCAGTCTTCAAGCCAAAGTAAAACTAACAAAGGCCACATATCTATTGGTTTTAGTGCAGTGATCGTTTTAGTGTACTGGCACAGCCAATCCTTATTAATCACCTCTGCGCTTATCGTTGGTGTGGCCATCATACTGATACTTCTTGCACTTCTTGCTAACCTACTCATCAAATCAGGTAGTAAATTGCGACCTCACCTAAGCCAAGGTGGCAAGATAGGTGTCGCCAATTTAGCTCGTAGAAAACACCAAAACAGCCTACAAGTGGCTATTTTTGGGTTGGCATTAATGCTGCTATTTAGTTTAATTTCCGTACGCAGCTTTCTCATTGATGATTGGCAGCAACAATTAAAACAAGATACGCCCAACCTGTTTTTATTCAATATTTACCAACAAGAACGTGAGTCTTTAATAACGTCCATGGAACAACAAGGATTAGCTACACAAGCATTAACGTTTTTTCCTATTGCCAGAGCTCGACTTACTGAACCCAAGATAGATAGCCCCCGTGGAGACAGAGAACTTAACCTCACCTGGAGCCAAGCTTTACCCGTAGGCAACAGCGTCAGTGAAGGTCAATGGTGGGGCGATACTAGTGCTGGCCAGCTTGAAGTATCTATAGAATCGGACTACGCACAGCGTATGGGTTTAACACTTGGCCAAGTCCTTACCTTTAACGTTGCAGGCATCCAACATAAAGCCTTCTTCAGTAACAGCAGAGAAGTAGATTGGAGCAGCATGCAGCCCAACTTTTTTTATGTCTTCTCACAGCCTTTGGTAGAGGCTAACAGCGCAAGCTATATGGCGAGTGTTTATATTGCCCCAGAGGACCGCAGCAAACTCGGCCCGTTATTACGAGAACAGCCCACTATTTCTATGCTTGATGTGGACCAAATTTTGCAACAAGTACAGCGCGTAGTGGCTCAACTTTCCCTTGCCGTGGAGAGTATCTTAGTGATGGTTTTAGGCGCTGGCATATTAGTTTTGGTGGCCAGCATACAGGCAAGCATAGATGAGCGCCGACACGAAAGTGCCATCCTACGAACCTTAGGGGCAAGCAAATCCCTTATACGCAGTATCTTGTTAGTAGAGTACGCTAGCCTTGGCTTTTTAGCAGGGCTCATTGCAGGAATTAGTGCAGAAGCTTTAGTTGCTGTTTTGCAAAACCAGTTGTTCCAAATGCCGTTTCAATTTCACTGGCCCCTATGGTTGCTAACCCCCTTTGCTGGCATGCTGTTAATTGGCATCTCTGGCTGGTGGTTTAACCGCACAGTGGTCACATCTCCCCCCCTTAGAACTCTGCGACAGACATAACGCTAATAACAGTGGGAAATACTAAATATGCCCGTGCTCGCCAGTTTTAAATACCTCTGACCACGACAAAATACATTACAATAGGGCAATAAGTACAATTTTATTAGGTAATGTATGTCGTCGGCAGCACTGGCTTATTTGTTAAAGTTTTTGCCTTTTCTAAGCTGGGCTAAACAAACTACCGCAGCCAGTGCGCGACAAGATGCTGTGGCTGGGCTTACGGGGGCCATCATAGTTCTTCCACAGGGCGTGGCTTATGCTTTAATTGCAGGCCTGCCTCCAGAATATGGCCTCTACGCTGCTATAGTTCCCGCCATCGTCGCCGCTTTGTTTGGCTCTTCTTGGCATCTTATTTCTGGCCCAACAGCTGCTCTTTCTATTGTTGTTTTTACCACCATCAGCCCATTGGCCCAGGTGGGTTCAGCCGCCTATATAAGCCTTGTGCTCACCTTAACCCTCATGGCTGGCCTATTTCAGCTCATGCTATCTCTGGCTCGTATGGGGTCGTTGGTTAACTTCGTGTCCCATTCAGTAGTGGTTGGGTTTACCTCTGGCGCAGCAGTAGTGATAGCCACCAGTCAGATTAAAAATGCGCTGGGCCTAGAGCTTCATTCTAGCGGTAATTTCATTCTTAACTGGATGGCTGTGGCAGACAACATCTTGGCCACACACCTACCTAGCTTAGTCATTGCAGCACTCACCTTATCCACCCTTATCATTATCAAACGCTGGCGTAAAAAGTGGCCTAATATGTTGATTGCCATGGTAGTTGGAAGCCTAGCTACCCAGGGTTTGCAATTAACCACTTGGTTAGACGCCAGTCAAATAGCCTTAGTGGGACAAATCCCGTCCCAATTACCGCCGTTATCAGCCCCACTCATGACCTGGGACTTATTACGACAACTGGCACCAGGCGCTATGGCTTTAGGTTTATTAGGGTTAGTGGAGGCCGTATCAATTGCTCGATCTGTAGCCACTCGTTCGGGCCAGCGCATCCACGGTAACCAAGAATTTATTGG
>CAJIZL010000003.1 GCA_905182035.1 Oceanospirillaceae bacterium ASP10-02a | reverse complement strand
AGCGATTGCTGCAAAAACTCCTGCCTATGGGGCGATAAATTACTCGGTGCACGCAAGCTTGAAGGAGGCTGTTTGGGCTCAAGACAGTAGATACAGATCAGTTGATCAACCTCCGCAGCTGCCAGTGCTAAGGCTGGATTATCATGCAAGCGTAAATCATTTTTAAACAGAAAGAGGCCAACCTGATGGGGCATTAATACTCACCTTTTAATAAACTTTGTGTCACTAACTATTACTGAGCTTAAATCCACACTAATAATGGCTAATACAATAAGCCAATATACAAGGCCTAAGCGTACTTAACTGCAAACTCACGCGTGGCCTTGATGAGGTTATCTACAATACCTGGCTCTTGTTGTGCGTGGCCAGCATCCCGCACGATATGCAATTGGCATTCTTCCCAAAGCTCGTGAACTTCAAAAGCCTGCTCTGCAGGGCAAATCACATCATAACGACCATGCACAATAATACCTGGTAAGTGGCTGATTTTATGCATATTTTCTAGCAATTGATTAGATGATAAAAAGCACTGATTTACAAAATAGTGGCACTCAATTCGAGCTAATGCTAAAGCAAAATGAGCATCAGCAAAGTCTTCTACCATATGAGGATTAGGGTGAAGCGTAGCAATGCTGCCTTCCCACGTGGCCCATGCTTTTGCTGCGGCAAAACGTTTCAATTCATCAGCACCGCATAACAACTGATAATAGTGGTTAACCATTTGTCCTGTGGCTTCAGCATCTGTGTTTAGCAGAGGTTTTTGAAATACTTTCCAATAATCTGCAAACATACGGCTAGCTCCACCAGTTTCATACAGCCAGTCAACGTCTTTGGGTCGGCCTAAAAAAATACCTCGTAATATAAGCCCTGATACCTGATCTGGATGCGCCTGCGCATAGGCCAAAGCCAATGTAGTGCCCCAAGATCCGCCAAATAATAGCCATTTAGAAATTCCTAGCTCACGGCGCAACGCCTCAAAATCACTAATCAAATGCTGTGTGGTATTAGCCTCCAAACTGGCATGGGGCAAGGAGCGTCCAGCACCCCGCTGATCCATTAAAATAATATGGTAATCATTTGGATCAAAAAATCGCCGCGAAGAAGGCCCACACCCACCACCCGGCCCACCATGCATAACCACTACCGGGATACCCTGAGGGTTGCCACACAGTGCTACATAAAGGCTGTGGCCGTGAGTTACTGACAGAAAGAATTCTCGATAGGGTTTGAGTTCTGGATACAGTTGTTGCATGGTGTCAACTCAATGAAAAATATGGTTAGCAATAATGACCCAATTTACACCTTATTGGTGGCAAGATCAGCCCCAATATCGTAACACTGAAGCGCCACCAGCCAAAGCTGATTGTGTTGTTGTAGGTGCGGGCTTTACTGGTTTAAGTGCAGCCCTAACCCTAGCCCAAGCAGGTCGTCAGGTAGTTGTACTCGACAGCGAAGCCATAGGGTTTGGTGCAAGTACCCGCAATGGTGGCATGTTGGGGTCTGGCCATAAAGTGTCTGTGGCTGATGCAAAGAAACACTATGGCCCAGACATTGCCGCTCAATTACATTGTGAAGCTAATGCCTCCCTAGCTTTTACCAAAAGCCTTATTCTTGATCATAACATCGATTGTAGTTTGCAAGCATGTGGTCGTTTACGTACAGCATGGACACCACAAGATTTCACGGCCATGGCCAGCGCCAATACTGGCTTACAAAACATAGAAGCGTTTGCTGCACGGATGGTGCCGCCAGATGAAATGGCTCAGCACATTGATACAGAATTGTATTTTGGTGGCTTATTGTATGAAAGCCATGCTTCGGTGCAACCTAGAAAATTACACGACGGCTTATTGCAACTGGCATTACAAGCCGGGGTACAGGTATTTGGTGAGCAACCTGTGCGTGCAGTTAAAGCTAAATCAGACGGCTTTTGCATTAGCACCAAGGGCGATAATATACATAGCCAACAGGTGCTTATGGCAACTAATGGCTACACACAATCTAGCGTTTCTATGTTTCTTGCCAAACGTATCCTGCCAGTTCCTAGCTTCATTATTGTCACCCAAGAGCTAGGGAAAGAAGTGGTGAAGGCATTACTGCCCGGTGGCCACTGCATGGTCGAAACCCGCCAGCGCTTCTGTTACTATCGACCTACTCCATGCGGCAAACGCATAATGCTCGGCTCCCGTGCGGCCTTGCACGCCATCACTCCACAACAGGCATTACCCACTCTGACGACTAAATTAACAGAAATATTCCCCAGTCTAAAGAACACAGAAATTAGCCATTGTTGGACAGGGTTTACCGGCTTCAGCTTTAGTAAATTACCTAATATAGGCTGCCATAATGGTATTTATCACGCCATGGGTTACTGTGGTAATGGTGTTGCCATGGCGCCTTACTTAGGCCACAAAGCTGCTCTTAAAATGCTCTACCCAGATCAGCAACACTCAGTGTTTGAACAAACACCCTTACAAAGCCGTATTTATCATCAAGGTAACCCGTGGTACATGCCCGCTGTTAGTACTTGGTATCGAACTAGAGATTGGTGGGACAATAAGCAACGTGCTAAGGCTCTTAGTAAACTTAGGCAGAAAAACGAATAGCTTAAATTTGCATTGGCCATGTGCTTATAGGTTTTATAGACAGAATGAACCAATAGATCAGAACATATTTTTGAATTTTATCAAGGGATTATAAATGAGTAGAATATTAACTAGCCATGTAGGTTCACTACCAAGAACTCAAGAAGTTGTTGACCATATTTTTTCAAAAGAAAATCAGCAGCAATATGATGAGAGCAAATTTGACAACTGCATGACAAGCAATGTTCTGGACACTGTGGGGAAGCAAAAACTTGCAGGTATAGACATCGTTAGCGATGGAGAGACATCAAAAATCTCATATGCAACCTATGTGAAAGATAGGTATACAGGCTTTTCAGGTGATAGCCCTCGTAACCCTCCTGAAGATTTGAAGCTTTTTCCAGGCTTTCTTAAACGGCTATCAGATGATGGTGGAACGCCGCAATATGCTAGGCCAATGTGCACTGGTGAGGTTAAGTCAAAAGGTCAGGGAGAATTGCAAAAAGACATCTCTAATTTAAAAGCAGCCATGGCCACAAATGGCATCGAAAGAGGCTTTATGAACGCTGCATCACCTGGCGTTATTTCTTTATTCTTACAAAATGACTATTACCCAACGAGGGGAGCTTATCTAGCAGCTCTTGCAGATGCTATGCAGGATGAGTACGAAACCATTGTCGCATCAGGATTAGATTTGCAGCTAGACTGCCCTGACTTGGCTCTTTCTAGGCATATGTTATTTAATCATTTGTCAGACTCAGAGTTTATAAAGATTGCAGAATCACATGTAGAAGCACTCAATCACGCGCTAAAGAATGTACCGGAAGAAAAAGTAAGAATCCATATTTGTTGGGGAAATTATGAAGGCCCTCACTGTTGTGATATTGATATGAACAAGGTGTTTGGAACTTTAATGAAAGCCAAAGCTAGATATACTTTGTTTGAAACGTCGAACCCACGTCATGCTCATGAATGGACAGTTTTTCGGGATCGTAAGAACGAAATACCGGACAACAAAATACTTGTTCCTGGTGTGGTGGATACAACTACAAATTTTATTGAACACCCTGAATTAGTTGCAGAGCGCATTCAAAAGTTTGTCGACATTGTTGGCACGGAAAGAGTGATTGCAGGCTCTGATTGTGGATTTGGTACCTTTGCTGGTTTTGGTGCAGTAGATCCAGACATTGCTTTTGCCAAATTAAAGTCACTGTCTGAGGGCGCTGCACTTGTAAGTAATCGAATCCGAGGCATCTAGTTTTAATATTTTCCCATAACCTGACTATTCTAGTAAATTCGACTAAGTTAAATAAAGAAAAATTGTGTCGTTCCCCACCCTACTAGTTGCTCCTAATAGTCAGGAAATAAGTGTAAGAATGCTCCATATTTCGCGGCCTCAACAGTAGATCTACACATTAACTAAAACCATGACGATATTGAATACGCCTAGGCCGCACCTAAACCATTAGTCACCCTGTAAACGTATTATTCTTCGCCATATAAGCCTACAATAGAAGGCAATGAGTGGTTCTGCTTGGCGAACGGGCAGTTAAATGGGAAGCGTGGACGAGATTACGGCAAACCGGTCTTGAGCCAACACTGCCCCCGCAACGGTGAATCGTTAGGCGATTTAGTCCGATACCAGCCCCTCAAAATATAATCAGAAACCTAGCCATGTACAGTTATGTGCCTTGGGTTTCACATAGGTCGTGCGGTGGGCGCGGTGGATACTTCTATGATCAAATCAAACTTCCCTTTTACCGCCGTTGTTGGCCAAACCCAAGTTAAGCTCGCCTTAACCTTGCTAGCTATTAATCCTGCGATTGGTGGTGTGCTTGTTAGTGGCCCCCGCGGAAGCGCCAAATCTACCTTGGCCCGCAGTTTGGCAGACCTCAATATTGCTAATCTAAGCCAATTGGTTACTCTACCCCTAGGTGCCAGCGAAGAAATGGTTACCGGCACTATAGACTTACAAAAAGTGCTCGGTGAACAAGAGGTTAAGTTTGCGCCTGGACTGCTAAGCAAAGCCCACAATGGCTTACTTTACGTTGATGAAGTGAACCTTTTACCCGACGCCTTAGTAGACTTACTACTAGACGCTGCCGCCAGCGGCGTGAACCACATAGAACGTGACGGCATTAGCCACCAGCATGAAGCCGAATTCACCTTGATGGGCACCATGAACCCAGATGAAGGTGAATTACGCCCACAGTTGCTAGATCGTTTTGGTTTTGGTGTGGCCCTTGATAACACTTACAGCGCCCATGAACGGGTGGAAATTGTGCGTCGTCGTCAAGACTTTGATGCTAATCCCGTAGCATTCTTGGCAGACTATGCCGACCAACAACAGGCTTTGCGCATAAATATTCAACAAGCCCAACTGCAGCTGACTTTAATCACAGCAAGTGACGAGATGCGCTGGCAAATAGCGGAACGCTGTGTGACAGCGCAGGTAGATGGGGTACGAGGGGATTTGGTTTGGCTGCGTGCTGCTCAAGCCCATGCCGCGCTTCAAAAAAGCGATACGGTGACCCTAGCAGATATTGATGCCGTTGAAGAATTGGTGTTGATGCATCGCCGTAACGATACTAACGCACCCAATTCACCTGACCATCAGTCACCCCAGAGCCCACCACCTTTCGAGCGCCCAAACGACAGCAAACCACAAACCACAAACCACAAGCTGGAACACGACTGGGGACAAATGGCTCCCACTAAACAAACCACCGGCCAGTTACGCGATATTACTAATGATAAGAGCAGCACCAAAACCACACCCAATTTAATCACCAGTGCTAGTAAAGGGTTACAGGGTCAAGGCAGAGGCAGAGCTACTAAGCAGTGGTCTAAACGTATTAATTGGTTTTCCAGCTTGATCGCTGGGCGCAATCAAACCGCTGGAATCAACCTACGCTACCGTCGCCAGCGAGGCGCTGATCCGGTCATGCACCTGGTACTGCTTGATACATCTGCATCAACCTTAAATGGTGATAGCCAGAGTCAGGCTAAAGGCTTGGTCGCTGGTATTGCTCAACACGCCTATTTGGCCCGCCAACAACTGGTGTTATTAGGTTTTGGTAATGACCAAGTATCCGAGCTATACAGCCAAGGCCGTGCACCGAAAGCCATGGTCCCACTACTTAACAATATCGGTGCAGGCGGTGGTACACCATTAAAACAAGCGCTTCAGCACGCCAGTGCCTTTGCAACTCGGTTGCTTAGACGTAACCCAGCTACACATATTATTAATACCATTATTACCGACGGCCGTGTGCAACAGGACTTATCTGGCCTGCACTTATTGGGACAATCTATTCTAGTAGACTCCGAACAAGGCCAAGTGAAGCGTGGCCGTGGTCAACAAATCGCACAAACCTTAAAAGCACAGTATTTAACCTTATCCCAAGCGAGATTTGTTTAATGAGTAAAACCCATGAAGAACGTATGACTGCTAAAAAAGCTGTCATTGATGCTCGAATTGCCAAAGCCACAGAGGAACGTGGTGTTACCATTTTGTTACGTGGCAACGGCAAGGGTAAAAGTAGTTCTGCCTTTGGCACCATGATGCGCAGCTTAGGCCATGGTAAAAAAGCGGCTGTAGTTCAGTTTGTAAAAGGTCGAGTTGAAACTGGCGAATATAAATTTTTTAGAAACTACCCAGACCTAGATTGGCACGTTATGGGGCACGGCTTTACTTGGGAAACCCAAGATAAGGCCAACGATATTGCCGCTGCAGAGCAGGCATGGGTAATCACCCAAGGCTTATTACAAGATCCTAGCATCGATATGCTTGTACTCGATGAAATGGCCTATGTGTTTAAGTACAACTACTTGCCGCTGGACCCAGTATTAGCGGCCTTGGCTAACCGGCCGCATCACCAAACGGTGATTATTACTGGCCGTGTAATGCCCGAAGCGCTAGTTGAATATGCCGACACTATTAGCACTGTAAAAGATGATGGCCATGCCTTCCGTATTGGTGTTAAGGCCCAAGCTGGTATTGAATTTTAATGACACAAATAACCCCAACAGAAGCCGTAGCACACTGCCCCGCGTTATTTTTAGCGGCACCAGCGTCCGGCCAAGGAAAAACCACCATTACCGCTGCCCTAGCTCGCTATCACCGTGATCTTGGTCGTAAAGTGAGGGTGTTTAAAATGGGCCCAGATTACCTAGACCCACAAATTCTAGAACAAGCGTCAGGCCAACCTGTAACTCAGTTAGATTTATGGATGGCAGGAGCAGAGTATTGCCGCCATCAGTTTTATTTAGCAGCTCAACAAGCCGACCTAATTTTGGTAGAGGGTGCTATGGGTTTGTTTGATGGAGAACCTTCCAGTGCAGATCTAGCAGCCACCTTTAACATTCCAGTGGCTTTAGTTATGGACGTTAAAGGCATGGCGCAAACGGCGGCAGCGGTAGCTTTAGGGTTAGCCAACTTTCGAGAGGATGTTGAATTTTGTGGGCTCATTGCCAACAATTGTGGCACAGAACGCCACGCTCAACTGATTCGTGATGCCCTTGATGGGCGCATGCCCTTACTGGCTAACCTAGCACGAGACCCAGAGGTATCCTTACCAGAGCGCCACTTAGGCTTAGTACAAGCCCATGAAGTGCGTGACGAGTTAGAACAAAGGTTCAACTTAGGTAAAGCATGGTTGGGTGAGCAAGCTATTTGTGACTTGCCAGCGCCAGTGGCTTTTGCCAGCCAAGACATTGCACCACCCAAAAAGCTTTTGGCGGGCACCAAGATTGGCATTGCCCGTGACGCCGCGTTTAGCTTTATTTATAGTGCCAACACACGTTTATTAGAAGCCATGGGGGCTGAATTAAGTTATTTCTCGCCTCTTAACGATAAGCACTTACCAGAAGCAGACGCCCTTTGGTTTGCAGGTGGGTATCCCGAGCTCCACGCCAAACAACTGGCAGAAAATAGCAGCATGTTAAAGGACGTTCGTGAGTTTAATGCCAATAAAAAACCTATTCTGGCCGAGTGTGGTGGATTTTTGTATTGCCTAGAAAACTTAACCGACCTCAATGATGTCACCTACACCATGACGGGCATTTTAGCAGGCCAAGGCGCAATGCGCGGTAAGCGTGGTTGCCAAGGCATGCAAGCTGCCATGTTGCCAGAAGGCGAAGTGCGTGCCCATGCTCACCACCGCTCTCGCAGCCAAAACACACCTGAGCCTATCGCCCATGGCAAGCGCCAGCGTCATCTGGCACCTGGAGAATCGATTTACCGTCAACAAGGTTTAACCGCAAGTTATTTACATTTATTCTTCCCGTCTAATCCGCAAGCTGTGGCTCAGTTGTTTACCAAACCGCTTATACCAAAGCAGCAATAAGGTTAATTTGAGTGATGTGGCCCGAATCTAGCGAACAACAGCAGCCCCTACGCACCGGTTTAACTACCGGTACTTGTGCTACGGCCTGTTGTTTAGCTGTGGGGCATTTATTGCTAGGGAATGTCCGAAAAACCAGTGTTAGCGTTACCTTGCCTAACAAAAAGTCTAAATCCAAAGATGCCAGCAAACATGTAGATTTGCAGCTCATAGCTTTGGCACAACGTGGATCAACTACGGCGTATGCTGAGACAGTTAAAGATGCGGGTGATGACCCAGATGCCACCCATGGTGCTACCATTTGGGTATCTGTAAGCCTTGTTGCGCAACAGGATATTACATTTATCGCCGGCGCTGGCGTTGGCACCGTCACCCGTTCCGGTTTACTTTTAGAGATAGGCCAAGCCGCCATTAACCCTGTGCCCCGGCAAATGATGAGTGAACACCTCAGGCACGTTGCCAAGTTGTACCAATACACTGGTGGTTTTGAAGTCACCATTGGAGTAGCTAACGGCGCAGAGATTGCTAAGAAAACCATGAATGGCCGTTTGGGTATTGTCGGTGGATTATCGATTCTAGGCACCAGTGGCATTGTACGCCCCTACTCGTGTAGTGCGTGGATAGCGTCCATTCATCAAGGGTTAGATGTTGCAGTAGCCAACGATTATGCTCATATTGCAGCCTCCACAGGCAACACCAGTGAAGCCTTTATTGGCAAATATTACGCTTTAAGTGACATGCAACTCATCGAAATGGGGGACTTTGCAGGTGCGGTTCTGAAACACCTTAAAAAGTCCCCTGTTAAACGTTTAAGCATTTGTGGTGGTTTTGGAAAAATCAGTAAACTGGCTGATGGCCATTTAGACTTACACAGTGGCAAATCTTCGATTAATTTACCGAATTTAGCGGATATTGCCTACAAATTAGGCGCAGATAGCCACTTAGTGATGTCTATTAAAGCATGCAACACCAGCCTAGAGGCTTTGGGTCTGTGCCAACAACAGGGCATTGATTTAGCCAATGCTGTGTGCCAAAACGCTCTAACATTTGCCCAAAAAACGGTGCCAAACACGGTGCAGCTAGAGATATTCGCCGTCAATAGACAAGGTCAGTTATTAGGCAGTGCTGTGGGGTGCGTTGCATGAAACTACTAATCTTAGGTGGCACTGCAGACGCTCGCCAATTAACTACAACCATGCACCAAATCCAGCCATGTTTGGAATTAGTCTACAGCGTAGCTGGTCTTGTGCGTCAACCGCAGGTGCCCGCTACGGTGGTGAGTGGTGGATTCAGCCAGTTTGGTGGATTAGGCGCTTACTGTAAAAATCAACACATTAACGGCATCGTCAATGCTACCCATCCGTTCAGCATCACCATGGGCAACCACGCTGAGCAGGCGTGTAACGAGGTAGGTATAGAGTATTGGCGTTTTTTGCGGCCCCAGTGGCAGCAAAAGGCAGGGGATGATTGGCGCTTGTTTGGCACCAGAACAGAACTACTGCGTGCCCTTTCTAGCTATCAGCGGACGTTACTAACCCTAGGTCAAATTGGCCCTGAAGACCTGGCGCTATTAAATTCAAACCAGCACGTTTGGTTGCGCACCGCAGTGCAACCTGCCCATGTTTTGCCAGCTAACGTAAGCTGGATTAAAGCCATAGGCCCGTTTAATGAAGCCTCTGAACTGGCTTTATTAAAACGACACCAGATTCAAGTAATCGCCAGTAAAAATAGTGGTGGCAGCTCTACTGAAGCAAAGCTAACTGCCGCACGCACACTTAACGTGCCCGTATTTATGTTACAGCGACCAACCGTCACTGGGCCTGCAGAAGAACAATTTGATGTACTTATAGATCGTCTACAGGCATGGGCTCAAAAACCTATCAGGCCTGCAAATAAAGGAAACCACAATGAGTATTAAAAAACCTGCAATTTTATTTATTGGCCACAGCCACGATCATAAGCACTAGGCCTTGATGATATGAGCTTTGAATACCAGCCCAACCCCCACGCAATAGAGCAGGATAGCTTTCGCCAAATTCGCCAGTTAACGGATTTATCAGGCCTAAGTGATGACGCCCAACAAGTTGTCATGCGTGTGGTCCACAGTGTGGGCGATCCCTTAGTTGCGCAGCACATGCGCATAAGCACCAATGCGTGTGCAGCGGGCCGTAAAGCTTTGCATAATCACCAAGCCATCCTATGTGATGTGGAAATGGTGAAGCAGGGCATTACTAAGCGTATGATTCAAAACCCACCTTTGTGCTACCTCAATCATGAAGACACGACAGCCATTGCTCAACTGCGTGGGGAAACTCGTTCCATGGCTGCGTTAGACCTATGGGGTGACCAGCTTGCAGCTAGCGTTGTGGTCATTGGCAATGCACCTACGGCTTTATTCCGTTTATTAGAAATGATCAAAGCAGGTGTACCTAAGCCTGCGTTGATTGTAGGTATTCCAGTAGGTTTTGTGGGTGCTGCTGAATCCAAACAAGCGCTTTGGGATATTCATGAAGAGTTGGGAATCGAGTGTATTACACTGCTTGGACGTCAAGGGGGCAGTGCCGCTGCGTCTTCCGTAGTTAATGCTCTGTTACGCTGCAACATAGGCGAGCGCTACTAATGCCAAAAATCACTGTCGTTGGTTTAGGCATCGGCCAGCCGCCGTTGCTAAATTCCACAGCCCTTAAGGCTTTGCATTCGTGCGACTGTATTATGGGTTCACCTAGACAACTGGAGAGCATAGAACATATCCACGCTTTGCCAAACCAGAGCAATTTAAACCAAGTACGCCTGCCTTTGCCAAAGCTCAAGCAGATTGCCGATGACATTAAGGGTTTTGATCACGTCACAGTTCTCGCTTCAGGTGATCCACTTCTGTTTGGCATCGGTAAATATTTGCAGTCTCAGTTTAATGATCAGGTCACCTGTATCAGCGGTGTGTCTAGTTTACAGGGCGCTTGTGAATTAACTGGTCTGTCATTACAAGACGCCCAACTGGTGAGCCTGCATGGGCGCCCGTTAACTAATCTTAATCGCTACTTACAGCCTAATCGCAACCTGTTGATTCTTACTGATCAAAACAGTCATCCTCAAGCTATTGCTCAAGCTTTGGTGGCTGCCAATTTGGCATTATCAACAATACATGTATGTGAACGTTTAGGTTACGACGATCAAAACCAGCAGCAATTTATAGCAAAAGAATTAGCCACATCAAGCGCCAGCTTTGACGAACTCCACGTTACCGTAGTCCATACCCAAGGCGTGGGTAATGTGATGCCTAACTTCCCAGGCATTGCAGATGCTCACTTTGTTACTGATGGCGAGTCTGGCAAAGGACTACTCACCAAACGAGAAGTTCGGCTCAATATCCTCACGTTACTACAGCCCGCTCCCGAAGAAGCTGCTTGGGATATAGGTGCCGGTTGTGGCGGTGTAGCTATTGAATGGGCACTATGGAACGCCACAGGCCAGGTGTATGGTATTGAGCATCACGACCAACGTATCGCTTGCCTAAATGCTAACAGGGAAGCCTTTGGAGTAAGTACTAACTTACACATTATCCAAGGTAGAGCGCCCGATTGCCTTGCAGAACTACCTAATCCAGACAAGGTCTTTATTGGCGGCAGTGGCGGTGAACTCAGCGCCATATTACAACTTGCTTGGCAGCGACTTAAGCCCGGTGGACGCCTTGTAGCCAGCGCTGTAACAGAACCAAGCAAAGCCACATTGTGGGGATTTACTCAACACATTGACCAAGGGCCAGCAGATTATTTACAAGTGGCCATAAGCCGCCACGACATCATTGCTGGGCAAGATCTCTTGCGCCCTGCATTACCCGTTACCTTAATGTGCTGGCATAAAGCTCTAGAGGAATCGAAATAATGCATAACTTTCACGCCCAAGCTGGTGTATTTTATGGCGTAGGTGTTGGCCCAGGGGATCCTTTATTAATCACCTTAAAGGCCCACCACCTTATTCAATCTGCCGATGTAATTTGTTATTTAGCTAATCAAGTTGGCACTTCACAAGCCTGTGATATTGCGCACATTAGCATTGCTAGCCGCAACGAGCCTGCAACAGAAATAGCCATTCCTATGCCCATGAGCACAGATCGAACGGCTGCTAATGCTGCGTACGATTTGGGTGCCAAGAAAATTACCGAACAAATAAAAACGGGTAAGTCTGTAGTTTTTTTGTGTGAAGGTGACCCACTATTCTTTGGCTCTTTTAGTTACCTGCTTGAGCGCTTAAGTGATGCCCATGAGTGCTTTGTAGTGCCTGGGGTTTCCTCCGTAAACGGAGCAGCATCTGCCCTACAACAACCCCTTACTCTATTACAAGAATCCTTTGTGGTCATGAGCGGGCGCCACACCGATGCTCAATTAGAGCAGGCACTTATTAGCCACGACAGTGTGGTGATTATGAAGGCTGGCCGAGCTAGACCCCGCATCCTTGCTATACTTGATAAAGCTGGACGCACGGCAGATGCCAATTACCTTGCCTATATTGGCCGTGAAAACGAAGAAATTTTAACCGATGTGGCACAATTAGCTAACCAAGCAGGCCCATACTTTTCGTTGTTTGTAGTGCTTAGGCAGGAGCGTAATTCGTGATCCGCATTTTTGCCTTAACAGATGCTGGAGCACGCCTAGGTGAACGTTTAAAAGTGCTGCTATTAGCTAAGGATTCAAATGCCTCAGTTTCATTTGAGCTTAAACCTCAGCCTTTTGCGGAGACCATCCAAGGGGCTTTTACACACGGCGAACGGCTTATTTTAATCTGTGCCACAGGTATTGCAGTACGTACTTTGGCGCCAGTATTGTTAGATAAATACCGCGATCCTGCCGTGTTGGTGCTCGACGAACAAGGCCAGTTTGTCATTCCATTGTTATCTGGCCATGAAGGTGGCGCTAACGAATGGGGCCGCCAAGTAAGCGATCTGCTCAATGCACAGTTAGTCATGACGACTGCTCAGCCATACCTGCAGCCAGTTTATACCGTGGGTATGGGTTGTGAGCGCGGTTGCAGCCAAGAGCACTTGTTGGATTTTTTAAACCAATGCTTGTCCCAACAAGGCCTCACTATTAACGACATTGTCAGCATAAATAGCATTGACATTAAAGCCGATGAACAGGGCCTTATCGACTTGGCTCAAAGCCTTGGCAAAAGTTTTCAAACTTATTCCGCTCAGATTTTGGCCGCAGTAAATGACCAACTCATTAACCCTTCACAGTACGTATACGACACTATAGGTGTGTATGGGGTGGCGGAATCTGCTGCGCTCTGGTCGGCTCAACAAGCCACCGGCAATGAAGCAGAGCTGCTACAAGCCAAACTAAAAACACCTAAAGCGACTTGTGCCATAGCCCGAGCTTTTCCGCCCGGCACTGGTTCAATTGGCGAACAAGATTAATCCTAAAACCTATTTAATAAGCACGAGATTAACATGAGCAAATTATTTATCGTCAGCACTGGCCCCGGTGATTCACAGTTAGTGGCACCTCGCGCTCATGCTGCTATTGCTGTCAGTACAGACCTAGTTGCATATGGCCTTTACCTAGACATTTTAGGTGATGTATGTGATGGCAAACAACATCATGACTTACCCCTAGGCGAAGAAATTGGTCGGGCACGTTTAGCGTTAAATTTGGCTGCCAGCGGCAAGACGACCTCACTCATCTCTAGTGGTGATATTGGCATTTATGCCATGGCGACCTTGGTATTTGAACTACTCGATATGCAGTTAGAGGGTAAAGAGAGTCACCCAGAATGGTTAGATGTAGAATTGGAAGTTATTCCGGGTATTTCTGCCATGCAAGCTGGTGCGAGCCGAGTAGGCGCTATGTTAGGCCATGACTTTTGCACTATTTCTTTGTCAGATTTACTCACACCTTGGGAAACCATTCTTAAGCGTATTGAGAAAGCTGGCGAAGGGGATTTTGTCGTGTCTTTCTACAACCCAGTATCTAAAAAGCGTGACTGGCAGCTCAACAAGGCCCGTGACATTTTATTGCAGCACCGCCCAGCTGCCACACCCGTATTAATTGGCCGGCAGCTCACGCGCCCAGACGAAAGCATCCATATTATTCGTTTGGGTGAATTAGATGCCAAAGACGTGGATATGTTCACCCTTGTCTCCGTTGGTAACAGCGAATCACGCCATATTGTTAATGGCACCAAAGAGTGGGTTTACACTCCACGTGGTTATAAAAAGAAACTTTAAGCAAAATCTATAAAAGCTTTAATTACAACTTTTGGCACAACACAGGACAAAATCATGACGGTATATTTTATTGGTTCAGGCCCAGGTGATCCAGAGCTAATGACCATCAAAGGTCAGCGCCTATTAGATGCGGCACCCGTGGTGCTTTTTGCAGGATCATTGATCCCAGATGAAAATATGGAGACGGCTCGTTCACGCGGCGCCCTAGTAATAGACACTGCCGCCTTAGCACTGGATGCTCAGGTAGAGCTAATGGCCAATGCACACGCCAAAGGCCAGCATGTGGCCCGCGTACACTCTGGGGACCCTTCTTTGTATGGTGCAACTGGCGAGCAAATGCGCCGCCTAGAAACATTGGATATTGATTACGAAATCATCCCAGGTGTAACCGCCTATTCTGCCTCGGCCGCATGGCTGGGCAAAGAGCTTACTTTGTCTGGCATTTCACAAACTGTCATTCTGACCCGCTACGAAGGCAAAACCCCCTTTCCAGAGCGTGAGCGTTTGCCAGCACTGGCCGCCACAGGTGCTACCTTAGCTATACACTTGGGCGTCACTCGTATTCACAAAATTGTGGAAGACCTACTACCTTTTTATGGCGAAGACTGCCCAGTGGCCGTGTGTTACCGCACCAGCTGGCCAGACCAAGACAAGGTGACAGGCACCCTAGGTAATATAGTAGCTAAAGTGCGCGCGAAGAAATTTACCCGCACCGCATTGATCCTAGTCGGCCATGTGTTAGACGCTGAAAACTTTGATGATTCATACCTATATGATGAAAACAAAGCCCATATTTACCGCAAGAAAGATCATAATAAAAAGGTAGGTTAATTAAAGAGCCTTCAAAAAACAGATCAACGGCCTCTTCGTGAAGTAAAAAACCTATGAAGGGGGTTTTTCGTTATTATATTTAACCCTATTGTTTCGTATGCAACGTTATGTCTAACCAGCCCTCCACAACAATGATACGTATTGGCATGGTTGAATTCATTTTCCTCATGGCATCATTGATGTCTGTGGTGGCTTTGTCCATCGACGCGGTGTTGCCTGCATTGGGTTTTATGGCGCAGGAATTTAGCGTCGGCGGAAGTGAAATTCAATTGGTCATCACCAGCCTGTTTGCTGGCTTTGCCATAGGCCAACTCATATATGGCCCTGTCTCTGATCGTGTAGGACGATTACCTGGAATTTACGTGGGTTTTGCCTTCTTTATACTGGGCTGTATATTGGCGATGTCTGCACAATCTTTAGAGATGGTGCTTATAGGCCGTTTTTTACAGGGTATAGGCGCATCTGGGCCACGCATTATGGTGTCGGCCATAGCGAGAGATTGTTTTAGCGGCCGGGCCATGGCGCGTATCATGTCTCTGTCTGGCGCAATATTTATGATAGTGCCCATTTGTGCACCTATGCTAGGGCAAGTATTGCTTTGGTTTGGGCCCTGGCAAACCATTTTTGCCATGTACATTATCTTGGCGGTGTTGTTGTGCATCTGGACTTGGCTGCGGCTTGACGAAACACTAACCCACGAAAAACGCCGCTCCATTCACCCTAAAGTGCTGTGGGAGGCATTTGTCCTTGTACTAAGCAACCGTATTGCGGCGGGGTATACTTTAGTCAGTGGTTTGGTATTTGGTGGTTTTTTGGGATATTTAAGCTCCAGCCAGTGGCTATTCCAGAAAATTTACGACGTGGGAGATGCCTTCCCTCTATATTTTGGCGCCTTGGTATTTCCTAACTTAATTTCTTCCTACCTCAACGCTAAACTGGTCATACGTTGGGGCATGTTTAGGCTGGTACAACTAACTAACGTATTGGTTTTCATGGGTTCTTTAGGTCTGTACCTGTATGCCCAGTTTTACGCTGGTGTACCACCACTAATGCACACAATGGCTTTTTTGTTTGTGATTTTTTCTGGCATTGGTTTTCAGTTTGGCAATCTCAACGCGTTGGCCATGGAACCTTTGGGTCAGGTAGCTGGGATGGGCGCTTCTGTAGTTGGTGCTGGATCAATGTTCATTTCCATTCCTATTGGGGGTTTGATTGGCATGTCGCTAGATACAAATATTTTCCCAGTGGCCTTGGGCATGGCTGTTTGCTCACTGCTGTCTATGTTGGTGATGCACTGGGTACGGTTTGGTTTTGGTAAGCCCAAAGCTGGCGGTGGTGTGTCTAGCTAGGCTCGAAAGCTCATTGGGACTCCTTAAATAAACCATTAACTGTATGATCCATAATACGTCCATTACGCTTCTCAGTATTGGTGACTATGCCTTTCAAGGTCATACCAAGACGTTGCGCCACGGCTCTACTAGGCAAATTATATTCGCCTGAAGTGAGTTGAACTTTCTTCATATATAATTCATTAAATACTATGTTAATCAGATGCTTGCATACTTTCGTTATAATGCCATGGCCCTGTACTTACGCTCCTAACCAGCAGCCTATGTGTACTTGGATCATGAGAACTGCTCAAGCAGCTCTACCCACTTGAAAAAAGCGTCGCGTTATGGATAGTTTATGCCCAGAGAAGGCTGATTTTAGTGGCTTTTTGTGACAAAATGACGGCAATTTCCTACACCCTTTTAGCACCCAATTAAGCACAAGGTTATCCCATGCAACTGAAAAAAATCCCCGCTACTGTTGTCACCGGTTTTCTAGGCAGTGGCAAGACCACTTTATTGTCTAATGTATTGCGTCAGGTGTCTGGCGGTAAAGATCCTAAACGTATTGCCGTGATCGTTAACGAATTTGGCGAACTAGACATTGATGCTGATTTATTACGTAATTGCCCGTTAGATTGTGATGACGATGGCGAAACACCATCCAGCACTCAACAGGGCATTTACGAACTAGCCAACGGCTGCATTTGCTGCACCGTAGAAGAAGAGTTCTTGCCGGTAATGTTAGAATTAGTTAAGCGTCGTGATGACATTGACCACATTCTTATTGAAACCAGTGGCTTAGCGTTACCAAAGCCACTGGTACAAGCCTTTAACTGGCCAGAAATTAAGAAATACTTCACTGTTGATGCGGTCATCACCGTGATTGATGGCCCAGCTGTTGCTGCCGGCCGCTTTGCCCACGATACAGAACAGGTGCAAGCCCAACGTTTAGCCGATGAAAGCCTTAACCATGATCCTGATTTGGCCGAGTTACTTGATGACCAATTGAGTGCCGCAGACCTAGTCATCGTGTCCAAGAGCGATATTCTGTCTGACCAAGAGCGCAGCCAAGTAGAGCAGGTGATTGCCACTAAAGTACCCACCTCTGTGAAGACAGCTTACATTGGCCAAAAGGAAGACGGTACCAGTGATGCGTCTATCGAATTAGTAATGGGCTTAGAAGCTGCTGCAGAAGACCGTATTGAAGCTGTACACACTCACCACGATCATCACCATGACCATGGTGGCCATCACGAACATGCCCATGACCACTTTGACTCCTGCGTCATTCATTTAGGTGAAGTTGACGGTGAGCAATTACAGGTAGCGTTAGCGGAATTACTTTCTAACCAGCAAATATACCGCGCTAAAGGTTTTGCAGCCTTGCCTAACAAACCTATGCGTCAAGTGATTCAGGCCGTTGGTCAGCGCTTAGAAAGCCATTTTGACCGTTTGTGGACTACCGACGAAGCGCGCCGTACCTCCTTAGTGATGATCGGCAAACATTTACATGTTGACGAACTCACTAGCGCTCTAAAAGTCGCTGAGGTTTAACCACTCACCATGCATTTGCTCGCAGCCCAACCTGGTGGCTTTGTTGAAGAAGAGGGCATCATCGACCTAGGTCAAGATCCTGCTAAAGTAGTGATCTTGGCTGCCGCCGATACTAGCCTTGCTATGCTGGCCACTGCAGCTGAACAACTCGGTGAAGAGCTACCATCCATCCGTTTGGCAAATTGGAGTCACCTGCTAAAACCTGCTGCTTTTGACCTTTATGAGCACAAGGTGTTGGAGCAAGCAGAATTAGTTATGGTGTCATTGCTAGGTGGCGCGAGCTATTGGAATTATGGTTTTCAACGTCTTCAAGCGTGGCAGCAGGCCAAACCTAACCGTCACCTTATATTGGTGCCTGGGGACGATGCCCCGGACCCTGAGCTAACACTAGCTAGTTCCTGTGAGCCTGCTTCGTGCCAACTTGTATGGCAGTACTTACGCCAAGGTGGTGTGAGTAACGGCATTAACTTGCTGCGCTATTTACTACAAGAGCTAAACCAAAATATACCAATAAACAAAAATCCAACATCAGCTTTACAGGCCGGCCAGCCCCAATGGCAACCACCAGCTGAGCTGCCCCAAGCGTTGATTTATCAGCCAGGCGTAGCCCAAGCTAGCTTAATGGGTTGGCAAAAGCAGACTATTACACAGGGTGTGCAACACGCACCCGTGGTAGCACTATTGTTTTATCGCAGCCATTTACAAAGTGGTAATACCCGCATGTTTGATGGCTTAATGGCCAGCTTGGTTGAGCAGGGTATGAACCCTATCGCCCTTGCTATTACCTCACTTAAAGACCCCCAAGCCTTGGCCTTGGTAAACCACACTTTAAAACAGTCAAACACTAAGCTGGTATTAAGCAGCTTGGGATTTGCCAGCAACAAGGTAGACGCGCCAAGTCTTAGCTCCGCGCCAACACAATTCAACTTGCCTATTGAAGGCGACATCCCAGTTTTACAACTGGTGCTGTCCTCCACCACCAATGAGGCGTGGCGTGAGCATAAACAAGGTTTAAGATCCCGCGATATTGCCATGCAAGTGGTATTGCCAGAGATGGATGGCCATGTACTCACTCGTGCTATCAGCTTTAAGTCCATGGGTTACTACAGTAAACTATGCCAAATAAACCTTGTGGGGTACGAACTAGAGCCAGAAAGAGCACAGTTTGTAGCTCGCCTTGCTAAGGGTTATTGTAGCCTTGGTCATAAGGCTAATAACGACAAACGTATTGCCCTCATACTTGCAAACTATCCCACCAAAGATGGCCGTATTGGTAATGGCGTAGGCTTAGATACGCCACAATCAGCCATTAACGTATTACAAGCTATGCAAGATGCAGGTTACGCCATTGATACGGTACCGGAAAATGGTAATGCTTTAATTGAAACCCTATTGGAATCTGTCACTAACAACCCCAATACCTTGCATCATCTGCCTTGTTGGCAAAGTTTAGACGCCGCTGCATACTTAGAACATTTCTCTCAGCTACCCGAGGCCTGCCAACAAGCCGTATGGCAACGTTGGGGTAGCCCAGAGCAAGATCCTAAATACCGCCAAGGACGCATTATGTTAGCGGGCTTACGCTTAGGTGAAACCTTTGTGGGCATTCAGCCAGCACGGGGTTATAACCTAGATTTAACGGCCAACTACCACGACCCAGACCTAGTACCACCCCACAGTTATTTGGCCTTCTATTTTTGGTTGAGGCATGTTTACCAAGTAGACGCTGTAATCCATCTTGGTAAACACGGCAACCTCGAATGGCTGCCCGGCAAAGGTGTGGCGTTAAGTGATGAATGCTGGCCCGATGTGGCCCTCGGCCCCATGCCTCATTTTTACCCATTTATAGTTAATGATCCAGGCGAAGGTGCCCAAGCTAAACGTCGCGCGCAGGGGGTGATCATTGATCACTTAATGCCCCCCATGGCCCGCGCTGAAACCTATGGCGAACTTGCAGATTTAGAAACCCTAGTGGACGAACTTTATCAAGCCGCAGGTTTAGATACGGGGCGTGAATTATGGCTAAGGGAACAAATTGTTGCCACCCTGGCTAGCAGTAATGTTAAACAAGAACTGGGGTTAACGGCCAACACCACCGAAAACGAAATGCTTGCCGAGCTTGATACCTATTTGTGCGACATTAAAGAAGCTCAAATTCGTAACGGTTTGCACGTTTTGGGTCAGTTGCCTGAAGATGACGAGCTCAGCGAAACCATTGTAGCGCTGCTGCGTTTACCCCGCGGCGAAGCCAACGAAGAGTGTGGCATTTTACACAACCTTGCCCTTGATCTAGGCCTCAAGGATTACAACCCTTTAGCCACCGAGGTTAGCCCTTGGCTTGGTGCTAAACCTCAGTTGTTAGCTCAGCAAGGTGACGGCGTATGGCGTTCCAGCATGGACACAAGAGAGCGCCTTGAATTATTAGCACTAAGCTTAGTTAATGAGTACTTACTTTCTCCAAAGAACAATGAAATAAGAATTTTAACGACAACCCTCCCACGTATAAGCCAACAATTAGCCTACGCTAAAAACACAATTTTAGTCGCTTTAGAAGACAGCGCTGTGCGCGAAACCCAAGCCCTTATTCAAGGCTTAGCAGGCCAAGCCGTAGAGCCTGGCCCTAGTGGCGCACCTACACGGGGCCGTTTAGATACCTTACCTACAGGGCGTAATTTCTTTTCTTTAGACAACCGTAGTGTACCGTCTGCAGCAGCATGGGCTTTAGGCCAACGCTCAGCCCAAGCCCTTATTGAACGGCACTTACAAGAGCACGGCGACTACCCTACCCAACTTGGTTTATCTGTTTGGGGCACCGCCACCATGCGCACCGGCGGCGATGACATTGCCCAAGCGTTTGCCTTAATGGGTATCAAGCCTATTTGGGCTCCTGGCTCGCAGCGGGTAACCGATTTTGAAATCATTCCTGCCATGCAATTAGGCCGTCCCCGTGTGGACGTTACCCTGCGCGTATCTGGGTTTTTTCGTGATGCTTTCCCTAATGTCATGAAGTTATATGATGCTGCTGTGCAGGCCCTAGCCACCTTTGATGAGCCAGGTTCCAGCGCCAATAACGGCAATACTATACGCCAAAATGTTGAACAGCGACAAGCAGAACTAGAGGCTCAAGGCGTCAGCGCTGCCGACGCTAAACGTCAAGCCAGCTATCGTGTTTATGGTAGTAAACCTGGTGCCTATGGTGCAGGATTACAGGGCCTTATAGATGAACGTTGTTGGGCTGAACGCGTGGACCTTGCCGACGCGTACCTCAACTGGGGTGGCTACGCCTATGGCAATCAAACAGGTGATGGTGTGGCAGCCCATGAGGATTTTAAACACCGCTTGAGTCAGTTAGAGGTGGTGGTGCAAAACCAAGACAACCGCGAACACGACCTATTGGATTCCGATGACTACTACCAGTTTCAAGGCGGCATGACTAACGCAGTCACCAGCCTTAGTGGCCAAGCCCCTGCGGTGTACCATAGTGATCACAGTAACCCTAGCGTACCCAAAATTCGTACTCTTAAAGAGGAGCTAAATCGTGTACTGCGCTCTCGTGTGCTCAACCCTAAATGGATTAGCGCCATGCAACGCCACGGATACAAGGGTGCTTTTGAAATGGCGGCGAGTGTCGACTATCTATTTGCTTACGATGCCACCACGGATTTAATTGCTGATTACCAATATCAACAGGTCAGTGATGCTCTAATTTTTGAAGCCAATAACCAACAATTTATGCGCGACAATAACCCTGCCGCCTTAGAAGAGATGACCGAACGACTGTTAGAAGCTTGCCAGCGTGGAATGTGGCAACAACCAGGCGCACATCAACAGGCCTTACAAGATTTGCTGTTAGACTTAGACCAGCAAAAGGAATCCGCGTCATGACTAAGCCAACATTGATGGCACAGGACCCCCGTACCCTTATGGAGCAGAGCCCCCGCACCCTCATGGTGCAAGGCACGACGTCCGACGCCGGCAAAAGTATTTTAGTAACGGCTCTGTGCCGCATATTGGCCCGTAAAGGCATTAAAGTGGCCCCTTTTAAGAGCCAAAACATGGCCCTTAACAGCGCTGTAACCGCCGATGGAGGGGAGATAGGCCGTGCTCAAGCCGTACAGGCCGAAGCTTGTTTTTTGCAGCCCGATGTACGTATGAACCCTATTCTTCTCAAACCTAATAGCGATTTGGGTTCACAAGTGATCATACGTGGCAAAGCCATTGGCAACATGAAGGCAGTAGAATACCACCAGCACAAGCCTAAGTTATTACAAGACGTGGTAACTGCCCATCAAGAGCTATTAGAAGAATTTGATCTAGTAATGGTAGAAGGTGCCGGCAGCCCTGCAGAAATTAATTTAAGGGAACATGACCTTGCCAATATGGGTTTTGCAGAAGCCGTAGACTGCCCCGTGATAATCGTTGCAGACATAGACCGTGGAGGTGTGTTTGCCCACCTATATGGCACCTATGAATTACTCAGCCCTAGCGAACAAGCCCGCACTCGTGGCTTTATTATTAACCGTTTCCGTGGTGATAAAACACTGTTGCAAGGTGGATTAGACTGGCTAGAAGAAAAAACCGGCAAACCCGTACTTGCTGTTTTACCTTATATCCACAATTTGCACATAGAAGCCGAAGACTCATTAGCCGTTGATCAGTTTTCTAAAAGCGATGACGGTCAGCACTTTAAAGTTGTTGTGCCTATTTATCCTAGGGCCAGCAATCATACAGATTTTGATGCCTTAAGAATGCACCCTCAAGTAGATTGTCAGCTACTAAGAGACGTACAAACCTTCAAGGGGGCAGACCTTATTATTCTGCCAGGCAGCAAGAATACTCGTGGTGATTTAGCGTGGCTTAAAGAATCTGGCTGGGATGCCGTTATTAAACGTCATTTGCGTTTAGGTGGTAAAGTCATTGGTATTTGTGGTGGTTATCAAATGTTAGGCCAAGCCGTACACGACCCAGATGGCACAGAATCGAGCGCCGGCACCAGTGAAGGTTTAGGCCACTTGGCTATTGAAACCCTGTTACAAGGCGAAAAACAATTACGCAATGTGCAAGGTCATTGGTTGAGTGAGGTCGGTGATATTCCAGTCACAGGTTATGAAATCCATGTGGGGCAAACTACTGGTAGTGATTTATTGCAGCCATTAATGCAGCTCAACACTGGTCCAGATGGCGCTCGCAATAGCGAAGACACTGTGATGGGTAGCTATGTACATGGGTTATTTGATGAACCAAAGCTGCTGGAGCAATTATTACAATGGGCTGGTTTAGAGCAAACACAAGCATTTGATTATCCTGCCTTAAGGGCAGCACAGATTGAACGTTTGGCTGATGAAGTGGAAGTGGAGCTGCCGATAGAGAAAATTTTCACCATCATGCAGGGCCCCTTGTAACATGAGTTTGATTATCGCTATTGTGCTTGCCCTTGGCCTAGACTATTGGTTAGGTGAACCTAAGCGGCTGCATCCTCTGGTAGGCTTTGGGAGTTTGGCTGATGGGCTGGAGAAGTGGTTCAATTCTGTAGAGGGATTGCCAGTGAAGCAACGTGACACGCTATTAAAATGCAAAGGCACGCTCGCATTAATCCTTGCCATCGGGCCTCTTAGTTTTGCCGCTTATAGCCTAGAGCACACGTTAGCTAGTAACGAGGCATTATCACCACTTTTTGCTGCCGTGGTGTTGTATTTGGCGATTGGCTGGCGCAGTTTAATTCAGCACGCCAAAGCTATATCTGCGCCCCTATATGAAGGTGATTTAATCACAGCCCGGGTTGCAGTGAGTCATATCGTAAGCCGCGACACTCAAGACTTGAATGAGCAGGAAATCGCCAAAGCAGCCACAGAGTCGGTGCTTGAGAACGGTGCTGATGCGTTATTTGCAGCCCTGTTTTGGTTTATTGTCGCCGGTGTCCCAGGTGTGGTTATTTATCGTCTCAGCAACACCTTAGATGCCATGTGGGGTTATAAAAACCCACGTTTTCTGCACTTTGGTTGGGCTGCTGCACGTTTCGATGATTTACTTAATTTTATTCCCGCCCGCCTCACCGCCCTGGCTTACACCCTGTGTGGCAGCATTAACGGACAAACCCAAAACGCATGGCGAAGCTGGCGCCAACAGGCTGGCACTTGGAAAAGTCCTAACGCTGGGCCAGTAATGGCAGCTGGTGCGGGGGCAATAGGCGTGGAGCTGGGTGGCAGTGCCCTATATCATGGCCAAAACCAACATCGCCCTCCACTTGGTTCAGGCAGCGCACCCATGGCTGCAAGCATTGATGATGCCTGCAATCTAGTGCACTACAGCCTAGCACTTTGGCTAGCCGTTATATGTTTGCTCGCTGTTATGGGTGCTGTTTAATGAACCTTCTATTTCATGGTGGTGATTTACACTCGGCATCCGCCATTTATGGCCGTGATCCTGCGGATTGGCTGGACCTATCCACAGGTATTAACCAACACAGTTACCCTGTGCCTGCTATCGAGAAGGATGCTTGGCACCAGCTACCTTACTTAAATCCTGTGTTAATCAAAGCTGCCCGATCTTATTATGGAGATCACCCATGCTTGGCAAGCAGTGGCAGCCAAAATATTATTCAATTGCTGCCCTCTATATTGCATCAATTAGGCAATCAAAAACCTGCATGGTTGCCCAATGTAGGTTATCAAGAACACCGTCAAGCTTGGTCACAACGAGGTGAGATTCATACCTACAGCGGATTAGACAGTCAGTTAGCTGCCCAACAAATAGATGCGGCACTGCATAATGATGAACTAGGGCACTTAGTAATCATCCACCCCAATAACCCAACAGGCGAAACGTTTAAACGGCAACAACTGCGATCGTGGGCACAAGAGTTACAGGCTGTTGATGGCTTTTTGGTGGTAGATGAGGCCTTTATTGACACCACACCTTCTGCAAGTTTGCTCACAGAAGAGCTAGCCGATAACATCATTATATTACGTTCAGTGGGCAAGTTCTTTGGCCTAGCTGGTATTCGCTTAGGGTTTACCTTTGCCACTGAAAGCGTGTTAAATGGTCTGGCCAAGGAAATTGGCCCTTGGTCCGTTAACGGCCCAGCGCAAACTGTAGCTATTGCGGCTTTAAGTGATACTTCGTGGCAGGCTAATATGCGCTCTCAACTTTTGAAGGAAAGGGGGAAACAGTTGAGTGTTTGGAAAAAGTCAATGATTCAACTAGGCGCTGATCTAGCCGCTTCGCATGAATTGTTTCGCAGCTTTAGTATGGCATCAGATTTAGCCCACAGACTGCATCATAGCGCTGCCAAAAACGGTATTTTATTACGCTCAGTTGATATCAACTCAAGCACGAGTTTGTTACGCTTTGGCAATATTAATTTAAGCCACAGCAGCGCACTTGAACACTGTAAAACATGGATACAACAGGAATCCTAATGACTTTTTTCCCTCTGTTTCACAACACCCAGCAATTGAAAGCGCTGCTTATTGGTGGTGGAACTATTGCCAAACGCCGGGCTAAATCGTTAATTGAAGCGGGCGTTGTTTGTGATTTGATGGCCACAGCAGTATCAGAAGATTTAACCCGTTTAGTAGAAAGTACTGGGGGCTTGGTAACCATTGATGCCTATTCGTCAGATGAAGTGATGCTAGGTTACAGCCTCATTTTAGCTCTAACGGATGATCGTGCTATTAACCAACAGATCGCTACTGACGCTAAGGGCATAGGCTTATTAGTTAACGTGGCAGACTTTCCCGACGACGGTAATGTCATTTTTGGCGCCATCATTGATCGCGCGCCGTTAACCATTGCCATCAACAACGGTGGGGCTTCGCCAGTTTTATCTAGTATTTTGCGTCAGCAATTGGAACAATTTGTGCCCAAAGCCTACGGGCAACTAGCCAGCTTGGTTGGGGCTTACCGCTCACAATTAAAAGACGCCTTACCAAGCACCGCCGAGCGCTCTATTTTTTGGCATCGGGTGTTACAGGGACCGGTGGCGGAAGCTGTATTTTCTGGTAAACACAGCGAAGCTGAAAGCTTATTGAAAAATCACTTAAAAGAAGTTGATAGTGGCCTTGATAAGGTGATGAGTAACGGCGAGGTGTTTCTCATTGGCGCAGGCCCTGGTGATCCAGACCTCCTCACCCTTAGGGCTTTTAGACTGTTGCAAAAGGCCAATGTAGTACTCTACGACGCCTTGGTCTCTGACGGAGTCATGGCATTAGTCCCAGAATCTGTAGAAAGGGTCTATGTGGGTAAGCGCCGCGCCAACCATACTGTGCCTCAGACAGGCATCAATCAATTATTGGTGGATTATGCCAAACAAGGCAAACGGGTTGCTCGTCTTAAAGGTGGAGATCCGTTTATATTTGGCCGAGGCGGTGAAGAAATTGAAACCTTAGCCGAACAGCATGTGCCCTTTCAAGTGGTGCCCGGCATTACTGCAGCCAGCGGATGTTCTGCCTATTCTGGCATCCCCCTTACCCACAGGGACTATGCCCAGTCCGTGCGGTTTGTGACAGGGCAATTACGCGATGGCAGTGTAGATTTGCCTTGGCCCGAGTTAGTAGTAGAAGGACAAACCTTAGTTTTTTATATGGGTTTAAAAGGCTTACCCGTCATTTGTGAGAAACTCATTAACAACGGCATGGACAAAAACATGCCCGTAGCATTGATCGAAAAAGGCACCACCCAAGACCAACGGGTGTTGGTGTCTGACCTTGCGAGCCTACCAGCAATGATCAAGACAGAGCAGGTGATGTCTCCTTCCCTCTTTGTGGTTGGGCGCGTTGTGAGTTTACATGATAAACTGGCTTGGTTCACATCCTCCAGAGATGTCTGATCCATAGCTTTGGCTAGTTGAGATAGGTATATGAGTAAAGAAACGGAAAAAGAAATTGCTGCGCTACTGGCTCAATGTGAATCAGCATTAGTGGAGCACTCTAACCGAACAGGTGCCTCGGTATTTGCTGAAGCCCTCAACGAACCTGCCCCCAAGGCCACTGCAATAACCAAAGCTTTATCGGAAAAAGCTTTGGCCAAGATGGCAAAGTCCCTTGAATCCTCATCCTTTGATAGCAGTGAACATATAGCTAAACTTGATGCCAAGTTATCCGCCAAAGCCGATGCATTAGAGGATCTAAAACGTCAACGAGTGGTATTAGAACAAGAGCTAGAACAAGCTCGACAGGTAGATTTGGTCAACAAGCGAAAATCTTTGTACCGAGAAAGCCCTGGGGCCGATCCAATAACGCCAAAAGAAAAGGTAGTTCCTGGCAGAGTGGCCCTCAATAGTCGCCGTCGCAGATAATTCGCCCCTAGCAGGATGCTAAGATGCCCATCACACACCAATTATTGGCGATTTTTGTTGCCCTCATCTGGGGCACTAATTTTGTATTCATTGAACTAGGACTAAACGACTTACCACCGTTTTTATTTGCTAGCCTACGCTTTACCTTTGCTGCCTTGCCTCTGGTTTTTATTTTGCCTCGCCCTGTGGTGCCGTGGCGTTATTTAATGGCTTACGGTTTTTTTATTGGTTTTGGCCAATTTGGCTTATTGTTCTGGGTCATGGGCAGCCATATGTCTCCTGGGCTAGCCTCTTTAGTCATTCAGGTACAAGCAGTGTTCACCATTGTGCTTGCCATGATGTTATTTAAAGAAACCATTCGTTTGCCCCAAATTCTTGCGCTCATCATCTCTTTTGCAGGGATCTTACTGATCGCCATTCAAGGCAACACTGATGCTACCCCTATCGGGTTAGCCGTGATATTAGTCGCAGCCCTAAGTTGGGCCGCAGGTAACTTAGTTGTTAAGCGTTCTGGCAAGGTCCATATCATTGCCTTTTTAGCATGGTCCTCCATATTTGCCGTGCCTCCGCTGGCCCTCATGTCATTTTACTACGAAGGACCTGCGCTCATAGTCCATAGCGTAGCTTCCGCACAGTGGCATGCTTGGGCCATTGTGTTGTGGCAAACTATCGGTAACACTCTCGTCGGTTATGGCTTGTGGAACTTATTATTGCAGCGCCATGCGGCTGCGTTAGTGGCTCCTTGGGCGTTACTGGTACCCGTGTTTGGCATGGCCGCCTCCAGCGTTTTTCTTGACGAAAGTATGCCATGGTGGAAGTGGGTTGCTGCAACCTTAATTATTGCCGGCCTAGTACTGAACTTGCGCTCAACTCAATCACCATCAACACCAGCAAACGTAAATTAGGCCAATTATGAATTTTCTTCCCCGTCGCGTGCAGTATTTACTGGTATTGACCTTGGCACTATGGTGTTTACAAGGACTATTCCGTTTGCTGTTTTGGGGTTTGCTTTCCGAGCTACCAGTGGCCGTTGAAGGCTATTTACTAAAAGCTTTTTGGGTGGGTTTGCGTTTTGATTTAAGGGTCTCCTTATTAGCAGCCCTAATCACTTTGCCATGGCTATTTTTGCCCCGTTTTAGTGCCGTTAACTATCCCCTGTTGCGGCGGTTTTTAGGTTATTGGTTTGGCATTATTTTAATCACCATACTAACGATGTATGTCTTAGACGCTGGTCATTACTTGTACCTTAACAAGCGTATAGATGCATCTATCGTGCGCTTTAGCAGCGACATCGCCATATCTACCTCCATGGTTTGGCAATCTTACCCCGTGATTCAAATCTGCTTTGCCATGGCTGTGACTTGGGCTTTAGGTTATTGGTTGCACTATCAATTTCTATTACCTTTGCTCAGCCAAGAAAAGAACCGTAGGCGTTGGTACATTAACTGTATACACGTTATCGTTATTGGTGCGTTATTCTTATTAATACTTTTAGGCCGCTGGTCTTTGGTACCCTTGCGCTGGAATCACGCCTTTTTTAACGGCAATACCCAAGTCGCAGCCCTTGGCCTGAATCCATTTGTATGGATTTATGATACGGCCCGTTTTACTACAGACTCTGCCACCAAAGAAGATTTAACACCTCACTTTGGCACCCTTTCATATTTACTAGGAGCAGATTTTCCAAGTGGTGGTGTTGCTGCATTAGACCGCTGGAAAACACCTACAGCACCGGTAGTGGGCGCACAACAAACAACGCCCAATTTAGTTATCGTATTTATGGAAAGTCTTGGAGCAAGCCATATTGGCGCTTATGGCAATAAATTAAACCCCACCCCTAATATCGACACACTCATTAAACAATCTCGGTGGTATCCACACTTTAACGTACCCGCAAGGTCTACAGCCAAAAGTGTGTTTACCTCCATTACTGGCATTCCTGACGTCTCGGCGATAAAGACTGCCACTCGCAATCCCTACATCACCCATCAGCGTTCGGTCATTAATTCCTTTTCGCAACACAATAAGCACTACATGTTAGGTGGTAGCGCAGGCTGGGCTAACATGAGCGCCCTCATCAACAACAGCATTCAGGGCGTTAACTTGTACGAAGAAAAATATTGGACCTCCCCTATTGTGGATGTATGGGGTATCTCTGACCATTCATTATTAAACGAAGCTGGCACAATTCTAAGCCAAGCTAAAACGCCATTTTTAGGTTACATTCAAACCGCTGCTAACCATTCACCTCATACCATTGCCGATGATCAGAGCGGCTTTACGGTGCAGCCAAGCAGTGACGAAGAGCTTAAAAACAATGGTTTCACCAGCCTAGGGCAATACAATGCGGTACGCTTGCTGGACCATAATATTGGCAAAATGTTCGAACAGTTTAAGCGTGATGACTTATACGACAATACTATTTTTGTGCTTTTTTCGGATCACCAAGCCTCCTCTGCTAAAGTCCAACACCTACCTGAGTACATTTTTCAATTTGGTATCGCAGAGTTACCGGTGCCCTTAATTATACATGCACCAGCTATGATTGCCCCAGAAATTGATAACACCTTTGGTAGCTTGCCAGATCTTTTACCGACCATTGCCGGGTTATTTCCCCAACCTTATCTCAACACCACCTTAGGACGAGATTTAGCGTGGGCCAAAGGCAAAGATTTACCTGCTTATGCTTTTGTGCAAGACAGCCGTACTAGTGTTGCAGTTAACGGTAAGCAAATTGCCAGTGTTAATCACATTACTGGAAAGGTAGTGAGCGCTGATATAGACGAGGATGGCGTAGCCCACATCACCGCCAAAGCTAACCCTATGGCAGCTGCAGCCACAGCCTATTACCTAGCTGCACAATATTTGCTCAAGGCCAACGTAGCAAAATCTCAGAACTAAGTCAGCTGAGACGCATTAGCCACCAGCAAAAAATGAGTAGCAACTAATAAAAATAATTATACACAATAAAGCCACCAAGGCCCGATGTGCCCACACCAATACTCAATTGAAGGTAACCTACCAAGCGTTCTATACGCTTGCTAGGAATGCTGAAGGGAAGGCTAATAGCTGCTGATAAAAGTGCCATACCGGCGATAGAGCCGATGCCAAACAGCAGCATATAACCCAGGCCTAGCCAAAAGTTATGCGCCGCATTCAATGTTAATACCACTAACGCCGCAGAACCTGCCATGCCATGCATAATACCTACCATTAAGGTACGTATTGGAAATGGATTGCTATGTTTGTGTTGGTGAGCACTTACATCAGTGCTAACGTCACCAACATGGTGCTGATGGGCATGGATGTGGCGCTTACCATGGTGTTGATGCACATGAAAGTGGACGCCTTTAGAGCCCATACGAAAAAGCACATCTAGGCCCAAATACAACAACATAAGCCCTACTGCACACTCTAATATGGCTGCCATGTAATCAGGAACTAAGGTGTCTAACAGCAAGGCTGCGGTGCCGAAGACAAACAGAGTAATGGTATGCCCCAAACCCCACACAGCCCCATGACGCAAAGCTGCAGACTTGCCCTGCTTCTGAGTTACAATAGATGCCACAGCAGCCACATGATCAGCCTCTAAGGCATGACGCAAGCCGATCATAAAGCCGACTAAAAGAACACTTATTTCCACCTAACATCCTTTATTTAACGATCAACTTATTGCTTATTATTTCAACAACTGCAGACGATATATACTCTTGTTTACGTGTTGGTGATTCTGGGCGATCTCTATTTTTCCGCCCAACTTGCGCAACATCACCTGGGTTTGTTGGCCGTAAAGGCAACGCCTAAAACTTTTATAGGACTGTTCGCCATCAGCTTTTATTTCCATTAAGGCAAATTCGTAAAGCTCAGGTAGACTAAATTCTAAACCTGCCAGCGTCATTCTTATGGGGGTCTCTACCTCGGCAAGCCTTAATCTTAGTGCTGCTGGATCCAACAAATACACAGCAAACACAAACTCAAGCACATAGTCGTAGACCTGCTGCGTAGGTAGCAAAGCATTAACCTTTGATAAACCGTTTAGCAGCGTAGCCTGTTAGGCCACCCAAAGTAATCCAGAACAGGCCATTAGCAATGGCCGTTGCATAGACAAACTGAGTTTGTAAGCCTTCTAAGGTTATAACAGCCTGCGCATCTGGGTGTAGAAAGCCATGTAGTTCTGGCTGTGGTGCACCCACGATCCAAGGCACAGCAATAAATACCATTGCCGCCACTTTAGCAATGCCTGGTAAAAACACCAGGCTGAAAATGGCTAAGCCCGTGGTCACAACAGCCAGAACCCACCATGATTGGCGGCCCTCAAGGGGGGCGGCTTCCATGCTTGGAATCTCCGGAGACAGGCCTAATGCTGGAACAACAAAGAACGTCAGGTAACCAGCTAAACCCCAAACAACACCCCTAAACCAAGAAATATTTAATTGCGCTTTGTCGCGCGCCATGAACATGCAAGCCAATAAAATTATAGTAAAACCAAAAGCTGATAAGAAATTAGATAGCACTGTAAAGCCGACACGCTCAAAACCATCCCCTGGGCTCCACGCTTGGTCGTTATGGGAGTGCGAATGGCCATCATTGGGGGCTGTAGAAACTTCAGGGCCCACAAATTCAAATACTTCAGCCGCATAAATAATAGGTGACACGTGCAAGGCTTGAACGGCACTCAAAACTAAACCTGCGACTAAGGCAACGCCTAGCGCCGTTATTACCATAGAACGAAACATAAAATTAACCTAAGAAAGGACGTTACCCCTTAGTGGCAAGGAAATGCAAAAGAGTGGCGGGCATCGTGTGCTGCGTTATGCACCACATCCATTGGTGCAAAACCAACACCCATCAATACAACCATGCCTAGAATTGCAGCAGCGGCCATTTGTAAGCTGGAGCTTGCTAGTGCCGGATTTGATGCGGCTATATCAGCCTTAGAGGTAGCTATAGAAGTAGCTATAGAAGTTATCATGTGTTTCTCCACGTGCTCACCCGCACGATAAAAATTAGTGTTAGCGGGTATTAACCCATAATTCGTAGGTCGGTCTCCGGGCTCACAAGCGAGGCTTGTTTACCGTTGCGGGGGCAGCACAGCTCATATTTAGACTGTTTCCCGTTAAGGCTAAATTCGTGTAGCCACCTACGGGGCCTACTTTAAGCCAAAACGGTTAATTTTTGAAGCGTTAATGCGAGAGGTTTTATTCAACACGCGACCCATAGCGCAGAATTACACTCGAAAGTTAATATCGACTAATACTATCGACGGTCGATTTTTTCTAAAACTTAACACCAACTACTCGAAAATCCGTCTCTACCGATGGTATGATGTCGAACTTAATTGCACACCTATTGATAGCGAGAGAATCATGACTGCGTTTGGCACCCAATTTGTCCCTGAAATGGCCTTAGCCACCTTTGACGGCCAACAATGGAGCACTCCTAGTTTAGTGCCAAGCGATAGCATCTCATTACACCCTGCCGCTCACGTGCTGCATTATGCCAGCACTTGTTTTGAAGGGTTAAAGGCGTTTCGTCACCCCGATGGTAGCCATCATATTTTTCGCATGGACCAAAACATCGAACGCATGGCTCAGAGCAGCCGTTTGTTATCTCTGCCTGCAGTAGATACAAATATGCTTAAAACCATGATCCTTGATTTGGTGAGCCGTTACGCTGATGAAATCCCTGCACCTCCAGGTACCCTATATTTGCGCCCAACTCACATGGGTACTGAGGCTGCCATTGGCAAAGCAGCAGCACCTTCTAGTCAGTCTTTGCTTTACGTGTTGGCATCACCAGTAGGGGATTACTTTGCTGGTGGTGATGCTACATTAAGGGTACTGATAGACGAAGAGGGCATGCGTTGTGCGCCACACATGGGTATGGTCAAAAGTGGTGGCAACTACGCTAGCGCCCTACATTTTTTGAATAAAGCGCGTGCAGAACATCAAGCAGACCAAGTTTTATTCTCTCCACACGGCGATGTACAAGAGACGGCAGCCGCAAACTTCATCTTGATTGATGGCAACGAACTTATCACTAAAGCGTTAGATTCTACTTTCTTGCACGGTGTCACTCGGGCATCCGTATTGGTCTTAGCAGATGAGATGGGTTTAACTGTGAGCGAACGTGACCTGTCAGTAGCCGAGCTAATCGAACGCAGCGCTAACCCCAATGCAGAAGCCGCTCTTTCTGGAACAGCAGCCATTCTAACGCCCGTTGGTACCTTAATCCACCACGGCAAGGACTATACCATAGGCACTGGCAAGCCAGGTGCAACCACGGTTAAGCTACGTAAAGCACTGAATGACATTCAGTTTGGTGTAGCTGAAGATCGCTTTGGTTGGTTAACCCAAGTTTCATAAGTCTTCATGGGTTTTGTCCTTATTGTTAACCCAAAACTGTGCCAGTGCTGTTAGGATTTATTTCACGATTGCGTGAAAACACGCCCAAATTAATGGGCCGGCCTGAGTACTTAAGCTTAAACACCACAGGTTCTTGGTCATGATCCTGCCCCTGTTCACATGCAACAATTAATTGTGCCATCATCTCGCTGACGATAGGGGCATTTTTAAATTGGTTGCCGCTGGTGCCAATAGCCATGTAATAACCTGGTACGCAGGATTTATCATAAATCGGAGCCCAGTCAGGGGTTACGTCATAAAGCTCAACCACCCCTTTAGCTTGGTTGGGAATGGGCAAAGTTTGGATGCGCTGAGCTAGACGTAGGGCCTGCACGCGCCATTGATCGGTAAAATCTTTATTGTAGTCATCGGGATCAACCCACTGCTGAGCATCACAGTCAGGATCTTCACTACCAATAAGTATATGGTTGCCTGTTTCTGGCCGACAATAGGCATGAATATCGCTGTCAGAGCACACGCAGCCTTGTTGTTCAAAATTAAAGCCCGCAGGTGAAGGCACATGCGCCACTTCGTGGCGTAAGGCGCGAGTGGTGATCTTCATATCTCGTTCAGCATCAACCATGGCATTTATTTTTGCCGAATGAGGCCCTGCTGCATTCACTACAACAGGCGCATCAATTTGATCTCCATTGACCAAAGTAACACCAACAATTCGGCCATCCTGCTGCCGTATAGCCGCCACTTTAGTGTTAAATTGAAAGCTTGAGCCTTGGGCTTCTGCCGCCCGTTGCAGGTTATGTGTAGCTAATTGTGGGTCACTGACGTAGCCACCATCGGGGAAAAAAACACCCCCACCAATTTTTTTGCCATTGGCTTCACCAAAGCCTTCGTCATCAGGGCGCTTAGCTGGAGTATAAGACTCTAAGTTAAAGATAGGCATACGGGCGATGTACTGGGCTTGATCCAGTTCTTGATAAGGGGCCCCGATGGTGTCTAAAATCGCCATAGTAGGGCGTAAATATTGATTGTTTTCGGTTTTTGCTACTAAGCAACCTACGGCATGGTACTTAATGTGGCCACGTTCATCCTCCGTCTGCAAAAACTCACTCCAATTACTCCAGTAACGGTGGCTTTCGTGAGCTATGGCACTAGTCTCAATGGTGGAGTAATAGGGCCTGATAATGGCGCAGGAGCCGCTAGTGCTGCCATAGCCTGCAGCCGGCAAGGCATCGATATTGAGTGTTTTTTTACCTTTCCGAGCTAGCCCCAAAGCGATAGCTGCACCAATAACACCAGAGCCAATAATAATGGCGTCATACTGTTTATTCATAGGTTTATTCATAAGTAATCCTCTTTAAACTCCAGGAGCCGCTCAATGTTTTAGGTTACAGCAGGCTTAATTCTGGCCAACATTGCGCCACCTTAGCGATAGCGCTAAAGTTAGACGCCATCAGCTGTCCGTCTTGCCACAAAGCCACACCATCAAGTTTTACGGTGGGGTCTTCCACCATGCCGCAGATTTCACCTGGTGGGTAATTACCACAGGTGTGAAAATGCAAATAGCGAGGACTTGTAAACATGGTATTAGCCCAACGATCTAAATCAACTTGGGGGTCTGACGGGTGCACTGTGGCTGGATGAAGCCCTAAATGCCAAGAGTCTACTCGCCAAGGTTCAATATTGAACTGGTTAGCTACTTGCCGATAGTGATCTTGCGCAGCAAGTATGTCTGCAGCATCGCCTTCGAATGAACTAATCAGCCCCTTGTCTATAACTGCAATAATACCCTGCGGCAAAGACAAACAAGTGGGCGAGTATGCTTTGGAACCGGTCGGAGCTAATCCATGGCGAAACGCAACCCGACCACTAAAGGTATGGGCAGATATGGGTTTACTAACTGCAGCTGGAAAGCGAACCACGGCGACATCTGTGGAGCTTTCACCTATAGATTTATGTGGCTTACCCTGCAACTGAGTACCAAAGGGACAAGTGATTTCAATCTTTTCTGCCCCATCAAAAGTCTTATTCACTACTGTTTTTAGCGCCACCATTGCCGCGTGAGGCACGGTGCCCAAGCCACTTTGTAACTGCTCCGCGGTGCGGGTGTAAGTCATCAATTTTCCTGGGCCTTGATGGTTAACCTCAAACCGATCTTGATCACCAATACGCGCCAAGAATATAATCCAATCCCAGCGCTGTTCTTTTAATATCTGTTCTAATTTTTGGTGTGGACTATTGGTTGGTTCGTCGACCTCTAACACTTCTACCACTGCACCAAGCTGATCAACCGCGAAGGCTCGCAGCGCCTTAGGCAGTTTGCTATCGTACCAACCATACTTTGGATTTTCCTGCACCAGCAACACCCGTTGTCCACGCTGCAGGTTAATTGCGCCTTGCAAAAGGTTGGTTAGACCTAGGTCTAAATTCGTTTTCATCGCCGCTCCGCCTGCACCGTCAAGAAAGTAAAAGTATCGGTTATAACTTCAGTGAAGCCATGGCTTAATTCTGCATCGACGCTTATGCTATCGCCTGGATTCAAGACAAAATCCCGCTGGCCGTATTGATAAATGGCCTGCCCTTGCAAGGCGTACACAAACACAACTCCATGGCTAACATACTGGGGAGGATGGGAGTCCTGCCGCACCAGAGTGACAGATCTCGCTTCAAATTGTAGTTCACTACGGGTATGCAGAGCTAAACTGACATACCGGTGACTATGGTCACCCACCAAGCGGGTAGATACTAAGCCTTCACCACTTTTAACATGGGTATAGTCAGAATGTTCCGTTGCGATTTCTCGAAACAAACTTACCAATGGCACATTTAGAGCCTGACTGAGCGCGTTCAAGGTGGCCATTGAAGCAGACGCGTGACCTCGTTCAAGGCGGCTAATCATAGCTGCAGATACACCCGACTTTTGTGACAGAGCCCGCGCGGTAAGATTATGAGACTTTCGAATATCCCGTAAGGCTGATCCTAGTGCGGCATCAAGGTTGTTGGAAGATTGTAATACACTCATGTCTTAATTCCGGTATGAAAAGGCTTTGTTAAAACGCCTATACAGGTAGTCACCACAAGTCATAGCAGCGAGATCACCCTTATAGTTGGCGCCAATAATGGACCTTGGATCTATCACCGTCTCTGGGTTGGGGTCATATGCCAATACTATGGACAATCGTTCATAGCCCGAACTGTTGATCACACGATGTGGGGTTGATTTGTAAGCGCCAGCGGTCCAATGACTGAGCAGATCACCCACATTAACCACCAGACTGCCTTCAATGGGCGTAGCCTCCAACCACTGGCCATTAACATCCTGCACCTGCAGACCACCAACTTGGTCTTGGCAGAGTAATGTTAAGGTTCCAAAGTCAGTATGCGGTCCCACCCCAAACTGGTTAGGATTGGTTTCTTCCTGATGGGGGTAATACACTAGCGAGGCGCGACTTAAGGGTTTTCCGGTAGTCTGTAAAAAAAAGTCTTCCTTAAGTCCAAGGCCTAGAGCAAAGCCACGCATAAGGTGATATGCAACCTGATGGGCCTGTTTTAAATAGGCATTACCTAAGGTTTCAAGCTGCGGTACAAAGTCAGGCCACATGTTACTACCTCGTAAGAAGTGGTCCTCTTGATGGCAAGCATCCTCAATGCCCCAGATATAACTTTCCTTAAAATCAGACAGTGCTTTATCATCCATTTTAGCCTGCCCAGAACCCAACCAGCCTCGGTGATTTTGAGACACACGCACAGATTGCTTTTGCTCCACCGGCGCGCGAAAAAACGTCAATCCAGATTGGTAAAGCTGTTTAATAAGGTGCGGATCTAAACCATGACCAGTAACATATAAAAACCCCAACTCTTGACTGGCTTGGTGTAGGCTCTTTGCCACCTCAATATCGGCTTCTCCAGTCATCAAAGAAGAGATATCAATCTGAGGTATTTGGTCGGCACTGACCCGCTTTACCTCACTCATAGTTAATCACTGCTCCCGCTATAGTAACCAACAATATCACCGTCTGTTGTGACTCCCAGGCCATTCAAACAACGGTTCACATAACTAAAATAACCTATAATTTGATTAGCCTCTAGAATTTCACCATCATCAAGTCCAGCATCTTGTAGGGCTTGCACGTCCGCTTGCACCATAGTTCCTGGTGTGAGTGTTAACTTTTGGGTGTAGCGCATTAACGCCAATTCAGCACCTTCAAATACTTGTTCTGGATCCTGCTGGCGAAGCGCTTTCTCCACGGCTAGAGCGCGCTTGGGACTGCCCATCAAATGACTGGCGTTAGCCCAGTGGTTAGCGTAAGAGTATGGGCATTGATTGAGCATAGACACATAAGAGCCAATGACCTCTTGCAACCACATGGGCAGTGTATTGGCGTCATCGTGCAAGGCAGCTCGATATAATTTTACATGGCCAAGCATGGTATTTGGCCGCAAGGAGTGGACCCTCATCACGTTGTCCACTGTACCGTGAGGAGTGCGTGCCAAACTCAGAGCGTCCATCAACTCTGGGCTGGCAACGTCATCATTGATCATTTGTATCCAAGCACTCATTAATTAAACCTCCCCTATCTTTCATCACTTTGCATGCGCGACTCTAACCAACGAAACACCCCAGACACCATTAAAATTAGCACTAGGTATTCCAGTACTAAAATGGTGTAAATTTCAAGTGGACGATATTCAGTTACCACTAATTCATTGGCCTTGCGGGTAAGTTCCTGCATACCAATAACTGATACCAAAGATGACATTTTCAGCATATACACAAACTGATTGCCAAGTGCCGGTAAAATCCGTTTGATGGCCTGTGGCAAAATTACAAAACGCATTCTGTCTACGTAGTTTAGCGATAAAGTGTGAGCAGCTTCATACTGACCTCGGCTGACTGACTGAATTCCAGCACGAAAGATCTCTGCCTGAAATGCACTATCAGACAGGGCTAAAGCAAGGACTCCAGCGCCAAATACACCAATGCTAATGCCCATTAACTGGGGCAAACCGTAGTACACCCACAAGATTAACACCAGAATAGGAACCGCTCGAACCACCTCAACATAAACTCGATTAAAACGGCGCCAACCCTTTGATGCAGACATCCCAGGTAATGCCACCGCCAGCCCAACAACCATAGAAATAGCAATAGCGGTAAATGACATGAGCACAGTCTGTTCTAATCCGCTCAGTAGAAACTTAAGGTTTGCAAGTCCCGATTTTTTAGTTGGGTCAACAACGTACCAGCCCCACTGATCACTACAAGACGATAGCAACGGAAGGCTTATAAGTAGCAATATTAGTCTCTTCATTTCAGGCCTTCTAATGATGTAATATTTTGGCTAAAAACTGCTGGCAACGGAGGCTCTCTGGGGCACTAAAGAACTTTTCAGGGGGCGACTGTTCCACAATTCTTCCACCCTCCATAAACACCATAGTATCAGCCACCCGCTTGGCAAACCCCATCTCATGAGTGACGCATATCATGGTAATGCCACTGTCGGCCAAACCCACCATCACCTCCAGCACCTCGTTAATCATTTCGGGATCCAGAGCCGAAGTGGGCTCATCAAACAAGATGATATCAGGCTCCATACATAAACTTCGTGCAATAGCTACCCGTTGCTGTTGGCCACCAGACAGTTGACGGGGTAACTTGTCCGCTTGTTCTGGAATCTGGACCCGCTCTAGGCAAGCACGGGCCCTTGCCTCGGCGTCGATACGGCTGAGTTTGCTCACCCGCATCGGGCCAAGCGTAAGATTTTGCATCACTGTGAGGTGAGGGAATAAATTAAACTGCTGGAATACCATGCCAATGCGCGCATCACGGCTGCCATTGGCCTCCACTGGCGCTACGAACACATCTCCAGCGTGAATATCTTCCAAGCCATTGATACAGCGAATTAAGGTGGACTTGCCAGAACCAGAGGGCCCACAGATGACCATCTTTTCGCCTTCATGGACTTGCAAAGACACCGAATCCAAAGCTTTAAATTCACCGAACACTTTGTCGACACCTTGCATGTTAATGACAACACGAGGGTGAGCTGAAGCCATATTGTTTACTCCTTTTGAATAACTAAAATGATGTTAGCACCAGATTTATTTCTGTGCAATAAGTTAATTCTCTTGCAATTTCTTATCACTCCTGCAATTATCTTTAAGCAAGATAAATAAAATTATAATGGGAGAAGTGTCATGATGAATATGAAAAAGTGGGCTCTAGCAGCGGCTCTGGTCGTTGCAGCCACACCAGCTATGGCTGGATCAGCACTACAAGAAATTCTGAGTGAAGGTGTATTAAAAGTCGGTACTACAGGAGACTGGAACCCAATGACCATGAAGGATCCAGAAACCAATTCCTACAAAGGGTATGACATTGACGTGATGACTGAGCTTGCAAAAGATCTCGGCGTTGACGTAGAATTTGTTGCTACCGATTGGAAAACCCTAGTGAGCGGTGTCACCTCCGGAAAATACCATATGACCGGCTCAGCTTCTATTTCGGCAAAACGCGCCAAAGCAGCTGGCTATTCCATTAGCTACTTTTCTTTGGGAACAGTACCACTCACTTTAACCAAAAATGCCGACCGCTTTCGCGACTGGGCAGACCTAGATAAAGCAGATGTTACTGTTGCTGCCACCTTGGGCACCACTCAAGAAAGCCAAGTGAAGCAATTCTTCCCTAATGCGAAGCACCAGATCGTTGAGGCTCCTGCCCGCGACTTCCAAGAAGTACTGTCTATGAGAGCTGATGCCCACATCACGTCTAACGTGGAAGCTGAAAAGTTGGTGGAAAAATACCCACAGCTTATGATCGTCCCCGTGGCTAAGCCCAAGGCTCCTACACCAATTGCTATGCTGCTACCGCAAGCAGATCAGGTGTGGATTAACTACGTTAATAACTGGATTCTCCTTAAGCAAGAGCGTGGTTTTTTTGACAAAATTGGTGCTAAGTGGAAACTTGCTCTATAACAAAAGTTTCCCAGGAGGCGCTGGGGGTCGACCCCAGCCTTCCTGTGCCACACCTCTGCGTGTACAGTGTGCCAGTTAGCTTGTATTGCGCTAAGCTAAGATTGTTAATGCGCTTTAAAAAATTGACATGGGATGAGCTGCCTCCACCAGGGGGTTATGGCTCAAAAGCCTACGGGGCTTTAGTTCCAGCTGGCAACCTGCCTGCCCTGCAAGTGGGGGAGCAGATTATTGCCGACTCAGAGGCAATTGCCGAATACCTTGAAGAAAGGGTGCCACTACCGCCAGCCATGCCTACAGATATTATGGAACGGGCACAGGTGCGTGCATTAGGGCGCTTTCACGACACACGGCTAGAACCCTGTGTGCGCGCATTATTTTCAGATATTGGTCAACCACACCCTCACGCTAAAGCTCTAGAGCAACTGCAACAACGTCTGCAACAGTTGCCCCGGGCATTAGCATTACGTCCCAACATCCAGTTCTGCCTCGCTGACTGTGGCCTAATCGTAAGTCTTGAATGGATCACTATGATGTATAGAAGCTGGGGCTTACCCCACCGTTTCATAGGTCTAACCGCTGACTATCAGCAAGACATGGAACAACTTCCCTGGGTAGCGGCAGAACTAGATACGTACAGGCCTTTATTGACACAATGGATACAAACCAAAAGCCCTTAGCCCTGAGCCAACTCACTTGGCCAGAGGTTGAAACCTATATTGCTACCGGCAAACCGCTGTTATTGCCCCTTGGCTCATTCGAACAACATGGCCCAATGGGCCTTATGGGCACTGATTACCTATGTGCCGAGACCGTCGCAATGGCTGCTGCAGGAATAGCTGGGTGGTTAGTAGCGCCCCCATTGGTTTATACACCAGCACCCTTCAATATGGCCTTTGCTGGAACCGTTTCAGTGTCGGTACCGACATTTACCCTACTGTTAGAAGAAGTATGTAGCTCTTTTATTAGCCACGGTTTTAATCAAATTTACTTACTCAATGGCCATGGTGCCAACCTTGAACCCGCACGCCAAGTCATAAAGAACCTCGCCCCCCACGCTATCAAGTTACGCAGTTGGTGGGACTTTGATGAGGTACAAGATCTGCGTCAAAAAGCTTTTGGCACATGGGAAGGGATGCATGCAACACCTGCAGAAATCTCCATTACCCAAGTCAACCAACGTAGATTAGACCCAGATTTAGCGAGAGAACCTCCTATGCCCCTAAGTGAGGCTTACATTAAAGCCCACAGTGGTGATCGCCACGGAGACCCCGTTAGTCACCAGCGCACCTTCCCCGATGGTCGCGTAGGCTCTCATTCGGCCTTAGCGAGCCCACACATCGGCACTCAGCTAATAGCAATTGCAGCACAAGCCATTGTAGATGAGCTCAGTGACTTAATGGACGCTAACCCTGCATACGTCGAGACTGGGGATCAAACAAGGGGTCGCTAAAAAGCCTCGCTGAGCACATTTCACCTAAGATTTCGATCTCAAATGCTGCGCCTTCAGTAATCATATCCGTAGGTACAAAACCCAGTGCTACAGATTGCTTACAAAAATGAGCATAGCCTCCAGAAGTCACAAAACCCACTACGTTACCGTCTTTCCATATAGGTTCGTCGGCCACCACATCCGCATCTATTGCATCTACCATAAAGCTCACTAACTTCCTCTTTGGAGGCTGTGCCAGTTCGGCAAGAGCAGCAGCCTTGCCAATGTAATCAGCATCTTTGTGGTAATCCATAAAGCGATCCATACCTGTTTCCATAGGGGTGTAGTCAGGTTTGTATTCCCGCATCCAAGACCCAAAAGACTTTTCTAAGCGCAGACTCATCATAGCGCGCATACCAAAGGGTTTAAGATCAAATGCCACACCCGCATTGGCTAAGGTATGGTACAAGCTTACTTGTTGTTCTGCAGGTACATAGATTTCGTAGCCCAAATCTCCTGTATAACTTACCCGCTGGACTATGGCATCACACTGGCCCACCTCCATTTTGCGTACCGACAAAAATGGCATAGCGCTGTGGGAAACATCAAATCGAGTGCAAAGGGCTAATAAATCACGTGCCTTTGGCCCTGCAATTTGAAAGCCAATACGGCTCATAGAAATATTCTTAAGCACTACGTCTGGCACAGGTAAATATTGCTCAAACCAGCGCATGTGCAGGTCTTGGGCACCAAAGGACGCAGTGAGTTGGTACTCATGTTCAGTAATATGAGAAATCGTGAAGTCGCCCATGAGCTTGCCTGATGGGCTTAGCATAGGGCTTAAAGTGATACGTCCAAGTTGAGGTAGTTTGCCTGCCATAACACCATCTAACCAAGCCCGAGCACCTTTACCGGTGACTAGGTATTTACCAAAATTATGCACCTCGTTAATGCCCACAGAGGTGCGCACAGCGTGGCATTCCTTACCAATGGCACTAAAGGCGTTAGACCGTCTAAAACTGGGAGTTTCTAACAATGGCTCTCCTTCAGGTGCAAAATAATTCACATGCTCCATGCCATAGCCTTGCCCAAATACCGCTCGTTGTTGCTGCCAGATGCTATAGACCGGTGTCGTATTTAGTGGGCGGCCAGCAGGTAGTTCTTCGTTAGGATAAGAAATACTAAACCGTTTCTGATAGTTTTCACGCACCTTATTACGGGTATAGGCCTTGGTGCAATAATTGCCATAGCGCGCTACATCCATAGCAAACACATCTCGTGATGTCTCGCCATGTACCATCCACTCGGCCAAGCTCAAGCCCACACCTCCACCCTGACTAAAACCCGCCATCACAGCACAGCAGGACCAATAGTTTTGTAATCCAGGCACAGGGCCAACCAGTGGATTACCATCTGGTGCAAAGGTAAACGGCCCGTTGACGATGGACTTAATGCCCGCCGTTTCTAAACAGGGGAAGCGTTTAAAGGCAAACTCAAGAGAGTCACCAATGCGATCGAGTTTGTTATCTAAAAGCTCATGGCCAAAGTCCCAACGGGTGCCATCTAAGGCCCATGGGTCACAGTCTTGCTCATAAATACCAATCACTAGGCCTTTACCTTCTTGGCGCAAATAACTTTCCCCTGATGGGTCCATTATGTGGGGGAGCTCTTCATCACGGGTAAATACTTGAGGCAGGTCATCAGTGATCAGATACTGATGTTCCATGGGGTGGAGAGGCAAGAACACCCCTACCATTTCACCCAACTCACGAGCCCATAGACCACCCGCATTAACCACATGCTCAGCATGGATCATGCCGTTTTTAGTGGTCACATCCCAGCTCCCATCAGGGCGTTGTGTAAGGTCGGATACTGGATTTCTTAAATAGATTTCTGCGCCTTGTATTTGTGCCGCTTTAGCATAGGCATGGGTGGTACCAGAAGGATCTAGGTGGCCATCAAGTGGATCATATAAGCCACCTAAAATACCTTCTGTATTGACGATGGGGCTTAGTTTTTTGATCTCTTCTGGGGTAATGATTTGTGTATCTAACCCCATGTGCCGGTGCATGGCCCTTGCCGCTTTAATAAAATCCATACGTTCTGGGCTATCAGCCAGGGTAATGCCACCCACATGATGCAACCCACAGGTTAAACCACTAATGGCCTCAAGCTCTTTGTAGAGTTTAATTGTATACCCTTGTAATGCTGCCATATTGGGGTCAGCATTAAGTGTATGAAAACCACCAGCAGCATGCCACGTAGAACCAGAGGTTAGCTCTGAACGTTCTATAAGGCACACGTCTGCCCATCCCAACTTGGTTAGGTGATAAAGCACTGAGCAACCAACTACGCCACCACCAATAACTGCTACTTGAACATGGGCCTTCATATTTTTTTCCTTTTATTTTGATCCTGGTGCCGCTCCACCTTCATGGGTACGCCGCTCTACAAAGTCCGTCAGTTCATCGTCTATGGCAACCTCTAACTTGGGTTCCTCATAATCTTGGAGCATCTGTTTCCAAATTTTGTTAGCACGTTGCGTCGCATCCATTGCACCCATATCACGCCAATTTTCAAAATTGGACCAGTTTGATAAAAACGGTGAATAAAACGCGTCTTCATAACGAGACATGGTATGGGGTGAGGCAAAAAAGTGGCTGCCAGGCCCCACTTCTGCAATAGCATCTACTGCTAACGAGTCTGCACTGGTATCCATAGGCTGCAAAAAAGCTTGCTGCATTTGAATCATTTCAGCATCTAGAATAACCTTTTCATAAGAGGTGCATAACCCACCTTCAATCCAACCCAAGCCATGGAGAACATAATTAACTTGGCCCAACATACACGCCCATAAAGACATTTGGGACTCATAAGTGGCTTGTGCATCAGGTGCATTAGAAGCGTTGGCATTGGAAGCACGCAGGGGAATGCCATACTTACGCGCCAATTGGCCGGACACAATGGTGGCTTGGCTGTATTCAGGTGTGCCAAAAGCAGGCGAACCAGATTTCATATCCACATTGGAGGTAAAACTGCCATACATGGCCGGTGCGCCTGGGTTAACACACTGGTGAAAGGCAAGGCCTGCTAGGCATTCTGCGTTTTGCTGCACCAAGGCGCCCGCCATGGTGATTGGCGCCATGGCGCCCGCCAGCGTAAATGGGGTATAGATGACAGGCTGATTGTTTTCGGCCATAACAATGGCGCCTTCCAATAACGCCCCATCATAAATGAGTGGAGAGTTTGAATTCACTACCGTATGAATGGAAGGCTGCGTAAGTAGAGTAGCGTGGTCAATGCCACGACCAATGCGTGCGATATCAATCACATCCTGCATTCGTTGTCGGCCTAAGGCATAACCGCCTACAGGTTTAGTGGTCAACCGCGCCATGGCTGCAGCTGCCACGATGTGGCGAGTGTTCACATTAACGTCACAGGGTTCAACCGGAAACCCTGCCTGTAATTGAACACTGTTCAGGCTTTCGCCTAAACGCAATAAATTGCAGAAATCATCATAATTACCCGTAATTCGACCTCTGTCTAAATCGGAGACGTTGGGTGTGCTGGCCACCATGGCATAGGCAATTGAATTGCCTCCCATGAGGATATGCCGATCTGGACGGCGGCCATGTAAGACAAACTCGCTTGGGGTGGTGGCGATAGTTTGCATGACCCAATCCGGATCAAACCTAACTCGCTGTCCGTCGCCGTCCACCATAGCACCCGAGCGACGTAAAATATCCACTGCTTGGGGCGACTGAAAATCCATACCTGTGTCGCATAGAAGTTTTAATGATGCCTGATGAATATCCTCTAACTGACTGTCATTTATCAGCTGCATGGGTGCATATGGGTTGCGCATTTGCCGTGAGGGCGCTTGACGAGCACCGCCACTAGGGCGTGTTGATTTGTTGCGATTAGCGCGAGAACGTCTCATTTACACACCCATAGGCTTGCCATAAAAAGCCATCATAGGGTATTGTCTAACTTATGAATAATTAATATTTTTATCACTACCTATGAAATTATTTTATACATGCTACGTTTACAACTAAGCCACTATCGGGTGGTGCAGGCTGTGCGTATTCATGGCACCGTATCAGCTGCAGCCCAAGCTTTGGGGTTAACTCAACCCGCATTAAGCCACCAGATAGCCGAGGCAGAGCGGCGCTTAAGCACTAAATTATTTGCCCGCGTAGGTAGACGTTTAAGGTTAACTTCTGCTGGGGATCTGCTCGCCACCAGCGCTGACACTATCCTCATGGAGGCAGGTTTAGCTGAATCTACCCTCATGGGTAAAGCCGGTGCTGCGCCAGGAGAAGTCATTCGCATTGGCACTTTTGCCTACAACAGCTATCGCTGGTTGCCATTATTTTTAAAACAACTGCAGCACCAATGGCCTAATTTGTATTTTGAATTCATCACTGACACCAGCAAGGTGCCTATGCGGAGCCTATTAGATGGCGATGTGGATATCGCTATTAGTGCAGGTAGCCTTGCTTCTAGCCGTGCCCACGTATACCCACTTTTTGATGACGAATTACTGGCTATATGTGCACTTGACTACCCCACACCGCACTGTGGTTATATGCTTGCAGCAGACTTTTTAGATGACCCATTCATTACTTATTCAACCATTTATGAAACTGGGTTTGAGGAAGAGCTGTTGTGGCGTCCAGCGGGCCGAAGGCCACTTAATTATTTACGAGCAGGAAATACCGAAGCGGTAATCGAGATGGTTAAAGCTGGCTTTGGCCGTTCTATTTTGAGCCGCTGGGCAGTGCAGCCCTCCTTAGACAACCGTGAGCTATTAGCTCTGCCTGTCACTGATCAAGGCATACCCGTACATTGGAGCGCACTGGTGCGGAAAAGCCATCAGCATGCCGAGTTGCTTAGTGCTGTGTCTGAACAGTTACAAAGCTGGTGCCAGATCAGTTTTGACGGTTCAGGCAATAACTAGGCTATTACTAGAAGGGCAGGCTTTATTTATTTAATTGCTTTTCAATGCTAACAGACAAAGCCACCTTACCTTCAGCACTGTAGCCCTGACTGCGGCTTTCAATATGAGGTAGCTCATAAAGGTAGTTAACCATCATTCCTTCAGCTTGTTTCAGCCCATTCTCAGAAGTGTCAGCCATCCAATTCAACCGCTCAATCTGAGCACCATTGCTAAGATGGAAATGTGCTACAGGGTCACGAGCAAAGTTTTGATTGCGCTTTTGTTTTTGTTCACCAAGGTAGTGGGCGGCCAATTTCTGAAGGTGTTCCGGCGACCTCAATGTTAGTCCCTCATCCAATAAGGCGGATTCCTGCACAGCATCGATGCCGTCTAACCAGTGGCAGAACCCTGGAATGGGAGAAAGGGTTGCAAACTGTGCAAGCTGAGGGAACTCTTGCTGCAGTTGCTTAACCACACGCTTAATTAGAAAATTACCAAAACTGATCCCCGAGAGGCCCTCTTGGGCGTTGGAAATAGAATAAAATATGGCCGTGTCGGCCTGGCCAATATCTTCCAGTGGCGCAGCCTCGTCAAGCAATTCTTGAACATTGTTGGCCATACCTTTAACCAGAGCAACTTCAACAAATATCAACGGTTCTTTTGGCATATTAGGGTGGAAGAAGGCAAAGCAACGGCGATCTGAATCGAGTCGGTTTTTCAGGTCATTCCAACTCTGTATTGCATGCACTGCCTCATAAGCAATCAATTTCTCTAGCAATTCAGCACTGGAGCGCCAGTTGATCTCCTCCATTTGCAGTAATCCAATATCAAACCAAGCACTCAAAAGGCGTTTCAAATCTGCTTCTAAGGGCGCAAGCTTGGGGTGCTCTTTGCGTAACCGCAGCAATTCAGCACGCATGTCCACAAGAAACTTAATGCCTTGAGGAAGCTCATTAAACTGCGTCAGTAGTTTCATTCTTGGTGGTTCTAGGGCACTGCGAAGCTCCACTTCTAGATGAACACGCTGGCCTGAATCTGCCGCTAACCAAGACTCTATGACCTGAGTTAACTGCACTTCATCAACAGAGTAGTTATCAGCCATCAGGGTCAAAAAGCGAACCCGCCCTGTGTCATTAAGGTCTAAGAAACGTCTACCTAGTTCAGCCGCTCGTGTCCTTGCAGCCACCTCCCCACCATTATCTTTAAGGCAGGCATCCATCCAAGTTAACAATACCTTTTCATCGGCGTTATTCAACTGAGGGTCAAGAGATAGCTTTTCCAATAAATCATGCTGCTGAGGCACATCACGCCAAAACGGCACCCACCGCCGGATTGTCTTTTGGAATAATTGGTTGGCCATCTGCTGCATGTTAATCCCTCTCCAAAGGTGAGCCGACTTAAATCTTCCAGGCCATTGGCACAATGAGTGTTTTTGCTTTTGCGCAGTCACTCTACCACCATTGAGTGCTTTTCATCACAGCTTGACTTGTGGGTCGAGAATAAGCCGTAATATTGTTTTGTTTTAAACTCAATAGCGGATAAGGCCACCCACCAAAGACAGTTTAAATGCCTAAAGCAGCAATCACTTGTTGTAAATTTTTAAGTTCTAAACTTGGTGATTTAGACAGCGGTTCTGGGGGTTGTGAAAAACGGTTAATCCAGGCCACATGAAACCCAAAATTAACTGCGCCCGCAACATCCCAAGCATTACTAGAATGAAACAACACTTGGTCTTTAGTCACGCCAAAACCATCTAGAACTAACTGATACACCCGAGGGTCGGGTTTGTATATGGCTAAGTCATCAACAGAAATCACCTGATCGATTAAGTCCGTTAATCCAGCATGTTCTACCGCGCCCCATAACATATCTGGCGAGCCATTAGATAGAATCGCCGTAGCAATGCCAGCCCCACGGAGCTGCTTGAGGGTAGCAATGACCTCGGCATAGCTCGATAGCTGGTTATAGGCTAGTAACAACCGTTGCTCCAGAGTAGCATCAGTCATTGAATGGGCTTGCAACGCATAATGTAGTGCTTCAGCGGTGACTTGCGCAAAGTCCACATAGCGCCCCATGAGGCTGCGCAACCAGGTATATTCAAGTTGTTTTTGACGCCACAACATGGAGATAGATTGCGCCTGGGATCCCAATGAGTGAGCATGTTGTTCTACGGCTGAGTGCACATCAAACAAGGTTCCGTAGGCATCAAACACACATAAAGTGACCTCTTTGAACTCAGATTTCATAGCAGCATTTCCTTAACAGAAGCGTAAAGCAGATAGTAATTAACAGCTTACTCTAATCTGTACCAATTAGCTGATACAAGATACAGGCTGTTGAGTAGTTGCTCACTTGAAACGCTAGATTGAAAAAATGCATTTGTCTTCACCATACAAAGCGACTATTGTTAGCCTTCTTCTATGTAAACACCAGCACGGCCATGGCCATACCTACTGGCCCACTTACCTGCCACAAACCGCGTAACACCGCTATAGGACATCCCCTCTCATGAGTGAAAATAATTACGAAAAAGGTCGGCTCAATTTACCTTTCGTTGGCTTTTGCACCTTTGCAAAAAGCCCCATTGCCGAAGACTGGGACAACATTAAAGCAGATGTAGCCTTCATGGGGGCACCTTACGATTGTGGCACCCAATGGCGCTCTGGCGCGCGCATGGGGCCTCGTTCTATACGAGAAGCCTCAACACTATTTTCATTTGGCCACGGCGGTGCATACTCCTACGAAGACGACACTATGTATTTACAAGGTGTGAACATCGTCGACATGGGTGACGCTGATATGATTCACACCAACACCGAACAGAGCCACGCCAATATTGAGTACGCAGTCCGAAAGGCTTTGGCTGCTGGGGTTTTACCCGTGGTAGCTGGTGGCGATCACTCTATTAATGCCCCCTGCATCCAAGCCTTTGATGATCAAGGTCCTATCCATATTATTCAAATTGACGCCCACCTAGATTTTGTAGATGAACGCCACGGTGTGCGATTCGGCCACGGTAACCCTATTCGTCGGGCCTCTGAAAAAGGCTATGTCACGGGTATGACTCAATTAGGCATACGCAACGTTTCTTCATCCAATCGTGCCGACCATAAACAAGCAGAAAGCGTAGGCTCTACCATTTTGTCTGTGCGAGATGTGCGAAGGCTTGGGCCAGAGGGTGTACTAGCCCTGATTCCCGATGGTGTGAATTACTATATTACTATTGATATAGACGGCTTCGATCCGTCCATCGCGCCAGGTACTGGCACGCCAAGCCATGGTGGTTTTACCTATTATGAGGTGATGGAAGTATTGCAAGGCGTGGCTAACAAAGGTGATGTAGTAGGTATAGACCTTTGTGAAGTAGCACCAGATTATGATTTATCCAGCACCACCAGCATTTTAGCTGCCCAGGTTTTACTCAATTTAATAGGCTATGTATTCCACGGCCGTGCAGCACGTGAAAACCAGAATTAGTCATCCTTGAGTAGCCATAGCATCTGCGTTGGCTGCCATATATCCACCGACTACATCCATAGACTCAGCTTGTATAACAACGACTAGCTGAGCTGTTGGGGTTTCAGGATCATCATCGTGATATACAAATGTGCACACGCAATTGTGTCTGGGGTACCCAGTTGTTTGGGTTAAATGGTTGTTTATATTAGTCGATAATACTCATACTTGAGATCTAATTCGGTTTCAGTACTATTCAGTTACTTTAATAAATTCAGATTATGTGGCTATTACGTTTCATAAATTCTATCTCCAAATGAACAGCCTGTTTGAATAGTGAAGAGCCCGCATATAAGCACCCAAAATGTCCTCCATCCACCTCGTGAAATTCTTTTGGAGCACGAATCGCATCAAATACAGATTTCTGCACCTCTGGATTACAATGTATCATCTCGTCATTAGACCCTACCAACATCATAGTTGGGACCTTAATAAAAGGAGCAGTTATTTGTGGTGCAAAAGGAACTGGTGTTTTCACAGTGACCCTGCTAATCAAATTTTGCCAGTTACTACCAAAACGACCTCCATGCGTTATGAACCATAAAAATGCCTGGATGGGCTGCAAGAGAGAAGGCGTATTTAATTGATCAGCTGAAACAACAGGAAGTGGCCCGATCACTTCTTTTTCGAAATTACTCAGATCATCAGCTTCGAAAATAGTCTTCAATTTGTTGAAATCAGCCTCTAATGTCGTAGATTGGAGGTGTGTTATGCCTGTTGCAGGAATGTGTGAAACGATGCCTGTAAGTCCCTCAATGAATGCACCAACGACAAGCACCAACATAGCGGCATAGCTATCACCCCAAAGAAAAATCTGACCATTATGATGCTCTGTCAAATTTTGGGTATAAAGAAATGCATCGCGAAAACCCTTTGCTTGAATCCAAGGGTTAATAACTTGTCGTTCTACACCATCACTATCTCCAAGACCTGCATGATCATAAACAATGACGTTTAACCCAGCTCCTTGAAACTCGACAGCGTAGTCTTCTAACGCCATTGAAATCGTTGCCGATGTGCCATGAGCCATAATTACACAAGGCGCTGATGCACGCTTGTGCGCAGCATACAATCGACCGCGCAATATATTCGGGCCAGAGGTAAATTGTATGTTGGCATATTCTGAAAACATATTTATTCTCAATCTTGAGCTATTGGCTTGGCATGGATCCTAACAACTAAAGGTTATTACTTCTAGACAATAGTATGCTCTGACACAAAAGAGCCTACCAACATGCACGTCCATTATGGATTTTTGGGGGGAGTGGGTTTTATTTTCGATCTGTAGCTCACCATTATCCGTTGGCATAAATCGCTTTGTATGCGATTCTATAGCTATAAAGGTTGCTAGTGTTGCAGCAAATTTTCATGCTCAGCTAAGCTTCAAAAGGGGCAATGCCACTTAAGCCACAGCACCTTAGACTTATTACAAAATTAGACATGCCTATGGTTGGCGGCTACACTAAGTTGGTAAATAGGGGAATGCCATGACCAGATACGCTTTCTTTAAAGATGACCGTAAGGCTACCTATTTGAATTCAAAAGGTGCAGATCTTCCTCTTATTTCACCTATACGAGCAGATGTATTAGATCGTGCACGCTCATATAGGCTTGGACGATTACGCGACCAAATGCAATCGGCTGATGTTGACGCCTTGCTTCTGTATGACCCAATTAATATTCGCTATGCATTCGACAGCTCTAACATGCAAGTGTGGACCGCACATAATGCAATACGCTATGCGCTGATTTTAAACGGTGGCCCAGCGATTCTATTCGAGTTTAAGGGGTGTGCACATTTAGCAAATGGCCTGCCCGGGGTAGATGAAGTGCGTACGGCAATTTCGTACATCTATATGTCCCACGGGGACAAGGCTGAAATATTTCTAAGGGATTGGGCCGTTGAGATCACTGATTTGTTGCATCAATATGGCACTCAAAAACCACGCCTTGCAGCAGACACATTGGAACTTAATGCAGTTCATCAACTAACTAAACTTGGGGTAAGCGTTGTTAACGGAACTGAGATTACCGAACTGTCTAGAGCGATTAAGTCTCCAGACGAAATTGAATTGATGCGCTGGACCATTCGGGTATGTGAGGCTGGATTGGCTCGGGTCTATGAGCACTCAGTTCCTGGTGTTACTGAGCGCGAACTCTGGGCTCACCTTCATTTTGAAAATGCACGCTCTGGAGGTGATTGGCTAGAAACTAAGCTCCTAACATCCGGACCTAACACTAACCCTTGGTATAGCGAATGTTCAGATAGAGAAGTTAAGAGGGGAGAAATGATCAGCCTAGATACTGATATGATTGGTCCATATGGGTATTGCGCTGACTTATCCCGCAGTTGGGTTTGTGGATACGAACCGATGAATGATACACAAAAACGATTATATTTAACCGCTTTGACACAAATTGAACATAACGTGGCTCTGATTAAACCAGGCGTAAGCTTTTTGGAGTTTAATGAAAAAAGTTGGCGCATCCCAGCTAAGCATGTTGAGTATCGTTATTCTTTAGCTGCTCATGGAGTGGGCATGGCTGATGAATGGCCAGTTGTGCCACTGCATATTGACTGGAGTGAGCGCGTCACTTCGGGAACTTTTGAACCCGGCATGGTGCTGTGTGTAGAAAGTTTGATAGCTGAAAAAGGCACAGAGTCAATTAAATTAGAAACACAGGTTCTTGTCACTGCAGCAGGTGCTGAACGTCTTGATAGCTTCCCTTGGGAGAGTATTTAACTGTTAAACCCGCTATCAAATAGTGAAATAATTACCTCCAAACTAATAGAAAAGTATTTTTTGACTATTTTAAATCTTTACAACAAACATGGTAAGTTCGTTCGAACCTTACAGGCCGCATAGGAAATAAACGTGCCGTTTCTCGGGCACACCATTTCCTTTTATAAGCTATTTTTTATAAATACTGTTTTATATGTTCTATAAAACAAAACGGTCAAATAAACCGTCATTTATATTTAATTTTCCTCTTGGTACCCAATCCATTTCCCACTAGAACTAGGTCTTTTTAATAGATCGTTTAGGGTTCTTACGTGGTTGCTCACTCTGGCCTCTATTAGCCAATCTAATCGCCTGTAAGAACAAGTCAACTTTTGTAAAATTAATGTAATTCCAAAGCTAAGCCGTTAAAAAAGGGCTAAATTATTTAGCCTAGATTCTTAAAATATGAAGATCTAGATTTGCTTTAAAAGTAGTGCTATGTCTGTTTACTTAATAAAAAGCAGGCGGGCACTAATAAAAACAGTATTAAATTAGAGGTTAAAAATGACTTATAACTTAACGGCCGCCGATCCGGTTGGCATGTCTTTTTGGTTAATTTCCATGGCGCTTGTTGCGGCTACAGCTTTTTTCTTCATAGAGCGCGATCGTGTTGCAGGAAAGTGGAAGACATCTTTGACAGTATCAGGCTTGGTTACGTTGATTGCTGCAGTTCACTACTTCTACATGCGTGATGTATGGGTAGCTACGGGAACATCTCCAACAGAATTACGATATATTGACTGGCTTCTGACCGTGCCATTGTTAATGGTTGAATTCTACTTGGTTCTTTCTGCAGTAACTAAAGTGCCGGTTCGTGTATTCTGGAGATTGCTACTCGGTTCTATTGTTATGTTGGGCTTCGGCTTTGCTGGCGAGGCAGACATGATGAATGTCACTTTAGCCTTTATCCTCGGACTGGCCGGTTGGGCATTCATCGTTTGGGAGATCTTCAAAGGTGAAGCTAGCCAGATTAATGCTGGGCTTTCAAATGCCAACGTTCAGAAGGCTTACAAGTGGATGCTTATCTGTGTAACTATCGGTTGGTCTATCTACCCAATTGGTTACTTCTTTGGTTACATGGCCGGCGGTGCTGATGCAGCAACACTCAACATAGTTTATAACCTAGCCGACTTTATAAACAAGATCGCATTTGGTGTGATTATCTGGGCTGCTGCAGTAGCAGATTCAGAATCTAAAGCATAATTTGATCTGATTGAAGTTTAGAAGAGCCAGCTGTGCTGGCTGGCTCTTCATTTTTAGCATACTAAAAATAATCAGCACTTTATAAGGGTACGATTAATGTCCCCAACAAAAATTACCAATAGTTTGAATTTGCTAACAGAGCTAAACGCTCTGTACAAGCGTGAAATGCCGCACCCACAAAGTAGCTTGACTGCAGCAGCCAAGTATCACTTTAAGAACCCAGGCAAATTTTTTAGAGCTCACCTGGCACTAACCAGTGGCCTATCCCTAGGCCTAAACACATTAGATAATTTACATTGGGCAGCTGCTTGCGAGCTACTGCACAACGCGTCCCTTATTCATGATGACATCAGTGATGCCAGTACCCATAGACGTGGCCAAGAAAGTATCCATCAACATTTTGGGCCCGATATGGCGCTCTGCCTAGGTGACTGGATGATTGCTAAGGCCTTCGAGCTTGGTGCCAAGAACAGACAATATAGTAGCCTTCAAGTGGCCTTATTAGCTCAGTCGATGCAAAAAACCTGCAGCGGCCAAATATCTGATATCACCCAACGCCAGTGCGCTAAGTTAAGCGAGTGGCAGCATATTGCAAAAGGCAAGACAGCACCACTATTGATTGCTCCCATCAAAGGGGCGGCTATTGCCGCTGGCCTAGGCACAGATATTATTGGTCTGGAGCATCTTATAGGCCTCTGCGCCCTAGCCTACCAGGGCCGCAATGATATTGACGATATAATTCCATCAAGCCATCGTTCGAGCGATCTTGACGGCCGCAAACCTAATCTAGTGATTGGTCTGTTTGCCAAGCAAGGAACACATCGGGAAGAGTTTGTCCGCTGGTATCAATCAGAAGATACCGAACAACTGGCCCATTGGCAGCGCTGCATCGCCTCCAGTGATGTAATTCTTGAGGCCAATCAGTTGGTAGATTACTGGCTATTGCAAGCCGAACAGTCAGTGAGCTTATTGCCTATTCAATTACATGCTGTAACCCAGGGCCTAGTGGCTGCTGTAAAACAGAAAACAGAAATAAAACGCCAAGGGCAAATCGCTTGACATCAAAAACGTTTGGAGCCGGTAAAACGGTAGTGGTTATTGGGGCAGGCTTCGCTGGTATAGCAACAGCATTAAGACTCAAAGCAATAGGCTACGACGTTACATTAATGGAACGCTTGGGCAGCCTTGGTGGGCGAGCACAGGTATTTGAACGCGGTGGCTACCGTCATGATGCAGGCCCTACGGTTATTACTGCCCCATTCCTGTTCGATGAGCTTTTCGAACTTTTCGATGAGAAACTCACTGACCATTTGGATTTTGTACCATTAGATCCCTTTTATCGGTTTCACTTTGCTGATGGTAGCCAATTTGATTACCGAGCCAGCATTGAAGACACGTTAACCGAGATTCGGCGGTTTAATCTGGATGATGCAAATGGTTATTTAAGGCTGCTGGAGAAGTCTAGAAAAGTCTATAATGTGGGCTTTAGGCAATTAGTGCACAGGCCTTTTACCCGCATCTGGGACATGATCAAGCAAGTGCCAGCCCTGCTGATGCTTAAATGCTATAAAACTGTTTCACAAATGGTTAACAGCCATCTTAAGCACCCACTTATTCGCCAAGCATTTTCAATCCACCCCCTGCTGGTAGGAGGTAATCCCTTTAAGACAACTGCTATCTACACATTGATACACTATCTTGAACGTCGTTGGGGTGTATTTTTCTGTATGGGTGGAACTGGCAAGCTAGTGGAAGAACTGACTTCACTTATGGAACGCCATGGCATAACTATCCAACTCAATGCTGATATTGATGAGATTATGCTTGAAAATAATCGTGCGACAGGTGTTCGTCTCAATAATAACCAAGTAACAAATGCTGATATTGTTGTGTTTGGTGGTGACCCCGAAACCTGCTATCAACATCTTTTACCTAAGAAAAAGCTACGCCTGCCAAGTATAAAGAAACATTATAGTATGGGCCTCTATGTGCTTTATTTTGGCACCAAAAAGCTGTACCCCAATGTTGCTCATCACAGCATTTGGATGGGACCAAGATTTAAACAACTGTTGGCAGAAATTTTTGATGCCAAGCACATGAGTGAAGATTTTTCCCTCTATGTGCATCGCCCTACAGCTACTGATAAAAGCTTTGCACCCCAAGGTTGTGAATCCTTTTATGTGCTCTGTCCAGTGCCAAACCTGCAGGGTAATGTAAACTGGGCAACCGAAGGTGAGGCGCTTCGTGACCGCATTGTCACTGCTTTAGAGGAGACCATACTGCCAGACCTATCTTCTGTGATCGAAGAGGTGTTTTGGATGACTCCAGAAGACTTTGCTAAAGACTACCGTTCCATGCATGGCGCTGGTTTTTCTATCGAACCACGGCTTACTCAGTCGGCTTGGTTTCGATTTCATAATCGTGATAAGGCAGTGGCGAACCTCTACTTTGTTGGCGCTGGCACACACCCTGGTGCTGGATTACCGGGAGTTGTTAGCTCTGCTAAGGTGGTTGAAGAGCTCCTTACAGGTGTTGAGGTTGGTTCGGGTGGCTAAATTATGACAACTCCTAAACCAAGCCATTTGCGTTCTAATAATTCACAGCCACAGCAGATACTCGCCCGCCATGGCAAATCATTTTACTGGGCCAGCAAATTCCTTGGTGCTGACCTAGCCGAGCGTGCTGCACGACTTTACTTATTCTGTCGCTATGTTGATGATTTAGCAGATGGTGACCTTCCTGACCGGCATGAATCACTTGAAGATATTCGCGCACGTCTGGCTGGTGAAAATGTAGCTGCTGGACCCGAAATTGAAGCGTTTATTGAATTAGCTAACACACATAATATCCCACTCAGTGCAGCTGCTGAACTACTCGGTGGCATGCTTACGGACCAAAACCCCACAGCCGTAATTGATGAAGCCGAATTGCTTCGCTATTGCCATGCTGTTGCAGGTACCGTTGGACTGATGATGTGCCGCGTGCTGAACTGCAACGAACCCCGCGCCGACAGCTTCGCTATTGACTTGGGGATTGCAATGCAGCTCACCAACATCTCCCGCGATGTGTTAGAAGACGCACAGATGAATCGTCGTTATCTACCTGCTAGTTGGGCTAATTTTACCCCAGAACAGATTGCAGAGGCAGGTGTTAATTGCCAACAGCCAGTGGCACAAGCGATCGACCGTTTATTGGATCTGTCAGAGCAGTATTATGCCAGTGCACAGCTTGGCATACGCCTGCTACCCTTTAGGTCAAGGCTAGCCATCGCCATAGCACTGCGCGTTTATCGCCAAATTGGTTGGGTACTTAAACGCCGTAAAGTGGCTTGGTGGAAGGGCCGTGTAATGGTAACAGGTGTTGAAAAAGTGCTACTTAGCCTCCGCAGCACGGCGGATTTAAGACCAAAAAAGGTCCCCCCCCATCAAACTAAGCTACACCAACATCTACAGGGATTGGCCGGTGTCCATCCCAGCTAAAATTATAGAGCTAGATATCGCTATTATTGGTGGCGGCAGTTCAGGTATGGCATTGGCGACCAGACTAAATGGTTTATCGGCCACAGTGTTTGAACCAAAAACTGCGGCTGAGCGAGATTGTTGCTGGGCCTTTTGGGCACATCCACCGCAGTTAAAAGAGTTTAGCCAATCCATCCAAGGTAGCTGGGATCGATGGCGTATCATTGATCATAATGACGAAATTATTCACCACAGCAATCAATATCGCTACACCTGCCTGAGTGCAAAAAAACACCTAGAGCACTGCGAAACCAATTTAAAAAAATCCACAAGTCTAGTTAGATCACCAGTTGAGAATCTAGTGCCAAAGGGTAATGGTGGTCAATTTAATGCTAATGGTCAACGCTATAGCGCTAAAACTATTTATGATAGCCGCCCACCCACAATGGGTGAGAATAGTTTACGCCAACATTTTTTAGGGTGGGAGATAAGCCTTAAAGAACCTATGGAGAATGCTGATATCGCCACTTTGATGGACTTTCGCGTCGACCAATCCCGGGGGCTACACTTTATCTATGTGCTGCCCTATTCAGATCGTCATTTGCTAGTGGAATCAACTATGATTTCGACCCATCTAGAAGATAAAGGTTGGTATCGTAACGCCATAACAGGGTGGCTTGCTGAGCATAACATTCAGGTCAAATCTCAATTGAGAGAGGAGTATGGCGTCATTTCCATGGCAACAGAGCAGCCATATAACCCTGAGGTGAATAACATTGGGGCCAATGGTGGCGCCGTAAGGTTATCCTCTGGTTATGCCTTTAGCACTATTCAAAGGCAGATGGCGGAGTTGGCACAATCTATTAATGCAGGTCAACGCAACGTACCGAAGCCATTTTCAAGGCTATTAATGTTTATGGATAAGGTCTTTAATCGTGCTCTTAATGCACAGCCAGATCAGGGTGTTAGTTTTTTTATGGCGACGGCTAAAGCCCTTAATGCTGAGCAATTTTCGCTTTTTATGCTTGGCGACGCGGGTTTTCTCGAATGGGCAAAAGTAATGCAAGCTATGCCCAAATGGCCGTTTATAAAGTCAGCTCTGAGTCAAATTTTTAGCCATGACTAATATGGAACTAATCGCCATAAGCGCAGTGCTGCTTATTGGTGTACCCCATGGTGGCCTAGATGGCGCTGTAGCACGCCGTATCGGTTGGCCTAAGGGCTTAATTGCATGGTTTGGGTTTAATCTGAGTTATATTTTTCTGGCAGCTTTGGTAGTTTGGGTTTGGTCGCATTGGCCATTGCTGGGTTTATCAGTATTCCTAACAATTTCAGCACTGCATTTTGGCAGTAGTGATATTGCTAATACCCAAGCCACCATTGCAAAAAAGCTGTCCTATCGATGGCTGCCATTGACCGCCCATGGCGGTTTAGTACCTGTTGCTATTCCTAATCTCCAGCCCGACAGCGTGCAACCGCTTTTTACTCTTTTAGTGGGTGATGTGGGGGCAGATATGCTTATCAATGCTATCGGCATGCTTTTTTTACCATGGCTTGTATGCTTCGCTGCATACTTTGTCTATGCAGTTTTAATCCCAGTATGGCGGAAACCATTACTTAATCTAATAATAGTATTAATATTGGTATGGTTTCTGTCGCCACTCATCAGCTTTGCCCTGTATTTTTGTCTGTGGCATAGCCGCAGCCATACATTGCGCATATGGAGAAGCCTTGATAAAGGAAGTGAACGCCGGCGAAGTCTTATTGAAGCAGTCGCCTATAGTCTGATAGCCTGGATTACCACATTAGTAATTTTTATGGTCTTTCAGGAGTCTTTAACCACTGCACTGATAAAAATAACATTTATTGGTCTCGCTGCACTTACCGTACCACATATGTTATTAGTTGACCTGGCGGACAAACTAAAACGCCAGAGTCTATGGCTATGACTAGCTATAACCCTCCATAAAGGATTTGTTAACTGGCCACTGTAAGATGGGTTACCAATTCCGCAGTTTATGGCGCACCGGTGCCAAGCCATCCAAACAGTTGAGGTGATTGGGCCTAGACACCTCAAGCCGAAAGACTTAATGCTCGCGCTTATCGTGTAAAACTGTTACCCGCTGCATGTGCCTTACTTTAGGTAAGTAGTCACAAATTGCATAGTGATGGGTAATGCGGTTATCCCACATGGCAACAGTATTCTTACGCCAACGCAAACGTACCTGAAACTCTGGCTTGGCCATATGTTGGTAGAGGTATTGCAGTATTCGGTCACTCTCGCCTTGAACTTCACCTATAATATGACGCGTAAACGACTGATTAATATTAAGGTATTTGAGCCCAGTCACGGGGTGGGTATCAACAATCTTATGCACTGCAGAACCAGTGCTTTTAAGGCCATCGTTTACAGCTTCAATACCCCCATTAAGATACAGGTCATTCCTAAAGGTGCCGATGTCATGGATAGCCTCCATGCCTGCTAAGTAATCTTGCCACATTGAAGGCAACGCAGCGTATGCGGCGTTGGTGTTAGACCACATGGTATCGCCTCCCACATCAGGCACTTCAATCGCATGTAAAATACTTGTGAACGGCGGGTTTGGCTTAAAGGTCAGGTCCTTGTGCCAATCATTAGTGTCTGGTTTGCTACCAGCACCACTTTTTAGCAACACAATGTTTTCATAACCCTCAATACTTGGGTAGATTGGGTGAGGTGGCTCTGGCTCACCAAAGCTTTTGGCAAAGGTTAAGTGTCCATCTGGTGTGAGGTTTTGATCACGGAAAAAAATAACCTTGTGCACTATGAGCGCTTCATAGATTTCATCACAATCTTTTGGAGTTAGGTTATTGAGGCAAATATCAGAAATTTCGGCACCTATAGCGGGGGTCACTTGTTCAATTTTCATTTACATTAATGCTCAAGTATTGTTTTTGGGTTTAAAGGGTACAGGGCGTGGAAAGCGCAAGCTAATATCAAACTTGGTAAGATCTAGTTTACAGCTTTGCGCTCATTCAGCCTCACTTCTGAGTGGGGCTATTACCTAGTAGAGATCAACGCAAAGGATACGCTGCCAGCAAAGCGACACTTTGTCAACTGGTTGCTAACTGAATAACGAGCTCTACAAACATTAGTAAAACTAAAGGCAATTTTATTTCACTGATTTCAACTTATAACTTGTACAATCTTAAACCCATGAGCACAATTAACAGCACCAACTAGTAATCTCGAGGTGCTGTTTTGGAGGTCCTATAGCTACTTCTGATTGTGTAAATCCATGTCTAGCCTTTTGCTTTTAATATGTATACCGAGCTTAGTAGGGGGTATGGTAGATAATTGCATAGGATATATTTTTCAGTTAATCTTTTATGGACTATGAGGATGTAAAAATGTCTTTGAAACTCGTTTACTTTAAGATGCGCGCTCTAGCAGAAGCTCCTCAAATGCTGATGAGATGCAATGGAATTGAGTATGACTATGTGATGGCTTGGGAGTATTTTGGAGATACTTGGGCCAATGCTAAATCACAATTAGTTTTCAATCAGCTGCCAATGTTAGAAGTGGATGGCAGGCACCAAATCTGCCAAAGTATTGCGATCTTAAATTTTCTTGAAAAAAAGGCAGGTATCCATATTGAAAATCCAATAGAAGCTGCCAAAGCTGATGCTATTTTGCAAAGTTCTCAAGAACTATTTTCTCCACTAAACCCAACGATAAACTTTGCAGTTGGAGATGATTTTGTTGCAAAGAGAGATGCAATGCGTCCAGCCTTGTCTGCTCGCTTCCAACAGTTACAGAACTGCCTGCTGGAAAATAGCTCAAAGTTCTTTACAGACAATACGCCCAGGGCCGCGGAATTTGCTGCCTTTCACCATTTGGACTTATCGAAACAACTTGATCCAATGCTAATCAAAGAATTCCCGCGATTAGAAGCCTTTACTGCAGCTATGACAGAACTACCCAAAATGGAGAACTACTTGAAGGGTCGGCCAGAGTTAATCGGCGTTGGCGAGTCTCCACAGTTAATGATAGACGGCATCGCTCACCCCACAGGAGTGCAACAAACGTAACACCAACGGACCGTAATCCAGTCATATGGTTCTAACAACTCCCAAAAACATGGAGCAACCAGATGGGAATATTAATAGACATGAAAGGCGGTTAGTTTTGTTACGTATTATTTTCTGGAAACTAGGGTTTGAATGGTCCATTTTTTTAAGGCTTATAAGACCTTGTAGTGATAAGCGGATCTATTATTTTGCTTTCGGCGCTAATCTAAGTCCTGAAATATTAAACCTAAGGCGTATCTCATTTTATGAAACCTTCGACTACGTTCTAGAAAATGCCTCATTAAATTTCAGTCAGCGTGGTTTTTATAAGGACCACGGTTACGCCTCAGCGGACGCCACAATGGGTGACCGAGTCTACGGCAAGATGTATCTGATCAGAGAAAGTGATGCAAAAAGGATGGACTATTTTGAAGGAGCGCCATTTTTAAAGGTTCATGATAAAATTTTCCAACAATACCAGGGTTCGCAGTTTTACTTTTACCGAGCAGTTACGCCCTCCAATAATCTCAAACCAACACAGGAATATCTGGATTATTTGACAACGGCTTATCGAGGCATGGATTGCGTTCCTAACCAGTATATTGTTTCCATGGCAGCAACAGAAGTTCTCAAAAAACTTGAGCCTCAAAATCAAACTGGCGTGTATGTGCGTAATTTAAATCACTGGCCTTCAGTTTTGCATCCACTGCTCATCAACTATGAAAATAATTGTCATCGTCTGGTTAAGGCACTCTGGAATAGATCATTGCTGGACTGGATGATAAGGATCTAAGTGACTGCTAGGTGTGACCAAGATACATATTTAGCCTAGCGTGTGTTGTAACATCTTATGGTGTAGTTCTCTCGCAGTTTAATGTTGCAACTGCTGAACTGCCGTTATAATCATTTCATCCAATCATTCAATGATGTACGTGTTTCCTAGTTTTTTCATTTTTTTAGTTTCCCATCTCGCATACATATTCCTCAGATGTGTTTTACGGCTCAGTATGGCAGCATATTAGTTGCTATATATTACCAAAATATTGACCACTGGGGTATAAATAATTTCGCTATATATGGTATAACTATCTATACCCTATTGGTACCTATGAGTTATACGATGTGAAATACCAACCTACTGATTTAGGGCGTCATTTTTTACGTGAGGGCTAGATGGAGAAAATAGCAACGAACAACTTTGAGTTGCCACAGTTAGAGCGTAAATGGGATAAGGGTGTTATTGACTGTGGCTGGGTAGCCGTGCCTAACTTGTTGCTTGAACATCAAGGACGTTTGCAAATTACCTCTTCCGAATTGAATGTGCTTTTAGCCCTGATGAAATTTTGGGTGGACGGCGCACACGCTGCCTACCCATCTATAAAGACAATTTCAAAAATGTTGGGAAAAACAGAGAAGACAATTCAAAATAATATCCGCTCACTATCACACCGGGATGGGAAGCCTAATGGCTTGGAGCGGCTCTTACCCCAAGATTGGACCGGATTCATCCGGGTTCATCGTAGAAAAAGTCCAGATAATAATGGGAATTTGACCAACCTATATAATTTTCAACCTTTAGTTCAAGTGCTGCATGCAATCGATGAGGAACAAAAAAAAGTTAAACAAGAGTTGCAGAGAAGGAAGCCAAGGATAATTCTCAATCCATTGTAGCCGCCAATAGACTTGACCTTCGGCAGGAGCCACCACTGCATTGATGAGGAACAAAATGCATTTTCATAACCCCTTCTCGACAGTGACTTTCGATACAGAATATAGATAATAAAACTATGGAAGTGTCAGGCATTCTACCGAGGTGTCTGAATCTATTCCCCCATCAATCCTGATCACCATTGTTCCAACCCCATTAAGAACTTTATCCTTCATTCCAACAGGTTTGCCTAATTTTTTAATGACGCAGCGAACCTCAGCACTGTTGTCCAAATCGTCAAATGCTACAGTTACATTGTGAAGAGTTCCCCCCGCTTGAGTGCTGTAGTTAGTGATTTCAAGGGCTAAAGCGTTGCTGGCAATAAAAGCTGCCATCGCCAGAATAATTTTACATTTCATCATTTATCCTCGGTTCGTCTGTAAGAATCCTACCACTCTAAATCGGTAATCACTAACAATCGGTGCAGCCACTCTATAAGCAACTGCTAGACACTTCCTGTATCTTGGGAGTTTTAGTGTCCTTGTGTTAGTGCTTTGCAATACTCGGAGCCTACCCAATTGCGAGAGACTCAATTATGTGTGATGCTATCGTTACGTATAGGCCACTGTTTTTTGACTTTACCTCAGCGTTGAAATGAAATTAAATGTCCTTTATGAATAGAAGTGTAATTTTTTAAAATAAGTAATAGTCATGGGATTTGATTATCGGCTTGAAGCTATGCTATTTTTAGTTTGTTACTGATAGTACCGTCTAAAAAAGTCTTCAGGCTTTGAAGGTAATGTGAAAAAAATCATTGGTGAAAGGGTTTAGTGTTTGTAGTCAACGCTGATTCACTAACACTGTTGAAGAGTTGTAACTTAAAGTAGGGTATTCGTAGACTAACTAAAAAGTGAGAATGTTATGCAAAATAATAAAAAATTGGCACTTTCATGTGCCTTGGCAACCAGTTTGGTTGCTGGAACGGCACAGGCCCAAGAGTGTGGTGAAATATCTATTACCGAAATGGATTGGGGCTCAGCAATCATTGTGACTCAGGTCGCTACCTTTTTGCTTGAACAAGGATATGGCTGCGATGTGACAATCATACCATCTGCATCTACACCGGCACTGGTTTCAGTTACGGAAACTGGTAAGCCAGACATACTGACCGAAATCTGGACAAACTCTGCGCCAGCCTACGTGCCACTTCTCGAAGCTGGTAAGATCAAGGAATTGACACCAGTTCTTTCAGACGGCGGTGTTGAGGGTCTGTGGATCCCAGACTATTTGGCAGAGGCTCATCCTGAGCTGTTGACCATCGAAGGTTTGTTAGCCAACCCAGATTTGGTTGGAAACAGAATGCATAACTGCCCTGTTGGCTGGACGTGTCAGGTTGTGGCTTCACAAATGGCCAAGGCCGGTGGCTTTGAGGCTGCAGGTATTCAAGATTTTGTCCATGGATCAGGCGAGACCCTCGCTGCGTCGATCGGTTCGGCCTATACTGCGCAGGAGCCATGGTTTGGCTACTATTGGTCACCCAGCACGGTTCTGGGAAAATACCCCATGACACAAGTGGATTTGGGTCCTCATGATCCTGTTGCACATCCCTGTAATGCTGATCTGGAATGCGATACGCCTAAGCTTGGATCATGGCCAAGTAGTGTTGTAACGACTGTGGTCACAGGGGCCTTTGAGTTGTCGCATCCAGCAGAAACTGACCTGATGCGCCACCTGTCTTTCAGCAACAAGATGATGAATGGCCTTCTCGCTTGGCAAGATGCTAATAATGCCACGGGACAAGAAGCGGCTGCTTACTTCCTATCAACGCAACAAGATGTTTGGGGCGGCTGGGTAAATGATGCAGCACGCGGAAAGCTTTCGGCACTCCTACAGTAGGCTATCCGACATGCAGTAAACCAATGAAGGCACACAGCATGTGTGCCTTCATTTTGCTCAGAGAATTAAAAAAATGGCATATTATGACAGCCTATTTAATGGTCTAGGATTAAGGGTTTGGTGTGACGCAGAGCCCGGTAGTGCAAACGTATCGATGGCCAGCCTGTTAGCTAAAACCAACCCAGACACTGCGAACACTGGGCCAGTTTTTCCGTTCCCGTCGATGGATGAACTCTATCAGGCGTGCTCTTCATTTCCTCAGTCACGAGACTTCACAGCGGCAGTAGAGACTGGGTTTCTTAACATTAAAGACGTCTTGAAATCAGTACTGGATCCACTTACCCAGCCACTGTCTTGGCTTCTGGAATTCGCCTTGTTCAGCTTTTTAACTACGCCCTGGTGGATCATTATTCCGTTAATATTATGGTTGGTCTGGTACGTCTGTCGTTCGGTCAATATCGTAGCTTTCGTAACCCTATCATTTGTGTTTCTAGGATTTATAGATCACCTAGATGCTGCACTGCAAACGCTTGCAATTATTACTGTCTGTACAGGTATATGTATTTTATTTGGGGTCCCAATAGGAATTGCTATGGCCAAATCCAATCCCTTAGAAAGGGCCTTGATCCCATTGCTTGATCTGCTTCAAACACTGCCAACATTTGTGTATTTGATCCCGCTGATCTTCCTGTTCAGCGTGACTGAGCCAAAACTCTACGGCATTGCGATTATTGTCTATGCCATCGTGCCAGTGATCCGGCTTACTAACCTGGGGATTAGGCTCGTTGATCAAGATGTTGTTGAGGCGGTCAACGCCTTCGGTATGTCGCCCAAGCAGAAACTGCTTGGGGTTGAGATCCCGCTCGCAATGCCCAATATTATGGCGGGGGTAAACCAAACTATAATGATGAGCCTCGCTATGGTGGTGATCGCATCGCTGGTTTCTGCACCTGGTTTAGGTGTTCTTGTACTTCGGGGTATTCGTAATCTTGAATTGGGAGTTGGTCTGATCGCAGGACTAGGTATTGTGCTGCTGGCTGTTATTCTCGATCGAGTGTCAAAGGCGGCGATTGCCCGCGTATCTTCCGGTCAAACATATAGATAGGTAGGTACTTATAATGGCTCAGGCCCCCAAAATTCAAATTCGTAATCTATATAAAATTTTTGGTTCCGATCCTGCTTCTGCACTGGAACAGGTCAAGGCAGGCATGGGAAAGGATGAACTGCTTGCAAAGACTGGCCATGTGTTGGGTCTAGAAAACATCTCAATCGATATTCGAGAGGGTGCCATTACCGTGGTAATGGGGCTGTCTGGATCTGGCAAATCAACGCTTATTCGCCACATTAACAGATTGATCGAGCCAACTGATGGTCAAGTGCTGATCGATGGTGAGGACGCGCTCTTGTTAGGGACGGAAGCGTTGCGTGAAAAGCGCCGCACAGGCATGTCCATGGTGTTCCAGAAGTTTGCACTCCTTCCTCATCGCTCGGTACTTGATAATGCCGCACTAGCATTGGAGGTGCGTGGCATAAGCCAAAGTGAGCGCCATAAGGAGGCGTATGTTTGGCTCGATAGGGTGGGACTTGGTGGCTATGAAAATCACTATCCGCATCAACTCTCTGGTGGCATGCAACAGAGGGTTGGTCTTGCCCGTGCACTAACGTCAAACTCGGATATCATGCTAATGGACGAAGCATTTTCTGCTCTCGATCCTTTGATACGCAGTGATATGCAAAAGCTGCTGCTTGAGTTACATGTAGAATTAAAAAAGACCATCGTGTTTATCACCCATGACCTCGATGAAGCCCTTCGATTGGCTGACCACCTCGTTATTCTAAAAGATGGTGCAGTTATTCAGCAGGGCGAGCCCCAGAGCATTTTAACAACACCAACTGATCCCTACATTGAGGCTTTTGTAAGCGACATTAACCGTGCGCGTGTTTTGCGGGTCCGTTCTGTCATGACGCCTTTGAACCAGGAAATCACCTATGCGGGCGATGTCGGCCCAGACGATACTCTAGAATCTCTAATCACCCTCTCTGATGGCAATACATCGTATAATTTTAGGGTTGTCGAAGGAGAAATCCCAATTGGTCAGATTGACATGAAGGATCTGGTTAAAGCCCTGGTTCCTAGAGTGTCGGCAGCAGAACACCAACCGTTATAGACAGACAAAAGGTGTGGATTTTTTATGAATATCCAAGACCGATTGATCAAACAGCCGTCGAATGTCCCTTTTTCGATGTATGACGCCTTTACTGATGTGCCATATTCCGGTAGCCAGGCGGCTATTGTCCTGCATGCCTCAGATATCTCCATCCCAAATCGGGTTCGAATTGCACGTGAAATTGGAGCGCCAGCCACTGTGTTTGTAAACGCCATCAACCATAACAGGGTTAAGGTCCAATTTTTCTCTACTGTCATGGAGTTACCGATGTGTGGGCATGGGACGGTTTGTCTGATAACGCAACTGGTTGCACAAAAACTATTACCCTGTGAGGGCAATGGGTGGTACAAGGCGGTTCTTGATCTGCCTAAAGGGGAGGCGACAGTGGAGTGTCGCCGGACGAAGGCAGGAAGAGTAGAAGTTATGTTGGATGTTGCAGAAGCACAATTTGCAGCAGTGAAAATCGATCTGGAAGAACTGGCTGGCATATTAGGTGTTAGTATTGAGGACATGTCTAACGAATTGCCACCAGAAGTCGCCACTGGCGATTTTATTCACCTCTGCCTTCCAATGCGTGATCTTGACGCGATGCGCAAACTTCAGCCTGATTTTTCAGCCCTTGCTAAGTTCTGTGTATCCAACGGATTGGACACAGTGGCTAGTTTTTCAACCGAGGTCGTAGATCAAACTTGCAATGTTCACGTACGGGATTTTTGTCCAGCCGTTGGCGTGGCTGAATCAGCTGCAGCTGGCACCACAAATGCAGCCCTATCGACCTATCTTTTACAAAAAGGGCTGGTTCAGCCAAGTGATGACGGAAGCTTGCAGGTCCGGGCTGAACAAGGAATAGAACTTGGCCGCCCCAGCCGTGTGACAACACGGATCAAAACACAAGGTGGTCATATTATGCGATTGCAGGTGGGTGGTTTAGCCAGCTTGATCGTCGACGGTATGCTCAATGTTAAACTGGATTCCTTATGACAAAGACGTTGCAAGAAATTCTTGTTTGGGACGCTCATGCAGGACTGTTTCCATCACCAGACATGGACCTTAATATCCTTGAGGACTGGCGTAAAGACGGTGTCAATTATCTGAGCGTCAATGTTGGATTTGACGTAATGTCACGTGATGAAACGTTGGCGACGCTTGCTGCCTATCGGCGTTGGTTGCTGGCGCATTCCGATAGATTTTTATTGGCTGGAAATCTTGCTGATATAGATCATGCGCATCGCACTGGGCGCCTTGCCATAAGCTTTGATATCGAAGGCATGAATGCGTTGGGAGGTGATATTAATATGGTTGAAGTTTATCACACCCTTGGCGTGCGTCAGATGCTATTTGCCTACAACTTAAACAACTTAGCAGCCGGTGGCTGCCATGATGTCGACATTACCCTGACTGAGTTTGGCATCGATATTTTGACTGAAATGAACCGCGTTGGGATGATAGTGGACGCAAGCCATACAAGCTACCGAACTAGCATGGACCTGATTGAGCGTTCAAGGACGCCTGTAGTGTTTTCACATTCCAATCCAACGTCAGTTTGGCTACATCAAAGAAATATCAAAGATGAACAGATTAAAGCCTGCGCTGCTAAAGGTGGTGTTATAGGTTTAAATGGACTCGCAATTTTTGTTGGTAACAACGACTCAACCTCTGAGTCATTATTAATCCATTTATTTCGTCTAATTGATCTGGCTGGGCCAGCTCATGTCGGGCTTGGCTTTGATTATACTCCAGATGTTTCCGTTGATCTTGGTGCTATCCTGCGAGCGCGGCCAGATTACTGGCCCAAAGGCCAACAATACGATACACCTAACATTGAACATGCCGGTCCATCAAAGATTCCAGACCTAGTGAAGGGCATGCAGGCACGAGGTCTTTCTGAGTCTGAAATTGGAGGTATTTTGGGTGGAAACTTTACCCGTGTCGCCCATGCGAGTTGGATACACTGAGGCCTGAGATGGAAATTCATAAAGAGCAAATACGCTCTCAAGTCTTGTCGTTAGTTGCACGCTATCTTATTGCTACAAAAGCATCTTCAACATCTTTGTTAGATCCGGTTGCCAAGTTTCACTAAGTATAATTACTCTGGCATTCGACTGTCTCAAAGTGGTTAATCTGCAGCGCTTAACAGCCTCGTGCCGAGTCGCCTTCCTAAGTTCAGCAGCCAAGGCAATAATAAAATGATCAAAGTAATACACATAATAGAGAAAGTCAGAGGACGGTTCCATAGGAAGTCAAAGCTGCCATCGCTAACAACTAATGCTCTACTCAAGTTCTTTTCCAACATACCTCCCAGAATAAAGCCAAGCAACATAGGCGCCATCGGGAAGTCGAGCATTTTTAGGCCAACCGCTATCAGCGTGATAAACACCATCATTTGAATATCAAAGGTGTTAAAACTAACCAAATAAACACCAATAATCGAAAAGAAAATAATCAATGGGTTTAATATTTGTGGAGGAATGGCCAATAACCTAGAGATATAGGGAATTAAAGGTAAGTTCAAAACCAACAACACCAAGTTACCAAAATACATGGATATGATAACCGACCAAAACACATCTGGGTGATCAACATACAAACGTGGGCCTGGCTGAATACCATAAGCAATTAACGCCCCCAGCATGATAGCTGTGGTTCCTGAGCCTGGGATACCTAAAGTGAGCAAGGGAACAAAAGAACCTGTAGAAGCTGCATTATTGGCAGATTCTGGCGCCGCTAGTCCTCGCAATGCCCCTTTACCAAACATTTTACGTAACCGTTCTGGTGCCAAGTTCCGCTCTAAGCCATAGGCCAAAAACGAAGCAATGGTTGCACCTGCCCCTGGTAACACACCTACAATAAAACCAAAAACAGACGAGCGAGCGATAGTTGGAGCCACTTCTTTCACTTCATCCAGTGAAAGCTTCATACTGCTTAGGGCCACTGGTTGCATAGTTTCGCTTGTTGAGAACATTTTGCCACGCATAATGGTCATCATGACTTCAGCCAGTGCAAAAGTAGCCATGGCTAACAATAAAAAGCTTATGCCATCCACTAAATCCATTTGACCAAAGGTATATCTTGGTGCACCGGTAATGACGTCGTTACCTACTGTAGCGATCATTAAGCCAAATACAGTCATCATCATCGCTTTGATTACCTGACCTTTACCAGAAAAGGCAGCAACAGATGTAAGGCCTAGCACCATCAAAGCAAAATAATCAGACGACTGAAAACTCAATGACACGCTGGCCAGTGCTGGAGCAGCAAATATCAAGATGATTGCACCTACGGTACCACCACAAAAAGAAGAATAGGCCGCCAAGGCCAACGCCTTACCTGCCTGATTTTTTTGTGCAAGCGGGTAGCCATCAAAGGTTGTCACTAAGGTGCTGGCACAACCTGGCGCATTGATTAGAATGGAAGATGTTGACCCACCAAATACTGCACCATAATAAACTCCTGCCATTAAAATAATGCCTGATGACGGATCTAAGGTATAGGTGATTGGTATCATCAAAGCAACGGCTGATATTGGCCCAAGGCCTGGCAACATGCCAATAAAAGTGCCAGCAAAACAACCTACAACAACCATCATAATGTTAAATGGCATTAGCGCCGTTGATAAACCAGTAAATACCCCTTCAAACATGCCCTACTCCTACCAAAAAATAAACCGCGCTGGCGCAATATACACATCCAACACTTCTGTTAATAACAACCAAAATACCAAAGCAAACGGCACAGAAGCAAACAACAGCATTTTGAGTCTACGCTCGCCTAACAGCCAGTAGCTTGAGGCTAAAAAAATACTTGTAGTGATGGGAAAACCCAACCAAGGCAAGGCTATAGAGAACGCAAATGTGAAAGCCATTAGGCCTAACATAAGCACTAGATTGGAGTTGGATATTGACTCGTTTTCGGATGGTGGAGCAGGTTTTAAACCAATCAATAAAAAGGAAAAAAAGATGCCTAAACTAGACAGCCAATACGGCATCGTTTGGGCGTGAAAAGGCTCAAATTTATCCCCTGGGAGTAGGGGAATGTCTGCGGCATAGTAGCCGTAAGTCGCTGATACTAATAAGAACAATAATCCACCGAAGCGGTCTTTAGTAAGGTTCATGTGTTAAACCCTCGTTAAAGAAAAAAAGCTTGAACCAGCGCCTATGAGCGCCGGCTCAACCATACTGCTATCCACTATAAATAGTGGCGATAACTTAAAGGAAGCCCAGCTCACGCATTAGGTCGCCTACCACTTCTTCTTGCTGCTCTAGGAAAGTAACAAACTCACCACGAGGTTTGAAGGTCTCAGTCCAACCGTTACGGGCACGTACCTTTTCCCACTCAGCTGTATCATACATTTTAGCAAGAGTTTGGGCATATTCGTCAGCTTTTGCATCAGACAAACCAGGGGCACCAAAGAATCCGCGCCAGTTGACGAAGGTAGCATCATAACCTTGCTCTTTAAGCGTTTGTACACCTGGAGCGGCATCTGAACGTTGGTCACCTGTCATCACCAAGATACGTACTTCACCTGCTGCAGCCAAAGCTAAAGCCTCACTAAAACCTGTTGAAAGCAACCCTGCTTCACCAGATAGAAGACTAGCCATCGCTTTACCACCACCATCAAAAGCCAAGTATTTCACCTTATTTGGGTTAGCTCCAGCAGCCTTAAAGGCCATGGCTGCAACCAAATGGTCCATACTGCCACGAGCAGAACCACCCGCAATAATGACTGAACGAGGATCCGTTTTGTAATCTGCTACTACATCGCTAAAGTTCTGGTACTTAGAGTCAGCTTTCACTACAAAAGCACCAAAGTCGCCAATTGTTGCAGCTATGGGCGTTAAGTCGCGAAACGACTGGGGGAATACTTTAGATAACGAGCGGATCACGATAGGTGTGGAGTTAACCATCAATGTGCCATGAGCTTGCTGAGCAGTTTCGATCAAATGTGCAATGGCTTTACCACCACCACCACCGGACATATTTTCATAGGAAGCGGTCTCTATTAACCCAGCATTAGTTAAAGCTTCACCTGTTCCACGAGCTGTACCATCCCAGCCACCACCTGCGCCACCTGGTATCAGGAAATGGATGGAATCTATTTCAGCGTGAGCTACACCCGCACCAAGTAGACCGCTCATCAATGCTGCCGTAAGCAACATACGTTGCTTAGTTTTAAATTGTTGTAACATAATTATTCCTCAGTTATTTTTTGTTTTGCAGCCGCAGAATAACTAGAGTTTTAATGTCTGAACAGTTTATGGCAGTAAACACTTTAAAGGGCTTAAAATTTATTTTGGTCATAATGTTCACATGCAATAACTATGCAAATTAAGTAGTATGTAACCATGGAAATAACAGTAAAATCCCTTAAATTGCCCTTCCGTCGACTTAATTTAAAAAGCCGTATGATGCTAATTTTGGGCCTTATGGCGTTATTGCAAACCAGCATGCTTGGCTGGTTTGCAATGCAATACCTTAGCCAATCTCTCAATGATGAAATCGGCCTTAAGACCTTGCATGTGGCTAAGACAATAGCCGCCATGCCAGAAGTGGCCACTGCAGTGGAAAATAATGACTCAAGTTACTTGCAACCCTTGAGTCTAACACTCGCACAGCAAACCAATGCTCGGTTTGTAGTTGTTGGCAATCGTCTGGGCTTGCGCTTGTCCCACCCTAATACCGCGAAATTAGGCGCATCTATGATGGACGATGATAATGACAACATCAGTCCAACTCTGAGCCAAGGCCTAGCAGTTATTTCCAAGGCAGAGGGTAGCTTAGGTTGGTCTATGCGCGCCCGCGCACCCATATTTAGCCACGATGGCGAGGACATCGTTGGGCTGGTGTCCGTAGGTTACCTGCTAGATAACATAGATTCAGTCATTAATAGCTACCGAGCCACCTTGCTATGGGCTATTCTTGCGGGTTTTGGGTTTAGCCTTATAACAGCGCTGTGGTTTGCTAATCATTTTAAGAAAGCCATCTTTGGGCTTGAACCAGAACAAATTGGGCAACTCTATCAAGAGCGCAATGCCACTTTAGAGTCTGTTCGTGAAGGCATTATCACGACCAATGCACAGGGCGAAGTGACCACCATCAACAAAGCCGCATTGCATTTTCTTGACCTCAATACCGAGCAACAATGGCTAGGTCAAAACATCAGCACGATCATTCCAAACAGCCCCATGGTAGATAATCAAACGATTAGCGCACCACAATTTGACCAAGAAGTGTGGTTTAACGACAAGCCGTTCATCGTCAACAGATTGCCTCTATTACACCAAACTCAAGTGATCGGTTTAGTAGCCAGTTTTCGACCTAAAGATGAGTTGGAATTGGTAAGCCAGCAGCTGAAACACATACGACAATATGCCGAGAGCCTACGCAGTCAGGCTCATGAATACACCAACAAACTTCATACCATTGCAGGCTTAATTCAAATTGGTGCATCAGATAAGGCGTTATCACTAATCGGGCAAGAAAACCAAGCTCACCAAGTGCTTATCAAACTATTAATGGATACAGTACCCGATCCAATTCTAGCTGGTTGTTTATTGGGCAAGTTTAATCGCGCTAAAGAACTAGGGTTAGAACTATATATAGACCCTGAAAGCCACATGAGTGATCTTCCACCACATCTACCTATGGACCAGTTGGTCAGCATGGTAGGCAACATTATCGATAACGCCATGGAAGCGTGCTTAATGGAAAACGCCCACGGTAAACAGGTCTCTTTGTCCATGACGGATTATGGTACTGACCTTATTTTTGAAATCGAAGACCAAGGTCCAGGTATTGACTCTGCACTGCAGCCATTGATTTTCACTAAAGGCTATAGCACTAAAGATGGAGAAGAACACGGGATTGGACTACATTTGGTACAAAAGCTTGCTGGCCACCTTGGGGGCTACGTAGCAATGGAAGATGTTACTTTAGGGGGTAGCCGCGTTACGATTAGCGTACCCAAACAGGCGCCAAGCTTATGACACAGCAACCCCCCATTCACGTTATCATAGCTGAAGATAACCCACAAAATGCGCTAATTCAACAAACCTATTTGCAGCGCATAGAAGGCTTTGAGCTCGTAGGCATTGCCCACAGTATTGCAGATGCAGAAGCGTTAATGGAAATTTTCAAGCCAGACCTACTACTGTTGGATGTTTACTTCCCTAGTGGAAATGGCATGCAGTTCCTGCGCCATTTACGAGCCAACGATTGTGCTACAGACGTTATACTCATTACTGCAGCCAAAGAAGTTGAAGTGCTTAAAGCGGCTCTTCACGGTGGGGTTTTT
>CAJIZL010000002.1 GCA_905182035.1 Oceanospirillaceae bacterium ASP10-02a | reverse complement strand
GGCTTGGCGGCCCTGGTCATGTTGATAAGTCCAACCATGGTCTCCAGGAGGGCCTATGTAAATAAAGCCCACTTTGAGTTTCTCAGCCTTAGCCTCAACGAATACTTCTTTTTGTTGGAATAGATAGAACGCTAAGCCTATTGCGACAACCACAATGGCGACAATTAACTTCTTCATACAATTTCTCCTCATCTATTATGATGATTTATTATTAAAATATTACAACAATATTGACCTTAAGCCAGGCTTAACGATCGGGTACAAAACCTTGCCCTAAAGAGGCAGGGGTATTGATCAAAGATAAACGTCGGTTAGTAGAAATAATAACCAACGCCAAAATAGTTGCAACGTAGGGCAGTGAAGATAACAGTTGTGACGGTATACCTACACCCATACCTTGGGCATAGAGCCCCAAAATCCATACGCCACCAAATAAATAAGCACCAGCAGCTAACCTAGCCGGTAACCAAGTAGAGAATACCACTAATGCCAGCGCAATCCAGCCCCTACCTGCGGTCATGTTTTCTATCCACTGTGGTGTGTATACCAAGGACAAATAGGCCCCAGCAAGGCCAGATGTCGCACCACCAAAAGCAATACAAGCGTAACGGACTGCGATGACTCGATAGCCTAAAGCGTGGGCAGAGGCATGATTTTGTCCAACAGCACGAATAATTAAACCTACACGGGTGTGATTTAACACATAAGCTACGCCAACAGTTAAAGCGATTGAAATGTAAACTAACGGGTCTTGGCCAAATACTAATCGACCTACATATGGCAAATCTGATAACCATGGTATAGACACATTGGCTAGCTTTACCCCTGGTAAACCTACAAATCCACTACCAATTAAACCCGAAAGTCCTAACCCTAGCAACGTAATTGCTAAACCCGTTGCCACTTGATTAGTCATTAAAGTTTGCGTGAGTAAGCCAAATAACAAAGAGGTGGCAATACCTGCAAAGGTAGCTGCAATAACGCCTAACCAGGCTGATCCTGTGACATGGGCGGCAGCAAAGCCACATACGGCTCCCATCACCATCATACCCTCAATGCCAAGGTTAAGTACCCCTGAACGTTCAACCACCAACTCGCCAATAGCCGCTAACAACAAAGGTGTAGACGCCGTGATAATGGTTAGAAGTATTGCTTCGTAAGGGCTCATGATGTGTGACCTACGGTGTGTTGATTAGGTTTAGCACTAATCCATTTAAGTCGATATAAAATTAACGTATCGCACATCAAAATAAAGAATAACAACATGCCCTGAAACATCTGAGTGATCTTGCTAGAAATACCTAACTCGATTTGTATACCTTCACCGCCAATGTAACTAATCGCTAACAAGATGCCAGCAAAAATGACGCCTAGAGGATTTAAACGTCCCAGAAATGCCACAATAATAGCTGTAAAACCATAGTTAGGAGAAATATGAGGTTGTAACTGGCCTATTGGCCCCGCCACTTCAATTAACCCTGCAAGGCCTGCAAGGCCACCAGACAAGGCAAAACAGAACCACACGGTTTTGGTTTGTGAAAACCCTGCAAAGGCGCCTGCTCTGGGTGCGCTTCCCACGACCTTAATTTCAAAACCCTTTAGTGTATGGCGCATTATCCAAAACAGGACTAACGCGGCACCTAGCGCCACTACAAGCCCCAAATGCATTCGACCGTCACCCCACATAGGCAGGAGATGCCAGCCTTCAAACGATACGGACTTTGGAAAATTATAACCATTGGGATCTTTCCACGGTCCACGCACAAACCAGTCCAAAAGTAACTGAGCGATATAGACTAGCATCAAGCTAGTAAGAATTTCATTGACCCCAAAGTGAGTCTTTAACCAAGCGGGGATCAAGGCAAACAGTGCACCGCCTAATGCACCTAAACATAGCATGGCTAAAAGGGCTAAAGGTGATTGCCACTCTCCCCACAAAACAGGAATAATAGCACCCATAAGGGCACCAACGGTAAGCTGACCTTCAGCGCCTATGTTCCAAACGTTGGCCTTAAAACACACGGCTAAACCCACACCAATGAGCACCAATGGTCCGGCTTTAACCAACACTTCCTCAATGGACCACCAACTGGTTAAGGGATCTATAAAGTATAGATATAGAGCAGTTAGGGGTGGCTTACCCATTGCTGCAAAAATTAACCCCCCCATAACTACCGTAATTAGTATGGCCAGTACAGGAGACAATAGGTTCATTACGTCCGAAGCCTGGGCACGTTTTTCTAGAATCAACTGCATATTAAGCTCCAGAGCCTTGGGCAGACCGTTCATGGGATCCAGCCATCATTAAACCAATTTGTTCACGAGAAAGATCACCGGCTGCATAGGTAGGTGACAATTGCCCCCGCGACATGACAGCAATGGTGTCAGCTAATTCAAAAATCTCATCAAGATCTTGGCTGATGATCAAAATGGCACTACCTTGGCGCGATAAGTCGACCACTGCCTGACGGATAAGAGCAGCAGCTCCAGCATCAACACCCCATGTGGGTTGGTTAATAACCAATACTTTAGGTTGGCGATTGAGTTCCCTACCTACGACAAACTTCTGTAGATTGCCCCCAGACAAAGAACCTGCAATGGCGTCTTCCTTAGACTTACGTACGTCATAATCTATGCCAATAACCTTGTTTAAATGAGCCAGCTGATTTCTGTCTATGCCCAACCATCCAAGATCTAGTGAAGATTCTGTGTCAATACAGGCGTGACGAGAAAGTAGAATATTATCGGTTAAACTTAAGTGCTCTACTGCACTATGCCCCATGCGCTCCTCTGGCACAAAAGCAGCACCTAAGCAGCGACGTTGGTTGATATTAAGGCCATCACTAATTTGCCCTAGTAATGAAATAAAGTTTTGATTAGGGTTACATTCTTCACCAGAAATAACGCTAAACAATTCACCTTGGCCATTACCTGCTACACCTGCAATAGCAAGTATCTCGCCACTTTTAACCTGTAAGTTAACGTCCACAAGGTCAACACCAAAAGGGGTAGACGAGCCTTTATAGAGGTGAGAAAGCTCCAATAATACGTCGCCTACTTGATCGTTAGCATCACGACTCACCTGATGTACACTAGCCCCCACCATTAGTTGAGCTAAGGTTGCAGCAGTTTCTACTTGAGGATCGACTTCTGCAACCAACTTACCATGGCGTAAAATAGTGGCGTCATGACATATTTGTTTTACTTCTTCCAAACGATGAGAAATATAAAGCACAGCACAGCCCTCTTCTACCAAACGGCGTAAGGTTGAAAATAGTGCTTGGGCCTCTTGTGGGGTAAGAACCGCTGTTGGCTCATCCATGATGAGGAGCTTGGGTTGTTGCAACAGGCAACGTACAATTTCGATACGTTGCCTTTCACCAACAGATAGATCTGCTACTAATGCAGCGGGGTTAAGAGGCAAACCGTAATCTTGTGACAAGTCAGCTATGCGTTGACTTAAATCCCCTTGGCGCAACTGGGCTGGCAAAGCAAGACTGATGTTTTCGGCAACAGTGAGGGCTTCAAACAATGAAAAATGCTGAAAAACCATACCAATACCTAGGTTTCTCGCATGGGCTGGGCTGTCGATTGACACATGTTGACCTTGCCAATGAATGCTACCTGAAGTCGGTTGCAAGGCACCGTACATCATTTTAACTAAGGTGGACTTCCCTGCTCCGTTCTCACCTAATAATGCATGTACCTTACCAGTTTCTATCGATAAATTAAGCGTGTCATTGGCATAAAAATCGCCAAATTTTTTGGAAATATTTTTGACCTGCAACAGGGTCGATTGTGCATCATTATTAGATTTATGGAGCATAATATTCCAACATTGAGAAGTAATACAAAATAGATTGTAACCGTTACATTTTATGCGTCAACAAAAAACTGACTATTTGGTTAACTTTTCAAAAACAGCTGAGCTGGGCTAAACACTATAAACTTCAAAATCTTTGAAATATCCATGCTTACTTAATTCTGTCGGCGCAACAACAGCCTCTGATGGTTGGATGTCTTGTAAGTAACGTTTAGCCACACTTTGTAAAGAATCAAGAGATACGGCCAATATAGCTAATCTAAAGGCCTGGCGAATATCTGAGCTACGGCCATGAAGTTCATTCTGGTATGCCTGTAAGGCTTCTCCTGCAGGTGAACCAGGTTTATCAAGGCTACCAATAACACCTAACACAGCTTCTTCAAGGTGCTGCTGCAGTAGTTGATCGGAGAGCACCCAAACTACCGCAGCACTAAAATCCGTGAAAGTTTCTTCACTGCGGGGATCGCGGTATGAGTAAAACCGAAAACAGGCATTATTGTTGTCTTGACCCGCACCACCGCCGTATGCCCCACCTTGTTCTCGCACAGCACGATGCAAATAGCCATTGCGTAAAACCTCACCAAGAACAACCAACGAAGCGGCATCTGGATGCGCACTTGATACGGTTGGAAAAGATCTGGCGCAATAGTTAACTTGGGTGTTGGTAGTCCATAACTGCTGCACTGGCTGATAATCTGCCTTACTATGTGCCTTGTTATAAGTCCACTGTAAACAACCATTTAAGACACCCACCTGTTCCGAAAAGGCGGTGGTAAAAGTAGCCTCTATGTTAGATTGTTGTTGCTCTTCACCTACGCTAGCCAACTGTAGCGGTTGTTTACATAGCTGAGCTTGAAGCTCTGCAAGTTTGTTACAAAGGTCTGCAAGGTGTTGTTCATCCTGCAAACCATCATCAAGTTGTTGTAGCCAAACTAACCCTTGCAAGCCACTAAGGTTGTACTGAAGGTTTGCGCCAGCACTCATATTGCGACTGGCAGCACCTAAAGCAAAACTATGGCCAGATTGCCCCACACTTTGCTGACGACGTGATCGTAACTGACCCACCAATTCTTTGATACGTTGTTGTTCATCAAAACGCACGGACAACAAAGTTTGTTTTAATAAATCGACGATTGCCGTTTGTTGGCTGGCTAGTCCTTTGGTACTGAGGACAAAGTAGGCATTCAATTGATCAGCGTCTGTGGCTTGGCCACGGTAAGATAAATAAGCAGAGAGGCTGCCACAAACAGCAGCTTGCTGGGCTTGAACGGCCAAGTAATCCTGCTCACCAATACCCAACTCAGTCATTAACTGAGCCAGTAAATTAAGGTAAGGCAAGGTATTAGCATCAACTTTGGGCCAATCGATTACTAACTGGTGATACACCAAACCATTAGTTCCTGCACCATAGAATTCCCAACCTAGGTCTTTATTAGATACTGTTGGGCTAGCAATAAATTGTGTGGCCGGAATGTCCTCGCGTGTAACTTCTGGCAAGACATCGGCGTCGTCTTCTTGTGACTGACGTTCTAACAAGGCTGCGGTTTCATCAATAACGACTTTACGCTGGGCATCATTCATGGTGTTAAGCATGTCACTGAGACGCTGTTTTTCTGCCACGTCTCTGCGGTTTGACATATGCTCATCGGGTACTAGTGTAAGCCTCACTTGATGGCTGTTATTTAACAGCAGATCTTGAATTAAACCAGGAATAAAGTTGCGATCTTTAATATCTTCAGCCAGTTGTGACAACACCGGATCTAGGTTTAGCGCGGCCAAAGCATCACCTCCATGGATTGCGGCGGGTAGCGCACTTAATATTAGTTGCATACCAAAAGGGTAACCATCACCACCAATTTCACGTTGGCCCAATTCAAGCTGATGCAAAGCTGCTTCAATTTCGCTTTGAGCTACACCGTCATCTGCAACTTTTTGTAGGCAGTTCAATACCAAGTTTTCAAAGGCATCAGCGTCTGCAACGTCAGCCCCTTCTAGGCCACAAACAAAAGCCATTTCTTTATTCGAGTCTTCTAAGCCACAAAGTTGAGAAGGTCCTGTGCCTACACCACAGGTTTCTAGTTCTTTGCGTAAAGGTGAAGCACTGTTATCAAGTAAAACACGAGCCAGTAAATTGGCTTGCATTTGTTGCTTTAAATCTGTGCTATGACCAAGTAACCAACCCAACACTAAGTGGCTTTTGGCTTGTTTATCATTTGCTGCAGCTGGGTAACTTTCCTGAATTTTTAAGGGACTAAAATAGCGTTTTTCATCAGCCACTGAGAGATCTATTTTCTGCGCTGAAAAACGATATAATGCGTGCTTTTCAAAAGACTCTTGATGAGTCGCTGCGGTGATATCACCGCTAGTCATAAATATGGCATTGGATGGGTGGTAATGGCGCTTGTAAAAAGCCAACAACTGCTCATGAGTTAGATCAGGAATATCCGATGGCTCACCACCACTATTAAAATGATAGGTTGTGGTGGGGAACAGGTACTTGGTCAAGGTTTGCCATAGCTGACTTACAGGCGAACTCATGGCGCCTTTCATTTCGTTAAATACAACACCTTTGTAAGTAAGGCTTTGGTTGCCTTTTTCGTCATCAATAAATTCTACCCGGTGACCCTCTTGGGCAAAGTCTAAGGCATCAAGGCGGGCAAAAAACACCGCATCTAGATAGACTTCCAACAGATTATTGAAGTCCTTTTTATTTTGGCTAGCAAACGGATAAGCGGTCCAATCACTGCTGGTAAAAGCATTCATAAAGGTGTTTAAAGAGCGCCTTATCATCATAAAGAAAGGGTCTCTTACAGGAAACTTCTCGCTTCCACACAATGCTGTATGTTCCAGCACATGAGCCACACCCGAAGAATCTTGAGGCATGGTTTTTAATGCCACTAAAAACACATTTTCCGTTTGCTCACTGGCCAAATGGATATGCAGAGCACCAGTAATAACGTGCTCGTACTGTTGCATATTAATATTTAACGAATCTATTTTTTGCTGGCGCAAAAATCGAAATGCAGAATGTGACAATGGTGCTGCGGACATATTTTTACCAATTAATAGATACGAAATACACAATCAGTAGGCACCGAATGTGGCAATAGTAAGGCCAAGAAGCTAACTCACCTCTAGGACCAAGATAGGTTCACAACCGCTAATCAAAAGTTATTTCTGGTATGGTTGTTTGTAAGGCCGATAAGAATGCACCTTCATCGAAAGGTTTGCTCAAATAATAATCGGCACCAGCTTCAAGCCCTTCCCTTCGTTCTAGATCACTGGCTTTAGCTGTTTGCATAATAATGGGTAGAGCAACATTCTTAACAGTGGCACGCACATGTTTGAGAACATCGAGGCCGCTGATGCCTGGCATCATCCAATCGAGGAACATGACATCAAACTGATAGGCGTCATTATCGAGCACCTCGACCGCAGATTCGCCGTCCGGCACGGTCATTACTGCCAGACCTGCAGCTTCTAGGTAATCACTAAGGATCTCTAAATTGACCTCATCATCATCAACGATCAGGGCAGAGTAAACTTTGTCTTCGTAGTCTGTCATAAGGCTCACTAAAGCGATGGAATCAAAAGTTGTGCGACCCAAAATTGGGAACTGAAGTACAATAATATGAGTATAATTTGAAACGCCTTGCTAGAAAAGTATTCTTTAACAGAAACATCAAATAGCCTATCAAATTCCCATCGCATATCTAACCACGCGTTGCTTAATAAGGGGAATTTTAGCCGATGCGAGGGCCAAATTTCGTAACCATTTAGTCTTGGTGTTAGTTTGGCTAAATCCATGGTGGAACGCATCCATGCTATGAAGCATAAGGCTATTGGCCAATTTTCGCTGTTTTTGATAACGCTTCAGTACTCCCTTAGTTGACCAATCTTCACCTTTACTGCGAGCATCCGCAAGTACACTTGCCAAACAGGCAACATCTTGAAAACCTAGATTAACACCCTGTCCCGCTAGCGGATTAATGACATGGGCCGCATCGCCGACCAACACCATACCCTCGGCACAATAACTCTGAGCATGTTGTTTTTGTAAGCCGAAGGAAGCCTGCGCTGTAACTTCGATTTTCCCTAACTGGGGTGGAAATTGAGCCATAATTTCGTTTGCCAAGTCGCCATGGGACAGATTCGATAAGGCACGTGCTTGATCGGCTTGATGATACCAAACTACAGAGCCATGCTGTCCAAGCAGAGGTAAAAATGCTTGTGGGCCGGTATTCACAAATCGTTGCCAAGTGATGTCTTGCTGACCGAGTTCCGTGTTCACCGAAGCCACTAGGCAAGCTTGCTGATATTGACCACGATTAACCCCAATCCCAAACTCTTGCCTTACCTTTGACTGAGCACCATCGGCTCCAACAATTAACCTAGCTGATATGCTTTGCCCTGTATCAAGGTCTAAACGCATTACCTTGCCATCACGGTGGAAGCTTTCTGGTGAAGCGGGACATATTATATCCACCTTATCATTGTCCTCCAAAGCCTGCCACAAGCTCAATTGTACTAAGCGGTTTTCAACGATATGTCCGAGTTCTGGTACGCCAACTTGGTTGGCACTAAACGTTAAATCCCCAAAGCCTGCCACTTCCCATACACGCATTCGTTTGTACGGGCAAAGGCGCATGCCTTGTAGGATATCCCAGGCTTTACATTGCTGCATGACCAGCGCGCTCTTTGGACTTAAGGCAGAAATTCTTAAATCGAAGTTTTGACTTAAATCGTAAGCAGCGGGCACCTTAGCCTCTACTAACGCAATAGAAAAGCCATGGGGGGCAAGTTGTGTTGCAAGAGCAGCACCAATCATACCACCACCACAAATCACAATGTCATAATCACACTTCACGTCTATTGGCCTTTAAATTAATCAATAAATCACTCAATTTTATTTACCTTTGCTTCACAAAAGCACTTCCCTTCCTAGCCAACTTATGGTTTATTAAAAGCACGACTCCAGCATAAATGCTTTCTTATCTGGAGTCCAAGTTATGTTAGTCTCATGATTAACATGCCTATCTACTTAACCAACCAACCCAAGAGGAACAACACTCTATTTCTACTTTTTTTAAACTCTCGATAAGAAGGAATCGATTATGCAAATGAACATTACTGCTCGTCACGACACCAAAGCTACTGATGCTATAAAAGAACGTATTATGGCCAAGCTGCAGAAAAATGAAAGCCACTTCGATCACATCACCAACATTCAAGTCACCATGGATAAAGAAGGTAACCAAGACCTTGCTGAAGCCACCCTCCACCTAGATACCGGCCAGGAAATATTTGCCAAAGCTAAAGGCAGTAATATGTTTAGTGCCATCGACTTACTGAGTTCTAAAATAGAAACTCAGTTACAAAAAGCTAAATCTAAAACACAAACCCGTAAAGGCATTGATAAGGGTATGCGAGTGCCGCCAGAAGAACCGGATGAGGAAGTGGCCTAATAAGGCGATCCATATAGTTCAGTCTAGATGTTCAGCAAAGGTGGTATAGGTCTCATAATCATTAATACCTAATGCCGCTGCAGAACACAACGCCATGGGGTCTTCGGCTAGATCCTTTGGCACCACCACCAAACCATCACTAAAAGACACCACCTGCAAACCAACTTTATGACAATGGGCGAACACTTTTTCTAGTGCATGCACTACTTGCTCTTGATCTTTAAGCAACCGCTCCCTAGGAACTTCATCATGGGCGGGAGGTTTATATTTAAACTGTTTTAACACCTGCTTCTGATCATCCATCATCAACAATAACACGTCACTCCAGCGCCATTGTTCTAACAAACGTTTACAAAACAAAAACTGGCCTACATCTGCACAATGTACGCGGTCGCCTGAGCGTAATTGACGTAACTCATCGTGCACCTGTTGCTGAGTAGTGGTGCTGGTGATTTCTATATGCATTAGAATAGTCTTCGCTCAATGTAGGGGCCAATAGTTTAACAAACCTTGGCCCTAAGTGGACATTTTAGAACTTATCACTTAAGACTGTACGGTATTGATTGAAACTCTGCTTAAGAAAAGCCAAAATAAGTCGGTATATGAACAGTAGGTCACTTTTACAGGCGTTAAAGTGGCATTTTTTCATCCCAAAGACTAAACAAGAGGATATGTAGTGGAACGTGAATCAATGGAGTTCGATGTTGTTATCGTTGGTGCTGGCCCATCTGGCCTAGCCACCGCATGCAAACTACTACAGCTAGCACAAGAAAAAGAGCAAGAATTAAGTGTTTGTGTGGTTGAAAAAGGGTCTGAAGTGGGGGCACACATATTGTCTGGGGCTATCTTAGAACCCACTGCCCTGAACGAACTCTTTCCAGATTGGCAGTCCATGGGCGCACCATTAACTTCGCCTGTCGTTAAGGACGAGATGCATATTCTCACCAGCCCTACGGGTGGTATGACGTTGCCTAATTTTGCAATCCCTAAACCCATGCACAACGAAGGCAACTACATCGTCAGCTTAGGTAATGTCTGTCGTTGGCTGGCAGAACAAGCTGAAAACTTAGGTGCCGAAATCTTCCCAGGTTTCGCTGCTTCTGAAGTGCTTTACCACGAAGATGGCAGTGTCAAAGGTATTGCTACCGGCGACATGGGTGTTAGTGAAACGGGTGAACAAAAAGACGGTTATATGCAAGGCATGGAATTACATGCCAAATACACCGTGTTTTCCGAAGGTTGCCGTGGTCACTTAGGTAAGCAACTAATTGAAAAGTTTGACCTTGATGCAGGTACTACTAGCCAACATTATGGTATTGGCATTAAAGAACTTTGGGATATTGACCCAGCCAAACACCAACCCGGTTTAGTTGTCCATGGTTCTGGCTGGCCCCTTACCAGAGGCGCCAACGGTGGCTTTTTCCTATATCACGGTGACAACACTCAAGTCACTGTCGGCCTTATTATTGATTTAAGCTATGATAATCCGCACCTAAGTCCGTTTGACGAGTTCCAACGCCTGAAACATCATCCGCTACTTAAACAACATTTAGAAGGCGGCACCCGAGTCTCATATGGTGCTCGTGCTGTAGAAAAAGGTGGCCTATTCGCCTTGCCAAAAATGAGTCTTCCTGGTGCTTTGTTAATTGGTTGTGATGCAGGCACCATGAACTTTGCCAAAATCAAAGGTAGCCACACGGCAATGAAATCTGGCATGTTAGCAGCTGAAACATTGTTCGAAGCTATTGCTAACGGCGATGAAGGTAAGCAAGACTTACTGGCTTATGGCGAAAAATTTAAGCAGTCATGGTTACATGAAGAACTCTATAAAGCCCGTAATTTTGGCGCTGCAATGCACAAATTTGGCATGTGGTTAGGAGGCACCTTTAACTGGATTGACCAAAATATCTTTGGCGGTAAGCTGCCAGTGAGCTTGAAAGACAATATCCCAGACCATGCTCAGTTAAAACCTGCCGCGCAGATGCCGAAGATAGAGTACCCCAAGCCTGATGGGTTGATTAGTTTTGATAAGTTATCATCGGTGTTCATTTCTGGCACCAATCATGAAGAAAACCAGCCTTGTCACCTTACCTTAAAAGACGCTAGCCTCCCCTTAGGTATTAACTTAAGCATGTGGGACGAACCTGCACAAAGGTATTGCCCTGCGGGGGTTTACGAAATTGTGGAGAGCGACAATGGTGACAAGACCTTCCAGATCAACAGTCAAAACTGCGTTCACTGCAAAACCTGTGATATTAAAGACCCAAGTCAAAATATCACCTGGGTTGTACCAGAAGGCGCAGGCGGTCCAAACTACCCAAATATGTAATCTTTAAGGCTGTTGCTGCAGAGCAAACTACAAAGCATGATCATCATGCTACTTAAGAAAACATATGATCAGTGTTGAATAAACTACGCTTCTGTTATGGCGTAGTTTGATTTAATGTTTGAAATAGCTAAGTTGTATATCTACCTAGCATCTGAATAAACTTTTTTTCTATTTGGAACAAAAAAATGAATCGACATGAGTTTCATTTGAAATTTGGCAGTAAAAAACCAATTATTTTACCTGTTATTCATGTCTTGGATCATGAGCAAGCGTACCGAAATATTGTCATCGCAATTGAAGGTGGTTGCCCAGGAGTATTTCTTATCAATCATGATTTTGAAAAAGAAAAACTCATACCAATCATTAAAAGCATTCGCGCTGAATTTGCTGACTATTGGATTGGAATAAATTTTCTTGCGGTCACTGGTGAGTTCGCCTTCCCCATTCTAGGAGCACTTCAATCCGAAGGTATTCGAGTTGATGGCTATTGGGCTGATGATGCGTGTATTGACGAACGTCGGGCAGAAAATGGTCAAATAGATGCAAAGAGAATTGATACAATGCGTAAAGAGAGCGGCTGGAACGGATTGTATATTGGTGGCACGGCTTTTAAAAAACAACGTGAAGTAGACCCAACTGAGTATGCTTACAGTGCTCGAATTGCCTCTAATCATATGGATATAGTGGTAACCTCTGGAATTGCCACAGGCCATGCTGCAGATGTCGAAAAAATCAAAACTTTTCGTAAAAGTTGTGGAGATACAGCGCTTGCTGTTGCGTCTGGAATTACACCAGAAAATGTAGCAGAGTATATCGATGAAGTAGACCTGTTTATGGTTGCCACTGGCATAAACCTTGATGGTGACTTTTACAATATTGACCCCAATAAATTAAAAAACTTAATGTCTGTTATTAACAATTAAGGAGAAAAAATGAGTTTTGACAAAGGCCCAAGAGATGACCGTTGGTATTTTTCTATCATGGCACCGAATACAAAAGGTAAAAAGTTTGCATGGCTTGATCCAACATCAATCTACATCAATGGCCGCGCCTATCATGATTTACTTGATGACCTTTGCGCAGAGATAGATCCTAAAGATGTTGATGTTGTTGCTGGATTAGATGCAATGGGATTTGTTTTAGCGGCTGGCATTGCTGCTCGCATTGGCTGTGGTTTTTTACCTATTCGAAAAGCTGGCAAATTATGTGTTGATACAGACAGTGCAGTCATGACAAATTATACTGGACGAACACAATCCATGGAAATGCGACTACCCGCCTATGCCCCTGACACTAGAGTACTGTTGGTTGACCAATGGGTTGAAACAGGTGGAACGATGCATGGCGCAGTTCAGTTAGTCGAGCAGCAAAAGGGCATCGTTGCAGGTATGGTAGCTGTTGTTATGGAAGACAATGAGAACACTGCTAAATACCGTGAAAAATATAAGTGTATTACTGCAATCCAGCCAAATACAAAGTGGCAAGATCAGGCAAACGCTCAGTATTTGGAAAGCTTTAAAACATATAATCCTGAATCAGCTTTTCCTAAATAAAATATAATCTTTAGAGAAAGTACAAAATCTGGGCAGGTCATTATGAGAATGGTTAACCTCCTCACTGATCTACGAAGGGTTGGGCAAACTCACGGTATAATGATTGGCCAACCCTTTTTAATGACAAATCTAAGAATTGCCTTTCACACTATTTAGTGCCAAATATTTTGTCACCGGCATCGCCAAGGCCTGGGAGAATGTAGCCTTGGTCGTTTAAACAATCGTCAACAGCCGCAACATACAGATTTACATCTGGATGCAATTCCGATAACTTTGCCAAGCCTTCAGGGGATGCCACTAGGAACAATCCCATAATGTTTTTGCAGCCCTTTTGTTTAAGCAGATCAATGGTGGCCAAAAGTGTACCCCCGGTTGCCAACATAGGGTCAATAATGAGTGCTGTTCGCTGATCCACATCGGCGATTATTTTATCAAAGTAAGCAACGGGCTCTAAGGTTTCTTCATTGCGGTACAATCCAACGACACTCACTTTTGCATTAGGCACCAACTGCATTACCCCCTCAAGCATACCTAAACCAGCTCGAAGAATAGGCACAATTGTGAGTTTTTTGCCAGCTAACATATTTACGGAGATCGGCTCACCTTGCCAGCCATCAATGTTAACCTGTTCCAAGGGCAATCCCCTACTCGCCTCATAGGTTAATAGACTAGCGACCTCATTAGATAGTTCTCTAAACTGTTTGGTACTCACATGTGCTTTGCGTAGTAGTGCAAGTTTATGTGAAATAAGGGGGTGATGAATTTCATGTACTGGCATTATATGTATTTCCTAGTGAGCTATACTGGCCCAATATAGTATCGATGAGGGCCGCTGGTCAACTCAGCGCGATCACCCTGAGTTGTTTCAACCACCTCGCAAGCTAACGCAAGCTGGTAAAAAACTGAACGATTGATACGCGCCCATAGACCATCACGTACGCACAATTGTGGTTGCGGTTGCTGTTCTGAGTCGTAGGTCACAACCAATTGATTTGCTTCTAAAAGGTTAATTTGGTCACCCGTATTACTAGTGAATTGCCACAAATCAATGCCCTTTTGGTGAACATGGTCTGCAGCAACAATCACGAAGGGTAGGTCTTCTACGGTAATACGAAAGGCTTCAACAGGGGTGATAATCCAATAATCACCATTTTTTTGACGTTGTAATAAGCGTCCAAACAATTGTACGATTTTTGTTTTAACGATGGCGCTGCCTTGGTGGTACCAAGTGCCGTCAGCGGCGATGACTATATCCATATCGCCGTTAAATTCAGGCTGCCAAGCATCTAAATCATAAGCGGGCAGTTGCTGGGCATGCTCTACTAACTGTTCTAACATGTGCAGTTAGTCTTGGCCGGCAGTAGTATTTTCATGACGCACCTTTTTGGAAAAATCTGTATGACGACTCTGCCCAACGTTACCCATACGCATACCAATTTGCATCAGAAAATCAAAAAAGGCCTCACGGTCTTGGATAAATTCTTTAAAGAACCCGGAATCATGCAGAGCTAAAGCACCGTGAACCAAAGCCCAGGAAGCGGATAAATGGAAATAAGCCGGCACTTGCTCCAACTTACCAGAATCTATACGCTTTTCAACTAAGGTAGTAAGCACCTGCATATTTTCATTGCGGACTTGGTGTACTTTAGCGATTTCGTTTTCATACTCTTCACCCTTGATCAAGCGGTCTTCTAAGCGATCAAACAATAACGCTTGCTCTGGATCATTCATACGGAATTCGAAGTAACTGCGCCACAATGACTCTGGGTCTGAGAAGTCTTTTGTCGCCAGTAAACTGGCTAACTGATGTTCATAATTAATCAGCAAATAAATATAAATGTCTGATTTAGACTTGAAGTGTTTGTATATAGTGCCTTTTCCAATACCTACATTGTCAGCAATCATTTCTACAGTAACTTTATCTTCACCGTGGACACGAAAGAGTTCTAATGCAGTTTCGAGTATCTCCTCTTCTCTGCGCTTAAACTCACGTACTTTGCGGTTCTCTTTTTCGCGTGGAAAATAGGCGGGAATAGTTGGTTTTGCAGCAATGCCCCAGTTCATGGTGATACCTTCAATTGTACAAATTGGCCTGTATACAGGTAAATTAGTCGAGCTATGACTATGATAAACATAATAGTCATAAAATCTTCAAAAGGCCATTACTTAGAACCAACGCCAACTAGCGGGGTGTCAAAAACAGTTGTGTAAAGTTATCGCTAGTTTGTTGTGCAAGCTGCGCTAATGAAACCCCTTTTAAGTCGGCTACATATTGAGCAACCAAACGCACATGTTTTGGTTCATTTTGTTGCCCGCGATAGGGCGCTGGCGTTAGATAAGGTGAATCCGTTTCTACCAACAAACGATCCATAGGAATCTGCTTAACCACTTCTCTCAATGCGCTGGCATTATTAAAGGTTACAATACCAGAAATAGAGATGTAAAAGCCTAAGTTCAGGCAGGCTTCAGCCATGGCCCAATCTTCTGTAAAACAGTGAATTACGCCACCTAAAGTTTGATCAGCTTCATTGCGAAGTAATGTTAATGTGTCTGCATTAGCGTCACGAGTATGAACAATGACAGGCTTACGTAAGCGTTTTGAAAGCTGCAAATGTGCTGCAAATGCCTGCTGTTGTAATGCCGCATTATCTTGCTGGTAAAAATAATCTAAGCCAGTTTCACCAATGGCAACAACTTTATCGTGCTGAGCCTGCTGTTCTAACAGATTAAGACAGTCCAAATCCTTAACACCCAGAGGATGTAACCCAGCGGACGCATGTATAAAGTCATACTCTTTAATTTGAGACATCATGGGTTCAAACTGATCCGTATCCACACCAATACATAACATCTGCGAAATACCATCGGCTTGAGCTGCTGCAATGAGGCCTGCCAAACCATCAGCGTAGTGGCTAGTGTCTAATTTATCTAGGTGGCAGTGGGAATCAATAATCATTATTAAGTACCCGATCTTACCAATAAGTACCATTGATCTAGTAGCTCTTCGCACACCAATTGGGTATTTAGGTTGCGACGCTGGTTGATAAAGTTAAGTTGTTGAGTAAGTTTCTCTAACAATGAGTAAGTAGCAATAATGTTGCTACGTTTGGCTACTGCTTGCAGTAATTTAACAATGTCTGGATTGGCCAAATGTGACGTATTTCCTGTCATTTTTAGTTTAATGAGGTCATTAAGCCACTCTATCCACCAGCTAAACATCTGCTCTAGTGGTTCTTTGTGCCAACTTTGAGCCACTTGTACTGCGCTTTCTTTGCCCCTTAAAATAGCCGTCAGCTGGACTAACATTTGGTGACGCAATTCGTGGGCCTTAGAGGCATGCAGTTGCAGTGCTTTAAGCGGGCCTCCTTTTGCCAGCTGTAATAGCTTTTCGGCTATATCGTTACTGTTGTCGTCATCAGGCAACTGATGTTGTAGCCATTTCAAGGCCTGTTCGGGTGCAGGAATAGTAATATCTAACAACTGGCAACGGCTGCGAACAGTAGGTAATACCGCCTTTGGCCATTGATGTAACAGCAAAAAATAACTCTTGTCACCGGGCTCTTCTAACTGTTTTAACAAAGCGTTAGCCGCATTCAAGTTGAGATCAGATGCACCATTGATAATAACCACACGAGCACCACCTTGTTGCGCAGTGGTTGCCATTGCATGTTGAATGTTACGCACTTGGTCCACCAAGATAGCTTTACCAGCCTCTTCTGGCTGCATTAATTTATAATCAGGGTGGCTGTTGGCAGCTAATAGTTGGCAGGATTTACATTGGTTGCATGCATTCCCATTAATCAGTTTCTGGCACAATAAGGCTGCAGCAAGGCGTTTAGCAAAGGTCAGTTTTCCGATCCCGGGTACACCACCAATGATTAATGCATGGGGCAAGCGTTGTTGCTGCATCATATGGTTCACATGCTGCCACTGGTCCTGTTGCCAAGGGTATAAGTTTAAAGACAATCTACTAAGCTCTGTAGTCATAATGTTAGTTTCCAGAAGCTACCAATAATGGCGCAAGAAAGTGGTCCAACTGGTGCTCGACATCAGTTATAGATTGGGCGGCATCAACAATACGATACCTCTGTGGTTCAGTTTTGGCTTGGGTCAAATATCCTTGTCGAACGCGTTCGAAGAAGCTCATTATTTCCGTTTCAATACGGTCAAAATTAGATCGCTTACCCGCTCGCGCCATACCTGTAGCAACATCTAAATCAAACAATAAAGTCATGTTTGGGTTTAGATCACCGTGCACCCAGCTCTTAAGACTAGTTATAAAGTCTTGGTCTACACCACGCCCAAACCCTTGATAGGCGAATGAAGCATCCGTAAAACGATCACAAATCACCCATTTCCCCGCTGTTAAAGCAGGTCTAATAACGTTTTCTACATGTTGCCGGCGCGAGGCAAACATCAATAAAAGTTCCGTATATGGGTCAACGGTTTCATCACGATGCTGGAGCAACAGCTGGCGGATGTCTTCTGCCATGGGTGTGCCACCAGGTTCACGAGTGACTAGGCATTTAATGCCAAAGGCTTCGAGTTTTTGTTTGATGTAGTCAATACTCGTAGATTTGCCAGCACCCTCGCCACCTTCAATGGATATAAATAATGGGGCCATGAAAACTCTCTTAATTTTTTAGCTGATATTTACGCACATTAATCTGATGTTGCGGGTAGGTATCCGCAAACTCGTGACTGCCATCGCCCTTAGCGACAAAAAACAAACTCAAGCCATCTGCTGGATGCAACGCTGCGTGTATAGCAGCACGACCCGGTAACGCAATTGGTGTAGGAGGAAGGCCACGATGAACGTAGGTATTGTAAGGTGTATCTGTGGTTAAATCGGAGCGACGAATATTACCTTTGAAGTCTGCACCCATACCATAGATCACTGTGGGATCGGTCTGTAGCTTCATGCCTTTTTGTAAACGTCTAACAAAAACACCAGCGATGATTGCCCGCTCATTGGCTAAACCCGTTTCTTTTTCAATAATAGAGGCCATAATAAGGGCTTCATAAGGCGTATCATAGGGTAAATCCTCTGCCCTCTCCGCCCAGGCAGATTGTAAAATCTGCACTTGTTTTAAGTGGGCTTGCTTTATAATGTCTAGGGGCAAATTATGCCGAGCAAACCGATAAGTAGAGGGAAATAGCAAACCTTCTGGATGCTGCCAGCGGCTGTGCATACTGGTGAGCCACTGATCAGCCTCCGGTATGGGTTTACCTTGCATGGCAGGGTGTTGGCTCAAGAGTGTAACAAAATCCTTATATCGAAGTCCTTCTGGAACCGTAAACTGGTACTCCAAAACCTTACCTGATACCAGTTGCGCAAGCACTTCTGCACTATTAATAGAACCACTGAATTGATATTCACCAGCTTTAATATAACGATCTAACTGACGCCATTTTGCGTAATATTTAAAACTATTAGCATGGGCAATAACCCCCACTTTTTGTAGTTTACCACTAATACTGCCTAACCCAGAACCAGCAGAGATAGTAACTAATATGGGTTCTGAAAGTGGCATGGGTTCATACAGCCATACTTGTACTTGTCGTATCGCACCGTAAGTGAATAAAGCCATCACTAGAATGCCAGCCATGAGAACCCAAAACCATATCTGCTTTAACATAGGTCAGCTACTGTCAATTGCTCAGACAAATGTTGAGCAAGGGCTTTTTGAAGTTTAATAATTAGCGGAGAGATGGGCCAGTAAGCGGGTGTTGAATTACACCTAGGTGTATAAGATGCTAGCTCTATAATGGGCCAAATGCCATTAAGACTATTGGTAATGAAGGCCGCATCTGCATTAATAAGCGCATCCAAAGTCACCTCATGCTCTACTAATTTAATACCACATTGTTTGGCTATGGCACGCACTAATTGCGCCATAGTGCCTTTAATACCACATTGATCAAGTTTAGGCGTCATGAGTGCACCGTCGATTTCTATGAATATATTACTCATTACACCAGAAATCACATGGCCTCGCTGGTTAAGCATGATACCTTCGTGGATATCAATATCGGTCCACTCATTACGGGCCATGACTTGATCTAAACGATTAAGGTGTTTAACACCCGCTAAAGCCGCATTATTTGACCATCGATGTTGGCAGACTCGAACCCGCACACCTTCAGAAGAAAGGTGATTCCGATCTGGTGGCCAGGGCAACATAGAAACAATACGTGTAGGATGGGGCAAACTTGGAGCAGCATAACCACGCCCACCACTGCCCCGAGTTATAGTAATTTTGATCACCCCCTGAGGGTGACCAAACAAGAGGTAAGCGATTTTTATATCGTCAACGATGGAGTTGACCAGGTTTACAGCAGCAGCTTCATCAACAACGATACCTAAGGTCATCAATCCAGTTACTAAGCGTTGTTGGTGACCTTGCCACAATTGCACTTGACCTTGCTTTAAAGCAATGGTTTCAAACACCCCATCACCATAAGCCAAACCACGATCACGAACATCCAAGGTATGTGATGGTTTACCATTAACTAAGGTTGTTGCATCCATAGCGCCAGCCTAACTTGTAGGTTAAATACGGGAGAAAATCAAAGTGCCGTTAGTGCCACCAAAGCCAAATGAATTGGACATCGCTGAGTCTATACGCGCTTCTTGTGGCTGGTGCGCCACGTAGTTAAGGTCACATCCTGGTGAAGGGTTATCTAAATTAATAGTAGGTGGTGCTACTTGGTCGCGGATAGCCAAAACCGAGAAGATGGCTTCTACAGCGCCAGCTGCACCAAGCAAGTGTCCAATCATAGACTTGGTTGAACTCATCCGGACATTTTCTGCAGCTGTACCTAACACCAATTTAGCGGCATTAGATTCGGCAATGTCTCCAGCTGGTGTAGACGTACCGTGAGCATTGATGTAATGAATATCATCACCATTCAAACCGGCATCTTTCATGGCGTTGCGCATCGATGCTGCAGCACCACGTCCATCTTCTGGTGGCGACGTCATATGGTATGCATCACCACTCATACCAAAGCCCGTAAGCTCAGCGTAAATTCTGGCGCCACGAGCTTTAGCTGATTCATACTCTTCTAGCACCATTACACCTGCACCATCACCTAATACAAAACCGTCACGGCCTACATCCCAGGGGCGACTTGCAGCTAAGGGATCATCATTGCGAGTTGATAGTGCACGAGCTGCACCAAAACCACCTAAACCTAACGGCGTAGTGGCCATTTCAGCACCCCCACACACCATAACGTCGGCATCACCATAAGCAATCATACGTGCAGACGCACCAATGTTGTGGGTTCCCGTAGTGCAGGCTGTGGTAATAGCGATATTAGGGCCGCGTAAGCCATACATGATCGACAAATTACCAGAAATCATATTAATGATGCTGCCGGGCACAAAAAACGGAGAGATACGACGAGGGCCACTCTTGTTGAGAGCGTCATGGCATTTTTCAATCAGGGGTAAGCCGCCAATTCCAGAGCCAATAGCAACACCAATACGGTCTGCATTTTCGTCGGTGACTTCTAGATTAGCATCCTTAATAGCTTGGATTCCTGCAGCCATACCATATTGAATAAACAGGTCCATCTTTTTGCCTTCTTTTGGTGGCAAGTAGTTGCTGAGATCAAAATCTTTTACACTAGCAGAAAAGTGCGTACCAAAACCTTCAGTATCGAAATGAGTAATATTTGCCACACCACTTTTTGCGGCTATTAGACTGCTCCAAGTGTCGTTCATGGTGTTGCCAACTGGGCTCAACATACCCATGCCAGTAACTACAACGCGTTTACGACTCATTCGAATCTCCTTTCTATGATAACCCACGCAAATTACGTAAGTGATGCTTCTATTATGGCACTTTTCTGCCATCAAGCAGATGTTTTAAAAGCTTTAGATGCAGAAAAGCCGCACCAAGTGGCGCGGCTTTTCTGACTTCACTTCGAAGTGCAAAAACTAAGCTAGCTTATTGATTAGCATTAACGTAGTCGATTGCAGCTTGAACGGTGGTGATCTTCTCAGCTTCTTCATCTGGAATCTCTGTTTCAAATTCTTCTTCCAAAGCCATTACTAGCTCCACAGTGTCCAAAGAATCTGCGCCAAGGTCGTCAACGAAAGAAGCGGTGTTGGTCACTTCGTCTGCTTTAACACCTAGTTGTTCAGCAACAATTTTTTTAACGCGATCTACAATACTCATAGTTTTTCCTAATTGGTTCTTATACGCCGTTAACATCTGCAATCCGCTAACGAATGTCCTAGAAAACAGTGGCCGGAGAATTCCGCTACATAGTTCTATTTTCTACTCAGTATAGAGTGGAGCTATTATCTACAAATCAGCCCAAAAAGCAACCTAAAACACTAATTTTTGCGACACAAAATAGCCTTAAAAGCAAAACCCTTAGGTTTAGCTCATATACATACCACCATTGACATGAATTGTTTCTCCAGTGATATATGCGCCCGCATCACTAGCCAAAAATCCTACTAGCTGAGCAATGTCTTCTGGTGTACCTAAGCGTTGTAATGGAATCTGTGTACGTAACGTGTCTTTTTGCTCTTCGCCTAATGCATCTGTCATATCCGTGGCAATGAAACCAGGCGCAATGGAGTTAACTGTAACATTACGTGACGCTACTTCGCGTGCCATGGCTCGGCTAAACCCTTCAACACCGGCTTTGGCAGCTGCATAGTTGGCCTGCCCTATGTTGCCCATGGAACCTACTACAGAGCTAATGTTAATGACACGACCCCAGCGCGCTTTTGTCATGCCACGTAAACAACCTTTAGACATACGAAAAATGGAGCTCATATTGGTGTTAACTACGTCATCCCATTCATCATTTTTCATACGCATTAATAGATTATCGCGAGTAATACCTGCGTTATTAACCAATATGGTAGGTGCACCATAAGCTTCAACAATTGCTTTGAGCATACACGTCACTGAATCAGAGTCAGAAACGTTAAGCACCATGCCTGTACCCGTATTGCCGACTGCAGTTAACGCTGTAGTAATAGCTTGAGCTCCTAATTCAGAAGTAGCAGTACCTATAACGGTTGCGCCTTGGGAAGCGAGTTGCAGCGCAATGGCTTTACCAATGCCACGAGTTGCGCCTGTAACCAATGCTATCTTGCCGTCAATTGCCAACATAATTTAATCCGTCTTATTGTTCTAGTGTGGCTGCAAGTGACGCAGCATCATTAATGGACGCAGTTTGTAACGTCTTTTTAATACGTTTCGTTAAACCATTCAAAACTTTACCTGGGCCACATTCTACCACAAGGTCAGCACCATCAGTTGTAATACACTCTACACATTGGCTCCACAATACTGGCTGAATTAAATGAGCAACGAGGTTGCTGACGATAGCGTCAGCCGAACCAGCCACTTTGGCATCTACATTCTGTACCACGGGTATTGTAGGAACCCTAACCTGTATACCTGCAAGCATTGTCCGTAGCTTATCCGCTGCCGGTAACATTAGCGCACAATGAGACGGTATGCTTACGGGTAACGGCAAGGCACGTTTTGCACCTGCTTCTTTACAGGCAACCATGGCCCGCTCTACCGCTGACTTAGCACCAGCAATAACTACCTGCCCTGGTGAATTGTAATTAACAGGCACTACAATTTGCCCTTGGGCACTAGCTTCACAGACTGAGACAATTACATCATTATCCATGCCGATGATCGCCGCCATAGCGCCTTCTCCTGGCGGTACCGCGGCTTGCATAAATTGACCACGGGCCTCCACTAATCGCACAGCATCAGCAAAGTCTAACGCCCCAGCACAGACTAACGCCGAATACTCCCCTAAACTATGGCCAGCCACAATGCTTGGTGTTAAACCACCCTGCTGCAACCACAAACGCCACAGAGCCACACTAGCAGTAAGCAACGCAGGCTGGGTAATGTGCGTTTGGTTTAGCTGACCTTCTTCGTCATGCTGCACCAATTGCCATAAGTCGTAACCTAACACCTCACTTGCTTGGGCAAACGTTTCGATCACAATAGGGTGATTAGCACCTAACTCGGCTAACATGCCAACGCTCTGCGAGCCTTGTCCTGGGAATACAAATGCAATCTTAGTGCTCATTACAGTACCTTTTTCTAAATTCGATATCATATATCTGTAAACTTAACAGTCGTCCTGCAGACGCTCTGCAACTTGCATTTCAACATAATTCTGTGTCGCCTCGATGGCATATCGCAAGGCCGTGGCATTAGCATAACTATGGGACTTAACAACAAGACCCTGCAAACCTAATAAAAACGCGCCATTTAGCCGATCTGGATCAAACTGGAACTGCCAAGCTTGCATGATTTTTTCTATTTGAGCTGGCGTTAAATCACTGCTGGTTAAATTATCCCTAAAGCCACAAGCCAACATATTGCTAACCCCTTCGCCCGATTTAATCAAAATATTGCCAGCATAGCCATCACAAACAACGACACTAGCCTGACCTTCAAAGACTTCTTGCGGTTCTATATACCCCAAGTAGTTAAGCTTAGGGTCTGATTCTAACAATGAGTCCGCTGCTTGCACTTGAACTTGCCCAGTACCCGACTCAGTGGCAATATTAAGTAACTTTAAACTTACATTAGGGTTTTGTTGCAAACTAGCCTCTAGCGCTTGGCCTAGTTGACCAAACTGATATAGCTGTTGGCCAGTTGAAGTAAGATTGGCCCCCATGTCCAGCACTAAGCACGTGCCTTTACGGGTTGGAATGTGGCTGGCAAACGCGGGCCTTTCGTAACCTGGTAACATTTTGATCAGATGACGACTGAGCGCCATTAATGCCGCGGAGCTCCCACCACTAATACAGGCATTAGCTTTACCTTCTGCCACTAAGGCTAAGGCAAGGTACATAGAAGAATTTTGTTTTTGACGCAAAATCACCATTAAATCATCGGTTTTTTCTACCACTTGGGGAGCATCAATAAAGTGTAGTCGCTGCAAGAGCGGCGCTTGTTTCTCAGTAACGGCAGCCAGTAATGGTGCAAGTATGACCTGAGGTCCAACCCAAAAAAGGGTTAAGCGGGGATGGCGCTCGAGGCTAGCTAATGCTGCCTCGAGGCTGGTGCCGGGACCTAAGTCCCCACCCATAGCATCGAGTGCTAGGGTGTAATACGCCGACAAATTACTCGGCGTCTTGGTTAACTATCTGACGGCCTTTGTAAAAGCCATCTGCAGTTACATGGTGACGACGGTGAGTTTCACCTGTAGTAGAATCTACTGATAGAGTAGCTACTTCCAATGCATCATGTGAACGACGCTGCCCACGCCTGGAACGGGTTACTTTGCTCTTTTGTACAGCCATGACTAAAAACTCCTAATTGGTAAACTAATCTTTTTGCAGTAAAGCCTGTAATCCCTCGAAAGGATTAGGCATTTCCTGCACGGTTTCTTTGTGGCCGTATTCAGTTGCAACTTCACAATCTGAATGATAGGCCACAATGGGTATATTTAAAATCATTTCGTGGTCAATAAGTTCACGCATATCAAGCTTCTTATCTTCCAATAACCAAGGGTCATATTCAGTAGGAAGTTTTTCAGCCTGCTCTTCGTTTAAAACTATGGCCACGTTCATGTCACCTATTATATCAATGCCAATGGCATCTAAACAACGCTGACAACTAATTTGTACGTTTTTTATGGCAGCGTTGCCCTTAATAATTGGCCGATGGGCGTTATCACGGGAAAAGTGCAACTGCACACTCACCTGGCCTTGGTCCGACTGAAGGTAGCTACAAAAACCGGTTAATGCTGATAATTCAACGTGTCCAGTAATGGTTTGCTGACCATCGCATAACTTACGCGGGTCTAAAAAACGAGGCAATTCTATCTCAAACATGGCGCGATATGATATTCATGTAGCTTCCTTATGTCAAAGAAAAATCCTATTAAAGGTCAAAAATATGCACTTTATTGATAGCTTTCTACAGTTTTTGGCCAAATAATGGAAATATTACGCTTATCAATAATTTAGTGTATGACTAAGCTTTGGTTTAAGCCCCAACTGATGGCGGTTTTCGTTTGCGCACCTAACTCTTCCATTACTTCTTCTAATGGAGTTTTCTCAGGAGAGTACCACAACACATCTGCCACTCCTATCTGATCCCTTGCCACACTATGCAAATTACCTAAACCGTCTATCAAGCCCAACTCAAGGGCGCGTTGCCCATGCCAAACAGCACCAGAATATAAGTCTTCATGGGGCACCAACCGATCCCCTCTGCCTAGTTCTACTTGGGCAATAAACTGCAGATGAATTTGATTGAGCAGGTCTTCGAACATGGCCTTTTGTTTAGCCTTTTCTGGTAAAAATGGGTCCAAAAAGTCTTTATTACCACCCGCCGTGTATGTACGACGCTCAACGCCTAACTTTGCAATCAGTTGATCAAACCCAAAGCCACTGCCAATAACCCCTATGGAACCCACAGTGCTAGCCTTATCGGCATAAATATAATCCGCCACCGCTGCGATATAATATGCACCAGAGGCGCCGACATCACCAATCACGGCATACAGGGGCTTTGCTGGGTGAGCTTGTTTAAGAAGCTGCAATTCATCAAATAAAATACCCGCTTGTACAGGACTGCCACCTGGACTATTAATATTAAGCACCACGGCTTTGGCATTAGGTGCTGCAAAGGCATCAGCTAAGGCGGGCAACAAACGCTCCGAACTTGCCTCAGCACCTGTCATAATCGGCCCAAATATATCAACCACTGCCACATGATCTTGTGATGCTGACAAGGTTTCGACATCATCTCCAGACATAATGATGGCTAACACGCTAAACAGGAAAACAAAGGTTAGGCTCTTAAAAAAAATACCCCAGCGCCGAGACCGTCGCTGTTCAATCTGAATGCTCGATACCAATTGGCCAATCACTTGCCATTCTGGTTTATTTAACTCTTCACTCATGGACCCAACCTATGGAATGTATTTCTGAGATATACCGTTTATGGGCCCAAATGTTTGTTTTAAAAGCCCTTACGTTTGTATTTTTCTCTGTTATGCTAATCACTTAAGCACGCAAAACAAGACAACCCAAACGCGTACACATCAAAGGAACTATATGCACACTATTGACGCCCTCATTTCGCCTCAAGGAAGCCTAGATATACTCACCCTAGAGGAAATCAATCAGTTACACAAATCCGCTTCTACGGGCTTACACGAGCTTTTTAGACAGTGTTGCCTTGCCATTCTCAACTGCGGCACAGAAGAAGATGATATTGCGGCGTTACTGGAACGTAATGAACAGTTTGACGTCGATGTAGTGCCACAGACTCGTGGCGTATTATTACAGCTCAATAATGCTCCCATAAGCGCCTTTGTGGATGGTGAAATCATTCTAGGCATCAAGGAAAACCTCTATTCAGTGTTGCGGGACATCATCTACCTGAGCAACAGCTTACTGCATAATGAGCAGCCCCGCACAGGCACTGAGCTAACCGCATTGGTGTTTCAAATACTGCGCCATGCTCAGGCCTTAGCACCCAGGCGAAAACCTAACATTGTGGTTTGCTGGGGTGGACACTCCATTAATCCTATTGAATACGACTACACAAAAAAAGTGGGTTACGAGTTAGGGTTAAGAGGTTATGACATTTGTACAGGCTGTGGGCCTGGTGCTATGAAAGGCCCTATGAAAGGCGCTCATATAGCCCATGCTAAACAACGGTGTCATGATTATCGTTATATCGGCATCACTGAACCTGGCATTATTGCAGCTGAGTCTCCTAACCCCATGGTTAACGAATTAATCATCATGCCTGATATTGAAAAACGGCTCGAAGCCTTCGTTCGACTTGGCCACGCCTTTATCGTATTTCCTGGTGGTGTCGGCACGGCCGAAGAAATTTTGTATTTATTAGGCATATTACTACACCCCAACAATGATCAGCTCACGGTGCCTTTAATATTTACCGGCCCCGCCAGTGCAATAGCATACTTCGAACAGATCGATGCCTTTATTGGCGCTACCCTTGGGCCAAAAGCTCAAGCCAAATACCAGATTATCATCGAAGACCCAAGCGCTGTGGCTATCGCTATCAAATCCCAAATGGAAGATGTGGTTGAACACCGGCAAACAGTTGGTGACGCCTATCATTACAATTGGCAGCTACACATCGAAGAGGATTTCCAGCGCCCGTTTATTCCCACTCACGCTAATATGGCAAATCTCAAGCTCGAATCTAGCCTACCCACTGCAACACTGGCAAGTAATTTACGCAAAGCTATGAGCGGCATAGTGGCAGGTAATGTTAAGACGTTTGGATTGGAACAAATACGTTTACACGGCCCTTACCAGCTTAAAGCGGAAGCAAAAATGCTCAATAAGTTAGACGTATTATTACAAAGTTTCGTGGCCCAGGACCGTATGAAACTCCCTGGCAGCAAGGTTTACCAGCCCTGCTACCGTGTAAGCTAGGGGCTAACTAACTGCTTAAGCAATCACCTGAGCACTTAATAAGGCATTATACTCAGGTTCTTCCATGGCCAGCCAATCTTGCAATACGGCAAGGGTATGCTCACCCAACATAGGTGGAGCTTGGCTGTACTGCAAAGGTGTAGCAGACAGCTTAATAGGGTTAGCTACGCTTTCTACCTTACCTAGTTGCAAATGGTCCAGCGCTATTTTCATTTCCCGAGCTTGGATTTGTGGGTTATCAAAAACCTGGTCGATAGTGCAAATAGGCCCACAGGGCACCCCAACTTCATTAAGCGCAGTTAACCACCATTGTGTTGTCTGTTGCTTTAGCAATTGGGAAACCTCTGGTACCAATTTATTACGATTAGCCACCCTGAGTGCATTACTGGTGTATTGCGGATTACTGAACAGCTCATTTGCTCCAGCCACTTGGCAAAATCTCTGAAATTGACCATCATTACCCACCGCCAAAATGATATGGCCATCGGTAGTGGCAAAGGCTTGATAAGGGACGATATTAGGGTGTGCGTTACCTAGGCGTTTAGGGTTATCACCTGTGGCTAGGTAATTCATAGCCTGATTGGCCAAGGTAGCCACTTGAACATCAAGCAAAGCCAAATCGATATGCTGCCCTTGCCCTGTGCGTAATTGATGAATGAGGGCAGCCTGTATGGCGTTAGAGGCATACAAACCAGTCATGACATCCGCTACGGCGACACCCACTTTCATTGGTTCACCGCCTTCACTGCCCGTGACGCTCATCAAACCACCCATGGCTTGAATCATAAAATCATAGCCCGCACGGTCTTTATAAGGCCCCGTTTGGCCAAACCCAGTAATTGAGCAATACACCAACCGCGGATTGATTTTGCCTAAAGTTTCAAAACCTAAGCCATACTTGGCTAAGCCACCCACTTTAAAGTTTTCAATCAATACATCAGCTTGTACAACCAATTGTTTGATAATGTCTTGACCTTTTGGTTGAGACATATCTACGCATAACGAGCGTTTGCCTCGGTTAGCAGTTTGGAAATAAGCGGCTTCTCTGGACTCAGAGTCTTCAAAACCTACTGAAGCAGGCATGTATGGAGGCCCCCATGAACGAGTATCATCGCCTGTCCCTGGTCGTTCTACTTTAATAACATCGGCCCCTAGGTCTGCCAGCATTTGCCCAGCCCAAGGACCTGCCAAAATACGACTGAGATCAAGTACTTTAATACCCTGCAACGGCATGGTGATACTCATAATTTGAGACCTAGTAGAAGGCTTGAATGCCTGTTTGTGCACGACCTAAGATCAAAGCATGTACGTCATGAGTGCCTTCGTAAGTGTTAACGGCTTCAAGATTCATTACGTGGCGAATCACACCGAACTCATCACTCACGCCGTTACCCCCATGCATATCACGGGACTGACGAGCCACGTCCAAAGATTTACCACAGTTATTACGCTTCATTAAGGAAATTAGCTCAACAGGACAGTTATCATCATCCATTAAACGCCCCATTTGTAAGCAACCTTGCAAACCAATGGAAATTTCTGTTTGCATATCGGCAAGTTTCTTTTGGATCAACTGAGTAGCTGCCAAAGGCCGGCCAAACTGAGACCGGTCCAGGGTGTACTGACGCGCAGCATGCCAACAAAATTCAGCAGCACCAAGAGAACCCCAAGCAATACCATAGCGAGCCTTGTTCAAACAGCCAAAGGGCCCTGCAAGGCCTTTAATAGTAGGGAATAGATTTTCTTCCGGCACAAATACGTTATCCATGACGATTTCACCAGTCTCAGATGCACGCAACGAGAACTTACCTTCGATCTTAGGAGTGGTTAAACCATCCATACCACGTTCTAAAACAAAACCACGAATCACACCTTCTAACTTAGCCCAAACCACCATAACATCGGCAATAGGAGAGTTAGTAATCCACATTTTTGCTCCAGTAAGACGATAACCACCGTCAACAGCTTCGGCACGGGTAATCATACTACTTGGGTCTGAGCCAGAACCAGGTTCAGTTAAACCAAAACAACCCACCCACTCACCGCTTGCAAGCTTTGCTAGGTACTTGATACGTTGCTCTTCAGTGCCGTAGGCATAGATCGGGTGCATTACCAAAGACGACTGTACGCTCATAGCTGAACGGTAACCACTATCTACACGCTCTACTTCTCGAGCCACTAAACCGTAACTGACGTAATTGACACCTGCACAGCCATACTTTTCTGGGATTGTGGCTCCCAACAAACCTAACTCACCAAATTCTGTCATTATTTCACGATCAAAAATTTCTTCACGATTGGCCTTTTGTACCCGACGGGCAAGCCCGTCCTGACAGTAATCACGGGCTGCATCACGAATCATGCGCTCTTCTGAGGTCAGTTGCTGGTCTAAAAAGAAAGGGTCTTGCCAAGAAAATTCGGTGCGAGTTGCCATGATTAAGTCTCAAGTTTAAATACGCCAGGTAAGTTGACTCCTTGGCTGAAGTTTTAATATATCGCCATTTATCAAAAATGTCGACATTTTTATGAAAAAGAAATATAAACTAAGTGTTAGTTTCTGGTTACTGTATGCGCGTGGAAGTGGGATTAATTTAGCGGCGGATTTAAAACCGCAAACCACCGTCAAGCTCAATTAATCGACCATTTATATAGTCATTTTCGATGATAAACATGGCTGTATTAGCCAGTTCGTTGCGTTCGCCTAAACGACCTGCAGGAATGGCTTTCTCAATGCGTTCAAGGGCTTCAGGTCTCATAGAGTCAGTCATGTCCGTACAGATAACGCCTGGAGCAATGCCTGCCGCACGAATACCAAAGCGCTTGAGTTCACCTGCCCAGGTGGTTACAAGGGCAGCAACACCAGCTTTGGTAGCAGCATAGTTGCTTTGGCCTATGTTGCCAGCCTTAGCAATGCTAGAGATGTTGATAATAACCCCACCATTGCCGGCCTTTGCCATGGCTATGGCGCCTTCACGGCCACACAAAAAGGTCCCCGTTAGGTTGACGTCGATGACAGACTGCCATTGGCTAAGGCTCATTTTACCCTGCACTTCGCCGTCTTTAAATTTGATCAACATGCCATCGCGCAATAGGCCTGCGTTATTAACTAACCCGTCTACACGGCCAAAATCTGTTAACACTTGCTCAAACAAGGCCTCAACTTTAGTTTCTTGAGTGATGTTACAGGCATAACCCTTACTTTTAGTGCCGCATGCGGATGCTGCTGCATCTACCGCAGCTTGGTCTAAGTCGACCAAGGCACATACACCACCCTTGCTAGTAATGGCTTGGGCGATGGCCAAACCTAAGCCACGTGCACCACCTGTAATAACAAACACCTTACCTTCAACATTCATTAAATCAGACCTTTTTATTGGAATAGCGTTGATAAATACTGGAAAAATCCAATCCACCATGGCCTTCTTCGCCGTGGCTCTTGAACAGTTCAGATGCTTTTTGGCCCAAAGGCACTGCAGAATCTGATGCTTTTGCAGCCGCTAAAGCTAAACCTAAATCTTTGTTCATTAGGTCTACCATAAACCCACCTTGGTAACCGTTGCTAGCTGGTGTGCCTTCCATTACACCAGGTACTGGGTTGTAAATTTCTAAGGCCCAGTTACGGCCAGAGCTTTTAACCATAATATCCGACAGCACCTTAGCATCTAGGCCATTTTCTACCCCCATACGTAGGGCTTCGGAAGTGCCTGCCATTAAAACACTTAACAGCATGTTGTTACACATCTTAGCCACTTGACCGGCTCCTGCGGGCCCCGCGTGGAAGATGTTTTTCCCCATGGCATTAAGAATAGGTTCGGCGCGTTTAAACGCCTCTTCTTCACCGCCTACAATAAAACTTAAAGTGCCAGCTTTTGCGCCTGCGGTACCACCTGACACAGGGGCATCTACAAATTTTATACCTAAGTCATTGGCGCAAAGCCCCACATCACGCGAAGTTTCAGCATCTATAGTACTAGAATCTATTACTAAGGAATCCTTAGGTAGTTGAGCTAACAGACCCCCACTACCATGTTCATCCCCTAAATAAAGGCCCGCTACGTGCTTGCCTGCAGGTAACATACTGATCACTACTTCAGCGTCAATTACAGCTTGGGCCGCTGAACTTGCAGCCTCACCACCTACCCTAACAAACGCATGCAATGCAGCTTCAACCAAGTCGAAAGCCACCACGTGATGCCCTGCGTTAACCAAGTTAGCGGCCATAGGGCCACCCATGTTGCCTAAACCTATAAATGCTATATTTGTCATGTTTGTTGTCCTGCCTTAGCTAAAAATGGGCGTCAGCCACATTCTTTGTTACAAAAAACTTTTCTATCCACGCGTCTGGTGTGCTTTCAACCGTGTCATAACGCCAACTTGGCCTACGGTCTTTGTCGATCAATAAGGCCCTCACACCTTCTTTAAACTCACCTAAGCGTGTGGCGTTGACTCCAACAATGTATTCATGGTGCAGCGCGTCAGTCACATTGGTAAAGTTGGCGCGAAACGCGTGGTAAAACAGGTGTAGGCTGGTGGGTGAACCATGGGCCATCGTCTGCAAGGCTTTATCTAGCCACTTATCTTGGCCTTTCAAGCTTGCCAAGCTAGCTACAATGCCAGCAAGGTCGTTTTGGCTTAGGGCAGATATTATGTTTTGACGATGGGCTGCTAGGTTAGAAGCTGGTGCGTCTGCACTCGCCTTAGTCTCTAGCCCTGCAATAAGTTGCTTGAGGTTGCTTAGAGTGTCTGCGCCAGACTGCTTAGGCATCTCAGTTAGGGCTTGCATTACTTGTGAGTAATCGCTGTCATCTACTAAGCCATCTAATAAGCCTAGCTGGCGTGCGTCTGTGCCATTTAGCATTGCGCCTGTTAAGCCCAAAAAAAGCCCTAGGTTGTCTGGCACCTGACGTAAGAAGTAACTAGCACCTACGTCTGGAAATAAACCAATGGTGATCTCTGGCATAGCCAAGCGGCTAGAATGGGTACCAATGCGCAAAGCAGCGCCTTGCAGCAGGCCCATGCCACCACCGATCACATAACCACTGCCCCATACCAATAATGGCGTAGAGAGCTTGTGCAGCATTAAATCCATTTCATATTCGTGGTTAAAGAAGATTTCGCCAACGTTTTGGCTGCCTTTAGCCATTTTATGATACAGCTGACGTACATCGCCACCTGCACAAAATGCCTTGATGCCTGAGCCTCGCATTATAATAGCGATCACATTTTCATCAGCTTCCCACAGAGGTACATGCGCCAATAATAGGTCTACCATGTCGCCATTTAGGGCGTTAAGAGCTTCTGGAGTGTTAAGTGTCAGTTCCACCACTTGCTGTCCAGCAATTGTTTTGTAGACCTTTACCAATAATGGTCCTTGGTATAATTCGGTAACCATTATGAGTTAGTCCATTGTGGCTTTCGTTTTTCTAAAAAGGCTTGCACACCCTCTTTTTGGTCATTGGTGTCAAAAAGGTTGATAAACTCATCTCTCTCATATCCCATGCCTGCAAACATTGGCTCTTTACGTGCATTTTGAATTAAGCGTTTGCACGCTGCAATGCTGGTAGGGCTTTGTCTTTCAGAATTTTGTGCCCATTCAATAGCCTTAGCTAAGGCATGGCCTGGCTCGGTTACATCTTCTACTAAACCGATGTCTAGTGCTTGTTGTGCACTGACTCTTTCGCCACATAGAATCATACGTTTAGCCCAGCCCTCACCCACCAACCATGCCAAGTTTTGAGTTCCACCAGCGCAAGGCAATAAGCCTACGGCAGCCTCTGGCAAGGCCATCTGAGCTTGGCTTTCAGCGATACGTAAATCACAGGCTAAGGCCACTTCTAAACCGCCTCCCATGGCATAACCGTTGATTGCCGCAATGCTTAAGCCCCTAAACTGACTTAGCACTTCAAAGGCTCGCCCGAAGGCGGTAGACATGTCTGCCGCAGTTTGTTTGTTACCATCGGCAAACAGCTTAAGGTCTGCACCCGCGCTGAAGAATTTATCGCCTTCGCCAGTGATCACTAAGCTGTAGATATTTTTATCAGCGTTAAACGTCTGTATCAATTCTGCCAAGGCGTCTAGGCTTAAACCTGTCCATGTATTTGCCGGTGGGTTTGACATGGTGATGACAGCTACGTGCCCTTCAATGGTATAAGGTATTGATGTATTCATGGTTAGGTCCTAAATTGGGTCCATAGCTGACTTAATAGCTAAGAAAAGCAGTTATAAAATAGCTTGGGAATCTTTAAGTAATATGCGCCTGGCAATAATCACTCGCATTATCTCATTGGTGCCTTCTAAAATGCGATGTACTCGGCTGTCTCGCAAGTAACGCTCCATAGGGTATTCTTTAATGTAACCGCTACCGCCAAAGCACTGCAGTGCTTCATCACACACCTGATAGCCAATGTCTGTGGCGAAGCGTTTGGCCATGGCGCAATAAGTGGTAGCGTCTGGGTGTTTGTTATCTAGTTTAAAAGCTGCCAAACGCACCATCTGACGGGCAGCTACAAGCTCGGTATTCATGTCGGCAAGCTTAAACTGTATGCCTTGAAAAGCCGCGATAGGCTTGCCAAACTGCTTTCTGTCATTCACAAAGGCCAAGGCCTCAGTTAGGGCTTGTTGCGCAGTACCTAAGCCTACGGTGGCAATATTGATACGACCGCCGTCTAAGCCTTGCATAGCAATGGTAAAGCCATCACCTTCATTACCTAATAGGTTTGTGGAAGGCACACGCACCTGATCAAAACTCACCATGCGTGTCGGTTGTGCGTTCCAACCCATTTTTTCTTCTCTGCGCCCAAAGCTAATGCCGGCACTGTCTGAATCCACTATAAACGCCGAAATACCTTTAGCACCAGGTTCACCGGTGCGGGCCATTACAACTAATACTTCTGTTTCGCCAGCACCAGAAATAAAGATTTTATTACCAGTAATGACATATTCATCGCCTATTTTTACCGCCTTGGTCGTCAGCGATGCCGCATCAGAACCTGCATTAGCTTCTGTAAGGCAATAGGACGCTAACCACTGGCCACTAGTGAGTTTTTCACCATAGTGTGCTTTTGCTGCTTCGGAGGCATTGGCTGACACCATCCATGTAGCCATGTTATGTATGGTCAACATGGCTGTGGTAGTGGTGCAGCCCATGGCTAGCTGTTCAAAAATAAGCGATGAGTCTAACCGAGACAAGCCCAAACCACCCATTTCTACGTCGCTGTATAACCCACAAAAACCTAACTCTCCTGCTTGTTTAAGCGTGGCTTTAGGGAAAATAGCTTCTGCGTCCCACAAGGCAGCATTGGGAGCTAGCTCGTTGGCGGAAAACTGTTGAGCCAGATCTATATAGGCAATTTGGTCTTCATTCAAATCAAAGTTCATGTTTATTCCTAGTTAAACTTATCCTGTACCCACGTCAACGCTAGGCACCTGGTGGTCGCTAAACAAGCTCTATAGCAACCGCAGTTGCTTCTCCACCACCGATACACAGTGCAGCCACACCACGTTTCAGACCTTTATTCTTTAACGCCGTCATCAAGGTAAGAATAATGCGAGAGCCGGTAGATCCAATAGGATGCCCCTGAGCACAAGCGCCGCCATATACATTCACCTTACTAGCATCTAATCCAAGCTCCTGGGTTGCTAGCATGGTTACCATGGCAAAGGCTTCGTTGATTTCAAACAGGTCTACATCGTCAACTTGCCAATCTAATTTGCTCAACAAGCCCTGAATCGCTCCAATAGGTGCAATGGTGAATTCATCAGGCTCGCGGGCAAAGCTTTGCACGCCAAGTATGCGAGCCATAGGGGTTAAGTTGTTTTGAGCCACTGCATCAGCACTAGCAAGTAAAAGGGCCGACGCGCCATCAGAAATTGAGCTAGCATTAGCAGCAGTGATTGTACCGTCCTTTTTAAAGGCTGGGCGTAAATGTGGAATTTTGTCGATACGGGCCTGACCAGGCTGTTCATCGATGGTCGCGGTAGTTGTGCCCCTTCGAGTGGTCATTTCTACGGCTTCAATTTCGTTTTCTAACACGCCATCCGCTATTGCTGCATTGGCCTTAGATAATGAATTGATAGCAAAGTCATCCATAGCCTCACGAGTTAAACCAAATTCATCGGCTGTGGCTTGAGCGAAGCTGCCCATCAGGCCGCCTTTATAGGCGTCTTCTAAGCCATCAAGAAACATATGGTCTAGCATTTGCCCATGGCCCATACGCAAACCTTGGCGCACTTTAGGCAATAAGTAAGGAGCGTTGGTCATGCTTTCCATGCCACCACATACCATAATGTCCGCAGAGCCCGCTTTTATAGCATTAAAGCCCATGATGGTGGTTTGCATGCCAGAACCACACATTTTGTTTACCGTAGTGCATGGTGTATTTTTTGCAAGCCCTGCGCCTAAGGCGGCTTGGCGAGCTGGCGCCTGACCTTGGCCTGCCGCTAATACGCAGCCCATATACACTTCGTTCACCTGTTCTGGTGCTATGTTTGCTCGTGTTAAAGCGCCCTTTATTGCCACCGAACCCAGCTGTGATGCGGTTTGACTTGCAAGGCTACCATCGAGGCCTCCCATTGGCGTGCGACTGCCACTGACGATGTAGACGTATTGACTCATTTGAAGGCTCCAATAAAAGCGAATTAAACAGAATAAACATTTTGCTTGACCTTTACGTCAACGTCAACCAAAATATGTAGCAATAGATTAATAACTAGGGCGCATTATCCATGTCACCCACCACATTCACAATTAGCGAATTGTCGAAAGAGTTTGTCATTACAACTCGCAGCATACGTTTCTACGAAGACCAAGGCCTGCTATCACCAAAGCGTGAAGGCCAGAAACGCATTTACTCTAACCACGACAGAACCTGGTTGAAGCTGATACTGCGTGGCAAGCGACTAGGTCTTACCCTGGCTGAAATCAGCCAAATTCTAGACCTTTACGACTCGTCCTCCACCAACAATGATCAGCAATTAATTGTTTTTATTGAAAAAATTAAAACTAGAAAAATGGCATTACAACAACAGATGGAAGACATCAAAGCACTAGAAGATGAACTAAATGCCGCGCAAGTGCGCTGTACTAACGCCCTTTCTAGCAATCAATCCTTGGAGACTCATGCATGATAAGCACTTACACCAGCCTCAATTTTGACCTAGGCGAAACCAATGACATGTTACGAGAGCAGGTTAATCAATTTGCTGCTGCTGAAATTGCTCCTTTAGCCCAGGCTACAGACCAAGATAATGAGTTCCCTAATGAGCTGTGGAAAAAAATGGGTGACATGGGTTTGTTAGGCATTACCTGTGATGAACAATATGGTGGTGCTGGCATGGGTTATTTGGCCCACAGTATCGCCATGGAAGAGATTAGTCGTGCTTCAGCAAGTATTGGTCTAAGCTATGGTGCCCACTCTAACCTTTGTGTCAACCAAATCCATCGCCATGGTACAGACCAACAAAAAGCCACATATTTGCCTAAATTAATTAGTGGTGACCATATTGGCGCCCTTGCCATGAGCGAACCTGGCGCTGGTTCAGACGTAGTAAGCATGCAGCTTAAAGCTGATTTAAAAGGCGATAAGTATGTACTAAATGGCAACAAAATGTGGATCACCAATGGCCCAGACGCCAACACCTACGTTATCTACGCAAAAACAGACATGTCAGCTGGCGCTAAAGGCATTACCGCATTTATTGTAGAGCGAGACTATGTAGGTTTTAGCCGTTCTCCAAAGCTAGATAAGCTAGGCATGCGTGGTTCCAATACCTGTGAATTAGTATTTATCGATTGTGAAGTGCCTGTAGAAAACATTCTTGGCCAGCTAAACGGCGGTGTACGAGTGCTAATGAGTGGCCTAGATTATGAGCGAGTTGTGCTTTCTGGCGGGCCGTTAGGCATTATGCAGGCTTGTATGGATATAGTCGTACCCTACGTGCATGACCGTAAACAGTTTGGTCAGGCCATTGGTGAGTTTCAGCTAGTGCAAGGCAAGTTAGCCGACATGTACACACAAATGAACGCGGCTAAAAGTTATGTTTATAATGTGGCAAAATCTTGTGACCGTGGTGAAACAACGCGTAAAGACTCTGCTGGCACTATTTTGTATTCTGCCGAACTAGCCACAAAAATGGCACTAGATGCTATTCAGCTTTTAGGTGGCACTGGCTACACTAACGAATGCCCTACAGGCAGGCTTTTACGTGATGCGAAGCTTTATGAAATTGGTGCTGGCACCTCAGAAATCCGCCGTATGTTAATAGGGCGCGAACTATTTAACGAGTCGCACTGATATGGCTACGTTATCTAGCAGCATTAACACCCAAAGTGACGAGTTTAAAGCTAAGTCTGACGCTATGCAGGTGTTGGTAGACGATCTACAGTGCCAAGTTGGAAAACTGCAACTAGGCGGCGGTGAAGCCTATCAAGCCAAGCATTTGGGTCGTGGAAAGATGCTACCGCGCCACCGAATAGATGCTCTGCTTGACCAAGGCTCGCCCTTTTTAGAAGTAGGCCAATTGGCTGCCCATGAAGTGTATGACGTGGCAGTGCCTAGTGCAGGTATTATTTGTGGTGTGGGTTTAGTGAACGGCCGTTATTGTATGGTTATCGCTAACGATGCAACTGTAAAAGGTGGCACCTACTTTCCGTTAACGGTAAAAAAACACTTGCGCGCGCAAGACATCGCCTTGCAAAACAATCTTCCATGCATTTACCTAGTAGATTCAGGTGGTGCAAACTTACCGCAACAAGATGAGGTGTTTCCAGACAAACTGCATTTTGGGCGTATTTTTTACAACCAAGCCACTATGTCTGCTCAAGGTATTCCCCAAATCGCTGTAGTTATGGGCTCTTGTACTGCTGGCGGTGCATATGTGCCCGCTATGGCAGATGAATCAATTATTGTAAACCAACAAGGCACTATATTTTTAGCTGGCCCACCGTTAGTGAAGGCAGCCACAGGTGAAGAAGTGAGTGCTGAAGAGCTGGGTGGCGCAGACACCCACTGCCGTGTATCAGGTGTGGCTGACCATTATGCGCAATCAGATGAGCACGCGTTATTGATAGCTCGTCAGTGCATTGCCAATTGCCCCAAAACCGCAGGCAATCCATTGCTGCGTAAACCCAGTGCACAGCCTCGTTACTCTTGCGATCAGATTTATGGCGTGGTGGGTACAGACCTGCGTAAGCCATTTGATGTGCGCGACGTGATAGCACGGATAGTGGACGACTCCCAGTTTGATGAATTTAAAGCTTTATATGGCACCACATTAGTGTGCGGCTTTGCTCACATTGATGGTTATCCTGTAGGCATCGTCGCCAATAATGGTGTTTTGTTCTCTGAATCAGCCCAAAAAGGTGCTCACTTTATAGAGCTGTGCTGTCAGCGACAAATTCCTTTGGTATTCTTGCAGAACATCACAGGTTTTATGGTAGGTAAAAAATACGAAGCCGAAGGCATCGCTAAACACGGTGCAAAAATGGTGATGGCAGTTGCTTGCGCTAAAGTACCTAAATTCACCGTTATTATTGGCGGCAGCTATGGTGCTGGCAACTATGGCATGTGTGGTCGTGCCTTTGAACCTAATTTTATGTGGATGTGGCCTAACGGTCGGATCTCTGTAATGGGAGGAGAACAGGCTGCCGGAGTTTTGACCCAAGTAAAACGAGATCAACTTACCGCTCGTGGTGAAACCTTTAGTGATGCAGATGAACTAGCGATGCGTGAGCCAGTGCTTAACCAATATGAACGCCAGGGACACCCATATTACGCCAGTGCGCGTTTATGGGATGATGGCATTATTGATCCAAAGGACACCCGTGCAGTACTCAGCTTTGCTCTGGCTACTGCCCTCAATAAACCCGCCCAAGAAACGCGCTTTGGCGTGTTCCGCATGTAACTTAAGGTGTCAACATGAACCCATCACCACAGTGGTTAACATCTGAACTGAGCCAGTCTGGTATCGCTACTATCACTCTCAACAGGCCAGATAAACACAATGCATTTGATGACCAGCTAATTGAGCTGTTTATCGTACAATTACAAAGCTTGGCAATCGATGCAAGGGTTCGAGGGCTAATCCTTACCGGCACCGGTAAGAGTTTTTCAGCAGGTGCAGATTTAGCTTGGATGCAGCGCATGGCAGAATACGACGAAGCCACTAATATAGCAGACGCTGAGCAATTGGCTCTGTTGATGCAATTGTTAGATAGTTTCCCTAAACCTACCCTAGCCCTTGTTAATGGTGCAGCTTTTGGCGGCGCCGTGGGACTCATCGCCTGCTGTGATAGTGTAATTAGTGCCAACAGTGCGTCTTTTTGCTTTAGTGAAGTACGCATTGGACTCATCCCTGCCGTCATCAGTCCATTCGTAATCAACAAAATGGGTATGTCATGGGGCCGTCACCTCATGACCAGCGCCATAGTATTTACCGCAAATCAGGCCCACACATACGGTTTAGTGCATCAAGTAGTTGCACTAAACGACCTACACAGCGCTAGAGAGCAATGGGTTTCAGTGACATTGGGCAATAGCCCAGACGCAGTCACACACATCAAACAGCTACTGCAAGTGCTTAACACCCACTCACCGATTGCAAAGGATAACTTAACAAAAACTACAGCGCGCACCACCAAAGCCATCGCTAATAGTCGTGTGAGCCTGAGCGGCCAAGCCGGCTTAAAGGCTTTTTTAACTAAATCCCAAGCCCCATGGAAACAGTGAAGCCTATGTTGAAGTCTGTATTGATCGCCAATCGTGGGGAAATAGCCTGCCGCATAATGCGCAGTGCCAAAGCAATGGGTATGCGTACCATAGCCGTTTATTCAGACGCTGATGCCAACGCCCTCCATGTACAAGAAGCTGATGAAGCCTGGCACATTGGCCCTGCAACGGCGGCGGACAGTTATTTGAGAGGCGACAAAATATTGGCCATTGCTACTCAAACTAGAGCTGACAGTATTCACCCAGGGTATGGCTTTTTGTCAGAGAATGCAGACTTTGTTGCAGCATGTCAGGCTCATAACATTGTATTTATTGGCCCAGATGTACCCGCCATCGAACAAATGGGCAGTAAGAGCGCCGCAAAAATTATTATGACTGAAGCTGGTATCCCTCTTGTGCCTGGCTACCATGGCGCTAACCAAGAAGATGAGGTGCTGCAACGTGAAGCTGATCAGATGGGTTACCCTTTGCTGATAAAGGCAGTGGCTGGCGGCGGTGGCAAAGGCATGCGTGTGGTTAATAACAGTTCAGAGTTCCTCACCCACTTAGCCGGTGCAAGGCGTGAAGGTTTAGCTAGCTTTGGTAATAGTGATGTATTAATAGAAAAATACCTTATCGCCCCACGCCACGTAGAAATTCAAGTCTTTTGTGACCGTCATAGTAATGGCATTTATCTTGGTGACCGGGACTGCTCGGCACAACGCCGGCACCAAAAAGTAATTGAAGAAGCGCCCGCACCTGGCCTATCTGATGACTTGCGTCAAAAAATGGGCACCACAGCTGTGGAAGCTGCCCAAGCCATCCAATATGTGGGCGCAGGCACTGTTGAGTTCCTACTAGACAGTGATGGCTGTTATTATTTTATGGAGATGAATACTCGTTTACAGGTTGAGCATCCTGTGACCGAAATGGTGACCGGAGTCGATTTAGTCACGTGGCAGCTTAAGGTGGCTGCAGGAGAGCATTTACCACTGTCTCAAGACCAAGTGTGCCTCTATGGGCACTCCTTTGAAGCCCGCATCTATGCTGAAGATCCAACCCAAGATTTTCAGCCTTCTACAGGCCGTATAGTGCATCTGCGCACTCCCACAACAGATGACTCTATCCGTATAGATACTGGCGTAGGTGAAGGCGATGAAATTAGCCCGTTTTATGACCCCATGATTGCCAAGTTGATCGTTTGGGCTCCAAGCCGTGCGCAGGCCTTAGCCAAACTAGACCTTGCGCTGCAGGACTATCATTTAGAAGGTATTCATACCAACATCGATTTTTTGCGACGCCTCGCGACATTAGATGAGTTTGCCGATGCGATTTTACATACGGGCCTTATCGAGCAACACCAAGACTACCTTATGGCACCTTCTTTGCAAGACGAGAATATAATTCTAGCCATGGCAGGGTTTGTCTTTGGCCAACAGGCCCAAAACCAATATGGCGAATTGACAGGGCTTAGGCTTAATCAGTTGAGTCTAAATTACTCTTGGACCTTGGAGGTTGAGTACTTAAATGACACCATTGTGATACCGACGAACATTGAAGGTGAGCTGAACACAGATTATTTGATATTACAGCACGCGGGTGGCCAACATAAGGCTGGCTATTGTTTAAACGGTGATAGACTGTGCTTATTTACCCCCCAGGGTAAGGCTGTAGTGACCGTTAAAACGCCTAGAATTGATGATTTTGTGGCTAACAATAAATCCAATACTGGAGGCATTAAGGCTCCTATGAATGGCAGCCTCATTGCTTGTTTTGTAACCAATGGGCAACAGGTTTTAGATGGAGAAGCTTTGATGGTAGTAGAAGCCATGAAAATGGAACATACCATCACAGCGCCCAATGCAGGCCTAGTTGGTGAAATCTATTTTAAAGTCGGCGACTTAGTGGACGCCGATTCTCAGCTTTTAGAACTCATTAACGAGGACGCATAAGCATGACGTTTAAAGCTGCAAGACCCATAACAAAACAGGTAAAAGTTGTGGAAGTAGGTCCCCGTGATGGTTTACAAAATGAATCAGGCCCGATGCTTGGTGCTGCAATAAAATCCACCCTCATTAATCAACTAGCAGCAGCCGGCCTTACCCATATTGAAGCAGCTGCATTTGTGCACCCTAGGTGGGTGCCACAAATGGCCAATAGTGCTGAAGTGATGCAACTTATAACACGTCATAACCACGTCTCCTATAGTGCCCTCACACCCAACATGCAAGGGTTAGAGCGAGCCTTAGAAGCCGGCGTTGATGAAGTTGCCGTATTTGGTGCCGCAAGCGAAAGTTTCAGCCAACAAAATACTAACTGCTCCATTGCAGAGGCGCTAACACGCTTTGAACCCGTGGCTAAAGCGGCCCTAGACGCCGGCATAAAAGTACGAGGCTACGTATCCGTGGTGGTAGACTGCCCCTATGAGGGAGTGGTTTCACCAAGTGCAGTTGCACAGGTTGCCGAGCAATTAATACAAATGGGCTGTTACGAGGTATCCCTAGGCGATACCATCGGTTCGGCCACACCAGCACGGATGTTGGACATGCTTAACGCTGTTAGTCAAAATATCCCAGTATCTCAACTTGCAGGCCATTGCCACAATACCTATGGTCAAGCCTTGGCTAACGTATTGTGTATGCTTGAAGCAGGTGTAACCACGTTTGATAGTTCTGTAGCTGGTTTAGGAGGCTGCCCTTACGCCAAAGGCGCCAGTGGTAATTTAGCCACAGAAGACTTGGTGTATATGCTGCATGGTTTAGGCATACATACTGGTATTCAACTAGATAGATTAGCCCGTGTTGGCCAATCTATTAGCGACTTATTGGGCCGCCCTAACGGTTCACATGTGGGCCAGGCAATGACGTTTTAATCTGGTCGATTTTAATCAAGTTAATGTTGCGTTTATTGATTTAAATTGGCAGCTAATTTAACATTGTGCACCCTCAGTTTTATACTTTAAGGATCAGTATGACGCAGCCTTTGTGGCAACCTAGCCAAAGCCGTATTGAACAGACTAACCTATGGCATTTTATACAATCTGTTAATGCCTCGCATCACCTTAATATTACTGATTATCATCAATTACACCAGTGGAGCATTGATCATAGTGATCTGTTTTGGGACCAAATTTGGTACCAGTGTGGCATTCAATCAAGCCACAAAGGCAGTGTGATTATTGAACATGACAACAAGATGCCTGGCGCCAAATGGTATCCAGAAGCCAAGTTAAATTTTGCAGCAAACCTCCTTAAATTTCGTCATGACTCTACCGCTCTTATTTTTTGTGGTGAAGACGGTGCACGTGAAGAAATTAGTTATGCCCTGCTGTATCAGAGAGTGGCGGCGCTGGTAGGTGGTTTAAAGAAGTATGACATTAAACCTGGTGACCGTATTGCTGGATTTATGCCTAATGTCATCGACTCCATAGTAGCGATGTTAGCCACAGCTAGTTTAGGTGCGGTATGGAGTTCATGCTCACCTGATTTTGGCATTAATGGTGTACTGGATCGTTTTGGCCAGATAGAACCTCGCCTACTGTTTACTACGGATGGCTATTACTACAACGGTAAAACATTAAACTCACTAGAACGAGTGGCAGGTATCGCTGCTTCACTACCATCCATTGAGACTATTGTAGTGTGTGACCACGTCACTCAAGCAGCAGACTTAAGCCTGCTACATAATGCTGTACCAAACAAAGCCATACACCTTAAAGACTTTATCGATGTGAATGCTACAGAGATTGAGTTTGTAGATTGTAGTTTTGATGATCCTCTATACATTATGTATTCATCGGGTACTACAGGCGTGCCTAAGTGTATAGTTCATGGCATTGGCGGCACCTTGTTACAGCACAACAAAGAGCACTTTTTACATACAGACGTGAGCCCCGTGGATGTAATGTTTTACTACACTACATGTGGCTGGATGATGTGGAATTGGCTAGTGAGCGGTCTATCCTTAGGCTGCACAGTATTGCTCTATGATGGGTCTCCTTTTAAGACGCCCAGTATTCTTATGGACATGGCAGAAAGAGAAAAGGTCACCATTTTTGGTACTAGCGCAAAATACATTGCTGCCATTGAAAAGGCGGGAGTTAAGCCTGCTCAAAGCCATAACTTACAGCACCTAAAAAGCATTCTTTCCACGGGTTCTCCCCTGTCCCATGAAAGTTTCGATTACGTTTACCGAGAGGTTAAGCGGGATGTATTGCTTGCCTCTATTTCCGGTGGCACAGACATTGCTTCTTGCTTCGCTTTAGGCTGCCCTATTCTTCCTGTTTATCGCGGCGAACTTCAATGTCGTGGCTTAGCAATGGCGGTAGATATATTTGACGATGAGGGAAAATCCTTGCGCCAGACCAAGGGTGAGTTAGTGTGCAGTGCGCCGTTTCCTTCCATGCCTATCTATTTTTGGCAAGATCATGATGGTAAAAAATACCATGATGCCTACTTTGACCAATTTACCAATGTCTGGGCCCATGGCGATTATGGTGAAATAACTCAACACGGTGGTGTCATTATCCATGGTCGATCCGATGCAGTGTTGAATCCTGGTGGTGTGCGTATTGGCACAGCGGAAATCTATCGCCAAGTAGAAATCATTGAAGATGTATTAGAGAGCATTGTTGTTGGTCAAAACTGGCAGCATGACGTGCGCGTTATTTTATTTGTTGTTTTACGGCCAGGACGGGTACTAAACGAGGCTTTAATCCGCACCATTAAGCAGCAAGTGCGCGCCAATACAACACCACGCCACGTACCTGAAAAAATAATACAAGTCAGCGCTATTCCACGCACCATCAGCGGTAAGATTGTGGAACTTGCCGTACGTAAAGTCATTCATGGTGAAGAGGTTACAAACAAAGATGCTTTGGCTAATCCTGAGGCATTAGACTTATTTGTTAACCTTTCTGCCCTTTCGAGTTAATCATATTCCATGCTAAGTAAATTATCGTTATTACTTGGAAATAGCTCATCTAGAAACTGGAAAATAGAAGATTTTTCAGGTATTGACCAATTACATCTGGGGGGCATTCCTGCAACGCTTGCACTGCTTGATTGGCTACCTAGCAGTGCTAAGGACGGCTTAGATATAGGTTGTGGCCTAGGTGGCACTAGCCGGCTATTGTCCGCTACACGCGATTGCAATATGTTAGGGTTAGATCTTAATCACCAATACATTGAAGCGGCGATGCTGCTCAATAAAAACATTCACCCCGAACCAAGCTGCCAGTTTGTAGTGGGCAACAGCCTAAATCTACCTTTCCCAAAGCACAGTTTCGACTTTGTGATCAGCCAACACGCCTCCATGAACATTGATCAAAAAGAAACCTTACTGAAAGGCTTATACAGAGTACTTAGGCCCCAAGGCCACCTATTAATTCATGAAATCATGTTACAACAACAAGCCACTGAGAGTAACGTGCTTTATCCTACACCTTGGGCCCACGAAAAGAATGACAGCCACTTGTGCCATTGGCATACATTTAAGGATTTAGCGTTAGCTATAGGATTCAAAGTGGACAATTTTGAGGATAATACAGAGGCTGCACTGACTTGGATACGTCAAACCCGTCAGCAGAAGCTAAAACCGCCATTTACACCACCCTTAGCATTGGGACCCAGTGCAGCAGTTATGAGCACCAACGTATTGAGCAATATAGAAGCAGGCTATTTAACGGTCGTAAGTGCCCGTTTATGCAAACCATAGACGGTGCTAGCTAAGCAGCCTCTTTAATGCGCCAGTGATTAACCAGGTTAGCCAGCAGCATAATGACACCTCCAAAAATCACCGACACTTCGACAGGTTCGCCATAGAGCAACATCCCTATAGTGGCAATAATTGGTAAGCGTAAAAAATCTAGAGTAATTACCACACTTACGTCCGCCAGTTGCATAGCCCTAAACATACAATAATGTGCAGACAAGCCAGTTAACGCCACAGCCATGACCCAAGGCCACATCCATGGTTCTGGCATAGTCCAATCAGCGCCAGCCATCAGTGCACCTAAAGGCAACTGAATTAAGGTCATGTAAAACACGAGGGTAAGCGGATGTTCAGTGGTGAGCAGCGACTTGCTTAGAATAAAGGTAATAGCGAAACACAGTGATGCAATTATCATCACTAGGCCGCCAACATCTAGAATTTGGATACCTGGCTTCACAATCACCACTACACCTATCAAACCTAGTGTGACAGAAGCAAACTTGCGTCGAGTGATAACTTCGCCAAGGAATATAGCGGCTATAATTAACACCCATAAGGGCACTGTAAATTCTATTGCAAAAACTTCCGCCAAGGGCAGCAAACCGATACCCACAAGCCAACTAAACTGGCCAATAAAGTGAAACAAGTTACGCCAAAAATGAGTTTTAGTGCGCTGGCTAAACATTAGCGTAGGCCGTTTGATAACATTCATAATGATCACCAGAAGCACAAAGCCGACCATGCTACGAATGGCTAGTAATTCAAACTTATCAATCTGACCATCTAACTCACGGGCAGCGATGGCCATGAGGCAAAATGAGGCGATAGCGCCCAACATCCACAAAACAGTGCGCATGGTCGTTTCCTATAAGTGGCGGTAGGAAGATTTAGGTAGTTCTGGATTCACTAACCCAGTGCCGGCATCCATGGCTACCAAAATGTGCCATCCTGTGGCTATTGCACCCCAAAAAAGGCCAACCACAACACCTGCATCCATTATCGGCCGCCAAGGCTGAGGTAGATTTACAGCAATGGTCACAAATAATAACACCATGATAAGAATGCTGTAGGAGACAATGATACGTTTCTTCGAGGCATAGATGAAACCCATAGCATATAGCGGCGCAAGAGCCACTAACCAAAACTTTGGATTTTGTTGCAGCCATATTAAACGGGCAGCAACACGGGGCGAAAATGCTTTTTGGAAACCGTTATAACCTTCAGAATAAGCCATAAAAATAACCCACGTCAGCAAAGCCAACCAATGCCAAATATCTGCAGGGTAAAGGAAGAATTCTAACGCAATGGTAGACAGGCGCACTACAGAAGCCATCAGCAAGCCTATGACACCAATACTGCCCCAAATGAATCCAATACGACCTAACATGAACAATTAACCTAAACCCAAAAAAGAGGCAGCATTCTAACACACAGGTCTTTCCTGTGCGCCTAAGGAGGGCCATAATACCAGCTTGAATATTAGCTAGACTCATTCCTATGCGCCGTCGACCACGCCCTATCCGTAACATCGATCACTCAATTCCCTCGCCTTGTATTAAAGTCTGTCAATTTCATACCGACCACCTAGTTTGTAAAGGTTGTTACCGCAGCCAAGATGAAGTGAGGAACTGGATGATTATGAGTAAAGAGGACAAACTAGCAAGTCTTGCCCAAGTGAAGCTTAGGCAAGCCAAAGCTCAAGGTTTGGATTAGGCCGATAAAAAACGTTTCTTGCGACGATATGGAAATACGTCTTTAACCTGGCCATCTTCAATAGCCCTCTGTAGCGACTGCCAATAGTCGGCATCAAAAATATCGCTATGTATTTGACGAAATATTTTGGCAATACGAGGCCTGCCAGCTAAAAACACATGAAACTCCTCTGGGAACACATCATATGGCCCTACAGAATACCATGGCTCGCTAGCGAGCTCTTGTTCGGGGTACATAGGTTCTGGAATTTTGCGAAAATTACACTCCGTTAAATAACAAATCTCATCGTAGTCGTAAAACACCACACGGCCATGACGAGTGACACCAAAATTCTTAAACAACATATCCCCAGGGAAAATATTTGCTGCGGCGAGTTGTTTTATAGCATTACCATATTCATCAATAACGTCATATAACTGATCATCACTTGCCGTATCAATATAGATATTCAGCGGTATCATGCGGCGTTCAACGTAGAGTTGCTCAATCACCACGTATTCATCCACAATTTGAATCATGCTTGGCGCTACAGCGAACAGCTCGTCAATTAACTCTTGAGAAAAACGGTGTTTGGCAAATGCAAAGTGCTTAAATTCTTGGGTATCAGCCATGCGCCCTACCCGGTCATGAACTTTTACCAAGCGGTACTTTTCTTTCACCACAGCCTTAGTCATGGCCTTTGGTGGAGCGAACTTATCTTTAATGATTTTAAACACAATATCTAACGAAGGCAGGGTAAATACACTCATCACCATGCCTTTGATACCAGGGGCAATAATAAACTGATCCTCAGATTCGTCCATATGCTGAAGATAGTCACGCATAAATACAGACTTACCGTGTTTAAAAAAACCTATATTTGTATAAATTTCTGCCAAAGGTTTAGCAGGCAATATTTGCTGCAAAAAGCCTACAAACTCTGCTGGTACTGGGGCTTTCACCATAAAATATGAACGGGTAAAACTAAAGATGATGCTCACGTCATCAGAATCTGTGATTAACGTATCTGTATAAATACCATGATTTTCATCGTTCAACAAAGGGACCACAAAAGGTTGACGATGATCTGGGTTTACCAACTGCCCTACCAAATAGGCACCTTTATTTCTGTAAAATACAGACTTTAATATCTGTATCCGCGTATCTGCACTAATAGCCATACGGAAATCAGTGTTTTCTTTGATATTACGAACTAGATTAACAACATCTAAGCGTTTGTTAACATAAGGTATGTCAAAGCAATAGTCATCTAGAATTTGACTTACCATGCTTGTAACACCCTTATTAGCATCATATTCACAGTACATATCTTGCGCTAATACTTTAGGTGCTGCATCAGTAGAACTAAACAAAAACATACGTTGTTCACGTAAAGCGCGATGACGAAAGGTGCGGCAAAATATAGAGTTATAAAAGGTTTCAGCCATCTCTGGGTCTGTGCGCTGGGGCATCAGCTGTTCAAATTTAGCTTTAACAACTACCCAATCCCGTGCTTTTTCTTGGCCAATATTTTCGTCACTTCTATATTGATCTAGCCTTTTGGTTACTTCGTTAACCATTTCGCCATATAGGTCAATTCTCTGCATACCGCTTGCTTGAACCTCTTGCCATAAGGCCTTCTCAAAACGCCGTTTCGCACCAGATGAAATTTCTTCAAATTGAACTCTATACTCGGTAAAACCGATATCCATAATTTGAGCAATTTGACCTGCTTGTTTGCTATTTAACGGCATGACAGTCCTCTATAATTCAGATTGAAGGCGTTGATATTTAGCAACAATCTTATCTAAGACACGAGCTACGGCAATAAAACCAAAGGTGCCTGTGACAAAACTCACGGCACCAAACCCGCGGCTGCAGTCCATTTTAGCACCTGCCACATTAGCGCTCTTAGCCCAGTCTACACTTCCGTCGGGTTGCGGGTAATGCAGCTGTTCTGTTGAACACACACACTCAATACGAAACCGGCTTTTAAGATTTTTACTAAAGCCGTATTGGTTGCGTAACACGGACCTTAATTTGGCGGCTAATGGATCCACCCTAGTCATGGCTAGATCAACAATTTTAACTTGCCTAGGATCTCGTTGGCCACCTGCCCCACCAATAGTGATAATAGGTAAGCGGTGGTGTTTACACCAAGACACCATCATAGCTTTGGCCTTGATTGAATCGCAGGCATCAATGACGTAGTCGTAGCCTCTGTCTAAACACGCTTCAAGGTTATTTTCACCAACAAACTCTTCGATCAAATTGACTTTACAATGAGGGTTAATGTCCTTAATTCGCTCAGCCATTACCTTAATTTTAACTTGGTCAACTGTGGAGAGTAATGCCACCAATTGACGATTAATGTTGGATTCGGCCACATCATCCATATCAATCAAGGTGATCTCGCCTACACCAGAACGAGCAAGGGCCTCAGCCACCCATGTGCCCACGCCACCAATGCCCACAACACAAATATGTGACTTACGAATCGCAGTGTAACTGTCAACACCATATAATCTTTCGACGCCGTCGAAACCTTGTTGTTCTTGAGTCATTAATTAAATTGCATGTCTGTGAAACTTAGAGGTATTGTACCTGCTTGTAGCGGTATACAAGTGAATTTTGAAGATATTTAGACAATAAACTTAAGGCCTATTTTGAGCTACCAAATTCCACAGTTAGATGGCAAGGACCTAGAACTGACTCTTGCAATAAAGAATAGCCACTTCATCGCCAATTTGCGCCATACGGTTGGTCGAGACGAAGGTGATGTTCATTTAAAGGATATGCGCAAAAAATACCCCGATGCCAGCCACCATTGTTGGGCTGTAGTAGCAGCAGCGCCTGAAAATAGCACCTTTTGGGGTTTAAGTGATGCTGGAGAACCTTCTGGAACCGCTGGAAAACCTATGCTACAAGTACTAAGCCATTGTGGTATTGGTGAAGTGAGTGTGGTGGTCTGCCGTTATTTTGGAGGCACTAAGCTTGGTGCTGGCGGGTTAGTAAAAGCCTATTCTGAGGCCGTAAAGCTTGTCGTAGAAGCTTGCCCTCGGAAGATCAAACGTCAACTTAGCCACATTAAGTTAACTTGTCCCTATGACCTTAGCGGTCGCATCGAGCATTTATGCCAAAAACACGAGGCACTTATTGATGAGCGAATATACACCGACGACCTCACCCTAGCCTTGGTCATACCCATCGAAAATGTTTCAGCCTTAAAAAAAGATCTTGGCCCCATGCCTCTCGCAAATATCCTGCCAACACAAGACAAATAATTTGCTATTAAACTTAGTTTAGAGACGGCAGTTACTGTTTCTTAACAAACTTGGACTTTAGCTTCATAGCCCCAACACCTGAGATTTTGCAATCGATGTCGTGATCTCCATCTACAAGGCGAATACCCTTCACCTTTGTACCTACCTTAACCACTAAAGAAGAGCCTTTAACTTTAAGGTCTTTGATCACAGTAACTGTGTCGCCATTCTGCAAAAGGTTACCGTTACTGTCACGAATTTCTTTGCTATCTGTATCATCGTCAGAACCATCCATCGACCATTCATTGGCGCATTCTGGACATACGTATTGAGCACCATCTTGGTAGCTGTATTCGGAACTACATTTTGGACAGTTAGGTAAGGCAGACATATTAATATCTCAGAAAATATGAAGGAAATGACGAAGTGAGTCAAACATGACAACAATAGTCCAATTCTACAAACGCCCTTTAAGCAGTTTGTAATGCCTAAATTGTAATGCCCCCATGGCAGCAGTGTACATGGCAATCACAAACGTCACTCTTATACCCATTGGATCAATAATAACTGCCCCGGCACTTATTAGTATGACAGTGAGCAAGGTCCAACCGTAGCTGCCTAGAACAAAGAAAAATACCTCATGGGGTTGAATTTTCTCACGCAAGGATGCAACTAAAAGCAGCATGCCATTAACCACTAAAATAATGCCAATGGAGTGCATCAACATGGTTTTTTCAGTGCCTAGTAGCAGATTAACTGCATCAGTTTTAAGTAACATCACTAAACCGAATAGTAAAAAAGACGCACTGTTAATGCGTAACAACAGATTTAAACTCATACTAACCTCGTAAACGTCTAACTTTAAAATTACGGCCTTTAAGCTTGCCTTCACTCAACTTATTGAACGCAGTGTTACCATATGCTTGCGCCACGGCCACATAGGCCCATTGGTCACCCACCTGTATGCGGCCTATTTCCGAACCTGGAATACCATCAGCCCCCGTTAACGCCCCAACAATATCTCCTGCTCTTACCTTTTGTTTTTTGCCGCCACCAATTTGAATGGTCACCATTGATGGGGAAAACGCAGGTTGGCGTAACAAGGATATGGGTGGTAAGTCGTCGCGCTCAAGCTTTTGTTTTAAGTAATCTTCTAACAAACCCACTTTGTGGTTTTCTTTTTGTGTATGTAAAGTGCAGGCAATACCTTGAGCACCAGCACGACCTGTCCGGCCAATACGATGTGTATGCACTTCTAACTCGCGAGCAATTTGATAATTAATCACCAAATCTAGGGCTTCAATGTCCAAACCACGGGCTGCAACATCCGTAGCCACCAAGACAGAGGCACTACGGTTAGCGAAACGCACCAAGGTTTGATCCCGTTGTTTCTGCTCTAAATCACCATGTAAGGCCAAGGCTTCATAACCTGCCGTACGCAACTCATTGGCCACTTGGTCAGTTTCAATCTTGGTATTACAAAAAATGAGCGTAGTCTCAGGTTGATGAGCTTGTAACAACAAACGCACTGCATCTATGCGTGCGTCATCACTTTCTACCTGATAAAGGGTTTGTGCGATGCTTTGTTTACTGTGGCTATCCTGTACTTCCACAGTGACTGGCGACTGCATAATTCGTTGTGCAGTCTTTTCAATCTTGGGAGGGTAGGTAGCGCTAAACAACATCGTTTGCCGTTGTTTAGGCATGTAGCTAATAATGTCATCTAAAGCCTGCTGAAAACCCATATCCAACATTCTATCAGCTTCATCTAAAACCAGAGTCGTGAGGTCATCAAGATTAAGGTTAGCTTTACGTAGGTGCTCTTCTACACGACCTGGCGTGCCCACAATAATGTGTGCGCCATGCTCCAAAGAGCCTACCTGCGGCCCAAAGGCCATGCCACCACATAGAGTAAGCACCTTAATGTTATGTATGCCACGAGCAAGTTTACGTATTTCTACCGCCACCTGATCCGCCAACTCTCGGGTTGGGCATAACACCAAGGTTTGTACCCGAAAACGTTTTACGTCAAGTTTATTGAGCAAACCTAAAGCAAAGGTAGCTGTTTTACCAGAGCCAGTTTTGGCCTTAGCAATGACATCTTTATTAGCCAGAATAGGTGGCAAAGCTTGCGCCTGAATCGGCGTCATTTCTGAGTAACCTAAGCTTGCAAGGTTATCTACTAAGGCCAAATTTAAGTCTAAACTGGCAAAATCATATTGTGACAAAGGATTTCTCGTATGTTGTTTTCGGAGCAAGGCAGCAGGATAGAGTGCTAAAAGCACAGACTACATCAACCACAGGAATATCAAACCAAACGACTTCGCTGATCAGAGTATTCATATCAGAATTGGCAATGGTATAAGTAATAGTTAGGCCACTCATTCTAACAGAATAATGCGCTGTTAGTTGCTTATCATCTCTTCTAACAACTGCTTACGCTGATCCACTTGATCACCCTGTAAGACAAAACCACAGATCCTACCCTCATTGCTTTTAAACCGAGCGATCATGCCCTTTTCACTTTGCTCCAACAGCCATTGACCATGATGGCCTTGTTGTGGTGGTAATAAGGTAATTGGACAAACTGGAGTCTTAACCACCACGGTCATTGGTGGATAACTAACCTCGGTAAAGGTGCCAGTAAGTGTCTGTGATAAGGCCTGGATACCCCAATAAATAGGAGCAATATAAGGTTGCAACTGACCATCAAACTCAACACAGTCACCCAAAGCATAAACATGAGGGATGTTGGTCATTAAACGAGTATCAGTTTTGATGCCCACACCACAGGTAATGCCACTGTTGATGGCAAGCTTAGTGCGCGCTTGTAAGCCCACAGCAGAGACAATAACGTCCACTTCTAACACATCTTCGCTTTTCAAAGTTACTGCATAGCCAGCCCGTGGGTTTGTTGGGTCAATATAATTGATGGATTTAACCGTATTATCCAACCACCAGTTCACGCCGATAGCAGACAATGAAGCCTGTAATTTTCGACCCACAGCTTCTGGCAACAAACGATCCATAGGCCAAGCGGTAAGCCCCACCACATTCACTTGTTTACCCACCGCGGCTAAATCGTTAGCAAATTCGCAACCAATCAAGCCATTACCAATCAAAAGTACGCGCTCCTTACCTTCTAGTAAGTTTCTATAGCGACGATAGTCTTGTAAGCTGTTAACACTGACAACATCTGCGCTAGCGTCACCTTCAAAGGGTATCTTAATCGCTTGCGCTCCCTGAGCTAAAACAAGCTGGCCGTATGGCTGCTGACCTATGTCAGTGAACAGCTGTTTAGACTGGGTGTCTACGCGCTCAACAGTGCAATGGGTCATGATACGGATGTTCAAACGATGCGCCCGATCTAGTGGTAGTTCTATGACCAAATTTTCAGCTGTTTGCTGCATTGTTAAACCCGTGGATAAAGCAGGCTTTGAGTAGTGCTTACCCGCATCTTGGGTTAATACGACGACGTCTACCTGGCCATCAAGCTTTCGAATGGCTTCTGCGAGGTTATAACCGGCATAGCCTGAACCTACAATGACAATAGGACCTTGAGGTTTATCTAAAGCTGACAATACTGACGCTGCAGCGGTTGTATTTTCACCTGATTGAATTGGCTCTGCTGGCATCTCAATCATTTCAAAATCTTCTTTGCCTACAAGGCAGTCTGGGCACAACCAATCATCAGGCACATCGTCCCAGCGAGTTCCAGGTTCTATACCATCATGGGGCCAGCCTAAGGCTTCGTCATAGATAAAACCACAAATAATACAAAGCCATTTTTTATAAGGCACAGATTGATTAGCAGAAGACATGCATAATTCTCTAGGGTGTTAAACGAATTGCTATATTTTTAGTACGGACGTAATTATACAAAGCTTCTTGACCTTTTTCACGCCCAAAACCCGATTTTCCTACCCCACCAAAAGGAGTACTGATGCCACCCGCAAACCATTCATTGACAAATACTTGGCCAGCAACTAACGCACGACTAGTGCGCAAAGCTAAACTTAAATCCTGAGTAAATACGCCTGCCACCAAACCAAATTCAGTACCATTGGCTATGTCATAGGCTTCTTGTTCACTGTTAAATTTCATTAATACTAAAACAGGACCAAATACTTCTTGTTGAGCTATTTCTGTATTTGCTTCTGCTTCTATAATTGTTGGTGGCATAAAATAACCTGCCCTAGGCAAAGCTGTGCCACCCAACAAGCAATTAGCACCCTGATCTTGGGCTCGCAAGCACATGGCTTCAATTTTATCGAGCTGCACCTTGGTTAATATGGGCGTGACATCAGCTTCACCCATACCAGACCCCACAGACTTAGTAGAAAAACAGGAAATTAAACGCTGTTTAACCTCTTCATAGATATCCTCATGCACAATAAGACGAGACATGGCAGAACACACCTGTCCTGAGTTGAAGAGGTTGCCTGCTTCGGCGCTAGCAATCACCTGGTCTAAATTAGCATCAGCAAAAACAACTCCGGCGGACTTACCACCCAACTCCATGACGCAAGGCACTACATGCTCTATAGCAGCGTTCATTATAGATTGCCCCGTGGCTACAGAACCTGTAAACACTATCTGATCAATATCTCCGTGGGCCACTAACGCTGCCCCTGTGTCGTGGCCATAACCACATAAGATATTCACCGCTCCTGCTGGCACTTTAGCGTTTACCATCGCCTCAGCTAACAAAGCCACCGCTAATGGTGTTAACTCAGGCGACTTGATTACCACACAATTGCCAGCTGCTAAAGCAGGCGCTAACGATCGAGCTACTAAGGAAACAGGGAAGTTCCACGGAATAATCTGAGCTGAAACCCCGAACGGTTCGTATTCGGTAAAGTCCACTAATCCATCACCCAGAGGAATAGATTGACCTTCAATCTTATCCGCCATGCCGGCATAGTACTCAAAGTATCGTGCAGCCTCCTCAAACTCACCCTCAGCTTGGCTTAACGGCTTGCCATTTTCCAGACACAAGAGTTCACCACCACGCTTGGCTAAGGACCTAATTTCAGCTGCAATCGAATGTAATAATTGCATGCGTTTGTATGGCAGCATACTGGCCATAAGTCGCCAATCGTGACATTGTCGAGCAGCGCTCACTGCTTGATTGACCTGTTCGGGCGTAGCACATGCAATGGTGCCAACAAGTTCGCCAGTAGCAGGATTTTCTACCTTGATGAGATGTTCACTGTCTACCCATTGACCATTAATAAAATTAGTCCAGTGGGTCACACCCTGTTGAAACTGATTCATGGTTTTATACTCCCGTTGTTTTGTGTGCTAGCGATTAAACGTTTAGCTGCCCATTGGTGAAAATAGTGTGTTGGGTTATCTAACACAGGAGAAAACTTACCCCCGCCAAATCCAGGTGAGGCCCTGCCTCGCTGCATGCCCTCAACTACTGCTACATCTTCACCAAAAACTTCTTTCCAAGCTGTTAAAGTCGCATCTCTGCAGCCCTTATATGTGGGACCAACGGCCTCATCGCCAACATACATCAAACGTAAATGTTCAACTGTCTGATTATTTGCTACCGGTTCTAGAACTATGGAAAAGGTATGATCAGCTTGAATGCCCAATAGCACATTGGGAAATACCGTGATGTATTCAGCCTCTTTCTTGCGATTTTGCTGCCACTCAGGGAACACTGGTAAGCGAGTACCCGCCGTATCAGTTAAATTATAAACCGTGGAACCTTGCCCCGAAAATTCATTGGCAAACATAATATGGTAATGATCTTGAATACGCGAATAAGCATTTAAGTTAGGATGAATCCAAGGTAGGTGGTAGCTTTCACAGTAATTTTCAACTGCCAGCTTCCAATTGCAAGCAACATTTAGGGTGAATGCTCCCTCTACTTTTCCGTCAGTTGCGATCTCTCGTCGCATGCGGCCGTAACCAGAATCACCCAGAAAAGGCTGCCAACGGTCAACAACAGGAGCAATAAACTGCTCAAATGGGTCTGCCTTTCCATCTATATTTACAAACACGATGTCAAACCACACTGCGCTTGAAACTTCCTTCATTCCATGTTTTTCGCATACGAAGCTGTCTAGTTTATGAATACCAACCCCACCTAAATGGGGAGTACCTTTCAGCTGACCACTTAAATCATAGGTCCACGAATGATAAGGACAACGAATATTTCCCTGAACTGGACCTTCTTCACTGATCAATTCCATACCACGATGACTACATACATTGTGAAAAACTCGTATTACATCATCATGATCACGCATAATAACAAGCGGCAAGCCCATAAAAGAAACTGGCTTAACATAACCAAGCTGAGGCAAATCTCCAGCAAAACCAACACCAGACCATGTCTTACCTAATAAACGATCGCGCTCTTCAGCAAACATATCTGGGTCGTTATATAAGGGGTTAGGGAGACCACTAGCATCTTCAATTGGAAGCATAGCGTTTTCTAGGCTGGTGAGTGGAATACGATCAAAGGCGTTCATGGTAGGATCCTTAAATTGGCGCACAACAGATAACACGGCCACTTTGCCTCAAACAAGACAGTTCAACAAACGATCATTTATCATTCATCCCATGAGATTAACTCATAGATTACTCATTAACCACAAACGAAACTCGTCCAGATCTGGTTTCCTGCTCCCCATCAGAGACGTCATTAGATAGAAGCTAGCTTCTGTATCTAAAGTTTGGTCAAAGGCTTTGACCAAACTGCCCGTGGCCAAATAATCAGACAATAAATGGTCCCATGCCAGTGCCACACCCTGACCTTGCTGAGCCGCTTGAATCAGCATATTGTAATGACTAAAGGTAACTTTATGTTGCGGCACTACTGGCAACATATCCATCCCTTTAAACCAGTCTGGCCAGTTAAACCAACCAATGGTTGGGTTGTCCAATACCAACTGCCTTGTTGCCAGCAACTCCTTTGGAGATAGATCCTTGTGTAGTGCTAAAAAATCGGGGCTCGAAACCACAAACACACGCTGCGAAAATAAACGATCCACTTGGTAAGCAACAGGCTCAAAGGCACTAAAACCAATACTACAATCAAAGTCAGCAGCATCTACTTCGAGTACGTTATCAGCCACTAACAACCGTATATCAGTGTCTGGATAGGCCCGCAAATATTCTGTAATGCGAGGCATAAGCCACAATGAAGCAACGGCATGACTAGCAGCAATAGTAATTTGTTTCGCTTGCACTGGATTTTTAACGGCAAAGGTTGCCACAGAAATCTGATTTAAGGCATCAGCTATGTGCTGATGATATTCACGACCAGCAGAGGTCAGGCGTACTTGGCGCTGTTGGCGGTCAAATAAAACAATACCTAAATTTTCCTCTAAACCACGTATTTGGCGACTAATAGCGCCTTGGGTGACAAACAGTTTAGCTGCGGCTTGAGTAAAACTTATGTTCGTTGCAGCCGCATCAAAGGCCACCAATGCATTAAGGGGAGGCAAATTTTTTGTTTTCAATGGCATGACTAAAACTCATTTGTTATGAGCTATAAATTATGCCTCGACTATACCTAGTATTAAACCTAAATAGATTAATTATTTTAATAACTATTTATTCATTATTAATTTGCTTTATAATTTATCAATGAAGAACATCCCTACAGAACTACTACGCACCTTTATCACCATTGTAGATCTAGGTGGTTTTACTCTTGCTGGCGCATTACTAGGACGTTCTCAGCCTGCTATCAGCTTGCAAGTAAAGCGACTAGAGGAACTGCTAGATATTACAGTGTTCCAGAGAAATAACGGTCTGCAAGTCACAGAAGAAGGTGAAGTACTGCTTGGTTTCGCCAGACGAATGTTAGATATCAACGACAGCGCTGTGACTCGTTTAGCCAAAAGCAGAATTTCTGGGCAGGTACGATTAGGCATACCCAATGACTTTGAAGTGTCATTTTTGCCTCGACTGCTTAGCCAGTTTGGCCAAGCCCACCCTGAAGTTGCTTTAGAAGTGAATTGTGATTTAAGCGTGAAGTTGTTAAAAGATTTTCAACAAGGGCATTATGACCTTGTTTTGGCTACGGACAGCTTAGAAGAAACCCTACCAATTAATTCGGGTGATGAATTTTACGAGACCATTGTCTGGGTTACCAACGGTCATTTTGACTGGCCTGAGAACCAACCCGTACCCTTGGTGGTCTACCCCATCGGCTGCCGGTACCGGCAACAAATCATTAGCAAACTCAATGCTGCTGGTATTGCCTGGCGTATCGCCTATAGTTCATCCAGTTTATTGGGGATTCAAGCCGCTATTGAGGCCGGTTTAGGTATTAGCGCCCTAGCCCGCAGCACCGTTCCTCATGGGTTACACAGCCACTTACAAATACAAGAGAGCCCACAGTTGGGCCACGTCAAAATAGTATTCAAGCATGATAGAGGTAATCAAACAGATGCAACAAAGCGTCTTTATGAGTACCTCTATACTGGCCTAGAGCAATCAGCGAGTTAAGATTAGTAGCCCTGCAGTTCCCATAAGACCTGCTGTAATTTGGTTTAAACGCTTTACCGCCTTATGCTGGCTAAGTAATTTTCGGGCCTTGCTGGCACTAAAGGCGATCAGTATTAACCCCAACATCAAGGCAATAAAATTAAGCCCAACAACTAACGCCACACCTTGAGTGGTTAACACGGTTAAATCTACAAAAGTAGGTAAGAACGCAATATAAAACAGCATTACCTTAGGGTTGGTGGCTGATATCAGCATGCCTTCTGCAAAACTCAGTATAAAACCTGCTCCCTTATTACGAGCAGGAGGAAGATCAACTGCATTCAGTTCGATAGGTGCATGCCAAACCTGCCAAGCCAAATAAAACAAGTAGGCGGCACCACACCAGCGAATTAGCGTAAAAATAACTTGATATTCATTAGCGATGTAAGCAAGCCCCCAAACAACCAATAATAAATACGCTATATCGCTCATAGTCATACCGAGAGCTAAGCCCCAACAGCCATGACCCCCGTGCTTTAAGGCTTTAGCAATAAGCGCAAAAACGCCTGGCCCAGGGGTAACAGAAAATATGAATACTGCCAAAAAATAGGCCAAAGAAAATTCCAAAGTCATATAACCACCGGAGCACTCATGAATAAAGCTATAAGCCGCATAATACCTGATCTTTAATCAGCCATGATAATGTTTTTACAATTGATCCATTAAATAGATAGCGCTACCATTCTTACCTAGAATACGGTAGCTACTTCAATAACTGGTATCGCCGTAATGCCCTCAAGATGTGGACAGGCTGGCCATCATTTCCAATGATTTTTATCAATGGTATTTTAATTGGCGGTTCCAGCGATTTAACGGCTCTGATTGAAGCTAATAAACTGACCAAACTGTTCTAGTAAAAACTAAGGCGGCAAGCTATGCTGTAACGAGTCCAACTTTTTCGCACCTATGACTTTGTGCATCCGCCTATCAGAGAGGCTGACTTTTAACCGTTCGTCAGTTACAGGGTCTAGCATACTGCCATCGAAGATTTTTATTATAGTGCCTTCGATGCTAGAGCCCAGCGCTGCATAATGGGTGTTCATGTTTGTAATGTGCCAAGGTGGTATTAGTTAATCATATCAAGGAATAATCATGTCAGAAGTAATCACTGGTACCGTAAAGTTTTTCAACAACACCAAAGGTTTTGGTTTTCTAGAACAGCCTAATGGTGCAGACGTGTTTGTTCACTTTAGTGCCATCGTTAAAGAAGGTTATAAGAGCCTAGAGCAAGGCCAACAAGTACAATTTACCATTACTGATGGTGACAAGGGTTTACAAGCAGCTAACGTTTCTCCATTATAATTTTTCAACTTATAAAGCAATAAAGCGCTCTAGGGTAACCTACAGCACTTTACTTATGTTTATCTTAAAACTGAGTTAAAGATTAGGCCATATAAGCTGGGCCTTTACCATCTGCACTAGGCTGAAAATGCACTGACACTTCACCCAATTTGGTAAGCGCTTGCGCGGCATGTTGGTCATCACGTAACTCAAAGGCATTAAAACCAACCCGATGCATAAAGTCGATGCGATCCATTGCCACGTCGCCGACAGCACGAATTTCACCCAGGTAACCATCACGGCGTAACATGCGCGCCATACTAAACCCACGCCCATCGGCAAAAGTCTCAAATTCAATAGCGATCATAGACAACTTATTAGCACTGGCTAACAAACTTGGCAAATCATCTTCGCCGTTGGTTAAGACTGTGTCACCTGCAGCCTGTTCATGATTGAGCCAATCAGAAAACCTAATTTCTGGTGTTGCAGCATGGTTAACACTAAGCTGCTGATCTTTGATGAGTGCCATAAACACGCTCCTTAAATGGTACAATACCTAAACGGCGCACAAGTTGTAAAAATGTTTCATCGATTTGACGTAGCTGTACATAAACGTCCAATATCTGCCCAATCACCACTACCACCTGGTCTTGTTCGATAGAGCGACCTAGAGTTTTGCCTAAGCTTGCGTCATTAGACGCCGAACCACCTAGAGTAAACTGATAGACTTGCTTACCACCCTTTTCAACACCCAAAATACCAATATGTCCTACATGGTGGTGACCACAAGCATTAATACAACCAGAAATTTTTAGCTGAATTTCACCAAGTTCATACTGGTAATCCATATCATCAAAGGTTTCATTGATTTGGCGTGAAAGCACCAGAGTTTCGGCATTAGCTAAGCTACAAAAATCTAATCCAGGGCAGTTAATCATGTCCGTTAGGGTACCCACGTTGGCGCGAGCCATATCCAAATCTTGTAACTTTAGCCACAAAGCCAATAAGTCACGTTGAGCTACATCTGCTAACACTAAGTTTTGATCGTGAGTTGAACGTAATTCAGCAAAGCTAAACTCATCCGCTAAAGCTGCGATGCCATCCATCTGTTGATGGCTTACGTCACCTGGTGCTTGCAGTTGGTTTTTAAGAGCCACAATCACAATACGGTAACCAGCCTGCTTGTGGTCTCGGGTATTTTGTCGATACCAGGTGGCAAACTGAGGATGTTCTACAAACACACCTTGCAAATCACTTCCTGCATGCACGGCAGATAAGTAGTCTGGGCCTGTAAAAAAGCCTTTGACCCGTTCAATTTCTGACTCGGGCAAACGTAATTCTGTGTCCTTTAGCAGTTGCCATTCTGCTTCAACCATTTCAGTAAAGGCATCAATGCCAATGGCATTAACAAGAATCTTGATGCGAGCTTTGTATTTATTGTCCCGGCGGCCGTTAAGGTTGTAAACCCTTAGTACAGCCTCCAAGTATGACAGTAGCTCTTGTGGCTCAAGAAATTTGCGCACGGTTTTGCCAATAACTGGCGTGCGACCAAGGCCGCCGCCTACCAGCACCTCAAAACCAATCTCACCAGTTTCATTGTGATACAAATGTAACCCAATATCGTGTACCTGAGACGCTGCACGATCGTTAGACGAGCCCGACACAGCAATTTTAAATTTTCTAGGTAAGTAGGCAAACTCAGGGTGCAAAGTGCTCCACTGGCGAATAAGCTCACACCAAGGCCGTGTGTCCTCTATCTCGTCTGCACTAACACCTGCAAATGGGTCGGTTGTGGTATTACGAATACAGGCACCACTGGTTTGAATAGCATGCATCTGCACCTTGGCCAGATCTGCTAAAATATCAGGTACAGATTCTAATGTAGGCCAATTAAACTGTATGTTCTGACGTGTAGTAAAATGGCCATAACCCTTATCATAAGTCCGTGAAATTTGTGCTAATGTGCGTAATTGCTCGCTTTTCATCAGGCCGTATGGAATCGCAACTCGAAGCATAGGAGCAAGGCGTTGAATATAGAGCCCGTTCATGAGTCGTAAAATACGAAACTCATCTTCTGGAATTTCTCCAGCTAAATAACGGCGGGTTTGGTCACGATACTGTTCCACTCGTTGGTCTACGAGTGTTTGATCAAATTGGTTATAAGCGTACATTTGTTGGTCCTAATCAAGCTACAGGCATTTTATCCAGCCATAATAACCTAATACTCTTATAACACAAAATAATAAAAACTGATTTACTTATACTTAAATGGAATATAAAATGTTGCAAAATGAATCGACTCAATTAACGTTTTAGGCTGATTTTTGCGTTACAATAATACCCGACTAATTTGGTCAGACTTTGCCATACCTATCAGCTCTTGGTACTAAGGATTTAAAGACAAAATGGTAGACTATTTACTCATCCTAGTTAGCACCGTGTTAGTGAATAACTTTGTGTTAGTTCAGTTCCTTGGGCTTTGTCCTTTTATGGGCGTTTCTTCACGCTTAGAAACGGCGATGGGAATGTCGTTAGCCACTACCTTTGTGCTTACTCTTGCCTCTTTGTGCAGCTATCTTACGTATACCTATTTACTCGAACCTTTTGGGTTAGAGTTTTTACAAACCATTAGCTTTATTTTAGTCATTGCGTTCGTAGTGCAATTTACAGAAATGGTGGTGCATAAAACCAGCCCACTGTTACATAAAGTTCTAGGTATTTTTCTACCTTTAATCACCACAAACTGTGCAGTGTTAGGTGTCGCCCTGCTTAACATCAAAAAAGCCAATGGTTTTATAGAGTCTATTTTATATGGCTTTGGTGCTGCAGTTGGTTTTTCTTTGGTGCTCATTTTATTTGCGGCTATGAGAGAACGCATTGCAGTTGCAGACGTACCAGCACCTTTTAAGGGAGCGGCTATTGCTATGATTAGTGCCGGCATCATGTCTTTGGCCTTTATGGGTTTTACCAGCTTGGTGGCCATATAAATGCAAACATTTTATTTTGCCATCGTCATATTGGCTTTGCTTGCCATAGTTTTTGGTGCAATTTTAGGTTTCGCCTCGATCCGCTTTAAGGTAGTAGGTGACCCTATAGTTGACCAAATAGACAAGCTGTTGCCACAAACACAGTGCGGCCAATGTGGTCACCCAGGCTGTAAGCCTTATGCTCAAGCAATCGCTAACGGTGAGGCCATAAATCACTGTCCTCCAGGTGGTGAAGCCACCATTAAAGCCCTAGCAGACCTGTTAGATTTAGAAGCTATTCCACTGGATGCAGAGCATGGTAGCGAAGCCATACGTACCATTGCTTATATCAGGGAAGATGAGTGTATCGGCTGCACAAAGTGTATTCAGGCCTGCCCCGTTGACGCTATCCTCGGTGCCGCCAAACAAATGCACACAGTCATCATTGATGAATGCACTGGGTGCGATTTGTGTTTAGACCCCTGCCCTGTTGATTGTATTGACATGATCCCTATCGAAGTTACGCCCGTAAACTGGCACTGGCAACAGCCAGAACAGCTTATTGCTACCAGCAGTTCACCCTACAGCCATGGAGCACCTGACCATGCGTAAAACTTGGAACTTCCATGGCGGGGTCCACCCGCTCGAAAATAAGACACAATCCAATCAACTGCCAATTGTAGTTATGCCTGCACCTAAACAATTGGTGCTGCCTCTGAGCCAGCACATGGGCAAAGCAGGTAAAGCTGTTGTTAAACCCGGCGACTATGTTTTCAAAGGCCAGCTTATTGCCAGCGCTCAGGGTTTTGTAAGTGCAAATATCCATGCACCAAGCTCTGGCTATGTCAGTGCGCTAGAAGAGCGAACTTTGCCTCACCAATCTGCCCTATCTGGCCCATGTATCGTCATCGATACTGACGGCAAAGACCAATGGGGTGATCTAAACCCAACAATCGACCCCAAATTACTTTCTAAATCTGATTTGCTATACCTAATCCAAGCAGCAGGCATTACTGGCATGGGCGGTGCTGGTTTCCCTGGCGCTGTTAAATTACAACCAAAGAGCAGCATCCACACCCTCATCATTAATGCCGCTGAATGCGAACCGTATATTACTGCCGATGACCGTTTGATGCGTGAATACGCTGATCAAATTATCTCTGGCATCCAATTAGTGCAACAGTTACTTGATCAGCCTCAATGTCTGATTGGTATAGAAGACAACAAGCCTGAAGCTATAGCTGCGCTTAATCATGCCCTTAACCAACACATGAACATTGAAGTATGCGTTATTGAAACTAAGTACCCCTCGGGTGGTGAAAAACAATTAATTGAAATCCTTACAGGGCAGCAGGTTCCCAATGAAGGCATACCTGCAGATATTGGTATTGTGTGCCAAAACGTGGGTACTGTTAAAGCCGTTTTTGATGCTATCGTGTTGGGCCAACCACTGATAACGCGCATTACTACGGTAACTGGCAAAGCCGCGGTAAATGCAGGTAATTACGAAGTGCTCATTGGTACTAAAGTTGCGGACGTTTTAGCCTTTGCCAAGGTTGACCTCATTAAAACATCCCGTTTAGTGATGGGCGGACCAATGATGGGATTCACGATTCAAGATACCCAAACACCAATAATAAAATCAAGTAATTGTATCTTGGCAGCTGCAGACCTAGAACTAGCTACTGTAGCCGACCACCACTCTTGTATACGCTGTGGTCTTTGTGAGGTGGCTTGTCCAGCAGAGCTGTTGCCCCAACAACTATTTTGGTTTGCCAAGGCTGAAGAGTTTGAAAAAGCTCAGGACCATAACCTATCTGATTGTATAGAGTGCGGTGCTTGTGCATGGGTTTGTCCAAGCCAAATTCCCTTGGTTCAGTATTATCGGTATGCCAAAGGCCGGATCAAAGCACTTAATAATGAAACCCAACTAGCAGAACTTTCTCGCATGCGTTTTGAAACCCGTGAACAACGCTTAGTTGATGAAAAATCAGCTAAAGAAGAGAAACGCAAGCTTAGGGCTACAGCAGCTGCTGCAGCCCAAGCTGCTAAACGTGCAGCCAATCCAACATCAGCAGACCCCATTGCCGCTGCCTTGGCTCGGGTCAATAAACGAAAGCAGGAACAACAAACTGCCACAACACCAAAAAGCCCTGAAGAGGTGTATAAAGAGCTTAAAACTGCCGCTGCTATTACTCGAACCAAACTTAACAAGACCAGTAAAGCACTAACAGATGCTAAAGCCCAAGACCATGAGCAAGCAGCTGGTTTACAAGAAACTGTAATTGCGCTCACCACCAAAGCCGCTGTAGCTCAAGCCAAGTTGCACGCTTATGAAACAAAACTTGGCCTGGACCCAGAGAAAGAAAAAATATTACAGGTGTCTGTTGCAAAAGCTAATGGGACGATCCGTCAACTGGAAAAAATCTTAGCCACTGCAGCAGATCCAAAGCGTATAGAGGCAGATATCCTTAACGCCAAAGCCACTCACGAAGCCGCCACCCAAGCCTTAGCAGATCATCAGACTAATCTCACAAAAAAACCAACATCGGCTCAGGAATCATAACCATGGCCTTAGTTAATTTATCGTCGCCCCATCATCATAGCTTAAATAAAACATCGCGCTTAATGGTTTGGGTATTACTGGCCACACTTCCAGGTTTAGCCGTACAAAGTTACTTTTATGGCTATGGCACTTTAATCAACTTATTATGGGCCAGTTTCCTTGCCCTTGGCTTTGAAGCCATAGTCCTAGGTTTGCGACGACGGCCTATTATGCCGTACCTGACCGATGGTAGCGCACTTGTGACGGCCTTTCTGATAGCGTTGGCGCTACCTCCATTTAGCCCATGGTGGCTCACTTTAGTGGCAGTTTTATTCTCTATTATTTTTGCTAAACACCTTTATGGAGGTTTGGGGAACAACCCGTTTAACCCTGCTATGGTAGGCTATGCCTTATGCTTAATTGCATTTCCCGTATCCATGACCCAGTGGGCCGGCACAGAAGCCACATTGACCTTTGGCCAGCAATGGCAATGGTTTTGGCTAGAATCAGTCACAGGAGGTATTGACTCTTGGACCAGAGCTACTCCTCTGGATTTAATGCGTCGCACCAACGGCCTCACATTGACTGAAGTTGCGAGCAGCAATCCTCAATTAGGCTTAGGTCTAGTAGCAAGTATGTGGATAAACCTAGCTTATCTTTTAGGCGGCCTTATATTGCTAGCTGCGAGAGTTTTTACCTGGCATGCACCTGTGGCTATGCTAGCCGGTTTAGGGTTTTGTGCGGGGCTATTTCATATGGGTGAACCCGACCTTTACCCTAGTGCCTCGCAACACTTATTGACTGGTGCAACCATGCTATCAGCTTTCTTTATCGTCACAGACCCCGTGTCTGGTGCTACCAGTCGTAAAGGTAAACTGGTGTTCGGTGTGGGCGTTGGTATTTTGGTATTTATCATTCGCAGTTTTGGTAGTTATCCCGACGCCTTCGCTTTTGCAATACTCCTGATGAATTTATCTGCCCCTTTGATCGACACTTACACTCAGCCAAAAGCCTACGGACATCAACCTAAAAAATCTCGCTCACAAGGTGAAGAGTAATGAGTTTAAAAACCCCCACTAGTTTAATGGCCTCCATTCGTGCTGGCGCCACTAGTTTAGGCTTATTCGCGGTACTTGCTGCAGCAGCCATTAGCCTTACCTACATTGCTGGTAGCGAAAGTATTGCCGCCAACAAAGCAGCTGCTAAGGCTCGTGCATTGTCAGCTGTGATGCCACCTCACTTTTATGATCAAAGCTTATTATCGGCTCCTTTAAAACTAGTGGACTACGCCCAACTCAACCTTTCACCACCAGCTGTCGGTTACGCTGCTGTCAAGTCTGGTAGCACCCAAGCCATTATCTTGCCTGTAATCGCTAAAGATGGTTACAGTGGTGACATTGCCCTGCTAGTGGGCATAGATCAATATGGTTTTATCCAAGGCGTACGCACCATCGAACACAAGGAGACACCTGGTTTAGGTGACAAGATAGAACGTAAGAAGTCAACTTGGATAGACAGTTTTAACGGCAGGTCTCTTGCCAATACACCTTTAAGTGATTGGGCCGTAACTAAAGACGGTGGAGTGTTTGACGGCTTTACCGGAGCTACAATTACCCCTAGAGCTGTAGTCAATGCTGTTCATCAAGGCCTGTTGTATCATCAACGCCAATACAGTGCGCTTTATACCACTGCAGAGGATTATTAACATGTCGACAGAGCAAACAAAACTAGTGATGGATGGGCTTTGGAACAACAACCCTGCACTCGTACAATTATTAGGCCTTTGCCCTTTATTAGCAGTTACCGGCAGTGTAGTGAATGCACTAGGCTTAGGTTTTGCCACACTTTTGGTTTTAGTTGGATCCAACTTGTTGGTCTCATTAATTCGTAATCGTGTGGCGGACGACATTCGTTTACCCGTGTTTGTGATGATTATTGCTGCTTTGGTGACCATTGCAGAGCTCACCATGCAAGCCTTAACCTATGAGTTGTATCAGATATTAGGCATTTTTATTCCACTAATTGTCACCAATTGTGCCATCTTAGGTCGAGCAGACGCCTATGCTCGCAAAAACCCTCCCCACCTAGCAGTGCTGGATGGTTTAAGTATGGGCCTTGGGTTCGCAATAGTGCTGGTGCTTCTTGGTGCTATGCGTGAATTACTCGGTCAGGGAACCTTGTTTGCAGACATGCATTTGCTGCTCGGCCCAATGGCACAAAACTGGACTTTAGTCATTATTCATGACTATCGTGGGTTCTTATTTGCAGTACTGCCTCCAGGTGCATTTGTTGGCATGGGCTTAATCATTGCGGCAAAAAATACCTTTGATTACTACCAAAAGACACAGCAACTTAAAGCGCATCCACTAGCTGAAGCAGGAAGTAAGCGTGTACGGGTAACGGGAACGATAGCTTAAATTATAGAACAAGCGGACGCAGCAATGAATAAAGCTAAACGTGAAGAAATTTTTGCCAGACTCAAGGCAGACAACCCTCATCCCAAGACTGAACTAAGTTTTAGTAACCATTATGAGCTTTTGGTGGCTGTGGCTCTTTCTGCCCAAGCCACAGATGTGAGCGTCAATAAAGCTACCGACCATTTGTTTAAAGTGGCTAATACCCCTCAAGCCATGCTCGACCTTGGTTTAGAAGGATTAAAACAACATATTAAAACCATTGGCCTTTACAACAGTAAAGCTAATCATGTAATCCAAGCTGCCAAATTGCTGGTCACGCAACATAATGGCCTGGTCCCAGACACCAGAGACGCCCTACAAGCCTTGCCCGGAGTCGGCAGAAAAACTGCCAATGTAGTACTTAACACTGCCTTTAGGCAAATTGCCATGGCCGTAGATACACACATTTTCCGGTGGTCTAATCGTACCCGTGTAGCTCCAGGCAAGGACGTGGTGGAAGTCGAAAAAAAACTACTGAAGTTAGTACCTGAGAAATACTTGTTAGATGCTCACCATTGGATGATACTCCACGGACGTTACGTTTGTATTGCCAGAAAACCACGCTGTGGTGCCTGCACTATTGAAGATCTTTGTGAATTTAAACAAAAAACCTCAGATTAGGTTTTCATCACGACGACTTGGCATTTATGCAAAACTGGACCATACTTATCGTCAAATTATAATAAACCCATTCAAAGACCACGCCCTATGCTAAGGCTTTTGTTCCGTTATGCATTAATACCTCTTATCGTACTTCTACCGCTTAGCTACGCAGCTATTCCTTTGTGGGTACCTAGCCTTGCAGGTCCGTTACTCAAACCTTATGACTTGCACGACATTAATTTAAGTGTAGGTTACCCAAGTCAACAGAACTGGCACATCAAGCAGCTCAGTTGGCGCCATACAAGTGCGGCTGGTACCTTTACTGCATCCCTCAGCGATGTATCTTTAGCCTATACATGGCAATCAATAAAAGCCCGAGAATGGCCTAACTTCAATATTGGTAGTGCCATAGGCGCCATAGAAACTAACCCAAAAGGTCTGCTACAGGTTCCCAACATAGCTTTAATACCCAGCCAATGGTTATCTGAGTGGCCTGAATTCAAAGTTGATAAATTTAACCTAGATCTCACCTTACAAGGGCAGCAGTTTGAATTGTCTGGGCAACTAAAAAACCAACGTGACGGCCTGAGTATATTAAGTAAAATTTTAACACCCACCCAGCAACAACTATACCTAGATGTAACCTTAGACACAGGCGATAAGGTAACAGCTAAATTATTTGCGACACAAAATAGTGCTCCTGTGGCTAAAATCACCTCCGCTATCAAGCGCCAAGCTGCAGCTTACGTTTGGCAAGGCCAAGGAGCAGTTAACCTAGCTTATAGCCAGCAATTTTTATCTAACATGCTGCCCTTAGACTTGGCGCAAACCACCATTACCCAAGGCAAGCTTAACAGCCACTGGAATATCACCCTGCCTGCTGGCACTGAAGATGGTGGTCATGCAGATTTTGATACCTGGTTAAACCAAGCCCAAGGAGAACTACAAAGCCAAATACAATTGGCTGCAAGCAACCCTAAGGTAAAGGAACTCTACTTAGATGCTAGCTTAACTCAAACATTAAGTCCCAACACTGCGCCAGAATGGCGGCTTAATGAAGGCAGTATGGTACGAGTCTCTCCAGCTTGGGATAATACAAAAATAGACCCCAATTTGTACCAATCACTGCTCCTCCAGCAAGCACAATTAACCTTCAGTGCGGGCAGCCCTGTGACGATAGAAAGCCTGAAACAACCGAACTTATTGGGTTCAAGTGCAGGCCTGCTTTTACATGGTGATATTAATGCTACCTTAGAAAATACTCACTCTGTGTATCAAGTATTTGGACAGTTATCACAACTTCAGGTGCATGCCCTTAACCATTGGCAAGGGAGTGCTAATTTAAGTGGCTATTATCTCGCTCAAACCGATGCTAACCCATGGATGACACAGCTCCCCATAGATATGCGTCAACTACAGTTTTTGAGTAACGTAGAGTTTGATTTTAACCCTAAGCAATGGCAATTTAAAGTTCAGCCCAATAGCAAAATATCTGCCACACAAGTGGTAAGTCGCAGGGAGGCAGGCGCCGTTCAGTTGTTTGCAAGTGACAAACTTAACCTAACTAATGACCAAACTATCCACCTCGCTTACCTTCCAGACCAAGATTATTGGACCTGGTCAGATTCGTCCGTTAATTTAAGGCCAGAATCGATTCCTAGTCAAGGTCTTGCAGTAACCCTTGGAGAAGGCTCCACTTTATTATCTAATCGACCACTTGAAGGATCTTTTGAACTTCTTCCTACGTCCGTAAACCTGCCGCATTGGCCAGCCTTCCAAGCACTGGCGACAGGTCAATTAAACTGGCTTGATGGCCAACTTAACATCAACTTTACATCACAGTTGCCGCCTTATATCAGCGCCTTAAATGGGCAATATATTTGGCATGCGGATAATGCAGATCACCAATTATTGGTGCAAGTAAAAAACGTAGATTTACCACCTTTAATGCCTCAACTAAATCAACTTGAAAACGCCCTTGAACTGCCAGCTCCACTGTTAGCTAATATCAGCCATGGGTTAGTAGATTACGAAGCTGATTGGCGTTGGAATACCCGTCAAATAGTTGGTTTACAAAAATTCAATTATTCTAATGTTGATGCCAACAGTGCCAACCTAAGTGTCACCGGCCTATCAGGAAATAGTCAGCTAGACTATAGCCTCATCCGCGCCAACGTTAATCAAAACAATAACCAAGATAGTGACGCTAAGGAAAAAATAACTGTACAGCTAACAGGCAAGCACCAACTTGAAGCAGAGCAGCTAAGCTGGGCAGCCAATGCAAGCGAAAAACTGCTCAAGCCGCAGTTAGCACTCAGCACTAAAGGTTGGTCAGATATTCAGTATCAAATAGATAAAATTGAGGCCAATTGGCTAGGCGGTCGCATCGTAGGACAAAGTGCTGCCATACGGTCGGCACGTTTGAATATCTTGCCAATGACCTTACAGGACATCCAACTCAACCGCCTGATAAAACTAGCTAACGCTCCTGCACTCAATGTGACAGGAGAAGTTTCCGGTGTAGTAAATTTAACTTTAGATTTAACATCTAATGGCAGCCAAACATGGAGTTTAGCTGATGCAAACCTGTCAAGTAGCAAATTGGGCACTATTCAATATTCAGGAAATGATGATACAAACCCATCAGATGAAACCGCCTACTTACAAGAAATTCTTAGTGAATTCCAATTCCAGAAACTCTCAGCAAAGGTAACTAACAATGCAGATGAAAAATTGCAATTATTAACCCGTATTGTTGGCTCGAATGAGAATTTTAAACAAGGTAAAAAAGTTAATCTAAACCTAACTATCAATCCTCAACTTCATCAAACAGGCAATTAAGGTAAGTAAGTGGATGCTGAGGGGTTGCCCCCGTCTGTTGACGTATTTGACTGCGACATGAATAGCCTGTAGCCAATACTGTATCCGTGTTATTTATAGACGCTTGTGCGGCCTGTTGCCAGCTCATTTGATAGAGTCTGGTGGATAGGGCACGATGTTTTGCCTCATGGCCAAAGGTACCCGCCATGCCACAACAGCCTACTGCAGGAGTATGAAGGTCTACAGCGAATTTGGCAAAAATATTGCGCCAACTTTCTAAGCTCCTAGTTACTAACGCATTCTCTGAGCAGTGCCCCAGCAGAGACACCACTTGTTTGGGTTTGTTTAGTGACTTAGGCAACTTCACCTCATGCAAGTGACTGGTTAACCACTCCTGCAGTAATGCAACCTCTGGAACTTCTTTAGCACCTAACCTCTGGCAATATTCATCACGGTAAGTTAGGCCTACACTGGGATCGACTGCAACTAACTCAAACCCTTGCTCCCTTGCAGCTTTCAACTGTTTTACAACCTTACCCGCTTGACGATCGAATGCACGCAGGAAGCCTTTAACATAAAGTGGTTTACCAGATGGCATCATCGGCATAACTAGAGGTTTAAAGCCCATATTTACCAGACAAGATAAAATCTGTTTCATTTGTGGTAAATCGTAGCAACTCGTAAACACGTCCTGCACTATGACGGGATAACGCTGCTTATGTTGCTCAGACAAGCCTTCAAATCTCTCTTTATGCCACATTTCCACGCCATCAATACTAGCCAGTCGCTCTATGCCATAAGCATGGACTTGGGGCATGTTGACCATGCCAAATAACCTTTGAATCAACCACTGGCTAGGCCGTAGTTGAATTAATGCGTTACTTACCCATGCCACTTTACTCGCATAAAGCCCAAAGTGTTCTACCAGACCAACAGCGTAGTCTCCTAACGGCCTTCTGTGACGATTATAGTAATGCTGCAAGAAGCGACTGCGATACGTAGGTATATCTACTTTAATGGGACAAGCAGTGGTGCAGGCTTTACAGGCTAAGCAGCTTTGCATGGATTGGTATAGCTGATGTTCTAGCTCAGGATCAGCACCGCCTTGAGACTCTTGACGCAACCATTCACGTAATAAGCTTGCTCGACCCTTAGGCGACTGAACACGATCCTTAGTAGCTTTATAAGAGGGGCACATAGCTGATTCTGGCTGATAATTAAAACAAGCACCATTACCATTACAAGCAACAACAGGTTGCCACTGTTCAACGATCAGCTCACCAATTTGACGATCTTGGCTGCCACGGGTCCTAGGGTCATCCACCTTAACCAGCTGGTTGCGGGGTCCTAAGGGGCTGCATATTTTTCCAGGATTAAGTTGATTGTGAGGGTCGAACCAAGTTTTTATGCGTCTCATGTCGTGATAAAGCTCTGCACCGATGGTTTCTTCGGTGTATTCACTCCGAAAACCTTTACCGTGTTCGCCCCACATGACCCCTTGGTATTTTTGTACTAAAGCTTGCACAGCATCGGAAATTACTCTAAGTTTTAATGCATCTTCAGGATCACGCATATTGAGCGCAGGTCTTACATGCAGGCAGCCTGCATCCACATGACCATACATGCCATAGGACACTCCCATGCCATCGAGTAAATGTCTAAATTCAACAATATAATCTGCTAAGTGTTCTGGGGGCACTGCAGTGTCTTCCACAAAAGCGATAGGGCGTCTTGAACCTGCAAGATTGCCTAACAATCCAACACCTTTTTTACGCAATTCCCAAAGGTTTGCCATATCTTGCGGACAAGAAATCCTTTCATAACTGGCATGGTTAGCCTCTAACACACAACAGATTGCATCTACTTTAACAGCAAGCTCAAGGCCATCCATTGCACCAAATTCAACTAAGTTGATAGCTGCTAATTTATCTGCATTCCCTTGGTCTAAATAGCTAGCAACTTGGGGCCAAATAACATCTTCTTTGGCTAGCTTTAAAATGGTGTCGTCAATGGTTTCTATAGCGTCAGGATTATGTTGCACCAAAAGATTGGCATCACGTAATGCAGCGTCAAAGGAATGATAACGCAGCACCAATAATTCTTTTGCTCGAGGAATTGGTGTTAGTTTAAGGGTTAGTTCTGAAACTAAGGCCAAGGTACCTTCAGAACCACAAATTAGTTTACTTAAATCAAAGCCATTTTCGCTGTCTATATGGGCCAAATTATAGCCTGTCATAAAACGATTAAGTTTAGGAAAACGTGCATTAATAGCGGCCTGCTTTTGCCTCACCAAATTACTCACCTGTTGATACAGTTTGGCAACCTCACTACCCGCTTCAATTTTTAAGGCTAAGGCATTACTAGTGATAGCTTCAGTGGTGATCTGCTGGCCATGCGCTAATACAATATTTAACCCTAGAACATGGTTGCTGGTACGGCCATAAATACGAGAACCTTGGCCACACGCGTCAGTATTAGCCATACCCCCAAGGGTGGCCCTGTTACTAGTAGACAGTGTGGGAGCGAAAAATACGCCAAACGGACGCAAGTAATCATTTAACTGGTCACGAATGACGCCCGCCTGCACTTTCACCCAACCTTCATCCACATCAATCTCAAGTATATTGGTCAAATGTCGAGAACAGTCTATAACTAAGCCATCGGTTAAGGATTGACCGTTGGTTCCCGTGCCACCACCACGGGGAGCAAAATAAATATCGTTAAATTTTGTTTGGGCAGCAAGGGTAAAGATAGTTTTTAGGTCTTCTTCGTGTTTCGGGTAAAGCACACCCTGTGGTAATAACTGATACACACTATTGTCTGTAGATGCAATCAATCGATCAGCTTGATGAGGGGAAATTTCCCCTGAAAACCCAATTTGGTCTAGGGCGTTAAGAAAGTGTACAAATTGTTCTGCAGGCTCAATCAGAAACTGTTCACTTGGCATTTTTAGGGGCTTCATATTAGGTTAACTACGGTGCTTCAAGTGTAACGCAACCAGCTTAGCTTGCCCATTATCCAATTGTACAAGAAGGCCATAAGACAGTCTTTAAATGGCGTTTTTAACCCATATCCTGTATGCTCCAGCGCCCTAACACGCCTATTACAGAGATACTCCATGTCATTTGCCGAACTTGGTCTTGAGCCACGCCTATTAACCGCTATAGAGAGCAAAGGTTATACCGTTCCAAGCCCAATCCAAGAGAAAGCTATTCCAGCCATTTTGGCGGGTGACGATGTCATGGCAGCGGCCCAAACGGGGACAGGCAAGACCGCAGCCTTTACCTTGCCGCTGTTACAACGGCTAGCAAAAGGGCAGCGAGCACAGGCCAACCAAGTACGAGCCCTCGTGCTTACTCCTACTCGGGAACTAGCTGCTCAAGTAGCAGAAAGCGTAGCCACCTACGGCGTAGACTTGCCGTTAACCTCAGCGGTGGTATTTGGTGGCGTTAAAATTAACCCACAGATGATGCGTTTACGTCGCGGTGCAGATGTTTTAGTTGCTACTCCTGGCCGCCTATTGGATTTATTTCAACAAAAGGCTGTGAAATTCAATCAACTCGAAGTACTTATTTTGGATGAAGCCGACCGTATGTTGGACATGGGTTTTATCAATGATTTAAAACGCATCTTGTCTTTCTTGCCGAAAGACCGCCAAAACCTCATGTTCTCAGCTACTTTTGCAGATCAAATAAGAGACCTTGCTAAAGGCCTCATGAACAACCCTGTAGAGATCAATGTCAGTCCTGCTAACAGTGCAGCCCCCACTGTCAAACAGTGGCTGTATCCCGTAGATAAAAAGCAAAAGGCTGCACTACTACAGGAGCTTATTATCAGTAAGAAGTGGGCACGGGTATTAGTATTTTGTCGTACTAAGCACGGCTGTAACAAGCTAGCTAAGTGGCTTGTAGGTGGTGGTATAAGTGCTGACGCTATCCATGGCAACAAGAGCCAAGGTGCCCGTACACGAGCTCTAGCCCAGTTTAAGGCCGGTGAAGTTAAAGTATTAGTTGCCACGGATATCGCTGCTCGAGGGCTGGACATTGAGCAACTGCCTCAAGTGGTTAACTATGACCTACCTAATATTTCTGAAGATTATGTTCACCGTATTGGCAGAACTGGTCGTGCCAACAAGACAGGCGAAGCAATCTCTTTAGTTTGTGCCGATGAAATTGAATTTCTAGAATCCATTGAGCTCCTTATTCAAAAGCACATTGAACGGGACTATATTGAAGGCTTTATACCTACTCATGCACTGCCACCATCACGTGACCTTCGTACACTAAAAAACAAGAAACCAAAAAAACCTAAGCTGAAGTCTGAGCAGTTGACTTTACAGGCCCCTAAAAAAAGAAAGCCACAGGTAAAGTCTGCCTTATCTAAATCGAACCAACGCAGATCTTCTCAATCTCCTTCTGGAGATGCCAGGCCAGCCAAACAGAACCCTTGGACCAAATCCAACGGACCCAGCAAGCGCCCTGCTCGCTAGCCTGCAGCGACCAATGTGGGGCATTTGTCAAAGCCAAAAAAATAGCAAAAAAATGCCCTGTACAAACTAACCGAAGGGGAAGCGGTTACCTGTATAGAGCACGGGTTTTTACTAGATGTACAACTAAGACCAACGCTTAAGTTAAAAGTTCATAATTTATATGGCTTGAACCTTTTGCTTACCGTTTTCGTTAAATGAGCAATCCGTTGGCGCCAAAATCTTTGCTTGATCTGGGGACACCACCTCAAATTCCATAGTGTAGTGTAAATATTCTTCACGGAATGGCACTAACCCACTAGCTAATAGCTCAGGGTGTTGCTCTAAAACTTCCTCAGAAAAGGGTATGAAACACTGCATTGGTAACTCCTTGTTATCATCAATGCCTATTAAAGACTGGGAAGATGGATAAAAATTGCACCAATGATGGAGAAATAATGGATCTTTTGATTAATTACCGTTAAATAACAAAAAGCCAAGCAATTGCTTGGCTTTTTGTTTGCTTAAGACTGCCTAAATGCTACTTAAGCAAATCACGACCTTTGCTAGCTTCAATACGCATACGTAGCGCATTCAACTTGATAAAACCAGCCGCATCCTGTTGATTATAAGCACCCGCATCGTCTTCCATGGTGGCCATTGCCGCATCAAAAAGACTGTCCTTGGATTTACGGCCTATTACGTCTACATTGCCTTTGTATAGCTTCAGTCTAACCGTACCGTTGACATACTCCTGAGACCGGTTAATTAACGCTTGCAACATTTGACGCTCTTCAGACCACCAGTAGCCGTTATAAACTAATTTAGCATACCGTGGCATAATTTCGTCTTTAAGGTGGGCGGCTTCACGATCCATGGTAATAGACTCAATTGCACGATGAGCCTTGAGCATGATAGTACCGCCTGGCGTTTCATAACAGCCTCGAGCTTTCATGCCAACATAACGGTTTTCAACGATATCTAAACGACCTATACCATTTGCTCCAGCTACTCGATTAAGTTCCGTTAATACGGTCGCAGGACTCATGGATTCGCCATTGATGGCAACAATATCACCTTGTTGGTAATCTAATTCAATATAGGTAGCTTCATCTGGAGCTGCTTCTGGAGCCACGCTCCAACGCCACATGTCTTCATCTGATGGGTGCCAAGGGTCTTCTAACATGCCGCTTTCATAGGAAATGTGCAACAAGTTCGCATCCATAGAGTAAGGCGAGCTTTTCTTATTTTTGAAATCTACGGGGATACCATGCTGTTCGCAGTAGTCCATTAAACTTTCACGAGAATTCAAATCCCACTCACGCCATGGGGCAATTACCTCTACTCCTGGCTTGAGGGCATAAGCACCCAACTCAAAACGCACTTGGTCATTACCCTTGCCAGTAGCGCCATGGGAGATTGCATCTGCTCCCGTTAGATTGGCAATTTCAATCAGACGTTTAGCAATTAATGGGCGAGCAATAGAAGTGCCTAACAGGTATTCTCCTTCATATACCGCATTGGCTCTAAACATAGGGAATACAAAATCTCGTACAAACTCTTCTCGCAAGTCTTCAATATATATTTCTTTAACACCTAAGGCCTCGGCTTTAGCTCGAGCAGGTTCAACTTCTTCGCCCTGCCCTAAATCGGCGGTAAATGTCACCACCTCACAGTGATAGGTTTCTTGCAACCATTTAACTATAACGGATGTGTCTAAACCACCAGAATAGGCTAATACTACTTTCTTTATGTCTGCCATAGCAGTGAAATCCCTGTAACAAAAATAATGAGTCATTATGCAAATAAAGTATACATGGATGCTTCTAACAGCACAGCATTAGCGCATAAAAATTACCTGATTGTGAGTATTTTATTAACCCTACTCCTGATAAAATGAGCTGCATTGTTTGATCTAACCGACTGGCCACTGGGCTCGAGAATTTCCCATGCATTCACTTACTATAATCCGCCCTGACGATTGGCACTTGCACCTGCGTGACGGGGCTGTGCTAGCGCGCACTGTGCCCGACACAGCGTCACAATTTGGCCGCGCCATGATAATGCCCAACCTTACTCCGCCCATTGTAGACACCAGAATGGCTGTTGCCTATAAAGCTCGCTTGGATGCTCAAAAAAGCTCTTTGATACCGTTAATGACATTGTATCTAACCGACCACACCAGTGCGCTAGAAATTCAGCGCGCTTTTGATTCTGGTATTGTTAAGGCGGTTAAACTCTACCCCGCGGGCGCCACCACTAATTCTGCAGCAGGCGTTACCAACATTGAACACATCTACCCCGCTATAGAAAAGCTTGCAGAACTTGGTATGCCATTGTTGGTTCATGGTGAAGTCACTGACTCCCATGTGGACATTTTCGATCGTGAAAAAGGCTTTATTGACCAACATCTGGCCCCCTTATTACATCGCTTCCCAAATTTGAAGTGTGTGTTTGAACACATTACCACCGATGATGCAGCTCAATTCGTCGCTGGTGCCAGTGATTTGGTTGCCGCTACTGTTACACCTCAACACTTGCTGTATAACCGCAATGACTTATTGGTAGGTGGCGTTAAACCCCACTTATATTGCCTGCCAGTGCTTAAGCGCAACACCCATCAACAAGCTTTACAGACTGCGGTATCTAATGACAGCAAAAAGTTCTTTTTAGGCACAGACTCAGCGCCCCATGCTCAAGGCGCTAAGGAAAGCGCATGTGGCTGCGCCGGCTGTTACTCTTCCCCTGCAGCTATTGAACTCTACGCCCAAGCCTTTGAGTCTTTTGATGCATTGGATAAGCTGGAAGCTTTTGCAAGCTTAAACGGCCCTGATTTTTATGGTTTGGCTCGTAATAGCGACACCATAACCTTAACTCGACGCAGCTGGCAGATCCCTTCTAGCCTAAGCTTTGGAGATGAGGTAATTATTCCCTTAGGTGCGGGCGAAACCCTTAACTGGAAAATGGAGGCATAAGAGCGTGATTAAAGATCGTTTTCGGGGCTATCTGCCTATTATTGTTGATGTAGAAACAGCTGGTTTTAATAGCCATACAGACGCTCTCCTAGAGGCTGCTGCAGTAATTATTGATATGGATGAAGATGGCTTACTCTATGCCAAAGAAACTATAGATTGCCACATCGAACCTTTTGAAGGTGCAAATTTAGAAGCAGCTGCTTTAGAATTCACTGGCATAGATCCGTCGGATCCAGAACGTGAAGCTATTACAGAACGTGAGGCGTTGGATCAGTTGTTTAAGCCAATTCGTAAAGCTATGAAGGCAAGCGAATGTAAACGCGCTATTTTAGTAGGTCATAACGCTGCCTTCGATTTAAATTTTATAAATGCGGCGGTTCATCGTTGCCAACAAAAGCGCAACCCTTTCCACCCTTTCTCTTGTTTTGATACAGCAACATTGGCAGGCTTGGCTTATGGGCAAACAGTATTGGCTAAGGCTTGTGCGGCGGCTGATATACGTTTTAGCAATCAAGATGCTCATAGTGCACGTTATGATGCAGAAAAAACTGCTGAATTATTCTGCACTATTGTTAACCGATGGAAACAACTAGGTGGTTGGCAAGTGGAAGACGACGAGTTCCCCTTCGCAGGATTAGATTAGTCTAACTTATTGGTCCTGCACCGCATTGAAGGATGTTCAATGGGAAATGATGGTCGAATCAGCTTACCTTGTCGTCCTGAGCAGAAAACTGGCTATGCTCATAACTACCCGGTACTGGCTCATAGCCACCTTTAGAAAATGGATTGCAACGTAGAATACGCCATGCTGCCATAGCAAACCCCTTGCCCGCACCATGTAATTTAATAGCCTCTATCGCATAGCTAGAACACGTTGGTTGGTAGCGGCAGTTACTGCCTAACAAGGGACTTAATAAGTATCGATAGCCTCGTACTAAAATGATTAACACCTTAGCAAAGATAGAAATTTTGGTATTTTTGGTCATTTTACTACACCAACAATATGGGTAATCGAACCCTAAACATAACACCTTCGGGTTGGCTCAAGTTATGGGCAGAAACACTTCCGCCATGGAATTGGCTAATCAATCGTACAATATATAATCCTAGACCAAAATGGGCATGGCCAGCGCCAGCAGCGCGAGCCGAGACCATTGAGTTAAACATTCCAGCAATAAGTTCTAGTGGGATATTGAGGCCATTATTTTCCACTTCTAGATAGCAATCATACTCTTGTTGATACAGACGCACCGTAATCAAACTGCCATCAGCACGAAAGTCTCTAGCATTGTCGAGTAATTTATCGAGCAGTTGCTCTATACGGTAGTCAACACCTGCTACATAAATCACCTGCTGATCTGACTCAAACACTACGTCTGCTAGCCCTCCTAGCGTGCCTGGATTTTGGTGATGGACATAGGTCTGTAACAAATGCAACAAATTCAACGGTTCCAACTCATCCTCATGCAAGGCGGCTTCCAAGTTAGCAGCATCAGCCAGCTTCTCAACAATTGCGCTAATCTTAACTAATCCTCTTTGTGCACTATCAATATAACGTTGCTGACCCTCTGCAACCCCATGCATTTGCAAATTTTCCAAGGAAGTCATGGTAGCATTGAGCGGGTTATTAACCTCATGGCGCAAGGTGCGCGGCATGGTGCTCATAAATTCTTGGTGTTCATGAAGCCTAGCAACAACACCAGAAAAACTTCGAGCTAAATCGCCAATTTCGTCGCCAGCACGTGTTTCGTTGTGCAACCGGTCTGTCCTTAATCTGCCATCTGGATCAACAATTTGCTGAGCTTCCCTACCCAAACGTCTGATGCGCATAGCTTGACGCCATGAGAACAGCAACAAAACCAACAAAATAACCAGCATGGTAGATAGGCTAAGCAAGGCAATGTTCTCCATAGCCTGCTTCTGTAAACCCAGTATTTGTGCAGTGGACTGTTTAATCAGCACCACCCCCAGCAGTTCGCCTTCTTGGTCTGCGATAGGTGCAGCAACGGCAAAAACTTGTTCTGTAGGTCCTTTATGCCAGCGCCCACTGGCAAACTTTTTATCCAAGGCCCGGTTAAGTAGATCTCGCTCTTGGCTGGCAGCTTGGACCGGGTTTAAATAGGCCGGAATAGCGATAAACCAGTCTAACCCTTGATTAAGCCAACTTTGAATACGTTCAAAAACGTCCTGAGGCTTAATCTGTTCAGACTGTGGAGGACTCACTTGGCCTACACTAGCTCGCACTTGTAAATGATTATCGTAAATCACGATTTGCGAGTCAGAGCGACTTAAGCTCGACAATATTTTGTGAGCTTCGGGTGCCCGCATAGCCAATAAGTTAAAGTGGCTCTCTACCGTAGTATCGGCCCCTACTAATGTTTTTAAATGACGCATGGTGCCATCTTCGCTATCTACATCAGCCACAGCTAAACCAAATTCTTGACGTTGATTCAAAAAGTATTTTGGTAAAGCAAATTCGACCAAATAGCCATCAACTAATTGGCGCATAACAGCTTTAATAATAAAAGATGATGAGGGGCTTCTATATTGGGGCGTGGCCCAGTCTTCCTTAACGTACCACACCTCCATAGCACCAGCATTGGTGGCCACCATGACTAGACGTCTCTCATTACCATTTCGATCTGGCAAGGTTAACCGTAAATGATCGCTCAAATCTAACTTGGGTGTACCCTTGGTTCTTAACACCGTTTTATCGTCTTGAATTCGAACAAGGCCAAAGATACGATCGTCTTTTTCACCTAGTAATAAACTATAACCGTCTTCACTACCCTCGCCAGAACCAAAATGATTAGCAAATAGTTGGAAATCTAGCCATTCGTTGGTATAGCCATCTACCTTAGTTTGGCCTGTTAGTGGATGGCTAAAAACCACCTGCTGGCTATCCAAATAAGGCAACTCAGCTAACAGATCATCTCGCCCTTGAAATAAAGTAACAATACCACGGGCCAACTGCTCTTGAGCCTGAGTTTGGCCTTCAATCATGAACACACGAGTTTCGGCCACAAAACGGTAGGATAACCAAGGGATACTAATCAACACCAAAGCAAAAACTAAGACTTGGGTATTAAGTCGAAACCGTGGGCGCCTATTAGCAGAAGACATTAATTATCCGACCAGCGATAACCCATACCATATTCTGATTTGATAGCATCAAACTGAGCATCTATCTTTTTTACTTTACGCTTTATGTTGCGAATATGGGTACTTATGGTGTTATTAGACACATAATGTTGATGAGTGGCTTGAGCCAATGTGTCATAGGTTAGGATATTACCAGGCCTGCGGGTAAGGGCTTCAATCATGCGAAATTCTGTTAACGTAATGCCTACTATTTCTTGGTTACGCCATTTAGCCTGACGGCTTTCTTCAAGCAGTTGTAAATGGCCTATATTTCGTATTTTTTGATCATCTGTTTCTGCGGTCACTACTCTAATATCGCTTAAACGTATTAGTGTTGCTACTTTTTCCGCTAAAAAGTCCAACGATACAGGTTTTGGTTGATAATCCCACGCGCCCATCCTCAGGCCTAGAATTCGATCGATTTCGCCCACCCGTTCTGTCAGAAACAACACTGGAAGATCTGGATGGATTTTAAGCAAGGCAGCGCATAACTGAAACCCTGCATCAATATTGTCATCCATAATGATGTCGAGTATCACTAAATCTGGGCGCTGTTGTTTTAAGCCCACCTCGGCCTGATCTTTGCCAGCGTAGACGGTCACACGGTAACCACGCTGCTCTAGCGCGAATTGGTAATTATCTCGCTGGTCACGGTCATCTTCTACAATAACGATGTGCTTGGCCAAAGGTGGCTCCTTAACTCGGCTAACTAATTAACCGTTGCTCAAGTAATTGAAATGTTTGCTGTAGGTTTTTTTTGGCTTTCTTTTTTGCGCCGTCAATTTGTACTTGCAAGCCCAAGAGGGCTTCTTCACCTGCCACTTTAGGGTCACTACTGGCTTCAATAGTGTTGATCAAATCATCTACCTGTGAGGCCAATTGCAAAACTTCTTGTTCGGCCCTTTGTTTGGCAATTGCCATCGCTTTAGCTTTACCAGCATCTACTTTGGCCTGTTCTTCTTGAGTCAGCTCTTTTTTTACCTTAGTTGCAGTGTGCTTAGCACCCATATCCCCAACCAAAGACATAATGCCCACAGCCGAGCGCAAGCGCTCCATAAAAGGTTCGCTTTGGGCACGGGCTTTAGCTGCACCTTTTTGTAATTCGGATTCAATATAGGCAGGGTCTGTAATAATTTCGTCGTAACGCTTACGCGCAGGGGTTAGATAGTCGTTTAGGTACTCAAACAGCTGGCCCTTCATATCCCCCCAACCGATGCCGTTGGCATAGGCTTTACGTATTGCCAAGGTTTCTTCATGACTGGCAAAAGCACTGTATATTTCAAACAAAGTACAGGTATCAGGGTCCTTCACTTCGCCGGGTTGCAAGCTATTGGTGGTGATCTGAAAAATAAGTTTTCGTAATTCATCGGCAGGGGCAAATAAGGGAATGATATTGCCGTAACTCTTACTCATTTTACGGCCATCAAGACCCGACAAAACCTTTGGTTCACCTTCTTCAACCATCGCTTCTGGCAACACAAAGTGTTCTCCATAGGTGTGGTTAAAACGCATGGCAATGTCGCGACACATCTCAATATGCTGAATTTGATCTTTACCCACAGGGATTTGGTGGGCATTAAACATAAGGATATCTGCTGCCATAAGAACGGGATAGCTGTATAAACCCATGCTAATGCCCTGATCTAAGTCGGCATTGGATTGGCGTTGATTCTCGTCTACAGAAGCTTTGTACGCATGGGCTCTATTCATCATGCCCTTGGCAGTCACACAGGTTAAAAACCACGCAAGCTGAGGAATTTCAGGAATATCCGACTGACGATAAAAGGTGGCTTTATCGGTATCTAAACCTAAAGCTAACCAAATTGCAGCGATTTCACGACCAGAACGATGAACCGTTTGTGGGTCTTGGCATTTTATGAGGGCATGATAATCGGCAAGAAAATAAAAACTATCAGTATCCATTTGTTGGCTGGCAGCCACAGCAGGCTTAAGTGCGCCTAGGTAGTTACCTAGATGAGGTGTTCCGGTCGTGGTAATACCTGTGAGCACACGTTGTTTGGCTTGCATGGCTTGAGTCTACTGTTACAAATGAAAGCGTCATTATACACTGGGCATTACGCCTGCGTTAGCCCCAAATAAGGGATATGGAAAGTTATATTATTTTGCACATGGCAATGCCCTTCTCTTACTACAGTTTGATATAAAACTGAGCCTGCAGGTAACCTTGGTAAAAATAATCATAGTAGATATGTGCCTACCTAAAACTGTCGCTTTTAAATTATCTTGCTTCAATTGCATTGCACCGTTAAGGTACGATGATTCAACCTATTCACCAAGGTCACTCCATGGAACAATTAGCTACATTTGGCGCAGGCTGCTTTTGGGGTGTAGAAACCTTATTTGCTGAACAACAAGGCGTTACATCCACCTCTGTAGGTTACATGGGTGGGCACACCACAAATGTTACATACGAAGCCATTTGCCAGGGTGATACCGGCCACGCCGAAGTTGTGCAAATTACCTTTGATGACAACGTAATAGACTTCTCACAGCTGTTGCAGATATTTTGGCAAAACCATAATCCCACCACCCCTAATCAGCAGGGCCCAGACTTTGGCACTCAATATCGTTCGGTAGTGTTTTTCCATAATCAAGACCAACGACAACACGCCTTTGAAATGCGTCAACAACTGACCGACAAGGGTACATTTAAAGCACCCATTATCACCATTATTGAAGCTGCTGACCGTTACTATATCGCAGAGGATTACCATCAGAAGTATTTGTCAAAACGTGGCAAAACTAGCTGTTATATTTAACTGCTTTAACCCATTACTTCTAAGGGGTCTCTTGTTTCGTTAGTGTGCGTCGCTTTTTGACAAGTTAGCCCCAACCCCCATGGGTAAAATTTGCTCGTTATTTTTCGCTCAGTGGCAATCGTGCTCATTGGGCTACTTACCCTTTCTTCGGGAGCAAGCACACATGAAATCTTCTGCTAAAGTTGTCGTTATCGGCGGCGGCGTTGTCGGCGCAGGCACTTTGTACCATTTGGCCAAAAAAGGTTGGACCGACGTAGTGTTGGTCGAACGTAAAGAGCTTACTTCTGGCTCTACATGGCATGCAGCTGGTTTGCTACCGCTTTTTAACATGAGTTATTCTGTAGGTAAGCTACATCAGTACTCTGTTGACTTTTACCATGAACTAGAAAAAGAAACCGGTATGAGTGTCGGTTTCTCCGTGGTGTCTAACATCCGTTTGGCGAACTGCGAATACCGTATGGACGAATACAAGTATTACGCTGGGGTTGCAAAGACTGTGGGGGTAGAGACTAAATTTCTTACACCTGAACAAGTGAAAGAAGTATGGCCTCTTTGTAATACAGAAGGCTTACTTGGTGCAATTCAACATCCAGATGATGGCTATATTCAACCAGCCGACCTCACTCAAGCTCTTTGCAAGGGTGCCCGAGACATGGGTGCTGAGATTTACCGTTTCACTTCGGTAACTGCAATTGAGCAGCAAGTTGATCACACTTGGATCGTTAAGACTGATAAGGGTGACATCGCGTGTGACCACGTAGTGTCTTGTACTGGCAGTTTTGCCCGTAAGACAGGTGAAATGGTTGGCCTAGATATTCCTGTAATCCCAGTAGAACATCAATTCATTGTCACTGAACCACATCCAGAAATTTTGGAGCGAAAAAAGCAAGGGTTGCCAGAGATGGGCGTATTACGCGAATCAGACGGTGGTTACTACTTACGTGAAGAAGCTGGTGGTTTGTTGTTAGGCCCATACGAAAAAGGCGCACCTTGCGTTTATGTAGATGGTCCAGCAGACGACTGTGAATACGAACTATTCAACCAAGAGTTGGATCGTTTAATGCCCCACATTGAATTCTGTATGAACCGTGTACCTGCCTTTGCCGAAGTTGGCGTTAAGGAAGTTTACAACGGTGCAATTGCATATACGCCAGATGGCAATCCTATTGTAGGCCCTGCTCCAGGCCTTAAGAACTTTTGGCTTAACGAAGGTCACTCCTTTGGTATTACTGCTGCCGGCGGAGCTGGCTGGCAATTAGCTGAATGGATGATCGATGGCGAGCCTACCGTAGACATGATGGGTGTAGACCCACGTCGCTTTGGTCCTTACGCCACCCGTGGTTACCTTAAGGAAAAGAACCAAGAAGCTTACTCTAACGTATTCACCACTCACTACCCAGACGAAGAGCGTGAAGCGGCTCGGCCTTTAAAGACCACGCCATGTTACGATCGTATGAAAGCACTAGGTGCAGTATTTGGTAGCGTTTACGGTTGGGAACGTCCTAACTGGTTTATACCTACTAAAGACTACGCTTTAACCGCAGAAGAGTTAGCCACCGACAACGTTGACCAGGTGCTGTGGAATCAAAACTTCTCTGAGCCACTTGATGGTGGCCCTATTGTAGAAAAGAACTCATTCCGTCGTTCTAACTATCATGAGTTTGTAGGCAACGAATGTAAACATGTGACTGAGAAAGTAGGTTTGCTAGACATGTCTGCTTTCGCTAAAGCCATTGTTAAAGGCCCCGGTGCAGAAGCATGGCTAGAGTACATCTTTGCTAACAAGATGCCTAAAACCATTGGTCGTATTTCACTGGTCCACATGCTAACTCTCCATGGTGGTGTGCGTGCTGAATTCACCGTTTACAAGACTGGCCCACAGAGCTACTACCTTGTATCTGCCGGTGCCTTTGAAACCCACGACCATGATTACCTATTCAAGCTTAAACCAGCCGATGGCAGTGTAGACGTGCAACGTGTGACCACCAATACCGGCGTACTTGTATTGGCTGGACCACGTTCACGTGACGTGTTGCAAAAAATCACTGACGCAGATTTGTCTAACGAAAATTTCAAATGGTTAACAGGTAAAAAGATCAACGTAGGTTATGCTACGGCAGAAGCTCTACGCGTGAACTTTGTAGGCGAATTAGGTTGGGAATTACACCACCCAATCGAAATGCAAAACTACATCTTTGATGAAGTCATGAAGGCTGGTGCCGAGTTCGATATTAAGCCATTTGGTATTCGTGCTATGGACTGCATGCGTTTAGAGAAATCTTACCGCTTGATTCCACGTGAAATGTCTATCGAATACTCTGCTATGGAATCTGCCCTAGGCCGTTTTGTACGTGTAGACAAGGAAGGTGATTTTATTGGTAAAGAAGCACTTATTGCTTGGGAAAAGCGTGGTGCTCAAAATGCCTTCGCTACCATCGAAGTACACGGCGTAACTGATGCAGATGCACGTGGGTCTGAAGCTATCTACAAGGACGGCAAAGTCATCGGTCGTGCCACTTCTGGCGGTTACGGCTGGCGTGTAGGTAAATCTCTCGCCCTAGGAATGGTTAAACCAGAACTCTCTGTTATTGGCACAGAACTCGAAATTGAAATTTTGGGTGAGATGTACAAAGCCACTGTGGTTGAAGAGTCACCTTTCGACCCGACAAATGCCAAATTGCGCGCTTAATCAGTTCCCGTAATAATAAGCAACAATTATTGGCCAAGTCATGCATTTGACTTGAGCCAAGTTTTTCATACTAAGTAGCGTTGACTTCTTGGTACGCAGGTTTAAAATGCCTGCTTTTATTAGCGTTAGCAAAAGCCAACGCTACCTTTTATATTTAAGTGAGATCATGTCCATGAAAGTTTTAGTTGGCGTAAAACGCGTACTAGACCCTCAGGTTAAGGCACGCGTTAAGGCAGACAAATCAGGTATCGACCTAACCAATGCCAAGATGACCATGAACCCGTTTTGCGAAAATGCTGTAGAAGAAGCCATTCGCCTACGTGAAGCAGGTAGCGTTGAAGAAGTTGTGGCAATATCTATTGGCGCAGCCAAGTCAGAAGAAACTCTACGTAACGCCCTAGCATTAGGTGCAGACCGTGCCATTTTAGTTCTCACTGAAGAAGTGTTGGAGCCGTTAGCCATTGCTAAAGTGCTTAAAGCCATTGTAGAAAAAGAAAATCCTGACTTAGTTTTGGTTGGCAAACAAGCCATCGATGATGAATGCAACCAAACAGGACAGATGTTGTCTGCCCTATTAGGCTGGCCACAAGCCACCTTTGCTTCAAAACTAGAACTTATTAATGGCAGAGCTCAGGTGACTCGAGAAGTTGACTCAGGTTTAGAAACCATTAACGTCAATATGCCTGCGGTAATTTCCGCAGACCTACGTTTAAACGAGCCACGTTATGCCTCTTTACCTAACGTAATGAAGGCCAAGCGCAAACCACTTGATAAGATAGACCTTATCGACTTAGGTTTAGACACAGCTAACCGCATGACGACCCTTGAAGTGATGGAGCCCCCTGCCCGTGCAGCTGGTGTGATGGTGGCAAGTGTTGCCGAATTAGTTGAAAAGCTACGTAACGAAGCCCAGGTTATTTAAGGAGTCCACTATGAGCATTTTAGTTATTGCAGAACATGATAACGCCAGCTTAGTTGGCGCTACTTTAAACACAGTGACCGCTGCCCAGCAAATTGGCGACGACATTGACTTACTTATTGCTGGTAACGGTTGTGACGCAGCGGCTCAAGCAGCGGCTCAAGTTGCTGGCGTAAACCGTGTGCTCATTGCAGACCACACTAACCTAGAAGGCCTACTAGCAGAAAATGTTGCCAACCTAGTGGTTTCACTAGCTGGCAACTACAGCCATGTGTTGACTGCTGCCACCACCTTTGGCAAAAACTTCATGCCTCGCGCTGCAGCTTTATTAGACATGAGTCAAATTTCTGAAATCAGCGAAGTTATTTCCACAGATACCTTTGTAAGACCTGTGTATGCAGGCAACGCCATGGCTAAAGTCCAATCTAGTGATAGCATCAAATTTATCACCATTCGTACTACCAAGTTTGAAGCCGCTGCTGAAACAGGTGGTTCTGCCACTGTGGAAGCTGTCGATGCCGTTACCGATTCTGGCCTTTCTCGTTTTATTGGTTTATCTTCCTCAGAATCTGAGCGTGTTGAACTGACCTCTGCTTCCATCGTTATTTCTGGTGGCCGTGGCATGCAAAACGGTGAAAATTTCCACATGTTGGATAGTGTTGCCGACAAACTAGGCGCCGCTGTGGGTGCATCTCGTGCCGCCGTAGACGCAGGCTTTGTGCCTAATGACTACCAAGTTGGACAAACGGGTAAAGTAATCGCTCCAGACCTATACATCGCTGTAGGCATTTCTGGTGCTATCCAACACTTGGCTGGCATGAAAGACTCTAAGACCATTGTTGCCATCAACAAAGACTCAGAAGCCCCTATCTTTCAGGTTGCCGATTATGGTTTAGTTGCAGACCTGTTTGAAGCAGTTCCAGAGTTAGAAAAAGCCCTATAAGCTACAACGCTTTGGTATAACCAGAATATGTCGCTCGGGATGACGCGATGGTGTTATAGACCATGACAGCGAGTAACAACAGGCACCACCACCAAAAAACCAGCTATTTGCTGGTTTTTTTATTTGATTGAGAAAGTAATTCGATGTTTTTCAGCTACCACTGCAAGGTCAATGATATGGTGCATTACTTTTAAGCCATAGGCGATAACTACTAAGGTAAAACACATATTTTCTTGTAATGTTTTGAACAAGCTTCTTACTTGCACTTAAATAGACACGGGTAGGCCAATACCGGCTCGTCACAATCCACAGGCCTTGGTTTGAGGTCACAAGCAAGGCACTAACAATACGCTAACATTGACCGCCTAAGAGCCCGTGGGAGTAGTTGTTGATTAGGTTGGAATAATATCACCAATGTTCAGCCGTGGATTTAGACAGGCCAAATATCCTTATAACTGCACCGATGGAGCATGCCTCATGACCTATTACAGGTCGTCAGCACCAATTGCCATCACACTGCTGCTACCCGCGATAATAGAACGGCGGTGAGCCTCAAAACGGGGTAATATGTGGTCTAAGTAATAAGCTACAGTAACCAGCTTATTAGCTTTAAAGCTCTCACTTTCTTCCATGGCCACTAAATCAGCACTACGAATCATTTGCCATGCACCACAAACGTAACCACTCAACATTAATAAATCAAAACTTATGGCCCCAGCAAACATCACGTCATCCTTGGCTTGCTGCAGTAATTGTTTGTAGCTAGACTCAAGCCCATCGATGGCTTCAGACATATTACCTCGATGCTGCTCACTCACAGCATGACCATGCAAGCTTAAGTCATCACGCATTTGCTGCACTAGATCAGCCATGGCTGCGCCTTGGTCGTATACAGTTTTTCTGCCCGCTAGGTCTAACGCCTGAATACCCGTAGTACCCTCGTAAATCGTAAGTATTCGAGCATCCCTCTGGTGTTGTGCAGCACCCGTTTCTTCAATGAATCCCATACCACCATGTATTTGCACACCTAATGAAGTAACCTCCTGAGATACCTCAGTACACCAACCTTTAGCAATGGGAGTTAATAACCCCACTCGCTTTAGTGCGAGGCCTCGGGTAGCAGCATCAGTTGCTTTGTGACTTAGATCAATCTGAGTTGCAGTTGCATAGGTAATGGCTCGACCCGCTTCAGTGAGGCTACGCATGGTCATCAACATTCTGCGCACATCCGGATGGTGGATGATTGCGCCACGCTGCTTAGTGCCTGGGGCAGCACACTGAACACGTTCTCGGGCATACTCTAGCGCACCTTGATAGGCGCGATCAGACAGGCTAACTCCTTGCAGGCCTACTAGTAAACGGGCGTTATTCATCATCGTAAACATGGCAACTAAGCCTTGATGGGGTTGGCCAACAAGATAACCAATAGCACCACCATTGTCACCATAACTCATGACACAGGTTGGGCTAGCATGAATACCCAGCTTGTGCTCTAAATTAATTGCGTAGACATCATTACGCTCACCCAAACTACCATCTCCATTAACCAAAAATTTAGGCACCAAAAACAAGGATATGCCTTTTACCCCGTCAGGGGCATCAGGTAATTTGGCTAATACTAGGTGAATGATGTTATCAGTCATGTCGTGATCACCCCAAGTGATATAGATCTTTTGACCTTTAACAAGAAAGTGATCGCCATTAGGTACAGCAGTGGTAGTTATAACAGCCAAATCTGTGCCTGCATGGGGCTCAGTAAGGTTCATCGTACCTGTCCATTCACCACTAATCATTTTAGTTAGGTAAATATCTTTCAAGTGTTCGCTGCCATGGGCAAATATGGCTTCTGTGGCGCCCGAAGTCAGCAAGGGGCAAAGCCCAAGAGACATGTTAGCTGCATTCATCATTTCCGCAACGGGCATAGAAAAACTGAAGGGCAACCCTTGTCCACCATATTGCTCGTCAAAATATAGGCTATTCCAGCCCCCTTGAGCGTATTTTTGATAGGCGTTCTTAAATCCATCAGCAGATTTAACACCACTTTCAGCTAACTTAACGCCCTGTTGATCGCCTGCATAGTTGATTGGAGACCAGACTTCACTCGCTAATTTATCAGCTTCTGATAGCACCGCTTGCAGTAGGTCTTCACTGGCATCTTCGTTGTCAATCGCTTCGGCAAAGTTAGGCAAATCAAGCAAGCGATTGACTACAAAATTCATTTCTTCTAAAGGGGCTTGATAGTCGTTCATTTTAATCGCTCTTTTAAATTAGTGTGTCGTGTGACGCCGAGGGTCGATTTGGCTTAATTTTAGCCTGACATTTGTAGCCAAGCGAAATAATGCCTATCATGCTGACCCACGGGTTCCACAAAGAACTCATGAGACAACTTTTAAAGGAGCAGCATGTGGCCAACCAACACGGGTATTATATAGAAGATTTAAGCATTGGTATGACGTCAAGCTATGAAAAAACTGTTACAGCAAAAGATATTGAAGCCTTTGCTGCAGTCACAGGCGACACTAACCCAGTACACTTAGACGCAGAATACGCTGCAACTACGCCATTTAAAGCGCGTATTGCTCACGGCATGATTAGCGCAGGAATAATTTCTACAGTGTTAGGAACACAGCTGCCTGGACCTGGCTGCATCTACTTAGATCAGCAGATTAAATTTAGAGCAGCAGTGTTTATAGACGACACCGTTGTAGCAACAGTTACAGTTGAGGATATTAACCAGCGCCGTGGCCGCGTCAGCCTAAAAACCCAGTGTTTTGTAAATGGCAAACTGGTGGCTGACGGCATGGCATCGATGATGGTCGACAAGAAAGGCTAGCTACGCTCAGATCTTGGCGGTTATGCGCCTTATTTCTTCTTCGCGTGCAATCAGTGTGCGTTTAAGTTCGAGGACCGTGTTATTCAATAGAAAAGCTTCGCCGTCTTTAGACTTTAATTGTTTACGTATATCTTTTTCACGTCTGGTAGTAGCAGACTTATCTAGCATCGTTCGATTTTTTAATTCCTTCATATCAGTCTCACTTTGCTCAAGTTCACCTTCTAAACGTTTTAATCGGTTAGACGATGCCAAGACCTTACTGGTGGACTTAGACATATTACGAGACTGGCTAGTAATCTCCCCTCGATACTTGCGCAATTCCTCATCTTGGCTGCGAATCTGACTAAACTGATTATCGTGAGTGACCGTACTTCTTGCCACTTCACCTTGTAAGTCTTGAATCTGGGAATTTAAAGCCATTTCCTTTTTGCCCCATTCGTCACGCAGCTTATCCAATTGATGCTTGTAATAGCTCATCTTGCTCTTTACTTTGCTGACGTTTTCTTGGTGACGGACCCCCTCTTCTTTCAAGCGGACATCAAGCTGTGTCTTGGCCTCATCACTACTTGTTTGTGCACGCTGCATTTCACCTTTAGACTCAGTTACTTTGTGACTCATAGAAATCATATTGGATTCGGCGGACTGCAAATTGCTGCGCAGCATTGCACGTTCAGCCTCCAAGTTTTTAACACTACGTTTGTGTTCACTCAACTGAAGACGCAACCGCTGGTTGGAGTCTTCTATAGCTTCTAGCTGAGCCTTGGACAAATAGAGCTCGTCTTCCAAAGATTTTCCATTAGCCGCCATAGGCGTATTATGGTTTGTTCCTAATTCCAGCTCTAAATGAGCATCTTTTAGGGCATTTTCCCAAATCAACTGTACTGACTGATAGACTGTTTCTGGCACATCTGGACGATGGTGGGATCCCATACTTCGATGAAAATCAACTTGACTTTCTTGCTTCACCCACCAACGCTCTAACCTGCTACGTAATTCGTCAGAGGCTTCAATATGCATTTTATCTGCAATAGCTTGCACACTTACTTGTTCGCCAGAGGACATCAGCTCATTAGCAAACTTGTGTACATTAGCTGTATCAATACGGTCATCCATTGGGTCTATATGTCTCCAATAATTACAAATAATCCAAACCATATGGTTTTAGATAATATTTAAAAGTTTACCTTATTTTATTCATGCTGGCACCATTTTGCGCAGCACAAATTTTTGAATTTTACCTGTGGCAGTTTTTGGTAAAGCCCCAAAAACAACATGTTTAGGCACTTTAAAACGTGCCATGTTGTCCTTACAATAGCCAATCAATTCTTCTGCCGTGACTAGCGCATCAGGTTTGAGCGTTATAAATGCACAGGGAGTTTCTCCCCATTTTTCGTCGGGCCTCGCCACTACTGCTGCTTCTAACACGGCAGGGTGACTATACAAGACTCCCTCAATTTCAATTGAAGAGATATTCTCTCCTCCTGAAATGATAATATCTTTGGCTCTGTCCTTAATTTCCATGTACCCGTCTTCGTGCCAAACAGCAAGATCTCCAGTACGGAACCATCCCCCTTCAAAGGCCTCAGCTGTAGCTGTTGGATTCTTAAGGTAACCTTTCATTACCATATTGCCACGTAGACATATTTCACCAATGGTTTCACCATCTTTAGGCACAGGCATCATTGTTGCTGTATTCATCACCATGTGATCCTCTTGAGCAGGACCTCTAACACCTTGGCGAGACTTTAACGCAGCTTGTTGCGACTTTGATAAGTGACCCCAAAGGTGGGGCTGCCACTCGCAAATAACACACGCCCCGTAAGTTTCTGTTAAGCCATAGACATGTGTGACCTCAAAACCCAAGTCTTCCATAGCTTCGATAACCGCAGCTGGAGGCGCCGCACCCGCTGTCATTACTTTCACTTGGTGCTGGATACCCTGTTTATACTGGTCATCGGCATTATTAATCATATTAAGCACAATAGGTGCACCACCAAAGTGCGTCACTTTCTCTTGCCTAATAAGCTGGAGCATGGTTTCTGGTTTTAAATGGCGAATAAATACATTGGTTCCAGCCAATAAGGCTGTGGTCCATGGAAAGCACCAGCCATTACAATGAAACATGGGCACAATGGTCATAAACTTTGGGTACTTCGGCATATCCCAGCTGAAGGCCATACTCATGGCAGTTAAATAGGCTCCTCGGTGATGATAAACCACCCCTTTAGGGTTGCCTGTAGTGCCCGATGTATAATTTAAACTGATAGCTTGCCACTCATCATCTGGCATTTCCCAATGACTATCCCTGTCGCCTTCTGCAATAAGCTTTTCATAGGTCAGTTCGCCTATGAGTCGACCACCCTCAAAAGTCGGGTCATCTATATCTACTACTAAGGGTTTTGCTTCACACAAGGTTAGCGCAAGGGCAACAGTCTCAGAGAACTCACGATCTACAAATACCACTTTGGTTTCTGCATGATCAAAAATAAAAGCAATAGTCTTTGCGTCTAAACGGGTATTGATCGCATTAAGCACTGCACCCGCCATCGGCACAGCATAATGAGACTCAAACAATTCTGGTCCGTTATGGGACACTACGGATACTGTGTCTCCTAAACCAACACCTCTGTTTTTAAGGGCATTAGCCATAGCACAAGAACGTTGATAAGTTTGTAACCACGTGCGACGTACGTCGCCATAGACTTGAGCTTCTATAGATGGATACACCTCTGCAGCTCGTTTAAGCAACGATAAAGGCGAAAGACTTTGAAAGTTAGCCTGGTTTTTATCGAGAGCAGTGTTATACATAAGCGGCACCTAGGAGTGTATTTAGACGGACTGCAGCATAGCTAAAGAAATCAAATAGCACCAGCACAAGTACGCATTAGTCGGACATTAGCTCAAACGTTCAACGGCGTTTTGTAGGCGCTGATCTAAGGGTGCGCGTACATCAATTTTCTTTTCTGTACTCGGATCAACCAAGCGCAACTGGGCTGCATGTAAGAATAGACGATTTAACCCTAACTGCCGTTGCAGCTGATTAATTTCATCGACACCGTACTTAGGGTCACCTACGATAGGGTGGCCCATATGCTGGCAATGCACACGAATTTGATGGGTTCTGCCGGTAATAGGCCTAGCCTCAATTAAGGTAAACTGACCTAAGCTTTGTAACACTCTATATCGCGTAATACTGCGCTTACCTTCCTGAACAACCCGCACCATCCGTTCACCAGATTGTACGACATTCTTCAGCAGCGGCGCATCCACTTTTTGACAAGATTTGGGCCAACCTCCGATCACTAACGCTTGATACATCTTGTCGATGCCACCGTCCCTAAGTTGGGCATGAATAGCCCTTAACGTAGAGCGCTTTTTGGCAACCATGATACAACCCGATGTATCTCTATCTAAACGATGCACAAGTTCCAGAGAACGTTCATTAGGAAATAGCTGACGTAAACTTTCAATTAAACCTAAGTTAATGCCGCTGCCACCATGAACAGCTAAGCCATGAGGTTTATTAATAATCAATAAGCCTGGACTTTCATACAAAATAGCGTCACGTAACTGTTTTTCTAAACCTTTGCCGACTGCAGCTGGCGCATTAGGCTCTGGCAGTTTAACCGGCGGAACACGCACTATGTCACCATTTTTTAGCTTATAGTCAGGCTTAATACGGCCTTTATTGACGCGCACCTCTCCCTTCCTGACGATACGGTATATAAAGCTTTTGGGCGCACCTTTAAGCTGGGTAATGAGAAAATTATCGATACGCTGACCTGCCCTATCTTCATCAATAGAGACAAATTTAACAGCGGTGGCGGTCAATGCAGGAGGAGGTGTCGGCTTTTGTGGCATAAATGGAAAACTAATGACTTTATTAATTGCGGGCTAAGGGCGAGAATGGTAACATAAGGGCTACTGAAACTGACACTAATTCAGTGACTGGGTACAAATTTAATGACCCATTTCAGTTAACCAATTTTTAGGTGGGGCCTGACAAACCCAACCCGTTGATTTTGCCGTTTTATGCTTAATGTATACCTAGCACCGCAAAATCCAAATGAAATAGGCTGTAACTCGGTGTATTCCCAGTTATTTAACGTAAAACCACCCGTTTTACCCAGTTACGGCGAATTAATTTATGCTTGGTGTTTAGGTGTAGATGTACCCTACCCATGGACTGGTCTGAACAAAAATTACAGTGCTGAGGCAAGCACACAGGGACAGTAGCTAAATCAATAGAATAAACAGGGCCATTTTTGAATTTAAATTGAGCTGCTGGTGAGTTAACTTACACGTTAACCTATATGATTAATATTGTTAGAATACACAGACCAATAACATAATTTGGAATGCACAGTGCAATTCAAATTTATCCGAGAAGGTAACGGTTTCCTGCACCGTAAGGGCTTTTATTAGCTTTCGTACACCTGTAAAAATATTAATTGCCGTAGGGTAAATGGGCTTCAAGAAATTGAAAACCATGAAAAGAATGCTCATTAATGCAACCCACTCTGAAGAGTTGCGCGTTGCACTGGTCGATGGCCAGCGTATGTACGACCTAGATATCGAATCTGGTGCTCGTGAACAAAAAAAGGCCAATATTTACCGTGGCCGCATCACCCGTGTAGAACCTAGCTTAGAGGCTGCGTTTGTTGACTATGGTTCAGAACGCCATGGTTTCTTACCCCTTAAAGAAATTTCTCGAGAGTACTTTAAAGACCCGTCACAAAGTGGCCGTTCTAGTATTCGTGAACTTGTTAAAGAAGGTCAGGAAATTGTTGTTCAAGTGGACAAAGAAGAACGTGGCAATAAAGGCGCAGCCTTAACCACATTCATTAGTCTTGCTGGCCGTTATTTAGTATTAATGCCTAATAACCCACGTGCCGGCGGTATTTCTCGTCGCATTGAAGGTGAAGAACGGTCTGAACTACGTGACGTAATGAACCAACTTACTGTGCCTGCTGAGTCGGGCGTAATTGTTCGCACCGCAGGTATTGGCCGCAGTGCTGAAGAAATTCAGTGGGACCTAGATTATTTACAGCAGTTGTGGGAATCCATCACCGCAGCTTCTGACAAACATCCAGCACCCTTCCTAATATACCAAGAAAGCAACGTTATCATTCGCGCTATGCGTGATTATCTGCGTCAAGACATTGGCGAAGTATTGATCGACGAGCCTAAGGTTCACCAAGACGTATTAAGCTTTGTGCAACAAGTGATGCCTAGTTATGAGAACAAAATTAAGCTCTATGACCAGGACATACCACTATTCAACCGTTTCCAAATTGAATCACAAATTGAAACCGCTTTCCAACGTGAAGTAACGCTTCCTTCTGGTGGCGCCATTGTAATCGATCCAACAGAAGCGTTGGTGTCTATCGACATTAACTCAGCTCGTGCTACTAAGGGCAGCGACATCGAAGAAACGGCATTAAATACAAACTTAGAAGCCGCAGAAGAGATTGCTCGACAGTTACGTTTACGTGACATGGGCGGTTTAGTAGTGATTGATTTTATCGACATGGGCCCAATGCGTAACCAACGTGCAGTAGAAAACAAACTACGTGATAGCCTAAAGCTAGATCGTGCTCGTGTGCAGGTTGGCCGTATTTCTCGCTTTGGCTTAATGGAAATGTCTCGCCAGCGTTTGCGTCCCTCATTGGGCGAAACATCGGGTATCGTTTGCCCACGTTGTAGCGGACAAGGCAGCATCCGTGATGTTGCATCATTGGCGTTGTCTATCATTCGTTTAATCAACGAAGAAGCAAGCAAGGACCGCTCCGCAGAAATTCGTGTAGTATTGCCAGTTAATATGGCAACCTATCTACTAAATGAGAAACGTGCTGAAATTCTAGAAGTAGAAAAAACTGTCGGTGTTCGCGTAGTGATTATTCCGAACCCACAAATGGATACACCTCATTTCGAAGTCAGCCGCTTACGGGATGACCATGAATCAGCTCAAGTAGGTGAAACTAGCTACGAAATAGACTTGATTCAACATAATTTTGATGCCAAAGAGTTTGATGCTAAAACGCCACTGGCCATGGAAAAACCAGCAGTGGAAAGCATGCAGCCGGCCAAACCAGCACCACAAATAGAAGCTTCTGCATCTGGCAAAGCCAGAATGACTCCAGTGAAAGCTGCTAAGCCTGCTGGTATAGGTGCACGTATGGTTCGCGCCTTAGGCCGTTTAGTTAACGGCGACCCGAAAGTCAAAGTAGATGAAAAAGCACCCGTTAAAAGCTCTTCAGCTCGCAACGAGTCACGCAACGGTCCTCGCAATACTCAAAGCCGCAACCAAAACGATGATCGTCGTCGTGGACGTAACGGCAACCGACGCAATGATCCTCGCAGCGATTCACGTGAAGAAAAGCGTAACGAAGCAAATACAGACTCACGTAACGCGCCTCGTAACGAAGCCAATGTGGACTCTCGTAATGAAGAACGTAAGAATGACCGTAACACAGATGAAAAACGCAGCAATCGTCGCCAGGACACTCGCAACAAGAGCCGTGAGCCAAAGGTAGCTGAAGTAGTAGAGGCTGTAGTTACACAGGCGCCTGCAGTAGCAGAGGAAGCCTTTGAATCCAATGCAAACCGCACCCGTGATCAAAAGCGACGTCGCGATCGCAGTGGCAAACGCAGCAACCCTAAGCCACAAGTTGAGGAAACCTCAGAAGCGAATAACGAAACAGTTGCTGAAGAGATTTTAGACGTTAATGTTGCAGTCCAAATCGAAGCAGTCCCTACTGTAGGAGTTGAGACTAACTCTGAAGTTGAAGTTGAAGTTGAAGCAACCTCTAAAAAAGAAACTTCAGATAAGAAGCCTCGTCAGCGTAAACCACGTGAACGCAAGCCGAAAGAAGCTAAAACGACTGCAGCCGTAGTTGAAACATCTGCAGCAAGCGAACAACCTCCTGCTGAAGCTGTTGTTGAAAACGCTAGCGAAGTAGTAGTTGAAACTGTGACTGAAGTAGTTGCTGAAGCTCCTGTAGAAGCAAAGGCTAAAACTCCTGCAAAAGCAAAGACCAAAACTCCCACAGAAACTCCTGCCGCAGAAAAGACTGAAGCAATTGTTGAGGTATTGGTGAAAAAGGCCACTGAAGCAGTCATTGAGAAAACTGCTGAAACCGAAGCAGTGGTCATTCTAGAAGAAGTGCAGCCAGCATCTGCTGATGAAGCACCTGCTCCTCGCTCTTCTCGCCCACGTGCTCACAATGACCCTCGTGAGAAACGTCGTCGTGAAAAAGCTGAAGCAGAGAAATCTTCAGCTAACAAAGGCTAACCTAACCTTATAGGTAAAACTCGCCTCGGTTGTCAAACAACCGAGGTTCTATTTCTAACGTGACGCCAAACTTCACGGCCACATCGGCTTTAATCCGTTTAGCCAAATCCAAAACTTCCTTACCCGTAGCGCTGCCTGAACAAACCAAAACTAATGCTTGGTACTCATGAACACCCACTTCTCCTTGTCTAAAACCTTTCCAACCTAATTGGTCAATCAACCAACCAGCAGCTAATTTATGCTTGTTTGGGTCCACAGCGTAAGTCACAAGGCCTGGCCACTGTTGTGCTAATGCCTGCTTTTGTCCATTACTTACCATAGGGTTTTTAAAAAAACTGCCTACATTAGGAATCTTTTTTGGGTCTGGCAGCTTCGAACGGCGAATATGGATCACAGCATCGCGTACCTGTTGTGGCGAGGCACTTATTGCAGGCTTACCCAACTGTGATGTAATGGTATCTTCAATAATACCATAGCTAACCTTAGGCTCAGTATCGCGGCTCAAGAGCAGCCGCACTTGGGTGATGATCCAGCACTGATGGCGTTTAAATACACTGTCTCTGTAACCAAACTCGCAGTCAGCGGAGGACAGCTCAAACTCTTCTCCAGTATCAAAATCAAACACCTGAACACCACCAAGGCAGTGTTTAAGCTCTACACCATAAGCGCCAATATTTTGAATAGGTGCGGCACCTACCTGCCCTGGAATCAGAGACAAATTTTCTAAGCCACTAGCACCACGCATGATCGATTCTTCAACCAGCAGATCCCACTCATAACCCGCTTGCACACTAACAATAAAATTTTTAGATATTCTATCTAAGGATTTTTCGGCCGGCCAAAACACCTGATCCATTGCCATAAACATAACTAAACCGTCAAAGTCTTGAGTTAATACAAGGTTGCTACCACCGCCTAACAGCAGCCATGGGCAGTGCTTATCCTGACAAAATTGACGAGCTGCACGCAAATCAGCAATACAGTTTACCCTAACAAAATAGGCAGCTTTAACGTCTAAACTTAACGTATTATATGGTTTAAGGCTAATGCTGTGTTGTAGTTCCATTAACTTTCCAAGGCTGTTGAAGCTAGGAATTCACGCATCCAATTTAAGTCTTCAAGTGTGTCGACACCAGCAGGCATGCCTTCAGGAGCTAAGTCCACATGAATACTTTCGCCATAATGTAACGCTCTAAGTTGCTCAAGGCTTTCAAGGGTTTCATAGCTTGACTGCGGCCAGCTCACATAGCGGTGCAAAAAACCTACTCGATAAGCATAAAGCCCTATGTGGCGCAGGTACACATCCTTGTGCGCAAGCTTATTTTCGTCTTCATTCCAACTCCGGTCCCAGGGCAAAGGAGCACGAGAGAAGTACATGGCCATGTTAGCTGCGTTACGCACCAGTTTCACAGCATTAGTATCAAACACCTGTTCAAAGTCATCTATAGGCTCAGCTAAGGTCGCAATAGCCGCATTGGAGTACCGCTGTAAGTTATTAGCCACCTGATTGATTAAATTGGGAGGAATTAAAGGCTCATCCCCTTGTACATTCACCACAATATGATCATCTGGCAAAGCCAGATACTCTGCAACTTCTTGTAATCGATCAGTGCCCGTTGTGTGGTCTTCACGGGTCATGATGACCTTGTCACAAAAACCTTTTGCGTGATTTACAATGTCCATATGGTCTGTCGCTATATAGACCTGCGATGCATCACTCTTGCATGCCTGCTGGTAGACCCGCTGCAGCATACTTAAGCCACCAAGGTCCAACAGTGGCTTGCCTGGTAGGCGGCTCGAGTAGAACCGCGCTGGGATCACCACGGAAAAGTCCATTACGCTTGCTTCTCTTCATCTGTAAGGGGCCTTGCTTGCGCTTCTAATAACACCGGAATACCCGCATCAATAGGATAGGCTAAGCCACTGGCAGGACAAAAAAGTTCATTTGTCTGTGAATGATAAAACAGTTGGCCGTGGCTCACTGGGCAGGCAAGAACTTCTAATAACTTCTTATCCATGGGAATCCTTATTCAATGGGTGTCATAGGTTATAAACCTAATTGTAACAACAGCGCGTCGATTTGCGCAGGTGCAATAGTTAATGATTGAGTTGCGTATAACCAAGGCATTGGTGGTTGATTGTTGTTAGCTTGGGCCAATACCTTACATTTAACAGCATCTTTGGCAGTCATAATGAGTTTGTAGTTGGGCAGATCATGTACTTTGAATTGATAATGATCTGCATACTCTTGGCCGTCAACCTCGTAGCCACGATGACGTAAATCGTCAAAAAAACGTTTTGGGTGACCTATAGCAGCGATTGCATAAATTGGATTCTGAACATCAGGCCAGGGTACAACTAGGTTATCGTATACCCGCTTTAGCTGGTCGAGTTGAGGTATAAGGTGGCATAGCGCTTTACCTTGCATATGTTGCAGTAATTGTTTACTTATAGTGCCGTTAGGCACACCAGTGGTGAATACTTGGTCCACTTGAGAGAGCCTTATAGCAGGTTCTCTTAGGGGGCCAGCTGGAATGCATAAACCATTACCAATGCCTCGGCTACCGTCAATCAAACACCACTCCACATCACCTTTAATAGCACTATGCTGCAAACCGTCATCACTAATAACTAAGTCAAATTGTTGTTGCTGTGCTAGCCAAGCAATACTGGATTTTCGGCACCAACCTACTACTACGGGTACACCAGTTAACTGACTCAATAATAACGGCTCATCGCCAACGGTATGAGCGTCATCTTCTGTACTTACGCAATGTGGCCCGGGCCCTACCTTACCCCCGTACCCTCTACTGATAATTGCACAGCGCAAACCTTTATTTTTTAAGGCCGCAACAAGGGCTACCACTAAAGGTGTTTTACCTGTGCCACCAATAGTAATGTTTCCTATTACCACTAGGGGTAGCGGGTTTATGCCCGCTTTAATTTGCCTAGACAGGTGCCAAGCCTTAAGCCATAAGTACAGACTAGCAAAGGGCCATAATAAGTATAACCACCAAGCCCCTCTATACCATGCGTTGAGTAATTTCTGAGTCACCTTGGTTCCATATTGAGCCCATACTTAGCTATCATTTGTCTATCGATTCACCATCGCTTGACATTACTGCAGATTAATCTGTAATACATGCCTCTATGACATTATTATAACCCACACCAGAGTGCTATCAAGCACTTATATATAGTGCTTACGTATAGCACCGCTAGGGCACATATGGGATCACTTGATATTCACCATTAGTTTCAAATACCACCCGTATTTGACCGTGACGGCCAGTGTTATACCAATGACTACCATGGCGCCAATAGGTATCGGTAATCTGTTCATGGGGGTGGCCATATGAATTATTTTTCCCTGCAGAAACCAACACGTATGCAGGCCTTACCTGGGTTAAAAACTTTTCTGTAGATGAGGTTTTACTGCCATGATGGGGTGCGATCAGCACGTCGCTAGCAAGGGTCATGCCGCCTGATTTACTAGCAATTTTCACCAACAAATCTTCTGCCTTAGCTTCAATATCTCCAGCAATTATCACCTGCCTACCATATACATTAAGCAATATCACACAAGAGGCATTATTGCCTGATAGGCCATAATCTGCCAAAGCAATTTGGCGCCACATAAGTTTGTCATCAGAATCTTGCCAGAGGTTTTCCCAAGCTGTACTAACACAACGACTCACCTTTATTGCAGCCGTAACTAGGTCTTGCTCCCGTTTTGCTTTACTTTCTGAGGGTAATATTAGACGTTGCACCGTTTGCTGCTGCAGCAACGCATCTAGGCCACCACTATGATCCATATCCCAATGACTTATTACCAACACATCAAGCTGGTTCACACCTTGGGCCAGCATCTCTGGCAAAATCACTGCGTCTACCAAATTAAAACCACTGCGATAACGATTACCAACGTCATAAAGCATATTTTGTTCGCCTTGACGCACCCAAACGCTCAAACCCTGGCCTACATCTAACATTGTGACTACAACCCGTGGCTGAATATGAGTTTGGCTTTTAGGGAAATTGGTTTCAAAGATCTTAATCATTATAAAAAACACAAGCGGCATCAGTAACATCAATACTGGCCAGTGCCAACGCCTTATAACTAGACAGAGGCACCCAACTATTAAGGTAGACACCCAGACTTCGAGTGGCAACCAAGCCACAAACACCTGAGACCAAGTGAATCCTGCAAGAGATTCTAACCCTTGCCATAACAAGGACAAGGTTATGTCTATGCCAGTGAAAAAAAACTGTGGAAGGGTGGTAAAAATTGTGGCAATACTAATTAGTAGTAAGGCAGGAATGAGCAACACACTAAACAGCGGCACTAAGAAGATATTTACTAGGGGGCCAACAAGGCTCACATAGCCAGTGCCCAATGCAATCACGGGCACTAACAACAAAGACAAAGCACCTTGGGCTGCTAATAACTGTATAACCCGATGCCACCATCGCTGACTAGCTGACTGATACCACACTAAACCTAAGGCAAATACAGCAGTATAAGACAACCAAAAGCCTAAGCTGGAGGCGCTGATGGGTTGCAAGACAAGGGTCACAAAAAACGCGATAAATAATCGTTGAGTAAAGCTCAACTGCAAACCCCACATAGAGCCCCACATCAGACCAGCTAACATAATAACCGCTCGCTGTGCTGGCAAACCAAAACCACTAAGCAACGCAAAACCTATGGCGGCGCCTAAACCTACCCACGCACCCACTCGTATACCCAAACTACTATGGATACTAAAGGGCAATATCAATAAACGCATCAAAAGCATCACTAACACGGCCACCAAACCCACGTGCAGTCCAGAAATCACCAGCAAGTGGGTTGTGCCAGTAGCTGCTAGCACCCGCCATTGTTTTGCTGTTAGAGCTGAGGTTTGACCAACAACAAGAGCGCCCCACAAAGCAATAGATTCAGGCGACATAGATCGTGTTTCGGCATAGCTCTGTAAGCCCTGCCATAGCTTCTCGCGCAGCTGTTCCAATGACAACTTTGGCGAACTTATAACGCTACAAGTGTTTCCGGTAACGAGCCATTGCTTAACGTAACCAGACGCTACTTGGCCCTCTAGCTGGCTCCAACGAACATAGTCATAATTTTGCAGATTGTGGTAGTTTTTAGCACCTTTTAAACGCACGATCAATTCAACCTTGTGGCCAATTAAACCTGCTAGGCCCAAGGCTTGATCCAAGGCTTTTAGTTTAGGTTGAGCAACGTCCGTATAGGGATAAATGTTCACTTTTACTTTCCCAAGCAGCGGCTGTGACAAAGCCTTATAGACAGGTTTAGCTCCTTTGTTATCTGCCACTATAGGCACATCGACCTGAGCATCGCTTAGGAGCAGACTGAGGCCCGCATAGTTAGATGTAAGTTTGGATACACAAGCATTGATACGTAGATCCTTACCAACCCATGGCTGAGGAAACTGACTATAAACATGATCATACTGGCCCGCACTGGCCAGCAAAAATGTAATCAGGCCTAAGGCGGCTTTGCGACGTGTATAAGCTACTAAAAGTCCACTCAATAACACGATGACTAGGTAGAGGCCATTTACAAAGCCGAACTCAGCCCAACCTAAACACCAAAACAGTAAAAAAAACAAACCATTTATATACATAATGTCTCATCCTTGAGTGCACTAAACCTTGGCTTAGTTTGTATATAAGCGCATAATCAGTGAATAAGGCCTGCGCCTGAAAAACGTCTTACCCGCTACTATTAATAAGGTTAGTTCATGCCGCGTAAGTTTTTTAAACGCATCAGCCCAAATCCAGAAAAATTGACTAAATATCAATCGCTTGGCTGGTTAAGCAAGTTAATGCACGATACTCAGTTGTGGGGATTCAAACGTACAAGTGTAGCTAAGGGCTGCGCTATAGGCCTTTTTTGTTGCATGATTCCTATGCCACTCCAAATGCTCCTAGCAGCTAGCATAGCTCTTGTTTGGAAAGCTAACATTCCACTGTCTGTAGCTTTGGTTTGGGTTAGTAACCCACTCACCATGGCACCTATCTTATACGCCAACTACAAATTTGGATCTTGGATACTACAAACGCCTGCCTATCAGTTGGACTTTGAATGGTCTAGGAGTTGGCTATTTCAACAGCTGCACATGCTATGGAAGCCCCTGTATGTCGGCTCTTTTGCTGGTGGCCTGATTTTGGCTGTGGCTGCTTTTTTTACCGTACAATTACTTTGGAGCTGGCAGGTTAAACGTAACTGGCTTAAACGTAAACGTTAGCTAGCTCGTTAGTTTTCCATCTTGCAACTTTAGTTGTGAATCCAGTTGGCCGGCTAACTCTAGGTCATGGGTAACCGCAACAAAAGCAGTCCCTAGATCTGACTGCAGTTGTTTTAGTAACCCCAAAGTTTGTTGTGCATTGTGGCGATCTAAATTACCTGTGGGTTCATCCATCAGCAAGCATGCTGGTTCATTAATTAGTGCGCGAGCTATGGCAACACGTTGTCGTTCTCCACCGGACAGAGCTCCAGGCCTATGGCTAGTACGATCTCCTAAATCCACCCTTTGTAACATTGCCAAGGCTTTTTGTTCTGCTTTAGCAGGTTTATTACCTGCCATAATATGGGGCAGCATAACGTTTTCTAAGGCGCTAAATTCTGCTAATAAATGATGGAACTGGAATACAAAGCCTAGACGTTGGTTACGCAACTTGGCCGCTTGATTACCGTTTAGATCAGACAAACATTCACCCACAACCAATACCTCACCGGCATCTGGCTGTTCTAGACCTGCCAGCAGCTGCAACAAGGTGCTTTTGCCAGAACCCGAACTGCCAATGATAGCCATACTTTGGGCTTGGGCTAGCTGTAAATCTAAACCTTTAAGTACATCCACCTGCCGCTCGCCATCTTTGAATGACTTCACTAACCCAGTAGCTTGTAATACCCAATTACTCATGACGTAACACCTCTGCTGGCTCTACTTTTGATGCTCGCCAGGCTGGATAAAGTGTCGCCATGACACATAGGATAAAAGAGCTAATACTGATTAAAAGCACATCTTCCAAATTAACTTGAGAAGGAAAATAACTAATAAAATAAACGTCAGCGCTAAGTACTTTAAAACCAAATACTTGTTCAGCCCAGTCAACAATACCAGTAATATTAAGTGCCAGCACAACACCTATTAATGTGCCCAATAAAGTCCCTAAAAACCCGATGATGCTGCCTTGAACAATAAAAATGCCCATGACATCTCTTTGACTTGCCCCAAGAGTTCTCAGAATCGCGATGTCAGCCTGCTTCTCAACCACTAGCATCACCAATGTAGAAACGATGTTAAACGCCGCTACGGCAACCACAAGCATCAATAACAGCCCAAGCATGCGGCGCTCTAACTGAATGGCTTGAAATAAACTACCGTGGGTCCTTGTCCAGTCACTGGTCCAGTATTGACCAGGCAATTGCAATGCAACTTGCTGTGCTTTCGCTGGGGCAGTGAATAAATCGTCCAGCTTCAATCGCAAACCTTCCACCCCACCGCCTAAGCGTTTTAGCTTACTGGCATCAGCAATATGCATAATTGCCAAATTAGCATCTAATTCTGCACCCACTTTAAAAATGCCAACCAAGTTGAAACGCTTCAAACGAGGAATAATGCCTGCTACGGTCAGTGAAGCTTCAGGCAAAAATAAAGTCACCTTGTCACCCAACCGTGCACCTAATTGGCGAGCCAGTAGATCGCCCATAAGAATATTAAATTCTCCAGCCTTGAGGTCTGACACAGTGCCATGGGTCATGTGATTTGGCAATATAGACACTCTAGCTTCGGCTTCTGGTTCGATACCATGTAACAACACTGGTTGGACTCTACCCAGGTTGTTAAACATACCTTGCCCATGTACAAAAGGAGCCACGCCAACAACACCTTCAACCTGCATTGCCAGCTTCGCAGGGTGTTGCCAATCCATAATTGGTTCGGCAGTTTGAACAATTGCATGGGGTACCATGCCTAAAATACGTTGTCGTAGCTCTTGATCAAAGCCGTTCATCACCGACAGCACTAGTATGAGTACCGTAACGCCAAGCACTAAGCCCAACATAGAAATGAGTGAAATAAAGGAAATGAAGTGGTTTTGCCGCTGAGCTCGGGTGTATCTTAGGCCAACAGTCAAAGCAATAGATTGAAACATAAGTTTCCTAATGGGATAGAAAAACCCGCCACATGAAATTATCACAGGTTACGTAAGTGTAGCTTAGTTATTAACTTGTCGAGCTCTATTCAGGCCCAATTGAGCTGCTACACGGTAGGCTTCCGCCATAGTGGGGAAGTTAAAGGTGTTATTTACAAAATATTCTATAGTATTCGCATCGCCTTTTTGGTTCATTATGGCTTGGCCGATATGAATGATTTCTGAGGCGCGGTCACCAAAACAGTGGATGCCCAGAATTTCATAAGTTTCACGGTTAAACAAGATCTTCAACATGCCCACCACTTCACCACTAATTTGTGCACGAGCAAGGTCTTTAAAGAAGGCTTGTCCCACTTCGTAGGGCACCTTATCTTCAGTGAGTTGTTCTTCAGTTTTTCCTAAGGAGCTAATTTCTGGAATGGTATAGATACCAGTTGGAACGTCATCTACAAATCGGAAGCCTGGCAAATCTAGTAAGTCTGTAGCGGCTGAACGGCCTTGATCATATGCAGCAGAAGCCAAGCTTGGCCAACCTACTACGTCGCCTGCTGCGTAAATACCTTCTATATTGGTTTGATAACGGTGGTCAATTTCCAACTGGCCACGGCCGTTAGTTTCAATTCCAAGGTTTTCTAATCCAAGGCCTTTGGTATTGCCGGAACGCCCATTACAGAACAAAAGCATATCTGCGCGAATACGCTTGCCAGACTCTAATTCTATAGAGACTGAAATATCGTCCGCTGAGACACTCTTATAAGTTTCGTTGTGGCGTATACGTACACCGTTGTTTCGTAAATGATAACTCAGCGAATCTGAAATCTCGACATCAAGGAACTCTAGCAGATTAGCACGGTTATCGACCAATTCAACTTTAACACCTAATCCAGCAAAAATAGAAGCATATTCAGAACCGACTACGCCAGCACCGTAGATAATCAATGTTCGCGGTGTGTGCTTTAGATTAAGTACTGTGTCACTGGTATAAATGCGTGGATGGGCAAAGTCCACATCATCTGGTTCATAAGGGCTAGAGCCAGTAGCGATAACTGCTTGATCAAAACGCAAATTTTCGCTGGCATCATGACCTAGCACTTCAATGTTGTTACGGTCTAAAAAATGCGCAAAGCCAAAAAACACATCGACACGGTTACGGGCATAAAACTGTGTATGAAGCATGACTTGTTTAGCAATGACTTCGCTGGCAGTTTTTAAAACTTGAGGAAAAGAGAAGTTTTTAGGCTCACCAATCGCACGGAACATCGGATTGGTATTAAACTCAACGATCTGTTTAACGGCGTGACGCAAAGCCTTAGAAGGGATGGTTCCTTTATGGGCACAAGCGCCACCGACCTCATCGCGCATTTCTACTACTGCAACTTTACGACCTAGTTTGGCAGCGTTAATTGCCGCAGCCTCACCCGCAGGGCCTGTTCCAACAACTACTAGATCGTAATCATAATCTGCCATGTTTTCTCTCGATACCACTGAATTTTTATTAGATGAGCAAACCGTGTTTAGCGACCAGCATCATAGCTAGTATTGTCTACTAGGTCTTGCGCCAGTTTATCCGCTTTGATGGTCTTTTGCTGCTCTGTTTCGCACACCTCTGGGTCACCTTTACACACGTCACAAGCTACGTCCATACCTAAAGCTGTCATACCGCCACAAGATCCAGCAATAGGTTTACGTCCCATCAACACACCTACGGCCATACCCACAACTATAAGGATTAAGACCATAAAAGATAACATCATGGTTTGCATTTAGTTCTCCAAATAACCACTAAAGCCTGCAGTAGATTGTGCCACAAAGCCATTTGATTGTTTCATTATAAAGTATGCAGGCACTTGATGCATAGTTGCCCAAATCACTCCCTTCTCTCCACCCATTACCATCAAAGCTGTAGCCAAGGCATCTGCTTTGGCAGCACTGGCGTCAATGACTGTTACCGAGGCTAAGTTATGGGTAACAGGCCTTAATGTACTAGGGTCCAACGTATGGGCGTAACGCACACCATCTAGCTCATAATAATTACGATAGTTACCAGAGGTTGCAACAGCCATATTGCTTACTTTAACTACTTGATAAATTTGCTGAGTGTCCAAAGAGGGTGTTTCTATGGCAATGCGCCAAGGTGAGCCATCAGGTTTGAGGCCCCGGGCACGAAGTTCTCCCCCCACCTCAACTAGATAATCGCTAATTTCATGCCCCTCTAGCCATAGGGCAACTGCATCAACACCATAACCTTTAGCGATGGCCGACAGATCGATTGCACTGTCAGCACGTTTTAATATGGCAGGTGGATTTTGTTGCACCTGTAAATATTGATAACCAATAACTGGCCTTAATGCATCAAGAGCACCTTGGCTAGGAATGTGTTCTGGCACAGGATCAGGGCCAAAGCCCCATAGATCTACCAAAGGGCCCACGGTAATATCAAACGCACCGTTAGTTTGTTTACTGAGTTCAAGGGACAGAGCCACTAAACTTGCCATTGCTGCCGGCACTGTATGCCATTGGTTGACTTCCGCACCATTAAAACCACTTAGGTCAGAGGCATCCATATAGTTCGACATGCTCGATTCAACCCGTGCTAATTCAACTGCAACACTATTAGCAATATCATCGCGGCTGTAACCTTCGTGATTGACCCATTTTACCGTATAACTGGTACCCATGGACAAACCTGTAATGGCCTCAATTTTTGGTGTTTCAGACGCAGAGCAGCCCAGCAACATGGTGAGTATTAATACACACCATGCAGCCAGGCTGATTTGTTGCAAGGGTTTTAGGTTATCCGCCAAAATCATCCAACATAATGTTTTCGTCTTCAACACCTAAGTCCTTGAGCATTTGTACAACAGCAGCGTTCATCATTGGAGGTCCACACATGTAGAACTCACAGTCTTCTGGTGCGTCATGTTCTTTAAGATAATTGTCAAACAATACGTTATGAATAAAACCAGTAAGGCCGTCCCAATTATCCTCTGGCTGAGGATCAGAAAGGGCTAAGTGCCAGTCAAAGTTGGCATTTTCCGCCGCTAGGGCATCGTAATCTTCACCATAGAATGCTTCACGCATACTCCGTGCGCCATACCAAAAAGACGTTTTACGAGTAGATTTTAAACGCTTAAGCTGATCAAAAATGAGTGAACGCATTGGCGCCATGCCAGCACCACCACCAATGAAGATCATTTCTGCTTCTGTGTCTTTGGCAAAGAACTCACCAAACGGGCCATAGACTTTCATCTTATCACCTGGTTTCAAGTTAAATACGTAAGAAGACATCTTGCCAGCAGGGATACCACTGCTACCTGGAGGAGGAGAAGCAATACGAATGTTAAACTTAACCACGCCATGCTCTTCTGGGTAGTTCGCCATGGAATAGGCGCGCACTGTAGCTTCATGTACTACTGACTTATGCTGCCAGACATTAAACTTATCCCAATCACCACGGTACTCTTCGTCAATGTCGAAGGTCTTGTAGTCGATAGAGTGTGATGGGCATTCTAGCTGCACATAACCACCTGCGCGGAAGTCAACACTTTCACCTTCTGGCAAACGCAAGGTAAGCTCTTTGATAAAAGTGGCAACGTTAGGGTTAGATTCAACAGTGCATTCCCATTGTTTCACACCAAATACGTCCTCTTCAACTTCAATCACCATATTTTGCTTCACTGCAACCTGGCAGGATAAACGCCAGCCATCTTTTGCTTCACGCATGGTGAAGTGGCTTTCTTCCGTGGCCAACATAGAGCCGCCACCGTCTTTAATAATGCAACGACACTGGGCACACGTACCGCCACCACCACATGCTGAGGCTAAAAAGATACCTTGGGCAGAAAGTGTCTGCAGTAGCTTATCGCCAGCTGCAACCGTAATGGCTTTTTCTGGATCATCATTGATAAAAATAGTGACCGCACCAGAGCTCACTAATTGGGCACGAGCAACTATAATAATCGCTACCAAAGAGAGAACCACTGCGGTGAACATTAATACACCGAGGATAATTTCATTATTCATACATCTATACCTTGTGTAGTGCGCTTTACAGCTGGATGCCGGAGAAAGACATAAAACCAAGTGACATTAAACCTACAGTCACAAAAGTAATGCCAAGACCGCGTAGGCCTGCGGGTACGTCTGAGTACTTTAGTTTTTCACGAATACCTGCAAGAGAAGCGATAGCTAATGCCCAGCCTACACCTGCACCCATGCCATACACCACTGATTCACCAAAATTGTAATCACGCTCTACCATGAACAGTGCAGCACCCATGATGGCACAGTTAACTGTGATCAAAGGCAAGAACACGCCCAAGGCGTTGTACAAAGCTGGCATGTACTTATCTAGCAACATTTCCATAATCTGAACAATGGCAGCAATAACACCAATGTAAGAGATCAAACCTAAAAAGCTTAGGTTAACTTCTGGCAAACCTGCCCATGCAAGGGCACCATCAGCTAGCAAATAGGTGTAGATTAAGTTGTTTACCGGTACGGTGATAGTGAGTACCGCAATTACCGCGATACCAAGGCCAATAGCTGTTTTAACTTTCTTGGAAATCGCTAAGAAAGTACACATGCCCAAGAAGAATGCCAAGGCCATGTTTTCTACGAACACGGCTTTAACAAATAGGCTTAGATAATCTTCAATCATTGTTTCAGACCCTATTTAGTGTGCGAGGCAAGTTTGTATTCAACAGGTTCAACCTGATCAACCTTCGAGTTACGAAGTAACCAAATGAACCCGCCAATTACAAAAAAGGCGCTTGGTGGTAGCAACATAAGGCCGTTGGAGTAATACCAGCCGCCATTGGTTACCAAAGGTAGGATTTCGAAACCAAGCAAGGTACCAGAACCGGTCAATTCCCGTACCGTAGCCACAAACAACAATACAACTGAGTAGCCTAAACCGTTGCCAATGCCATCAAAGAAAGATGGAATGGGTGGGTTTTGCATTGCAAATGCTTCTGCACGGCCCATAACGATACAGTTGGTAATAATTAAACCAACAAATACCGAAAGTTGCTTGCTCACTTCATAGGCATAAGCCTTAAGAACCTGATCTACCACAATAACCAAAGAAGCGATGATGATCATCTGTACGATGATACGTATACTGCTAGGTATATGCTTACGGATCAAAGCAATAAAGAAGTTAGAAAACGCTGTTACCACAGTCAGTGCAATACACATAACAATGGTGACGTTCAAACTACTGGTTACCGCTAGCGCAGAACATACCCCCAAAATTTGCAAAGCAATAGGGTTGTTAGTAAAGATTGGTCCTAACAAAATTTCTCTTGTCTTAGACATGATTATGCTTCCCCTGCTTTAAGCTTGGTTAAGAAAGGTGCAAAACCATTCTTGCCCAACCAGAATTTAACTAGGTTAGTTACACCGTTACTGGTTAAGGTTGCACCGGCTAAACCGTCTACTTTATGTAAATCGCCTACAGGAGCCTTGCCCTTAATTAAACCAATGGCTGGGGCATAAGATCCATCTGCATAGACTTTCTTACCAGGCCACAGCGCTTTCCATTTGGGGTTGTCCACTTCACCACCTAATCCAGGTGTTTCTGAATGCTCGTAAAAGCCTAAACCAGCAACAGTATTTAAGTCGCTTTCTAGGGCGATAAATCCATAGAGCGTAGACCACAAGCCGTAGCCATGGATAGGCAAAATGATACGTTCGATACCCTGCTCGCCTTCAACCAAGTACACAGTACTGTATAAAGACTGCTTGCGGATGCTAGCGATATCTTGCTCACTCGTTAAAGCACGTGATTTTGCAGGATCTTTAACAGCTTTGCGCATATTATATGTCATGACATCTTCGCCAGTACTAAACTGACCCGTACGCATATCAACTAGCTTAGGCGTAATGGTTGCAAAAGCCGCCTCCAAATCACCATCCACTACTTCAATACCAGCAGCGGCTAGAATATTAAATTTCTTTTCGTTAATAGCATTTTCTTGTTGCTTGCCCCGCAACATCACAGCAGCAGCCGACACAATTACAGAACAAACCACACACAGAACCAAGGCCACCATCACTGTGCGTGATACAGAATCTTTTGCATTAGACATTGCGTGCTACCCTCCGCTTAATGTTTGCTTCAGTGACATAGTAGTCAATCAAAGGCGCGAATAAGTTGGCAAACAAAATGGCCAACATCATACCTTCCGGGAAGGCTGGGTTAAGTACACGAATCAATACCACCATGACACCAATCAAAGCACCAAAGTACCACTTACCCGTGTGAGTCATGGACGAAGACACAGGATCAGTGGCCATAAAGATCATACCAAAAGCAAAGCCACCCAATACTAAGTGCCAATAGAATGGCAGCGCAAAGAGAGGGTTGGTGTCAGAGCCAATGAGGTTAAGCAACGAGCTCATAGCTATCATTCCTACCATGACACCAGCCACAATGCGCCATGCTGCGATACGAGTCCAAAGCAGCACTGCACCGCCAGCAAAGATAGCTAAGGTAGACACTTCGCCCACAGACCCTTGAATATTGCCAATAAAAGCATCTGCCCAAGTAATTCCTGCATCAGCCATAGCTGCAATACCACCTGTGTTAGCTAAACCTAGTGCAGTTGCACCAGAGAAACCATCTACTGCGGTCCAAACAGCATCACCAGACATTTGAGCAGGATAGGCAAAGTACAAGAACGCACGGCCAGTAAGGGCTGGATTCAAGAAATTCATGCCAGTACCACCAAATACTTCCTTACCTACAACCACTCCAAAGGTAATGCCTAAGGCAGCTTGCCAAAGGGGCACGTCTGGCGGAAGAATCAAAGCAAATAACACAGAAGTAACAAAGAAACCTTCGTTTACTTCATGGCCACGAACAGCGGCAAACAAAACTTCCCAGAAACCACCTACTAGAAACACCACCATATACACAGGTAGCCAATAGGCGGCACCCAAAAGGATATTGTCCCATAAACTTGCCGCATCAAAACCAGCAATAGCAGAAACAAAACTACCACGCCAGCCCTCAGCTTGGGCAACACCCATGGCTTCCATAGCAGTGTTCGCTTGGAACCCTAAGTTATACATACCAAAGAATATAGCGGGGAAAGTACACAACCACACCGTTATCATCATACGTTTAAGGTCAATACCATCACGTACGTGGGCGCCAGTCTTAGTCACGTAGCCTGGAGTGTAAAAAATAGTGTCTGCTGCTTCATATAAAGCATAAAACTTTTCGAACCTACCACCTTTATGGAAGTGAGGCTCCATGGAATCTAAAATGCTACGTAAATTCATGCTTAGCACTCCTTCTCAATACGCGTTAACACGTCACGCAATATAGCGCCGTATTCGTATTTGCCAGCACAGGTATAGGTCATTAAAGCTAAATCAGCTTCTTCAAGTTCTAAACAACCTAGTTCTTGTGCATTAACGATATCACCCACCACCAAACTGCGCAGCAGTTGCGTAGGCAGAATATCTAAGGGCATCAAACGTTCAAATGTACCTACTGGCACCATGGCACGTTGTGAGCCATTGGTAGAGGTATTGAGAGCTACTTTCTTAGTACGGTTCAAAGACGATAAGAAAATATTCAGCACAGAGTGTTTTTGGCTACCAGCAGTCATCCAACCCATGAACTCACGCTTTTTGCCTTCTTCAAGCACTGTAATTTGGTTGTTATAGCGGCCTAAGAAAGCCGTAGTTCCAGAAGCTGTATTGCCACCGAGTACAGAGCCAGAAATAACCCGGTTGTCAAATTTGCCCCGTTTAGTTTCACCAACTATAAGTTCAGTGGTAGAAGCGCCTAAACGAGTGCGGATTAAACGCGGTTTAGTTACCATTGGACCAGCCAAGGCAACAACTCGCTCAGTAGGTAATTTACCCATAGCAAATAGCTGTGCAAAAGCGATCACGTCTTGGTAGCCCACAACCCAAACTGTTTTGGTAGCACTCACAGGATCCAACATGTGAATATGTGTAGAGGCAAGACCCGCAGGATGCACACCTTGAAAACGCTCAACTTGAGTACCGGTAACCTGAGGCACTTGCGTGTCTGCAGCAGCACAAACAAATACCTGCCCGTCAGTTAACTTGGTCAGCAGTTGTAAGCCTTGTGCGAAAGCGTCTTGCTGAGCGGCAATAATAGGCGCAGGATCTGCAGCTAGAGGATGAGTATCGATGGCCGTAACAAAGATAGAACGAGGCTTACTATCAATAGCAGGCACCTTGCTGAATGGACGTGTGCGTAGTGCAGTCCACAAGCCAGACGCTTGCAGGTTTTCGGCCACTTGCTCAGTAGTTAGGCTTGTTATATCACTGGCAGCGCAGGTTGCAAATTCAACAGCATCATCGCCATCGATGTCAATTACAACAGATTGCAACACCCGTTGTGCGCCACGGTTAATTGCACTTACCACACCAGCGGCAGGCGCTGTAAAGTAAACGCCAGTGGTTTTCTTATCAGAAAACAACACTTGGCCGAGCTTTACTCGATCTCCAACTCTGACTAGCATGGTAGGCTTCATGCCTACATAGTCAGCACCGATCACAGCCACTTGGTTTACCGCTGCAGCATCTTCGATGCTTTGCTGCGGCGCACCAGACAATGGCAAATCCAGACCGCGTCTGATCTTGATCATAAGTCGTACCCAATTGAGAGTTATGGTCGGCTTTAGTGATTAACGTAAGACAGAGCATGCGCAACTAAAACCAATAAAAAAAGCCGGCTTATTATACGAAAATTTACTCAATTCTTCTAGCCTTATCACAAAAAAGGCCACCCTAAGGCAGCCTTTTATTAAATTGAGTCATTAACAGGAGCACAACAGCTTGAAGATCTAGTCTTCGACAGGGAACGCTGGTAATCCTGTGTTAGTTACATGCTGCAACATACGAATCACCTGACAAGAATAACCAAACTCATTATCATACCAAACATAAACCACACAGTTCTTCTTGCCCGTAGCGACAGTCGCCAAACCATCTACCACGCCAGCGGCACGAGAACCTACAAAATCACTAGACACGGCTTCAGGAGAATCTGTGTAGTCAATTTGTTTTTGCAAATCAGAGTGCAAAGCCATATGACGCAAATAATCATTTAGCTCATCACGTTCAACTTCTGAATCAAGGTTAAGGTTAAGAATCGCCATAGAAACGTTAGGCGTTGGCACTCGAATAGCATTACCGGTTAATTTGCCTTCTAATTCAGGCAAAGCTTTAGACACGGCTTTAGCCGCACCCGTTTCCGTAATAACCATATTAAGACCAGCTGCGCGCCCACGACGATCGCCTTTATGATAGTTATCAATTAAGTTTTGATCATTAGTATAGGCATGCACAGTTTCAACGTGGCCGTTGGCTACGCCATACTTGTCATTCAATGCTTTCAAAATAGGGGTGATGGCGTTAGTGGTGCATGAGGCTGCAGACAATATGGTATCTGTGTCTTCAATATCTTTTTGGTTAACACCCATAACGACGTTTTTAATGCCCTTACCTGGCGCTGTTAACATTACTTTAGACACCCCGTTAGCACGCAAGTGCAAAGATAAACCATCTTCGTCACGCCACTTACCAGTGTTATCAATTACAACGGCATTACTAATGCCATAATCGGTGTAATCAATTGAATCTGGCGAACTTGCATAAATTACCTGAATGACATTACCGTTAGCAATCAAAGCATTTTGTTCTTCATCTACAGTAATCGTACCTTGAAAAGTGCCGTGCACTGAATCGCGACGCAACAAACTAGCTCGCTTAGCAAGGTCGTTATCTCCACCTTTACGCACCACGATGGCACGCAAACGCAAGCTTTGGCCGCCACCAGTCTTCTCAATCAACAAACGGGCTAACAAGCGACCAATACGGCCAAAGCCATAAAGCACCACATCTGCCTGAGTTTTAGCACTGTCTTTATTTACCGCACCAATTAAGGCAGCAGCAACATAGCTTTGTAAACTTTGGCCAGCACCGTTATCACGGAAACCTATGGCCAACTTACCAATATCTACATGTACGTTAGATAGCGCCAGGCTCTGCAGCACTTCAATTACTGGGAAAGTTTCATGGACAGATAACTTGGTGTGTTCCAGCATGCGTGCTGCACGATGGGATTTAAGAATACTAATGACAGAACGATTCACAACAGAGCGGCCGAATACGGAAACCTCTACATTATCTTCGCGGTAGATTTTACCAATCAAGGGGATCATGGCTTCGGCTAACGCTTCACGGTCTTTCCAGTCTGAAAACACTTGTTCTTGGCTCACAGTGAGTCCCTTTGTTCACCGTATAAAAACGGCTTGGTTGCGGTTCAGGTGTTTAACCTTTTAGTTACCCATCATTGGGAGCACATATTATCGTGGAAATAGCCAGATTTGGCAAACGACTACGGCAAATATTAAGCATTATTTAAACCTATAAAGGTCAAGCACATTTAAGCTAAATCTAACTCGTAAACTGTGGTGGCGCTAGACTCGCCTCAAACCAACTAATGAGGTTATACATGCTATAAACTGGTAAGCCAGTAGCAGTGGCAATATCTGCTGCATATGGCACCATATTGGTACATTCCAATACCAATGCGCCAATACTTGGGTCTGACTGCACGAGTGCGCAGGCCGAGTTAATGTTGTCTTTTCTTGCCAGTTCAACATTGAGCACAGGCTCATCGTTAAGGATACAACGACTAAACTCCAAGCCTCCCTCCGTGGTGCCAATTGGGGTATCCAGCGGCACGTTAGCAGCACATAAATATTCGGAGGTTAACGCTGAAGCAGAAATCGTCAAAATTGCTGCGCATTTTCCCTGTGGCAAGGTGGCATTAACACTGGCTACTTGCATTAGGGATGACGTTAATACGGGTACGCCTAATGCCTTTGACAGATCGTCCTGGTAAATAGACAAGAAACCACAGGTTGTGGTAATGCCAGACACACCTTGTTTAACTAATCGCTGTCCCGCAGCAATGAATGGGTCTAACAAATTCTCCCCACGGCACACCACTGCCTGAGGCGTCGCTTTGGGCACCACTTCGATTGCAACATCAAACCCCCAAGTAGTGGGATTACCAACATCGCCATAAATACGTGGGAATTGTGAGTCAAGCATAAGAATACCAATTATAGGCCGCATAACACCCTTCACTCCCGCACTTTAATAGATTTACAGCTAGCCCAAAGATGGGACTCAAGCTGGCCAAGAAAGGCTTGCCCCGTATCTGATACGGGCCTACTCTTCGAGGTAATAATAGCCACATCCAAATTAATATTTGGCGCAAACGGGCGAGTAATGAACCTGTCAGAAGAATCATTACGTAGGGAAATCACATCCACCAAGCCAATCCCCATACCCTCTTTAATAAAACTCAACTTATTAGCAAACAAATGCGTATGAACTACAGGATTCCACCTTGCTCCAGCTTCCACGAATGCCTCCTTAGCGCGCCGTGTGACCATATGCTGCGGTCCCATAATAATTAACGGCTCGCCTGACAATAAGCTTGGTGTCAGCACTTTATGACAAGCTAGGGGGTGATCACTAGGCATCGCGCAAAGAGTTTCGATTTTAAAAACCACGGTATTAAACGGCCCTGTAGCAACTGGCATCTCACTCACACCTATTTCAAACAGCCCAACATCAACCCATTCTTGGATTTTCTGTGAGTACTGAGACTGAAATGACACCGAAAGATTTTCGTATTGCCTTGAAAATTGTGCAATTTGTGCCTGCATAAACCCAAATGATAAGGCGTGAATAGAAGCAATTTGCAGTTTACTTGTCTGCTTATTTTGTAAATCGACAACGGACTGCTCTACATGAGCCAAGCCTCTCACTAATGTGTCAACTTCATTGTACAAAACCAAACCCTCATTGGTAGGGATCAGTTTACCCTTAAGTCTGTTAAATAACTTCAGTTGACAGGTATGCTCAAGTTGACTCAATAAGTTTGAAACGCCTGGTTGGGAAATATTCAATTGCTCAGCCGCTGCCGATACTGTGCCAGATTCGACGACCTTATGAAGCGCTTGTAATTGGCGGAACCGTAGATTCATATATACATCACTTAAACTTATAGGTATTGAATAAATTGATATTTGAAATGATACCATTGATTGGCGATACTCAATAAGTATAAATTGAGGGATAGTGCATTGGTAAAAAAAGTCAAACGTGTTGCCATCATTGGCAATGGCATTATAGGGATTGCCACCGCCATTTGGTTGCAGCGAGCAGGCCATCAAGTCATCCTTATTGATAAATCGAGCCAAGACCAGCGCGCTAGCTATGGCAATGGTGGCGTACTGGCTTCATGTTCTGTGGTGCCCGTCAACAGCCCAGGATTATTAACAAAAGCACCACGCATGTTACTTGACCCCAATGAACCCCTATTCGTAAAATGGCGTTACTTGCCCAGAATGTTACCTTGGTTATGGCAATATTTGCGTAGAGCAAACGTCAAAAACTGTAGCCAAACTGCTGCCGCACTGCAGCCATTAGTATCAGAGAGTATCGGCAATCATCTAGCTATGGCTGAAGGTACTGGGGCCGAAAAGTTCATTATTCCTACGGACTATCTTTATGTATACAAAAACCGCAAGCACTTTGAAAGTGACGCGTTTGGCTGGTCACTAAGATCGCAACATGGCATCAAATGGACAGAACTTGATGGCACAGAATTTGCTGCTTATGACAACTGTTTTGCCGACAGCTTAACTTTTGCAGCTAAGATGAAAAATCACGGCAGAATTAGTGACCCAGGAGCATATTTGCAAGCCTTAGAACAGCATGTAATTGACCACGGAGGTGTCAAAGTAAATGGTTGCTTTGAAGATGTCGACTACCTGGGTAACGAACTCAACGCAGTAATCATTGACGGGCAGAAGATACTTTGTGATGTGGCCGTATTGGCTACTGGGGCCTGGTCTAAAAAACTGGCAGCTAAACTAGGAGTTAATGTCGCTCTCGAAACTGAACGGGGTTACCACATTGACCTATGGCACCCTAACTTCACACCTAAAGCTCCTGTCATGGTGGCTGGCAGCAAGTTTGTTATCACTCCAATGAAAGATAGAATACGACTTGCTGGCATCGTTGAATTTGGGGGGTTAGACGCAAAACCCTCGGCAAAAGCCTTCGATTTATTGCGCAACAGCATCAAACATGCTATTCCTAAATTAACGTGGAGTCATGAAACTGAATGGATGGGGCACCGCCCTGCACCCTCTGACTCAATCCCTATCATTGGAGAAATTTCCCAAAAGCCAGGGGTGTTTTTAGGTTTTGGTCACCACCACATCGGCCTAACCAGTGGCCCTAAAACAGGCTGGATGCTGGCTCAAATGATTAATGGAAACATGCTGCAAGAAGACGTTAGCATTTATTCCCCAAACCGCTTCATTTAAGAAGCATACCAACAACAATAAAAAGGTAAATGATTATGACATCAATTAAAAAACTACTGACAGCTACTACCGCGTTAGCCGCCATCTCTGCGCCAGCAATGGCCGAGCAATGGGACATGCCCATGGCTTATTCAGCGAGTAATTTCCACTCCGAAATGGGGGTAGTGTTTGCAGACAAAGTGCGTGACTATACCGGTGGTGATGTAGACATCACCATACATGCCGGAGGCTCACTCTTTAAAGGTGGTGAAATAAAACGTGCTGTACAAACAGGCCAAGCCCCTATTGGTGAGCGCTTTATGTCTGCCCATGCAAACGAATTACCCATTTTAGGGTGGGATAACGTACCGTTTTTAGCCACCACTTACGCAGACAATGACAAACTTTGGGCTGCTGCAAAGCCTTATGTCAACAAAGCTTTGTCAGCACAAAACTTAGTGGCTTTATACACCTGTCCATGGCCAGGGCAAGGGTTCTATTTTAACAAAGAAGTAAAATCTAGTGCCGACACACAAGGTATTAAATTCCGTTCATACAACTCTGCAACCGCAACCTTTGCAGAAGAGTTAGGTATGATTCCAGTACAAATTGAAGCAGCCGAGCTAAGCCAAGCGTTGGCAACAGGCGTAGCGGAGTCCTTCATTTCTTCTGGCTCAACAGGGTACGATCGTAAAGTATGGGAAAGCTTGTCTCATTACTACAAGGTTAACGCTTGGTTACCACGTAACTACGTGATGGTTAATAAAGGCGTGTGGGATGGTTTAGATTCCACCACTCAAGGTCAAGTTCAAAAAGCAGCCGATGAAACGGGTGCAGCATGTTCTGCCAAATCACAAGCGCTTGCCAGTTGGTACTTTGAGCAACTGTCATCTAATGGCATGAGCGTTGAAGATGCTGGTCCAGTATTCTTGTCTGAGCTAAAGGCTATTGGTGTCAAAATGACAGCAGACTGGTTAGCTAACGTAGGTAGTGATGGCCAAGCCATTCTAGACTCGTATAACGCACAGTAATTCCAATTGAGTCAAACTAGCGGCGGGAACCTCCGCCGCTCATTTTTTATTGGAGAATACAATGAACGATTGGTCACCTGTTTTAGGCGTACCTTTGTGGATTTTGTTGTTCGTATTACCCTCAATCGTTTGCCTTGCTTCTCTACTAAAGCCCAAGGTATTACGGTCGTGGCTCACCCCTATTTGGCCCTGGTTAGATAAGCTATATCGTTTGTCTGGGCTTATAGCAGCTTGCTTTATGGTGATGATTTTATTACTTATTGTGGCGCAAATGATCGCCAGATGGAGCAACATTGCGTTTCCTGGATCAACTGAATTTGCAGGTTACGCCATGGCTTGCACATCATTCTTCGCCCTAGCTTATGCGCTAACAACAGGCGCTCACATTCGCGTATCGGTTCTATTAAATTGGAATCAATGGCTCAAGTTTAGGCTTGATGCTTTAGCAATGTATGTTGCTGCATTTATTGCCACTTACTTTGCCCGTTATGCCATTAAAACCAACCAATTATCTGCCATGCTCAACGACACTACTCAAGGGCAAGATCAAGTTCCCCAATGGCTTGTGAATGTTATCTCTATGTTTGGTTCATGGCCTACAACGTGGAGCGACATTTGGAGTCAACCCGCTAACGTTTGGATCTATACCCCCATGTGGTTACCACAAATCGCCATGTCTATTGGCTCAGTGCTATTGGCTATTGCCGTATGGGACCATTTAACTAGGCTGCTTGTCACCAGAGAATCTCAAATTAGAACGGAGTCAATAGAATGAATGAGCTCTACGCTGTAGGCATATTTTTATTGGTTTTGTTCACTTTATTAGGCGGCTCTGTTTGGATCGGCCTTGCTCTTATGGGTGTAGCTTGGGTAGGCATGGAGTTGTTCACCGTACGCCCTGCTGGAGACGCCATGATCACTACCATTTGGACAGGCGCTTCCAGCTGGACCTTAACAGCCCTGCCCCTGTTTATATGGATGGGGGAGATTTTATACCGCACCCGTTTATCCCAAGACATGTTCAAAGGACTAGCACCTTGGATGAGCTGGCTACCTGGGGGTTTACTCCACACCAACATTGCCGGCTGTACCATTTTTGCTGCCGTGTCCGGGTCATCTGCTGCCACACTAACCACCGTTGGTAAAATGTCGATTCCAGAGCTCCGTGCTAGGAATTACCCAGAGCACATGATCATCGGTACCCTTGCAGGAGCCGCAACCTTAGGTTTAATGATTCCGCCATCATTAACCTTGATCGTATATGGCGTAACAATTAACGAGTCTATTACTAAATTGTTTATGGCAGGTATTTTGCCAGGCTTAGTGCTTGCCGGCTTATTTATGGGCTACATTATTTTGTGGCACTACTTTGGTAAAGGCCCCCGCCCTGACCCAGAACCTCCTATGAGCTTTGTGGAGATGGTAAAGACTAGCCGTTTTTTAGTGCCTGTACTATTATTAGTGTTTTCGGTCATTGGCTCCATGTACATGGGCTACGCCACCGCTACAGAAGCCGCTGCTGTTGGCGTTGTTGGGTCACTGTCCTTAGCTGCGGCCCAGCGGTCACTTAACTGGGATACATTTGTTGCTAGTCTGCTAGGCGCCACCCGAACTTCAGCAATGATTGCGTTAATTCTCATGGGTGCTGCGTTTTTGTCCCTATCCATGGGATTTACTGGTATTCCACGAGCATTGGCAGCTTTTATCGACAGCATGAGTTTGTCACCCTTAACACTAATCATGGCATTGACAGTATTTTACATCATCTTAGGTATGTTCTTAGATGGCATTTCATCCGTGGTTCTCACTATGGCCATCGTTGAACCAATGATCCGCCAAGCAGGTATTGACGTGCTCTGGTTCGGTATTTTTATCGTTGTGGTAGTAGAAATGGCGCAAGTAACTCCCCCAATTGGGTTTAATTTGTTCGTCTTACAAGGCATGACTAAACATGAGATTTCTTACATCGCTAAAACAGCCCTGCCTATGGTGGGCTTGATGGCGCTGATGATTGTCATTCTAGTTATTTGGCCTGAATTAGCCACTTGGCTGCCAGACACCATACGGGCGCGTTAAATCCAAGAGCAAATACAAAGAGTAACGGCAATGAGTCGCGATTATGCAAAAGCAAAACCTGTGTCAGTTGGAGATATTCCAGTCATCGATTTTGCACCACTGATGTTACAAGGCAATGTTACAGAAGTATCCAAACCTTTAATGTCAGCGGCTTTAAATACTGGTTTCTTTTATATAAAAAACCATGGTATAGATCCTCAAGTGATCCAACAAGCATTAGATGCCTCGCGGCATTTTTTCCACTTAAGTCAGGAAGAAAAAGCCCTAGTCGCGGTTAATACCAACCAAAGAGGATGGTTAGGTCCCAAAATGGCCACCTTAGAAGGCGCAAAAACCCACGATTTAAAAGAAATATTTTTTACTGGGCCAGAATTTTGGTCTGATGAAATGTGGGCTAAACGAACCCAAATCCCTCTCATCACACATAATTTATGGCCTGCGTCACTGCCCGAATTAAAACGTGACCTGCTCGCGTATTATGATGCGACCTGCTTGCTAGGCAGGCAAGTACTTAAAGCCATCGCCGTAGGTTTGGGAGAGAACTCTGATTTTTTTGAACATCGATATACCAGCCCACTAGGTCGCAGCCAGTTGGTGTATTACCCTCGTTCAAGCCAACAGGATGAGGCTGATGAGCGTTTTGGTGCTGCACCCCACACAGATTTTGGCGTCATTACACTCTTGTATCAAGATAACAACGGTGGTCTGCAAGTCCTAAATAAACAACAAGAGTGGGTTGAAGCCACACCTATTGAAAATACCTTTGTATGCAATATAGGGGATCTATTACATCGCTGGACCAATGGATATTTATCTTCAAACTTGCATCGCGTCATCAATCGATCTAACAACGAACGCTACTCTATGCCCATATTTTTTGACCCAGATGCTGATACGATCGTTGACCCAAGGGATTTCAAAAAGTTTGTTAACGATGTATCAAACTATGCACCTATTAAAGTAGCTGATTATATTCACAGCAAAAATAGCAAAGCCTTCGCTCAATATAACCAATCACAAGATAAATAGTACACAGCCATACTTAATATAGGCCATTTTGCAGGGTTTTAATGCAAGTTAAAACAGAAGCCACTACAATAGCAGGGTATTTTTTTGCCTTTACGGCCAGTGCTTTAGGACTCTTGCTTGTTATTACAACCCACCTCTATACCCTCTAAAGTTGGTCATAAGTCTAATTGGGGACAAACCCACGGCGCAGCTTCGGCCTTGGCCATTGCCGAAGCCGCAGAAGTCCACCAAGGGCCTGTACTAGCGCTGGTAAAAGACACAGATGCCGCACTTAAATTGAGTGCGGAAGTTGACTTTTTCCTAACCGGTACTGGGCTTGATTGTTTAATGCTGCCAGATTGGGAAATATTGCCCTACGATAGCTTCTCTGCCCACCCAGATATTGTGTCAGAGCGCATTAGCACGCTCAACCAAATCACTCATTTGAGCAAAGGTGTGGTCATCGTTCCAGTGGCCACACTACTCCATCGCCTGCCCCCGATGAACTACTTAGCTGGCAACAGCTTTACATTGTCGACTGGACAAGAGTTACCCCAAACTCAATTTCGCCAACGTTTAGATCAGGCGGGTTACCTGCTCACAGAAACCGTATCCCAAGCAGGTGAATATGCTTTAAGGGGTGGTTTAATTGACCTCTACCCCATGGGCAGCCACGCGCCATTACGAATTGAATTATTTGACGATGAAATTGAAAGTCTGCGCTATTTCGATGCTGATAGTCAGCGTACTACGGCCCTAATTACTGAATTCAATTTACTACCCGCCCGCGAGTTTCCATTAACCGATGTCGCGATTAGCCACTTTAGGCAAAACTTTACCAGCCAATTTGATTTAGACCCAAAAGCCTGCCCCGTATACCAAGACGTAAGCCAAGGGTTTGCACCCGCCGGTATCGAATATTACATACCCCTATTCTTTAACTCCATGTCAACCTTACTGGACTACCTTCCAGGTTCCACTCTTGTGGTAAAACAAGGTGATATTGAAGCTCAAGCCACGCATTTTTGGTGCGACATTGAATCACGTTATGAAGATTATAGTCATGACATAGAACGCCCACTGCTAGCACCTAAACAATTATTTTTGTTTACCGATGAAATGTTTTCTGGCCTTAAAAATTTTCCCATCATTGATCTACAAGAAGGCGCTTTTGTTGAACCTGAAGCCAACAAGGGTTTATATAATTTAGGTGGTGCCCAAAACCCTCAAGTTGCGATTAATAACCAACTGGCTAAGCCGCTCATTGCTTTAGAAACAGTGCTCAAAGGCCAGCAGCAAAGTATATTGGTCTGCGCTGAATCAGCCGGCAGAAAAGAAGCATTACTCGATTTATTTAAAGCATTACCGACGGCCCCAGAGGATGTAGATGACTGGCTTGATTTTATTACCAAAAAGCCTAATTTTGCGATCTGTGTTGCACCTTTAGAACAAGGCCTAAATTTACCTGAACACAGTCTTATTCTTGTCTGTGAGGCACAACTATTTGGCCAAAAAGTACTCCAGCGACGTCGCCGAGACAAAGTCACAGAAAATCCCAACACCGCTATTCATGACTTAGCTGAACTAAGTATTGGCAATGCGGTGGTTCACCAAGATCACGGTGTTGGCCGCTATAATGGTTTGCAAAGCCTTAGTATAGATGGCCAAGATGCCGAGTTCTTAGTATTACTCTACGCCAATGAAGCCACCCTTTACGTCCCCGTTTCTGGTATTGAGCTACTGTCCCGTTATTCGGGTGGTGAAAACGCACCGTTACATAAATTGGGTGGCGAACAGTGGACTAAAGCTAAGCGCAAAGCTGCAGAAAAAATTAAGGATACCGCCGCAGAGTTGTTACACATCTATGCCCTGCGTGAAGCTCGTGATGGGCATGCCTTTCCAAAGCCAGATGAGAGCTATCAAGCATTTTGCGACGCTTTTCCCTATGAAGAAACACCGGATCAAGAACAGACCATAAAAACCGTATTAAGCGACATGATGGCAGACCAACCCATGGACAGGCTAGTCTGTGGTGATGTAGGTTTTGGCAAAACAGAAGTTGCCATGCGGGCAGCGTTTATGGCGGTTAACGGTGGTAAACAAGTAGCGTTATTAGTACCCACCACACTGTTGGCACAGCAGCATTACGATACCCTACGGGACCGCTTTGCCAATTGGCCAGTGAATGTTGCAGTGATGTCACGTTTCCAAACGGCCGCTGAACAAACTAAAACCATGGTTCACGCTGAGGACGGCACCCTAGACATTTTGGTAGGCACCCATAAAATTTTACAAGGTAAACTTAATTTTAAACGTTTAGGTTTGCTTATTATTGATGAAGAACACCGTTTTGGTGTACAACAAAAAGAGTCGTTCAAAAAGCTCCGCTCAGAAGTGGATATTTTAACTCTCACAGCCACACCAATTCCTAGAACATTGAATATGTCCATGGCAGGCATGCGTGACCTCTCCATTATTGCCACGCCACCAGCAAGGCGTATTTCCATCAAGACTTTTGTTCGACAAAATGACAAAAAACTCGTTAAAGAAGCTATTTTGCGAGAACTGCTTCGTGGAGGGCAAGTTTATTATTTGCATAATGAAGTTAAAAGCATAGAAAGTAGTGCTGAAAAACTGCGTGAACTAGTACCTGAGGCACGGGTTAGTGTGGCCCACGGGCAAATGCGTGAACGCAAGCTAGAACAGGTAATGGGAGATTTTTACCATAAGCGCTCAAATGTGCTTGTGTGTTCTACCATTATTGAAACTGGCATTGACATACCTACCGCCAACACAATTATTATTGAGCGTGCAGATAAGTTTGGTTTAGCTCAGCTGCATCAATTACGTGGTCGTGTAGGTCGCTCCCATCATCAAGCTTATGCCTACTTAATGACGCCTCACCCAAAACTGTTGAGCAAGGATGCCATCAAACGTCTCGAAGCAATTGAAGCTACAGCTGACCTCGGTGCCGGTTTCACCCTTGCAAGTCACGATTTGGAAATACGTGGTGCTGGTGAGCTTTTGGGTGAAGAGCAGAGTGGCCAAATGCAAGGCATTGGTTTTAGTTTGTATATGGAAATGCTCAACCAAACCGTTGAAGCTATGAAGAAAGGCGAAACACCAAATCTAGACCAACCACTATCGCGTGGTACCGAAGTTAATTTACACTTGCCTGCGCTTATTCCAGAAGCCTATTTACCTGATGTACATAATCGCTTAGTTATGTATCAGCGGATTGCCAACGCCGAAGACAATGCGGCATTAAAAGAGTTACAAGTGGAAATGATTGACCGCTTTGGTTTACTGCCTGATCAAATAAAAAACCTTTTCCGCCAAAATCGTTTAAAGTTAAAAGCTCAGGCTATTGGTGTTACACGCATTGAAGCCTCCGCAGGCAATGGCCGCATGGAGTTCGGCAAGAATACCAAGATAGACCCCATGGTGTTAGTAAAACTAGTACAAACTCAACCTCGAAACTTCCGACTTGAGGGTGGCACCAATTTAAGGTTTACTTTACCTATGGAAAAAACTGAAACACGCTTCCAACGAATGGAAGACCTAATTAAACAAATGAGCTAAACATGCGATCAAGATTTCTCCCACATTGGCACGTGTTTACTGCGTTTTTTATGGTTTTATTAATGTTACAACCAACGTTAGCATTGGCCGCTGACGACAAAGACGAGACCTGGTATCAAATAGAGATCATTATTGCCAAACGAGGAGATAAGGTTCCTACGTTAGAAGCATTCCCATTTCAGCCAGCCCCTATATCATGGCATCATGGTAGGACCCTTGCCCACTTTGACCCAGAAGTAAGTGACCGAAACGAACTAGAGAATGTTGAGTTCATAGCCTTGCCTGCAGACCAACGCATCCTCAATAACGAGGTCCAAACACTAGCAAATCATGAGGATTATGAAGTTCTAGTACATCAAAGCTGGCGCCAAATTCTAAGGGGCAACAAAGCCATTCACTGGATCGATATTAAGGGTGATTATACTTGGGCCGGCCATCAGCAGCTTGAAGGTAGTTTGGGATTCAGCAAAGGACGTTATTTACACATCCACAGTGAATTGCATTTAAACCAATTCCCAACCATCGAAAGCGCAAGCAGTCGGCACACCAAACAAAAGTTCTTAAGCGACAGGCAAAGCTTGGTGCCAATTATTGAAACTCGCTACAGCCTCATCCAAAGGCGTAAGATGCGCAGTCAAGAATTACACTACTTAGATCACCCTAAACTAGTGCTTCTGGTTAAAGTGATTCCCTACACGCCAGCAGAGCCTATTTTGGAAGCAATACCAGCAGATGAACCTAAATTGGTAGACCTTACGGCGCCAAGCACCGCCGAGTAAAAGCTTGAGGCAAGAGTTCCGCCAATAGCTGATCTAGCTGCATGGCTTCTGAATGAGATTGGGCACGAGGATAAACAGGTTGGTGGCGATCATCATGCCAAATATCCCAATTAAGGGTATGTACTATAAATTCCCTTGCAAATGTGGGCGCTATTTCCTGGCAACCCAACAAAATCACATCAAGGTAGGATTGTACGATAGGCGCACTCTGTAACCCATGGCCTTTATGGTTGTATAGATAAACCCAGACCTGACTGTTTTCATCGAGCGCTTGGTCTCCTTGCAGGTAGTCTACCTGTGATAGATCTAGTTGGGCCCTTCTATAATGCGTTTCTCGCTCATCAAACTTTTCTAACTCAGACTCTGGCACCTCAAATAACACTCCATTACAGCATGCACCTGCCATCGGTCTTGCAGCAACGGCACGCATGCCAGTCCCTTCCCAACCTACCCATGTCCGCTCTAATCCCTGCACTCGTACGGCTAATGAATCACCTGCAATACCAGTAATGCGACGGCTAGAGCTGCTAATTAAACTACCATAGCCAAAAATATAGTGCTGCTTACTCATGAACCGTTGGTATCCATTACCTGTTGAGGCATGAGATGAATAGTTTGGGTGGGAAATGCAAAATCTGCACCATGGAGGGCTACGATATCGCTGATTAAACCAAGCAACTGCTGCTTAATTTCATGGAACTCGGCCCACTTAGTTGTTTTGGTAAAACTGTACACAAAAAAATCTACACTGTGAGAGTTAAAGGTATTAACGTTGACCATGAGAGTTTGTTGAGTATCTATGGCTGCATGGGCCAATAACATTTCTTTAACCGCTACAGTAATGGCTTGGACTTTGTCTTGATCTTCATAGCGCAGGCCAAAAGTCTCGTAAAACCTCCTATTATGCATACGCGAAGGATTTTCTACGGAAATACTGGTGAAGGTTGCATTAGGCACGTAGAGCGGGCGCATATCAAAGGTGCGGATACGGGTGATGCGCCATCCAATGTATTCCACCGTGCCTTCAATTTCCTTATCAGGCGAGCGGATCCAATCACCTACAGAAAACTGACGATCCAAATAGATCATCAAGCCCCCAAAAAAGTTAGACAACAGGTCTTTGGCAGCAAAACCAATGGCGATACCACCTACCCCACCAAAGGCCAATACGCCAGAAATAGAAAAACCAAAGTGTTGCATCAACGCTAAAATAGCGGTGATTACAACAGCCGCCTTAACTAGCTTACCCATAGCTTCTACAGTGGTTTTATCCCATGCATCTCTATGTTTACCTGGTCGAGCTAACGTAGAAACAACCACACTCACCAAGCGTACTAAAAACCAAGACACCAAAACAATGAGTAAGGTGTCACGTAAGCTCGCTACAAAACTTAAGGTGTCAGCATCAAAAGCGTGGCTAACAATACCCACAACCCAGGCTATGCCTACAACCCACACTCCCCAAGCTAAAGGTTTACGTGCGGCATCGAGCAGAGCGTCATCCCATTCATTTTCAGTTTTTTTCAGCTGTACGGCTAAACGCACAAATATTCTACGCACTACAAAGTTAAATAATAGTACTGCTAATACCAACAGAAACACTTTAGTAAGCAAAATCGATTGTGAAGTATCTATCCCTACATTTCCTAACAACTGGTTCATCGAGTTCATTAAAACTCTCCTATAATTGGTGCTTGGGCCGCACTCGCCATAACGGGTACGATATCCACCATAATTTGATCCAAACTACGGTTGCTAGCGTATTCTCGCTCACAAATAGCTAAAAGAGCTTCACTACTGGAAAGGGAAAAAACCAATATGCCCAATAGATAATGAAAACGCCAAAAAAACTGCTCATCAGTCATCTCTGGCATATGTTTACGAAGCAGTTTCATAAAGTACAAAAATGAAGCACCGTATTGATAGGAAAGGTGCTTACGAAGGTGCCCTTGGGACTGGCTATAAGCGGTACTTATAAGGCGTGCAAACACAGCTAAACTATGATGATTTTGTTGCGCAACGTGCTGGCAAGATCGTGCCAAAATAGCCAACAAAACCTGCAACTCTTGCTCATCATTATGGCTTTTGCTAAAAGACTTTTCATAAGCACTTAACTGTGCATGAAGATTTTGAGTTAGTGGCCCTAAAAAACGATCTGTTACAGCTTGAATTAAGCCTTTCTTTGAACCAAAATGATAATTTACTGCGGCTAAATTAACCTTGGCCTTGCTAGTAATGGTTCTAAGAGATGTCTCTACAAAACCATGAGCTGAAAACTCAGCTTCTGCGGCATCTAAAATACGATCAATGGTGGAACTTGTCATTGTTGTTTTTTACTAATAATTTTTGTTTAAAACATGCGTTTAAAACTAACACGACTATTATAGCTCTAGCAAGCTCTGTAAAGTAAGATATCCCCTAGTTCCAACTAGTTAGATCAGTTACCATAGCCGCCTCCATAATATATTAAGTTTAATTCATATGCTCGCCCAATCCTTTAGCCGTACCGTGTGGTTGTTGTCGGTATCGCACGCTTTTTCCTTTACTGCCGCTTCCGTCACTTTCTTTTTAGGTGGTATTATTGGTGCTCTACTGGCACCCTCTGTCACCATGGCCACCCTTCCAGTTGCGGCCTCGGTGGTAGGCACCGCATTAGGCACAGTGCCAGCAGCCATGCTAATGAGCAAAAAAGGTCGAAGATTTGGCTTTATTGGTGCTGCAATACTTGCTTCAGGGTCAGCCTTATTAGGCGCCACAGCGATATGGCATAGTCTATTTTGGCTCTATTGCTTCTCTTGTTTAAGCTTAGGAGCTAGCTACGCCTTCGTTCAGCATTACCGTTTTGCTGCAGCGGAAAGTGTAGCAACAGAAGTTGCGCCACAGGCCATATCTGCGATTTTGTTATCAGGCATTGCAGGTGCATTTTTAGGCCCAAGTGTTGTTAATTATGCTAGCGACTGGATTCCTCAACATACTTTTGTTGGTTCATACCTCGCCTTATCGGTGATGGTGCTCATACCAGCCATCATCCTAATCTGGCTGCAAACGCCTGAGCAAAAAACAAAAACTAAAGATTATCCAAGCAAAACTGTTAGACAGTTGGCACAGCACCCAAACTTTGTCTTAGCCGTGTTTGCAGCAACAGTGTCTTACGCATTAATGGTATTTCTTATGACTGCTGCACCAGTCAGCATGCACGTGATGGATGGCCACAGTATTAACGATGCTGGTATCATCATCCAGTGGCATGTTGTTGGCATGTTTTTGCCATCTCTTTTCGTTGGCAAATTGATAACAAATTATGGCCATAGGGCCATAATGGTTGCAGGCATATGTGCTTTAGGGATATGTGCTGGCGTTAGCCAAGTAGATCAAACTGTAGCGGGTTATTGGGTAAGCCTGGTTACTTTGGGTATCGGTTGGAATTTTCTATTTGTTAGTAGCACTTCACTTCTCATTACAACGTATCAAGAAGCAGAGAAATACCGCGCCCAAGCGTTTAATGAGCTTATGGTTTTTGGCGCTCAAGCCATAGCATCCTTATCTGCAGGTTGGCTCTTAAGCGCCACTAGCTGGAAAACTATTAATTTAATGAGCCTGCCTTTGTTAGGTTTATTGCTGGTAGTAATTTGGTGGAGTCATAACAAGCTCAGCCAGCAGCAGTAAGCACTTTCCTAGCCCAAGCTACGTCATTTACAAACACAGCGTCAATGCCGATTTGCTTTAAACGCAGTAGATCAGCAGCCTCTGTCACAGTGTAAACCCTAATGGCCAATTCACAGCCATGTGCGTCATTAACAAGTTCTGCATCAGTGGTTTCTGTGTGGCTGTGTAAGGCTTGAGCACCCATGTCGTAAGCTAACTGAGATAATGAAACAGGGCATGAAGAAATGAGTGGTGCAATATTAATGTGAGGTAATATCTTTTTTAAAGCTATTAATAAACGATGATCAAAGGCTGAGACACATAATTGCGTTAGCTTGAATCCAAGGTGATCTATAGCATAGGTCAATTCTACAGCCACCTGCACCACTACGTCAGAAGACTTAAGCTCTATATTAACTTCACAGCACCCAGCTACTAGTTCTAGCACCTGTCTTAAGCTAGGTGGCACTTCACCATTGCCAGCATCTAGCTGCTGCCATTGCTGGACGCTTAGTTGATTAACAAGGCCTGTACCATTGGTAGTGCGGTCTACGCTAGCATCGTGCATCACCACCACCTGACCAGACATTAAACGTACATCCAACTCAATTCCATCGCATTGCTGCTCCAGTGCTAACTCAAAGGCCGCCATAGAATTTTCTGGCGCTAAATCACTAACACCACGGTGGGCAAATAACTGCATTGGGTCTGCAACCTAAGCAAATTCGATAAGTGTCTATTGTGCTCTCAAACTGGGATCCTGCCAACCTACCTACTCCAAACATGTGGTTTATCGTCAATATTTTTATCAGTATAAAACACAAGGAAAGCTAAATTATTGCTCTAAAGCAAACAAAAACCTGTTCATGGCGAGATCCGTTCCATACCTGTTTAAAGAGTCAAGTTATTGATACACTATCAGCGTAGCTGAAGCTAAATATATGGTGCGCAGCCTAACCTTAAAGCCTAATTGTCCATCGTCTAAACCCTTTGTAAACGAGCCCCTCACAGCTCATTCACATCTAAACACTCACAATAGGCCCTGCCATGACCACAGACAACTCAAACTACGATTATATTATTGTAGGCGGTGGATCAGCCGGTTGTGTGCTTGCAAACCGACTTTCAAAGAACCCAGAAAACAAGGTTTTATTGTTAGAAGCAGGTGGCAAAGATAATTATATTTGGATTCATATCCCTGTTGGATACCTTTACTGCATGGGTAACCCGCGCACAGACTGGGGTTTTAAAACATCCAAACAAAAAGGTCTAAACGGTCGACAAATAAATTACCCACGTGGGCGTGTTTTAGGAGGCTGCTCATCAATCAATGGAATGATCTATATGCGGGGGCAGGCCAATGATTACGATGGCTGGCGTGATATGGGCAATACTGGCTGGGGCTGGAAAGACGTCTTGCCTTATTTTAAAAAATCAGAAGATTATTATGCTGGCGCTGATGACTTCCATGGTTCTGGTGGCGAATGGCGTGTTGAAAAACAACGCCTATCGTGGGAAGTTTTAGACGCATACCGCGATGCTGCCCAACAAGCTGGTATTGATAAAATTGAAGATTTTAACCGTGGCAATAATGAAGGATCTTCGTACTTTCGTGTAAATCAAAAAAACGGCTGGCGCTGGAACACATCGAAAGGGTTCTTACGGCCAGTGCTGAAACGTACCAATCTGAAGGTAATAACCCAAGCACAAGTTCAGCGAGTTATATTTGATGATCAACGTGCCTGTGGTGTGGAGGTGATGCTTAAAGGTAAAGCCGTCACCTATCACACAAATGGCGAAGTCATCCTGTCCGCAGGGGCTATTGGCTCACCACAAATCCTCGAACTGTCTGGTATTGGTAACCCCAATTACTTGCGTAAAGCAGGCATTGACGTTGTTTATCAGTCCAATGAAGTGGGAGAAAATTTACAAGATCACCTTCAATTACGTGTTGCCTTTCAGGTTGAAAATGTAATAACCCTCAATCAACGTGCTGGAAGCCTATTTGGCCGTGTGGGCATCGGGCTTGAATACTTATGGTCGCGTAAGGGCCCCATGTCAATGGCGCCCAGCCAGTTAGGAATATTTGCTAAATCCAGTCCCGAAGTGGAAACCGCTGATCTAGAATTTCATGTACAACCACTGTCATTAGAAAAGTTTGGTGACCCACTACATCCCTTCCCTGCATTTACAGCAAGTATCGTTCCATTACGCCCACAAAGCCGCGGGTCAAGCCACATTGTTTCTGCCGATCCATTGGCACACCCGGTTATTAACCCCAACTATCTAACTACAGAGTCTGATAAACTAGTTGCAGCAAAGGCCATCAGGTTGGCCCGCAATATAGCTGAGCAGTCGGTGATGGAAAAGTATAGCCCCACTGAAATCAAACCAGGCAAGGCTTATCAATCGGATACAGATTTAGCTAAAATTGCTGGTGAAATAGGCACCACCATATTTCATCCAGTAGGAACCTGTCGTATGGGCCCAGATGATCAAGCCGTGGTTGGCACAGACTTACGAGTCAATGGCGTTAGCGGTCTGCGTGTTGTAGACGCATCCATCATGCCAACAATCACATCAGGTAACACCAACTCTCCAACCATTATGATCGCAGAGAAAGCTGCTGATATGATTTTGCAGGGTTAAAAAACCAACAAGGTAGGTTACATCTAAGCATTCAGTGCCTAAGTACCTCAGTGTCTTCCACTAGGGGAATAAGATATATTAACTTAGGAAACTTAATTCTGAACCTCAAATACTATTGCGTAATCACGTGGAAGCTTCGCCCCTATGTCATTAAACAAGTCATTAAGTCCGTCATCAAGTAATACAATTTGGCTTAAAAACCCCCTAGCGATATTAGCTAGCAACGCTCAGGGTGGCTTAGTTATTCAAGGGCAGACAATCGTGGAATTGGTACCCCAAGGACAGCAACCTAACAGTGTCTATAATGAGGTAATGGAATGCAGTGATCTTGTCATACTTCCTGGTTTAATCAACGGTCACCACCACTTTTACCAAACCCTAACTCGCGCATTACCAAAGGCCCTTAACAAGCCACTTTTTGGCTGGCTTACAAGCCTTTATCCCGTATGGGCAGGGTTAGAACCAGATATGCTGTACCAAGCCACACGCTTAGCTTTAGCAGAACTATTGTTGTCTGGCTGCACCACAGCTGCAGACCACCACTACTTGTTTCCTGAAGCACTAACAGATGCCATGGATATACAAGCAGAAGCGGCTGCAAGCATTGGTATACGTATGACCATGACCCGAGGTTCCATGAGTTTAGGGGTAGATGATGGTGGCTTACCTCCACAAAGCACCGTACAGCAAGAAGATACGATTCTGGCCGATAGCGAGCGCGTAATTAAGCGTTATCACGACGCCAGGGAAGGCAGCATGTTGCAAGTGGCCTTAGCACCTTGTTCACCTTTTTCTGTAACCCCGGAATTAATGCGTAATTCTGCAACCCTTGCCGCACAACACAAGGTTATGCTTCACACTCACCTAGCTGAAACCATTGACGAAGAGAACTTTTGTTTACAACGCTTTGGTTTACGCACAGTTGATTACCTTGACAGCGTAGGTTGGCTTGGCCCACAAACATGGCTAGCCCATGGCATTCACTTTAACTCTGATGAAATTCAACGCTTAGGTGCGGCGGGTACGGGCATATGCCACTGCCCCACTTCCAACATGATGTTAGCCTCAGGCATGGCGCCAGTACTAGAACTAGAAGCTGCAGGCTGTCCTGTGGGGTTAGGTGTGGATGGATCAGCTTCTAACGATGGGTCTAATATGATTCAAGAAGTGCGCCAAGCTTTATATTTGCAACGATTAAAATACGGTGCACACGTCAGTCACTTTGATGCCTATCGTTGGGCCACAGAAGGCAGCGCAAAGATGTTAGGGCGCTCTGACATTGGGTCGTTAGAAGTGGGCAAACAAGCAGACATTGCTTTCTTCAAACTTAGTGAAATGCGTTTTAGTGGCAGCCACGACCCGTTAGCCGCCCTGTTACTATGTGGTGCCCACAAAGCAGAACACGTGATGGTTGCTGGCCAATGGCGAGTAAAATATGGCGTTATTGAAGGTTTAGATGTAGGCCCATTATTGCTACACCATGGCGCTGCAGCTCGGGCTTTAGTTGCAAAA
>CAJIZL010000001.1 GCA_905182035.1 Oceanospirillaceae bacterium ASP10-02a | reverse complement strand
GATGGAACCACCTGACCCCATTCCGAACTCAGAAGTGAAACGTCTTAGCGCCGATGGTAGTGTGGGGTTTCCCCATGTGAGAGTAGGTCATCGCCAAGCTTCCCATTCAGTACTAAAGAGCCTCTAGCCCAAAAAGCTAGGGGTTTTTTATTGGGCGCAGGAAAGTGTCGGCATGCAAGAACTCATTCGGCTCTGTGCCATAGATATAGTCTTTAATCGCTTAAGGTTGATCCCACATAGACTTATGATTCCTTTGTTAAAGCGCGATATGCCATTCTTCCACCGCTAATAAACATGGCGTTATCATAGCCCATGTCTCGCAAGGCAGCTGCAGATAGAGCACCTCGGTTATTAGCGTTGCAATAACAAATAATGGTGCTATTTAAGTCTGGAATCATGCCCTCAATATCCATTTCTAGCTTACCCCGGCTGAGGTTAATAGAACCTTCAATGTTAGCCTTATCGTGTTCTTCTTTGTCACGGATATCGAGCAAAATGGCTCCACCGGCGACTAGTCCATCAACCTGACTAGGTTCTACTGCGTCAACGCGAGCCATTGCATGATCTGCCATGGTTTGGAATTTTTCAGTGTAAGCCATTACTCATCCCATAAGTTGTATCTAATGCGCAATATTAGTTAAAACTAATTAAAATAACAAGCAGATTAATATGCCTCAGGTTAATCATCAAACTCCGCGTCGGTAAACACTTTGTGCGGCGGCAACTCCTGACCCTAAGTTAATATTATAGCCTAGGTCTACCATTACCATCTCAGCAGTGGCGATGCCAGACAAAACCATTACATCGGTCATTGCGCCTAAATGGCCTATACGAAATAGTTTGCCAGCCATTTCACCTAAGCCGCCTCCAAAAGATACGCCATACGCCTTATAGGCATGTTGCGTGATCAAATTGGCGTCTTTACCCTCAGGTACCATGATTGCTGTCACTGTATCGGAATAAAGCTCTGGGCTATGCGCACATAACTCAAGACCCCATGCTTTTACAGCAGCTCTTACTCCTTCTGCAATACGGTGATGGCGCGCATACACATTGCTCATGCCTTCGTTCAATAATAGGCTTACACTGGCCCTTAAGCCATTAAACAGCTGTACAGGCGGTGTGTAGGGGTAACTACCAATCTTATTGGCATTAGCCATGTCGTTAAAATCAAAGAAGCAGCGAGGTAATGTTGCAGTTGCTGTAGCAGCCATGGCTTTAGGGCTCACGCCAACAATAGCAAGGCCAGTATTCAACATGAAGCCTTTTTGGGCGCCTGTAATCGCAATGTCTACTCCCCAGGCATCCATTTGAAAGTCCATGCTAGCTAGAGAGCTCACAGCATCCACCATTAACAAAGCACTATGGCTAGCATTATCAATGGCTTTACGTACGCCATGGACATCACTTTTTACGGCGGTAGCCGTTTCGTTGTGAGTCACCAGTACGGCCTTAATGTGACCTTTTTTGTCAGCTCGTAATCTATGGGCGAACTCTTCAACTGGCGCGCCTGTGCCCCATTCACATTCTACAACTTCAACATCTAGGCCGAAGCGTTGGCAAAGATCGATCCAGCGTTGGCTGAACATGCCATAACGAGCGATGAGAACCTTGTCACCAGCACATAAGGTGTTACTTATAGCGCCTTCCCAACCGCCAGTACCTGTGGCAGAAAAGAGCAGGACTTGACCCGTTTCTGTTTTAAAGACTTTTTTAAGGTCATTAAGTAGTGGGATGTAGTCATCTGCAAAGTCTGGTGCACGGTGGTCAAAGTTACTGACGTTCATAGCGGCTTTTATAACATCAGGTGTATTAGTTGGGCCGGGGATGAATATTGGATTTTGATGCTGCATGATGATGTCCTTTGTTTTACTTATATTAGGACCTTAGTTTGGCTGTTAAAATTATATTAAACAATTTTATTGGAAAATAAATCCACTTAGGCTTTAAAATAATTAACTAATTGTAAAATAAGCAGATATATTATTTCATTTTCTATATTATATTAATATTGGAAAAATAAATTTAACTTATTTTTTGTGTTTTTTTTACACCTGGATTGTCGTGGACTGTTGGCGCTGCCAAGCTATGAACTGTGCCATTTAATAGGAGACTAATATGATTGAAGTTAAACGAGGTCGTGGTAGGCCAAGATCGGCGCCATCAGAAGCTAATGCATCAACGGTACAAGCCTTAGACAGAGGGATATTGTTACTACAAGCCTTGGCGCAGCATAATGCAGTGAGTTTAAGTGACCTGGCGGTGCAGGTAGGCATGCCAGCCTCCAGTGCTCACCGCTTACTGATGACACTGCAGCAACATGACTTTGTAGATTTTGATGAGAATACTCAGTTATGGCAAGTGGGCATTGAAGCATTTCGGGTAGGTAGCGCCTATTTGTCTCGCACTAACTTTTTAGAAGCAGCGCGGGAGCCATTGCGCGACCTGATGGAAACTACGGGTGAGACTGCAAATTTGGCGGTAATAGATAACGCAGAAGTGGTGTTTGTGGCGCAGGTAGAGACCACTAATCCAATTCGGGCTTTTTTTAGTGCGGGTACGCGGGCTTTAATGCATTCCTCTGGTATTGGTAAGGCGTTGTTAGCCCAAATGCCAAGGCGTAAGTTAGAGGCCCTATTACAAAGCGCAGGTCTGCCTCAATATACATCAAAGACATTGTCTACACCCACAGAACTTTATGCTGATCTTAAAGTTACCGCTAATAGGGGCTGGTCTTATGATCAAGAAGAGCGCTATGAAGGTATGAGCTGTGTCGGCGCAGCAATACGTAATGCCCAAGGTGATCTTGTAGGTGGCATGTCTGTATCGGGTCCTAGTGTTCGGTTTGATCCGTTACAGGTGGTCGTTATAGGGCTTAAGGTTAAGGCTGCTGCCGATCAAGTGACTTTAACTTTGGGTGGCAAGGTGTAGCTGGGGTATAACCCAAGCAAAGCCAAAGTATAACTAAGCTGTAATAATATAAGCCGTTATAGAGGCGTTATTTTATCAATAAATGCTTTGATAACAGGCACCAATTGGGCCTCTTTTAAACACGCCAAGTGCTCTATTACTTTTAGTTTAGTATCGCGTATGAGCACTGGCTGTATACGATTGTCCGAGGTTAATTCGCCTGCTTGTATAATGCCTACACCTAGCCCTAAAGCCACTGCTTCACGGAGGCCTTCGCTGCTGCCAATTTCCAGTACCTGTTGGCTATTAATTTGGCGACGGCGTAATTCTTGCTCGAACAAGGAGCGGGTATAAGAACCGGTTTCACGAATAATAAGTCGTTGACCTTCAATTTCTGTAAGTGAGACATTTCGGCGTTGTGCCCATGGGTGACCTTTGCCAACAAAAAAAATAATTTCATCTTGGCGAAAAGGTATGGATATTAGACGATCATCCCGGATGCGCTCGGGCATGATACCTATGTCGACCTGGCCTTCGAGTAACTGTTCAATGACCCACTGAGTATTGCCAAAATTCATACCTAGTTTTATGCCTGGATGTTGACTTGAAAAATCCTTCACCAAGGGCATGATCAGAAAAGGACTGTCAGCTGCAATACGCAACTGCCCGTTGAGCATACCTTGAGAGCTAGACAGTAATTGCTCTACTTCTATTCCCAGCACATATTGCCGCCGAGTCAATTCCAATAGTGCACGCCCCATGGCAGTTAGAATAACACCCCGACCATGGCGTTTAAATAATTTAACGGCGTAACGCTCTTCTAAGCCTCTGACATGATCTGACAGGGTGGGTTGGGTCAAGTGCAGACTGGCCGCGGCTTTGGTGAAGCTGCCTTGGGTCGCAACTGCATGAAAGGCCTTTAAATGTGAATAATTAATAGATATTACCTATATATATTATACAAAATATCGATTTGTTCTTTATATTGCCTATCTTTTAGACTGTTTGGAATAGCCAAAGGGTTGTTTCTTACTTTTGTTAATAAACAGCTTATATTTCTGCCAGATAATTAAATTGAGAAGGGTTCATGACAGCTAAACAAGAAATTCAAGTAAATGGACGTGTTTATAAATGGCCTGATAGGCCTGTGGTGGCGGTTTGTATTGATGGTTCGGAGCCTGCGTATATTGAAGCAGCGGTCAAGGCTGGTGTGATGCCTTGGGCTGAAAAAATCATTAATGGTCAGGGATCAGACTTGCGTTGTGATTGTGTTGTGCCAAGCTTTACCAACCCCAATAATATGTCAATTGCTACGGGTGTTGCACCAGTAGTGCATGGCATCTGTGGTAACTTTTATTACGATGTAGAGAATGACCGTGAAGTAATGATGAACGATCCGCAGTTACTGCGGGTAGGGACTTTGTTTAGCGCTTTTCAGCAAGCTGGTGCTAAAGTGGTTATTGTCACAGCTAAAGATAAGCTACGTAGAATGTTAGGTCACGGTCTAACCTTTGGTGATGGTACAGGTGTTTGTTTTTCATCAGAAAAAGCAGACATGGCTACGCTTTCTGAACATGGTATTGAAGGGGTGGTTGATCTTGTGGGTAAAGAGGTGCCATCGGTCTATAGTGCAGACCTGTCTGAATTTATTTTTGCTGCTGGCGTGAAGCTAATGGACACCATGCGGCCCGACATTATGTATTTGTCGACCACTGATTATATACAGCATAAATTTGCGCCAGGTAGCGATGGTGCCAATGCGTTCTATGCCATGATGGATGGTTATTTTGCTCAACTAGAGGCCCTTGGTGCTCGTATCGCCCTCACTGCTGACCACGGCATGAACGTGAAACATGACGCCGATGGGGATCCAGATGTGATTTATTTGCAAACTGAATTAGATGCTATGTTAGGCGTTAATGAAGCTAGGGTGATATTGCCAATTACCGATCCTTATGTAGTGCATCATGGCGCTTTAGGGTCCTTTGCTACGGTTTATGTTAAGCAGGACCATAGGGTTAAAGTATTGGATCACTTGGAGTCTATGGAGGGCATTGAAGGCGCCTTTGATAATGCTGCAGGGTGTGAAAAGTTTGGTTTGCCCACCGACCGAATGGGAGACTTAATTGTTGTTAGTAGCAAAAATAAGGTGTTAGGTACAACTTCAGAGCGTCATGACCTGTCTGGCCTAGACGTTCCTTTGCGATCTCATGGAGGCATCTCAGAACAATGTGTGCCTCTGATTGTTAGCCAAACTGTTACTGGTATCGATGTTAACAGACGCCTACGTAATTTTGATATCTATGATGTCGTGCTTAACCATGTGCACGGCTAGGAGCCAAAGAGAATGAATATGATTAACCGAGCCTTACCAGAAGTGCGTCAAGAACTCATGCGGATTGCAGGTCGTAAAGTGCCTGGTGATACGGGTAAAACGTTAGATGTGCATTACCCATACACAAATCAGGTTATTGGAACGGTCCCTAGGGCCAGTAGAGCCCAGGTGGCTGAAGCGTTTGCTATAGGTGCAGCCTACAAGTCTGAATTGACACGCTATGAACGGCAACAAATATTATTTCGTACTGCTGTGGCACTTGATGCCAGAAAAGACGAAATTTCTGACCTCATTACACTTGAAACTGGGCTTTGTAAAAAGGACTCTTTGTATGAAGTAGGGCGGGCTTATGATGTGTTTATGCTCGCCGGGCAGATGTGTATTCAGGACGACAGCCAAGTCTTTTCATGTGATCTGACTCCCCATGGTAAACAACGAAAAATATTCACGTTACGTCAGCCTTTGAGGGTAATTTCTGCAATTACACCATTTAATCATCCACTCAATATGGTGGCTCATAAGATTGCGCCAGCTATTGCAACCAATAATTGTGTGGTTTGTAAACCGACGGAACTTACCCCTTTAACGCCATTGTTATTGGCTGATATTCTCTATGAAGCTGGTCTGCCTGTGGAAATGTTATCTATGGTCACTGGTTTGCCAGAAGACATTGGTGACGAAATGATCACCAACCAACACATAGAGCTGATTACGTTTACGGGTGGTGTGCCTGTGGGTAAATACATCGCACGAACTGCAGGATATAAGCGACATGTGCTTGAATTAGGTGGTAATTCGCCCTTGATTGTTATGGAGGACGCAGACTTGGATAAAGCTGCAGAACTTGCCGTAGCTGGAGCGACTAAAAACTCAGGCCAGCGCTGCACCGCAGTTAAACGTATCATTTGCATTGACTCAGTAGCTGATGAATTTGTGTCATTATTGGTACAAAAAGCCCGCAAAATTAAATACGGTGACCCCATGGATCCGGATACAGACTTGGGCACAGTTATTAGTGAAGACTCGGCTAAGTTGTTTCAAAAAAGAGTTCTTGATGCCATAGACCAAGGTGCAGATTTGCTTTATGGCAATGACCGGCAAGGCGCTCTTTACTCGCCTACGGTGTTGGATAATGTGCCCTACACCTGTGAGTTAGTGCAAGAAGAAACCTTTGGGCCACCCATACCTGTGATTCGAGTTAAAGACATTGATGAGGCCATTGCCGTGGCCAATTCAACGGCGTTTGGCCTATCAGATGGCGTCTGTACCAATCGTTGGGACTACATTCAACGCTTTATCGAAGAGCTTGATACAGGTACTGTGAATATTTGGGAGGTGCCGGGCTATCGGATAGAAATGTCACCTTTTGGTGGTATTAAAGATTCGGGTATGGGCTACAAAGAAGGTGTAATTGAAGCTATGAAGAGCTACACCAACCTGAAAACCTATTCGTTGCCTTGGTGATCAAAGTCCTAGGTCATTAAAGGGCCTAGTTGGGAGTATATTTATGCAGGTTGCAGACCTCAATAAGATCGAAAACCCATATTTGTTGTTAACCCCGGGTCCACTTTCTACTACCCACAGGGTAAAGCAACAAATGTTGCGGGATTGGTGCACTTGGGACAAAGATTACAATCAAATAGTTCAGCAAATACGTAACCAGTTGGTCAATCTTGCCACGGATCAGCCCGGTTATACTGCAACCCTAATGCAGGGCAGTGGTACCTTTAGTGTGGAAGCTACGATTGGCTCAGTGATACCGGCGAGTGGAAAATTAGTGGTTCTGGTCAATGGTGAATACGGCCGTAGAATCGCTCAAATTGCCAATAAGCTGGGCATTAGTACATTAGTCATTGATAGTGGAGAGTTGGCCGCCGTTGATCCACAAGCGTTGGCTAAGGTGCTGCAGGAAGATGCACAAATTACTCATGTTGCTATGGTGCACTGTGAAACCACAACGGGCATGCTTAATCCGCTTAAAGCCATTGGAGAAATTGCTCAGGAATATGATAAAGTTTACATTGTTGATGCTATGAGTAGCTTTGGCGGTATGGTCATTGACATGGCAGAGTTACATATTGATTTTTTGATAAGTAGCGCTAACAAGTGTATTCAGGGTGTGCCTGGTTTTGGTTTTATCCTGGCTAAACATTCAAGCATGAATTCCATAGCAGGTCTGTCACGTTCTGTTAGCCTTGATTTATATGACCAATGGCGGTGCATGGAAGATAATTTGGGCAAGTGGCGCTTCACGTCACCTACCCATGTCGTGCGTGCCTTTGCCGAAGCCCTAAAGGAACTCGATGGAGAAGGGGGTGTAGTGGCCAGGCAGCAGCGCTATGGCGAAAACCAACGCACTCTAGTGGACGGTATGCAGCGCTTGGGCTTTGAACCTTTGCTGGATGCCCAACTACAATCATCTATCATTACCTCCTTTCATAATCCTCAACACCCTAACTATAACTTTAATACTTTCTATGAAGTGCTAAAGGGGAAGGGCTTTGTAATTTACCCAGGCAAGGTGTCACAAGCGGACTGTTTTCGCATTGGTACCATAGGGGATGTATGGCCCAGTGACATAGATAGATTTATCGAGGCAGTTGAAACCTCGATGTATTGGAATGATGATTAGTTTAATTAATGACTGATATTATTAATTTCCAATTGCAGTTTTGTATTCGTTCAATTAAGTTATGGGCTGTACGAAAGATTACTGGCGACCTTACCAGAGGCGCAGGTTGCGCTTAAAAGGTATCAAGTAAGCAGGCATGTCAGCACTATATTAACAGTATTGCTACTTTGATAGATTGTTAACAATCCCTCATTGCTACTTTGACATATTGCTGTCATATTGTTCTGGCACAATGATTTTGGCGCATCTGGGCCTATTAATGCCGAACCTAACTTGGTTCAATGCTTTTATAAAAATAACAGTAGAGGAATAACCATGAAGACTTTCATTTATCCCGCAGCTACCTTGCTCGCTTTAGTAGTGAGTGGTGCTGCAACTGCGGCCAGTTGTCCGCCTGTCACAGTAGCTGACCCCATGGGTGTTGGCCAAGGTGCTTTTCCACAGCAATATGAATTAGCTGAATTTGAGTCCATCGGCAGCTGTACCATGTCCTTTAACGGCAACCCTCAAGCAGCTGCACTCAATGCCCGTATTAGGGGTAATAAATCATTACCTTCACTATCTCAGCGCTTACCTTCAGAGCCATTGGTAGTAGCTCCTTACGATTCCATCGGTTCATACGGTGGAACGCTAGATGCGCTGTCGAACGCGACAGAATCAGGCACATCTGACTTTATGTCAACCCGTCACGTCAACCTCGTGCGGTATTCTGACGATTTGACAACCATCGTTCCGATGATTGCCAAAGGTTGGGAATGGAACAACGATTTCACACAGTTGACGTTCTTCTTGCGCGATGGTCATAAGTGGTCTGACGGCGCACCGTTCACTGCCGAAGATGTGAAGTTCTGGTATGACAACATCGCTACGGACAGTAACGTTCGTGAAAAACCAAAGGATTACGTTCTTGTTGGTGGTGAAGTTATGGATCTTGTCGTGGTTAACCCGACAACAATTCAGTTCAACCTTCCAAGCCCAAAACCGGGTCTACTATCACATTTCGCCAACCACTATGCGCAGGGCTTCCAGCCTAAGCATTTCCTTGGTCAGTTCCATCCGGACATAAATTCTGGTGCGGATGCGCTTGCGCAGTCCTACGGCTTTGAAAACGGCTATGCTGCAATCAAAGGTTACTATGGTAACTCTGATTGGATGGATACTCCGACACCAATGTTGGCCCACCCTGATCTAGTTGCTGGTCTGCCTGCGGATACAGTTCCGACTCTGGAAAGCCATATTATCACCCGGGAAAACACGGAAGGACGTCACTTAGTTGCCAACCCTTACTTCTTCCAAGTTGATACTGCAGGCAATCAGTTGCCTTACATCAACGAGCAGGACGAGTTGTTTGTGGGTGAGCGCGAAGTTCGTCTTCTGAAGCTAGTCAACTCCGAAGTTGACTATAAGGCTCAGTCATTGAACCTAGATTATGCGCCGCTGCTTCTTGAAAATCAGGAAAAAGGTAATTTCACAGTTGACCTAAGACCTGAGATTGCCATGAGTACCTTCTCGTTCAATGTGACGTCGGAAGATATGGAAAAACGTAAAGTGTTTGGTGATATACGTTTCCGTCAGGCGATGTCAGTTGCAATGAACCGTGCAGAGATCAATGAAGTGGTTTACTTCGGTCTTGGTGCTCCTCAGCAGTATACTGCATTCGCGCCTTCACCTAGTTTCATAAGTGCAGAAACTGAGCAATCATACGCACAGTTCGATCCGGATATGGCTAATGCCCTGCTGGATGAAATTGGTATGGTTGACGTAGACGGTGACGGAATGCGTGAATTGCCAAACGGTGATACGCTAGTGCTGAATATGCAAATTGCTACGCAGGGTGGATCTCTCAAGCTGGTTGAGGTTGCGGGTCAAAACTGGCGTGATGTGGGTATCAACAACACGGTTAAAGAAGTGACAACGGATGAGTATCGTTCTGCTGCGTCTTCGAACAGCCTTGATGTTACCTATTACGCAAAGGGTCAGCCACTTGCTGTTATCCTCGGTATTTCGGAGCTATTCCAGCCACCGTTCGATAACTACTTTAACCACACATCAGGCATGTTGTGGGGACAGTATGTTGATACAGATGGTGCTTCAGGTGTGAAACCACCTCAGTGGGTCTATGACTCAATGGCGGGTATTGATGCCTTCCAGTCTGCAATTGCTGGCTCTGACGAGTCTAATAAAATTGGTGAAGCTCTGGTTGATACGGTTGTTGATAACCTGCTGTTCATTGGTACTGTGAAAGCAGTTGCACCAATCTATCACAGCAACAAGCTGAAGAACTTTGCTGATTTTAAAACTCAGTCCTATGCGTACTACCGGACCTATCCGTACCGTGCGACACAGTGGTGGTTAGACGAGTAGCCCGGTTACTCTGAAATAACACCCCCGCGGGCAGCCTCGACTGCCCGCGGCTTATTTATAAACGAGCTAAAAAAGCTCGAACGAATTCTCCGGGGATACAATCCAACATGTTGCAATTCTCCAAATTTTTCGCCATCAGAGCTATGCTAGCGATCCTCACCTTAGTGATGGTGTCATTTATAGTATTCACTCTGATGGAACTTGTTCCAGGCGATTGTGCCGAACGGTATGTGGCATTTAAGAACTCTCAAGGATCCGTGATTACACCGGAAGACATCCAGATAGAGCGTGTCCGCTTAGGCCTAGATCAACCCTATGTTCAACGCTGGGGCTCATGGATTATCAATGCCTTTCAAGGCGAATACGGTAACAGCTGCATCCTCCGCGTCGATATCGCACAACTTTTGGGGCAAAAATTTTGGCTGAGTCTTGGCCTTTGCTTATCTGCTCTCCTGCTTGCTTACATCATTGCGATTCCTGTCGGTATCATTGCCGCAACGTCTAAAAATGCGGTTTTGAATAACTCTTTACGCCTGGTTAGCTACTTGGGTTTGGCATTGCCTAACTTTTTGTTGGCCTTGATGATTATGTTGTTTTCTACTGTTTACTTTGGTGACAGTTTGACGGGGCTATTTTCGAAGGAATACCGTGATGCGGCCTGGTCTACGGATCGTGTGATGGACTTTTTAGGCCATGCCTGGCTTCCCATCTTTATCCTTGGCTGGTCGGCAACGGCATTTGCAATTCAAACCGTGCGGGCATTAATGTCAGACGAAATTGGTAAGCTTTATGTGACTGCAGCAGCAGCACGAGGCGTCTCTGGTAGCCGATTATTAATGCGCTATCCAGCGCGACATGCGCTTAGTCCTATTATCAACTCGGTAGGATTTGATCTTAACCGCATATTTAACGAGCTGCCCATTGTTGCCCTCATTCTAACCCTGACTGAGGCTGGTTCTCTGCTGATTGAGGCGTTGGCTCGCTCAAACGACCAACAACTTGCTGGGGCTATCATTTTTATGCTGACGGCCAGTATTGTGGCGCTCAACTTTGTGACCGACATCATTCTTGCGCTGACTGATCCGCGTATTCGCCGCAGTATTGTAGGATAATGGACATGACCGATATTACAAATACAGCCCCGTCCACAAATCAAAAGCTCAAAGAAGCCTATTTCACCGCATCTCAAGGGCAGCTGATCTGGCAAAGATTTAAACGTAATAAATCTGCTTTGGCGGGTGGATGGGTGCTCATCATCCTGATACTTTCTGGTATATTTTCACCTTTTTTGACGCCTTATGACGCCACTATTGCAGGACGTGATAAGGATTACCTAAACGGCGCACCCCAAGTGCCCTCTTTTTGTGATGATAATGGCTGCTCTATCCGGCCGTTTGTTTATACCTACGAGCGAACTCGCTCCTTCAAAACCAACTTCCGCTGGGTAAGTGAAGAGAAAACTGGACTAGAGGACCGTCGCTATGTGACCTTCTTCAGTAAGGGTATGGAGTATAAGTTCCTTGGGATCAACTTTGACCGACACCTGTATGGTGTTGATAAGGGGCAGATCCATATCTTTGGCACCGACTCGACAGGCAAGGATATTTTCTCTCGGACTCTAACGGCGGTTAACACCTCGATGGCGGTGGGCACGATTGGTGTTTTTATTGCATTCTTCTTGGCTTTAGTTATTGGTGGAGTTTCTGGGTATTACGGAGGAAAAATAGATTCCGTTCTGCAAATGATAACGGATACAGTAAGGACTATCCCCAATATTCCCTTGTTTATGGCATTGGCCGCATTTATCCCTGACACATGGAGTTCAGAGGAAAGATTTTTCTTTATCTCGCTTGTGCTTGGGCTGATTGGTTGGACGACATTGGCACGACGCATCCGCACGCACCTGTTAAGTGAACGAAACCAAGAATACGTTTTGGCAGCACAGCTGTGTGGAGCCTCCCCAAGTCATGTAATCCGGCGACATCTGTTGCCCAGCTTCACTAGCTATATTATCGTCGATTTAGTGATTTCCTTTCCCTACATGATTTTGTCTGAAACAGCACTTAGTTTCATTGGTCTGGGTCTGAAAGACCCTGTGAACTCGTTAGGAGTCATGTTGCAAAACGTGACCAGTGCTGATGTTTTATTAAACTATCAGTGGTATTTTATCCCAGTCATATTTTTTATTGTTTTGGTGCTAGCGTTCGTTTTCGTAGGTGATGGTTTACGTGATGCTGCCGATCCTTATGCGGATACTAACAAATGAGCCGTTTACTTGATGTAGAAAACCTGACCCTTGATTTCGATACTGATGAAGGCCGTATAACTGCTGTTGATGATGTGTCATTTAGCCTAGAAGCTGGTGAGATCATGGGTTTGGTGGGTGAAAGTGGTTCTGGAAAATCAGTGACTGCTAAGGCCTTGATGAAGCTCAATGCGAGTAATGCAATATATGGGCAAAACACTAAAATTACCTTAAATCTGGCTGATGGGCCGGTGGATATAATGTCTTTGAGGACAGCCAAAGAGTTGCAAGTTGTGCGCGGTGGAGCTATCTCCATGATTTTTCAAGAGCCCATGGCCAGTTTTGCGCCAGCTATTACTATCGGTGCTCAAATGGTGGAACAGCTATTGATCCACACCAGCATGAGTGCCATTAAGGCTCAAGAAGTCTCTATAGAAATGCTCAATAGAGTTGGTATTTCGGATGCCAGCACCCGATTTAAGCAATATGCGTTCGAACTGTCTGGCGGTATGCGTCAAAGGGCAATGATTGCGATGGCGCTATCTACAAATCCTAAGTTACTCATTGCGGACGAACCGACAACGGCCTTGGATGTAACCATTCAAGCGCAAGTTATAGATTTAATGAAGGATCTAGTGAAAGATTTTGGTATGGGTATTGTGTTTATTACCCACGACTTGGGTGTCATTGCCCAAACTGCGGATACGGTTGCGGTCATGTACCTTGGCCGAGTGGTCGAAAAAGGCCCCGTTCGTCAGGTTATTGGTAATCCATCCCACCCATATACTCAGGGCTTAATCCAGGCCTTGCCTAGGTTAGATGATTTAGATTCTCCATTAACACCTATTCCAGGGGATATACCATCGCCTTTGGAACGTCCAAATGGCTGTGTTTTTAATACTCGCTGTAGTCGTTTTTTGGGTCCCCAGTGCAGTGTCACTATTCCAGAGTTTACTCCCATCTCCCATGACCATATGGTGGCTTGTCACATCTATCAGCAAGACCAGAAAGGAACTTGAAAATGAAGCGAGATACGTTAATTTCTGCTACCGATGTGTCTGTTCACTACCCTATTAACGGAGGTAAGCTATTTGGCCCTAAGCCAGTTGTGCGGGCGGTTGAGAACGTCACACTAAATATCACGAAGGGAAGTTTTTTTGGTTTGGTTGGCGAATCAGGTTCAGGTAAAACAACCTTAGGTAGGGCCATGCTAAAGGCCGCACCCATCACCAGCGGCATTGTTAATTTTAATGATGGTGAGGTTAACTATAGCCTGTCTAATATGGACGCGAAAGAGCTTAAGGATTACCGGGCTAGATCACAATTAATTTTTCAAGACCCCTATGCAGCTTTGAGCCCACGTATGACTGTCAGGGATATTATTGCTGAGCCTCTTGAGATTATGAAGCTTACTTCATCAAGAGAAGAAACAGACAGAAGAGTTCGAGAAATTGCCACTAAATGTCGCTTGAATCTTGAACACTTGCGCCGCTTTCCCCATGCCTTTTCGGGTGGTCAACGACAACGTATCTCCATCGCACGTGCGTTGGTGTCTGAGCCTAAATTTGTAGTCGCTGATGAAAGTGTTGCAGCACTTGATGTTTCCATCCAAGCGGATGTACTCAATTTGTTGAAAGAAATTCAGCAAGAGATGGGACTGACATTTTTATTCATTAGCCATGACCTAAGTGTTGTTGCACATATTTGTGATCACGTTGCAGTGATGTATTTTGGCCGGTTAGTAGAAACAGCACCCACTCGTGAATTGTTCAACAATCCTTCTCATCCTTATACCAAGGCTTTGCTGTCTGCAATTCCTTCCCTTGATCCTGATGCAAAGAACTTGGCACAAAAATTAGAAGGTGAAATCCCATCACCTACTAATCCACCACCGGGATGTAAATTTCAAACACGTTGCCCCCACGCCATTGATATTTGCCGGCGCGATGAGCCTCAACTAGAAAAAATAGGTGAGGAACATGATGTGGCATGCCATCGCTGGCAAGAATTGATGTAGCGAATCATATGCAGGCTTAAAGGGGCCTGCGGTGACAATTAATAAGAATTAAGCAGATCTAGGGCAGCTTGATGTAGTTCAGGCGTCGCTGCAGCCACAACTAGGCCACCCCAGCCATCTGCCAACTCCTTGCCTTCCCAATCGGTAATAATGCCTCCAGCGCCCTCTACCACAGGTATTAGCGCCATGATGTCGTAGTAGTGTAGGGAACCCTCCACTACCAAATCGATTTGTCCAGAAGCTAGCAAACCATAGCAGTAACAGTCACCGCCAAAACGACGTAGGTAAACCAAACGGCTCAATTTTTCAAACTTATCCAACTGGGCTGCATTAAACATGTCAGGCTCAGTACAATAGAGAGTGGCTTGTGCCAACTGTGTGACGGTTGACACGCTACAGGTCTCTCCATTGAGAGTGGTTTTTTCTCCTATAGTGCCAATCCAACGTTCATCAAGAATAGGCATGTCAATCACCCCCAGCTTAGGCCTCTCATGGTATGTGAGAGCTATTAAAGTGCCGAAGGTTGGCATGCCCGAGATGAAGCTTTTAGTACCATCAATGGGATCAATGACCCACTTGTAATCGGCTAAGCTTTGGTTAGAACCATGTTCTTCACCTATAATTCCGTGCTCGGGGTGACGTTGGCTTATGATTTGGCGAATCTGGCTTTCTACTGTGCGGTCTGCTTCGGTAACTGGGCTGGCGTCAGCTTTAGACTCAACTATAATGCGCTGACGATAATAGCGTTTAATGGTTGCTCTAGATTGGTGCAGAGCGTCTTCAATAGTGGTCAAGAAAAGGTTTATCATTATAGCTAGTCAATTGATTGGGCATCATTATTAAATTTCTAATAGGGTCTATTTTTTTTCTTGAAGGGTCAAACGTAAATATCTTATGATTCAAATTAGAATAGGTAATATGTGGTGAACAGGCCTCCTAGAGGGTGGTTTTAACGTCCTAATAGCGCCCCTATTAGTATATTTCATCATGGGTATTATTAATGTTTGATTACGCAATGACAAATTGTGGTTTATATTTTGCGTCCTTAGCGATTATTAGTCTGGAGTGAAGCTAGGCATGATTAAAAATGTATTGTTTATTACCGCTGATCAATGGCGCGGAAGTTGTCTCTCAGCTTTGGGCCACCCAGTGGTTAAAACACCTAACTTAGACAAATTAGCGGCATCCGGGGTGTTGTTCTCTCAACATTACGCCCAATCTGCGCCTTGTGGTCCGTCTCGTGCATCCATTCATACGGGTATGTACTTGAAAAACCATCGGGTCTGCGATAATGGTACACCTTTGGATCGGCGGTTTACCAATATTGCCCAGGAAGCACGACAATGTGGTTTCGACCCAGTTTTATTTGGCTACACTGATACGGCCCTTGACCCACGTGACTTAGCCGACAATGATCCCCGGCGTAAAAGCTATGAAGCGGTACTGCCAGGGTACAGTTTAGGACAAGGATTGTTTGACGAGCCACTTGCTTGGGTCCAATGGTTAGCAGATAAAGGCTACGCGACCCCCGAAGATGCTCAATGTAGGGAGATTTACCGTCAGTTTGATGATCAACACAAGGAAGATAAACGGGGTGTAGGTTACCTTGCCGCACCTTACTCTGCCGAACACACAGAAACTGCTTTTCTCAATGAAAAAGTAATGCAATATATAGATGTGAAAGAGGATGACCCATGGTTTATACACCTTTCTTGGTTGCGTCCTCATCCGCCATTTTTAGTGCCCGAGCCTTATCATAGTATGTATCAATCTGTGGAGACAGAAGCACCTGTGCGGCACTCCAGTCTGGCTCAGGAACAGGCTCAACACCCCTATGTGAAGTTTGAAATTGATGAAAGGTTAGCGCAAAAACCACATCATGGTGAGTCTCTCTTGCCCACTATTAACGACGAAGACCTGCAGCAACTTAAAGCCACTTACTACGGCATGATGACTGAGGTTGACGCACAAATGGGGCGTTTATTGGATTTTTTAACCGCGCGTAACTTACTGGAAAGTACTTTAATTGTATTTAGCTCTGATCATGGAGAGCAACTGGGCGACCATTATCTATTAAGTAAATTAGGCTTTTTTGACCAGTCTTATCATATTCCTTTGATTGTTCGTGCGCCGGGTTCAGAATGGGATGACAGTCGTGGTAAACGGGTATCAAAATTTAGTGAAAATATTGACTTGATGCCCACCATATTAGATCTTTTAGGGGCCACGCCGCCGGTGCAATGTGATGGCTACAGTCTAAGGCCGTTCCTTGAATCCAACGCTGACTTTGCGTGGCGCACTTGTGTGCATTGGGAATATGACTTTCGTGACATATTGCAAGGCAAGCCAGAACAACGTTTTGGGCTGTCTTTAGACGAGTGCTCTTTGGCAGTGATTCGTGACTATGATTATAAGTACGTGCACTTTAATCAGTTACCTGCGCTGTTGTTTGACCTTCGAAATGACCCAGATGAACTCAACAATCTAGCAGAAAACCCTGATTATACTGAAGTTATGCTAGGTTATGCGCAAAAGATGCTCAACTGGCACATGCGTAATGAAGACCGCAGTTTGACGGGTTGGCTTTTCCATAAAGATGGCCCAACTCAGCGCCTTCCTATAGACCGCAATACGCAACCGCGTTAGTTTGGATGGCCAGTGCCGTTGCTTTTATCTGCATCACATTCTTGTAACAACCAGTCCTTAAAGTCAGCTACATGGGTGCAAGTAGTGAGGTCAGATTTAGTAGTGAGCCAGTAGCCACCTTGGCTTGGTAAACGGATGTTGAAAGGTTCTACCAGTGAGCCGTTGGCTAACTTTTGATTGACAATAGGGGACCTGGCTAGGGCAACGCCAGAACCATGGATAGCAGATTTTAAGGTGAGCATGGATTGGTCAAAGCGATGGCCTAGTTCGGAATTAACATTGCTAACTCCGGCGTGGGCTAACCACGTAGCCCAATCTTCTGGGTAAAAGTTGATATGTAGTAGTTTATATTTGGCTAAGTCTGATGGTTGTAGTAAAGGTTCTGGACCAGTGAGTAGTTCTGGACTGCAGACTGGAAATATTTCCTCTGCAAAGAGTAATGTGCTGTGACTCTTGAGGCTGGGCTCCAATAAATACTGGATTTCAATATCAAACGCATCCGGGAAAAAACTAATGTCGTTATCTTGAGCGGATAAATTCACATCAATATCCGGGTGTTGCTGCTGGTAGGCAGTTATTCTTGGCAGTAACCATTGCACAGAAAATGACGAAGGTGCTTTAATGTTCAGGTGGGTAGATTTTTTATCGGTGATGATTTCCTTGTAACCTAGGCCTATCAAGTCGAAGGACTTGGTCAACATAGGTAAGTAGGATTTGCCAGCATTGGTTAGTGAAAGACGTTGATGAGCACGATTAAAAAGGTTTAGGCCAATGTAATTCTCTAGCGTCCTTACTTGGTGACTAATGGCCGCCTGGGTTACATTTAGTTCGGCCGAAGCTGCAGTGAAGCTTAAATGGCGGGCAGCTGCTTCAAACGCTTTAAGAGCGTTTAATGGTGGCATTCTACGGTTCATATAGATGGTTATCGTATTAGCTGTAAAAACTTAAGGTGAACAATTACACATACTTTAATCAATACTTGTTTGTTAGTCTAGCAAGCTGGTTGTTGCACCTAACTCCTGCCGTACTAAAGTCACCCAATAAGCGGCCCCAGTTTCCAGAATGTCATCATTAAAATCATAGTGGGGGTTGTGTAACATACAGCCACCTACACTGTCTTTGCCATTACCCAAAAAAGCGTAGCAGCCGTCTTTAACGCGCAACATGCTAGAAAAGTCTTCAGAGATGGTCTTAGGGCGACAGGCTAAATCGACTAACTTGCCACCTAACAAAGAGAGCGCTGCTTTGCCTGCGGCTTGGGTTTCTTTTTCAGTGTTAATGGTAGCCCAGAATACGCGGTCGTAGGTGTATTCATGCTCGGCACCATGGGCCTGGCAGATACCAGCTACTAGTCGCCCCATGCGGGCTTCGATTAAACTTTGCACTTCCTCAGAGAAACTGCGGCAATCGCCAGTGATCGTGACTGTACTTGGAATAACATTGATGGCACCATCGGTGACAAACTCGGTAGCCGAGACCACGGCTTGCTGTTCTGGGTTTATGCTGCGGGATACGATCGTTTGTAACCCTAGTAGAATTTCTGCGCCGATGACTAAAGGATCAATGTGGTGGTGAGGTTGCGAGGCGTGACCGCCCCGGCCTTTAATTACAATCTTAAAGTTATCTTCACTTGCCATCACCCCACCAGAATTCATGGCCATGTGGCCAGCCGCCATGCCGGGCATGTTATGGAGGCCATAAACAGCCTGCATGGGGAAACGTTCGAACAAGCCATCATCTATCATGGCTTGGGCACCTGAACCGTGTTCCTCATCGGGTTGGAATATAAAGTAAACTGTGCCGTCAAAATCGCCATGTGCTGCTAACTCTTGTGCTGCACCTAACAACATGCTGGTATGACCATCGTGACCACAGGCGTGCATGCGCCCGTCATTTAAGGACTTGTGGGAAAACTCGTTAAGCTCTTGGATAGCTAATGCATCCATGTCGGCTCTTAATCCAATGGCTTTGTTGGAGGATCCCTTGGATAACTGACCAACGATGCCTATTTGGCCAATACCTTGATGCACAACAAGGCCAAACTCAGTGAGCTTTTGTACCACAAAGGCGGCCGTATCAAACACCGAAAATTCAGTTTCTGGGTACTGATGCAGATGACGACGCCAGCTTTGCATCTGGCTTTTGGAGGCGTGAAGGAGTTGGGTCATTAGGGTGCTTTAAAGGGAAATATAAGCGCCCATCATGGCATATTTATCCTTTGGCCACTAGGCCTACACTTTCGATACCTGCAACTGCAGCGAGCAAATCATTGTCTGAACTATCTCCCGTTACACCGAGTGCACCCAGGGTTTGGCCACGTCCGTTTTGGATCAACACGCCACCCGGTACGGGAATCATCTTGCCGTCTAAGGCAGCATTAGCAGTCACGATGAAATAAGGCTGAGCTTCGGCTCTAGCCATTTGAGCGCTACCTGGCATGCCCAGCATTACTACACCATAAGCCTTGGCTTGGGCAACGGCAAAGCGGCCTGGTGATGCACCATCTTGGCGTTCAAATGCTTTTACATGGCCACCCGAGTCCAACACTATTGCAGATAAAGGGTTTAATCCAAGCTCCTTACCTTTAGCAAGGGTTAAGTTGATGATGCGCTTTGAGCGGCTTAAAGATAGTTCGGCCATAAGAGGCTCCAAATAATTGTTGTCATTGAGAGCATCATAGCCGAGTTGTTTTGTAGATATTAGTCTGTATTCGACTTTAGTAGGGACTAAACGGTCATACTGATAATTTATAAACCTGATGCGCTGTCACGTATTTGGTTGAGGGTCTGGTTTGGCGTTAGGGCCTGTGGGTCCAGTTTAATGTGGATAAGGGCTGGTTTTTTGGCAGCTATTGCTGCACTCAAAGCTTGAGGAAATTGCTCGCTCTTAGTCACCCGAGTAGCAAAAGCGTCATAAGCTTTGGCCAGCGCACAAAAGTCTGGATTGACTAAATCTGTAGCGCTCACACGACTGGGGAAATGAAGTTCTTGGTGCATGCGGATGGTGCCATACATACCATTGTCGATAACCAACACAATAACGGCAGCCTTTTCTTGTACTGCGGTGCCAAATTCTTGCATGGTCATTTGGAAACAACCGTCTCCAGCGAAAGCCACTACGGTTTTGCCTGGGAAAGCTATTTTTGCTGCGACAGCTGCGGGTAAGCCATAGCCCATAGAGCCACTCGTTGGCGCAAGCTGGGTGCCGTATTGAGAGAACTTCCAAAAACGGTGAATCCACGTGGCATAGTTGCCGGCACCGTTGGTCATAATTGAATTAGAGGGCAAGGTTGCAGCAAGATGCGACATGATAGCAGGCATTTGCACGTCGCCAGGGTGTGCCTTAGTAGGCAAGCTAGACCAGAACTGATAGTTGCTATGGCACTGCGCCACATGTTCTAAACGATGCTGACTGATTTTATGTGCAACTGTTAGTTGAGAAAGGCCTTGCGCGAAGGCTTTAGGGCTGGCGTGAATGGCTAAGTCTGGGCGATATACTCGGCCCAGTTCTTCTGCGCAAGCATGGATATGAATGAGCTGTTGTTGAGCACCTTGTACGCCTAAAAGTTGATAATTTTGCGACGGTACTTCTGAGAAACGACCACCCATTAAGATGACTAAATCAGCATCGGTGATGGCAGATTTTAATTTAGGATTAATGCCTAAACCAACATCACCAGCGTAGTGGGGGTGATTATGGTTAAACAACATTTGGCGACGGAATGAGCAAGCTACTGGCACCCTAAATTGTTCCGCAAAGGCTTCTACTTTAGCCACTGAATCTGCGCACCAACGGCTACCACCCAATACTACGATAGGATTATTGGCTTGTTCGATCATATTAGCCATTTGTTGCAAATTAGCTTGGCTAGGGTAGGTCTCTAAAGTATTAAAAGGCTTGATTTCGGAGCTTGTGGCTGTGCCAGATAAGGTATCTTCTGGCAATACCAATACTACGGGGCCTGGGCGGCCACTGGTGGCCACAGTCCAAGCACGGCTGACCATTTCGGTGATGCGGTCTGTGGAGTCTATTTCCGCAACCCATTTAGCCATCGAGCCTAAATATTGGCCATAATCCACTTCTTGAAAAGCTTCTCGGTGACGTAGTTTGCTATTTATCTGGCCAATAAATAAAATCATCGGTGTTGAATCTTGCTGTGCCACGTGGATTCCGGCGCTGGCGTTGGTAGCACCGGGCCCACGGGTGACAAAACAAATGCCAGGGGTGCCGTGGAGCTTGCCCCATGCTTCTGCCATCATGGCAGCACCACCTTCTTGGCGAGCGCTAGTGGCGTTAATGGGGCTATCGTGTAAAGCATCGAGTACTTCTAGGTAGCTTTCACCAGGTACACAAAATAGTTGTTTAACTCCGTGGGCTTCTAAGGCGTCGACAACCAGTTCGCCACCAGATTTGATATAAGCAGTCATAAATGTTCCCTTATAGGAGTTACAGACGTTGTAAGGTTTTGTAATAAGCCTCTACGGCTATCAATCGACAGAGATCCTGATCTTGGAGTTGAAGGCCTCGCGCAGTTTCATGGCTAATGATAGCATTACCGCTTTCATCAAACGATACGGCTACAATGCTGCTGCGAAAGTTGTCTAGTTCGGTATTACTAATCAAAAATAATTCTGCATCATCGTTAGGCTGAGCTATTTTAGCATTGAATACAGCGCTGTTTTTAACAGAACTTACGTCTTTAAGCTGAGCTTCTACCGTAGGGCCTGCGTCAAAAATATCCACGTAACCGATATGCTGAAAGCCTTCTTTCTCTAGTAAACGAAGAGCTGGGCGGGTTTTTTCGTGTACATGGCTAATTACCGCTTGGGCCTCAGGGCTAAGTAGGTTTACATAAAGGGGGTATTTAGGCATAAGTTCAGCAATAAATACTTTGTTGCCTAAACCGACGAGGTAGTCTGCCTGCTTAAACTCCATAGAGAAAAAGTGCGTGCCTAACCAATGCCAAAAGGGAGAGTTACCGTTGGCATCATTAACACCACGCATTTCCGCAATGACTTTACTGCCAAATCGTTCGGCAAACTGAGCCATAAACAAAAAACGACTCTTAGATAAAAGGCGGCCATTGGTGCCTTTGCGGTGTGCTTCTTGTAAGAATAAGGTACACACTTCGGCACAGCCTGTGTAATGGTTGCACAAAGTGAGCACTTCCATTTTATTGTGCACGTCTAGGGTAGGCGAGGCATGAACCACGGTCTGGCGGTGATAATGGTAGAAAGGCGCGCGAGTGCCAACGCTGGCTTCCACCGCCGTGGTGCCTATCACTTCACCGGTTTCTGTATCTTCCAGAACAAATAAATACCCTTCGTCAAACGGTTGGGTAATTTGTTTGGCAAAAGAGGCAACGGAGCGAGCAATTTTGTCATTTAAAACATCGCGATTAATGGGTAAGGACGTAAAACCTACACCTGAATCTACGGCAATTTGATACAAAGCGTCTTGATCCTGTGGACCAATAGGGCGAACAACCAACATAGTGAGCTAGCCATTAATAACGAATAAAGGACTATTATACGGGGAGTTGCCTATATAGTGGCAAGATTTAACTTGCACATATGCGCCGTAAATCTTCGCAAACCTGTTTATGTCCTGCACAAGGCAAATGATACAGAGCACCTTGCTCAATAATGTAGCCATTGATCGCCTCAATTTCTGTTGGGCTGCCTGCTTGGCAGTCTTGCAGCATGGACGACTTATTGAGGGCTGTTTTCTGCAAAATGCGTAAAGCTGTGTTTAGCAACCCTTGGCCTAAGGGCACTATGCCTACTCGGGCCATAACATCTTGGGTTTCTATACATAGTTGCTGCAACCGCGGCCAACCTTGGGGATGGTTAATTAGCTCACCATTAGGGCATTGATAGATGGCGGTTAGGGCATTAATTACACTATTGACTGCTAACTTGTGCCACATAGGTGTGCGGATGTCTGTATGCCATGAGATGTTAAGTATTGGTGCAGGTGGTTTATGCTTGTGGTCATCACTGTCTTGGCTTGCCTGAAGTAGGCTTTGTATAGATGCCGGTATTTCAGCGTCAAATAAGTGGTCGCTAAAAATTCCTATAAACGTTTCACCATGACCAGCCCGTACTACATCAAAAGGGCCTTTGCGCCACGCACCGTCAGTACTGGTTGCACAATATATATTAGCTTTTGGCAATGCTCGTTGTAACTCTTGGGCGCTACCCATGCCGTTTTGTAGCAGCATAATTTGGGCGTCATGGGCTAAGTGTTGACGCCATGGCAATATGGCATCCAAGGTGGCGTAGGACTTGCAGCAAACTAACAGGTGTTTAATTTTTTCAGTGGGTGGGCTGTGAGGGATAAATGCCTTAGGGTGAATACAAGTATGGACATCGTCCGACAACACATTTACACCCCCTGCGGCTTGGTATTGTGCCAGTTGGGCCGTGCCTTTTAATAGCAAAGTTACGGTTGACCCTTGCGTGGTCAAAGCGCTGGCCCAAAGGCTGCCAATAGCACCGACACCACAAATGTGCCAAGGGTAGGATGAAAGACGAGTCATGGGTTACAATATTACCATTAAGTTTTGTCCAGTATTTTAACAAAGGAATTTACTAATGCCATCATTTGATGTGGTTTCCGAACTCGATAGCCATGAAGTGTCTAATGCCCTAGACCAAGCTAACCGTGAAGTGACCACGCGTTACGACTTTAAAGGTACTAATGCACGTTTTGAGCAAGGCGAGGATCTCGTCACCATGCATGCCGATGTGGAGTTCCAATTGCAGCAGATGTTGCCCATCTTGCATGAAAAACTAATTAAACGTGGTGTAGATATTCGTTGTTTAGAAGTGAAAGACCCAGAAACCACTAATATGAAAAGCCGTCAGGTAGTATTGATGCGCACCGGTTTAGATAAAGAGCTGGCTAAGAAAGTAGTGAAGTTCTTAAAAGAGAAAAAACTAAAAGTACAGAGCCAAGTTCAGGGCGACCAGGTAAGGGTGACGGGAAAAAAACGTGATGATTTGCAAGAAGCTATTGCGAGCCTGCGAGAAGGTGAATTTGATTTGCCGCTGCAGTTTAACAACTTTAGGGATTAATGATTATCCTCAGAGCCACTGGCTAGAGCTCCCGCTGCAAAATGGAATCATATATCAATGTCTAAAACTGTAAAATTACTTAGCTTTGCTGTCGTTTGTGCATGCGTACTGCTCGCGATTAACTTTGGTATGCGCGCATCATTTGGCTTCTTTATGACCCCAATATCCAGCGAGTTTGGTTATGGGCGTGAGATTTTTGCATTTTCTTTGGCGCTACAAAACCTCTGTTGGGGTTTGTTTCAGCCCATCGCAGGGGCTGTAGCCGATCGTTTTGGCACTGCTAAAACGATTTATGTGGGCTCAATTGCTTATGCATTAGGTCTTTATGTTACAGCGACAGCTGACAGCTTTTGGGGCCTACACATAGGCGCTGGAATTTTAGTGGGCATGGGTATTGCGGGTACAGGTTTAGGTGTGGTCTTGCCCGCTTTAGCCCGAATGGTGAGTGAAGAAAATCGAGGATTGGCCCTAGGCTTGGGCACTGCTGCAGGCTCTTTCGGCCAATTACTGGTGATTCCGGTAGCGCAAGAATTCATTTCTGCCTATGGCTGGCAAACCACACTAATGATTTTAGCAGGTGGCTCATTATGTATGCTGTTGTTGTCGAGGCCCTTTCGCAATGATGGCCAACAGTCTGTGGTCGTTAGTTCAGAGCAAGATCAAACCTTGTCTGACGCACTTAAAGAGGCCAGTGGACACGTGCACTATTGGTTGCTTATCGCTGGCTTTTTTGTCTGTGGTTTCCAATTAGCATTTATCACTGTGCACATGCCTGCCTACTTGTCTGACAATGGTTTTGATGCCCAAGTTGCCGTTATTAGTTTGTCATTAATCGGTTTTTTCAACATCTTTGGTTGTTTGTTATTCGGTTCTTTGTCTGGCAAGTATTCCAAGAAAAATCTGTTAGGTATTATCTATTTATTACGTGCTGTGGCCATTGCGGCCTTTATGCTAACACCCATCACCACCACCTCTGTGTACCTGTTTTCTATTATGACTGGATTCTTATGGCTTGCTACTGTGCCTCCTACTTCTGGTCTAGTGGCACAAATGTTTGGATTAAAGTACATGGGTACCCTGTATGGCATTGTCTTTTTAAACCATCAGCTAGGTTCATTTTTAGGGGTTTGGTTGGGTGGTTATTTGTATGATACAACGGGCAGTTATAATAATGTTTGGTGGGCAGCTGCAGCCATTGCGTTAGTGACTGCTGCTATTCATATTGTTATTGATGAGCGGCCAGTAAGCCGTCTTAGACTATTAGCTGCTTAAAGATTTACCCATTTATGATCCTTTTCGTCCAGGTGATGAATGCATTACCTATCAAATTAAAGCGCTGCACGAAATTTTTGCAAACGAGGCTCATGTAGCGAGTAGTTATTTATCCCGTTGATCTTGTTTTTCTTGTGCTTTAGCCTGGCGCCGTTGCGCGATTGTATCGATGGCATCAGCACCTATGTGGGCTTCGCCACGTTCTTGGGCCAGTTGCATTTGGCGCTGACGTTCTTGATAACGTTGACGCTGATCTGGGGTGTGTTTGTCAAAACAGTATGGGCAGCTAATACCTTCTAAGAATTTGTCGCTAGTTTGTTCTTCTTTAGTAATAGGTAAACGACAAGCGTGGCATTGGTCGTATTGGCCTTTTTCCAGCTGGTGGTTAACTGTGACGCGGTTGTCAAATACAAAACACTCACCTTGCCACATGGTATCTTCTTCTGGCACCTCTTCAAGGTATTTTAAGATACCGCCTTGCAAGTGATACACCTCGTCAAAGCCTTGTTCTTTTAAGTAGGCTGTAGACTTTTCACAACGTATACCACCAGTGCAGAACATGGCGACTTTTTTGTTGGCTTTAGGATCTAGGTTGTCACTCACATACTGTGGAAACTCACGAAAATTAGTGGTGTTTGGGTTTAATGCACCTTCAAAGGTGCCCACCTTTACTTCGTAGTCATTGCGTGTGTCTACCAACACTACGTCTGGATCAGAAATAAGGGCGTTCCAGTCCTTAGGTTTAATATAAGTACCTACCACCTGCTTAGGATCGATGCCTTCAATCCCCATGGTGACAATTTCTTTCTTCAATTTCACTTTAGTGCGATAAAACGGATTGCTGGCTTCAAAGGACTCTTTAGTGACGATGTTGCCAAGGCGCCCATCCTTCTCAAACCAAGCCATCAGTCTATCAATGCCTTTACGGTTGCCGGCTACGGTGCCGTTGATGCCTTCTGACGCAAGCAACAAGGTGCCACGAATATTGTTGTACTCCATGACTTTAAGTAAGGGTTGGCGCAGGTCTTGAAATTTTTCTAGGGTGACAAATTTATAAAGGGCACAAACAACTATTGGGGACTGATCTTGAGTCATGACAGGTTCCTTAGCGAGCCGAAACGTAAATCCGGAGCTTCGGAGACTTTTGCATCTGTATTGTGCAAAGGCCTCCAATTTTTAAATGAGTTCTATTTTACTTGATAAATGGAGTGCGATTCAAATACTAAACTGCTGAATTACCTGTTGTTATGTGTGTTTTTAGGTTGAACCAGTAGTAAACCAATAAGCATGCAACCGAGGGCTAGCCATATTAGCGGGGTATGACGTTCTCCTAGTATCATCATGCCCAGAAAAACGCCTGATAAGGTAACAATATAAGCTACCTGGCTAGCAAATACTGCACCAGTTCGGCCCACCAACCAAATGTAGCCAGCGTAGGTGATCACGTGTAATACGCTGTTTGCCAAAATAGCCCATTCAACAGACGTCCAAGTTTGACTTAAATCCACCCATGAGTTGGTAGCCAAAGTAATGGGAGTGCAGATGACTAGGCCAATGATAGAAGCGCCGCGCACAGTGGTCAGAGCGTCTGTGTGAGGTGGGGTTTTAAGGGCAAGGTAATTACCCTCAACACCATAAAATAGTGGCGCAACAAGGGCTAATAGCATAAATAGGCCAATACCTTGGCGGCTAAAATCTGCTTCTGGACCGATGATTAATGCGATAGCTATGGCACCTAGCAAAATACCCAGCATACGTATGCCGTTGAAGCGTTCACTTTGAATCAGTAAAGCGACAATAAGTGTAAACATAGGCACTGTGGTGAGGCTTATGGCTAATAACCCTGCTGGGATGTGCGGAGCTGCAATGTAGGTGAAGGTATTTGGAATAATAGTGCCAACCACAGCAACAATTGTGTAAAAGCGGATGTGGGTCCAGCTCATGGGTAGGGGAGTCCCCTGCAAACGAGCAATGACGCTGAGCAACACCGCCCCCCATATCAGTTGCCAAAAGATTAAACCTAAGGGTTGGTGACCGGTAGAAACCACGTGTTTGGTGATGATGATGGTGCTGCCCCATACGCAGCCCAGTAACAGTAGGCAGGCTAAGGCAAATAGGTTTGCTGGGCGAGACTTTACAGGAGTGTTACCCACGTAATTGCTGGCCTGATTCGTCTTCAATTAAGTAGGGCTTGTGTTTGTAATGCTGCGTTTGCATAGACTCTAGCCTTACGGTTTCCACTGATACAGTTTCATAGACACTTTGTGGTTTTTTAACGGTACACCCTCTTGTTCAAGCTTTTCACACTGTCGCAAATAACCTGCCGTGGCTAGTGGAAAGGCCAGTTTGCCGCTGGCAGTGATGACTCGGTGCCAAGGTAAACTTGAATCCTTAGGTAAATGTCGCAGACACCAACCCACCCAGCGTGCAGCACCTGTGTGTCCGGCAAGGGCGGCGAGCTGACCGTAACTTGCTACTTTGCCGCGGGGGATGGCAGCAATGGTTTGGTATAGCTGTTGGCGCCCTAATAATTGTTGCTCTTTATGTTGTTTTTGGGGGTCTTTCATTTTTCTAGTATGGCCGCATATAAGAAGCACAGTTAACTTAACTAAGATTACATCATTATGCGTTTTCTTTTTGCCATATTTATCGCCGTACCTATTGTAGAAATGGTCGTGCTTATACAAGTGGGCCAACAAATTGGTGCTTTATGGACCATTGCCTTGGTGTTGCTCACGGCTTTTATTGGCATCAATTTATTACGTCACCAGGGTTTGGCGACCCTAAGCCGAGCCACTTGGCGTATACAGTCGGGCCAGATTCCTGCTAAAGAAATGTTAGAAGGTATCCTGCTAGCTGTTGGTGGTGCCCTACTATTGACTCCAGGGTTTGTTACGGATGCCATTGGTTTTTTGTTGTTAGTACCCTTTACTCGGCAATTTTTTGCGTCGCGTTTGATGGGTCGGTTTAAAGCCTTCTCTAGTGCGAATGGTGCCGCTGGCAGTTTTGGCCCTCAAGGTTTTGGCCAGGGTGGTTTTAACAGCGACGAAAGTATAATAGATGGGGACTTTGAAGCACCTAAAGATGCTCAGCCACGGGATAAAATTGAATAAAGTTTAGTTATCTAGACTTTATTTTGGGTTTGCTATTGAAAAGCGCACTTCACCCCATATCTAAGAGTTCGATATTAACAACAATTCCAGCTTAGCTGGAGACATACACTTTAGGAGTGCAAGCGTAATGAGCATCCGTCCTTTACACGATCGCGTTGTAATTCGTCGTCAGGAAGAAGAAGCAACTAGTGCTGGTGGCATCGTGCTGCCTGGTAGTGCTGCAGAAAAGCCAAACCAAGGTGAAGTATTGGCAGTAGGCCCTGGCCGTATTACTACCAATGGTGAACAGCAAGCAATGAGCGTTAAGGTTGGCGACACGGTACTGTTTGGTCCTTATGCTGGTAACAGCACCGCTAAGATCGATGGTGAAGAAGTGCTTATCGTTAGCGAAAGCGAAATCTACGGCGTCCTTGAAGCTTAATTTAAACCATTTTTGATACAGGAATTTTTGACATGGCAGCTAAAGAAGTAAGATTTGGTGATTCGGCTCGTAGCCGTATGATAAACGGCGTAAACGTTCTAGCCGACGCTGTAAAAGTAACCTTGGGCCCTAAAGGCCGTAACGTTGTGTTAGACAAAGCCTTTGGCTCACCGACTATCACTAAAGATGGTGTGTCTGTAGCTAAAGAAATTGAACTAGCAGACAAGTTTGAAAACATGGGCGCTCAAATGGTGAAGGAAGTTGCTTCCCAAGCGAACGATGTGGCTGGTGACGGCACAACAACTGCCACTGTTTTGGCTCAATCGATCCTAAACGAAGGGCTTAAGGCTGTTGCAGCAGGCATGAACCCAATGGACCTTAAGCGCGGCATCGACAAAGCGTCTGCGGCCATAGTAGCTCAAATTGAAGCCATGGCTACGCCATGTGCAGACACCAATGCTATTGCTCAAGTAGGTACTATTTCTGCTAACTCTGATAGCACTGTTGGTACGATCATCGCTGAAGCGATGGAAAAAGTAGGCAAAGAAGGCGTTATCACTGTAGAAGAAGGCACTTCTCTACAGGACGAACTAGATGTTGTTGAAGGCATGCAGTTTGACCGTGGTTACTTGTCTCCTTACTTTGTAAACAACCAAGATAACATGACTGCCGAGTTGGAAATGCCTTTCCTACTAATGGTAGACAAGAAGATCTCTAACATCCGTGACTTGCTCCCAATCTTGGAAGCTGTTGCTAAGTCAAGTCGTCCATTGTTGATCGTTGCTGAGGACGTTGAAGGTGAAGCCCTTGCAACGTTGGTAGTGAACAACATGCGCGGTATCGTTAAAGTATGTGCTGTTAAGGCACCTGGCTTTGGCGATCGTCGTAAGGCCATGTTAGAAGACATCGCTATCCTTACCGGTGGTACTGTGATTTCTGAAGAAATTGGTTTGTCTCTAGAAACTGCTACTCTAGAGCAGTTAGGCCAAGCGAAGCGTGTGACTATGTCTAAAGAAAACACCATCATCATTGATGGTGTAGGCGAAGCAGCTACTATCGAAGGTCGTGTTAATGCGATCCGTGCGCAAATTGCTGACACATCTTCAGACTACGATCGTGAGAAGCTACAAGAGCGTGTGGCTAAGCTTGCAGGCGGCGTTGCCGTAATCAAGGTTGGTGCTGCTACTGAAGTAGAAATGAAAGAGAAGAAAGCACGTGTAGAAGATGCATTGCACTCAACCCGTGCTGCCGTTGAAGAGGGCGTAGTTCCAGGAGGCGGTGTTGCTCTAATTCGTGCTCTACAAGGCATTGAAGGCCTTGAAGGTGCTAATCCTGATCAAACTGTAGGCATTAAAGTTGCCCTTAGGGCGATGGAATCTCCTATGCGTCAAATCGCTACCAACTCAGGTGACGAAGCCTCTGTTGTTGTAGACAAGGTTAAGTCGGGTTCTGGTAACTATGGTTACAACGCTAGCACGGGCGACTACGGTGACATGATCGATATGGGGATCCTAGATCCAGCCAAAGTAACTCGTACTGCGCTTCAAGCTGCAGCTTCTGTTGCGGGCATGATGCTTACTACAGAGTGTATGATTGCCGACGCACCTGCAGACGATGCTGGTGCACCTGGTGGCATGCCAGATATGGGTGGTATGGGTGGTATGGGCGGCATGATGTAATCATCCCCCAAGCTAACCATGCTTACTAAAAAACCGGCTCTTGTAGCCGGTTTTTTATTGGCTAAAATCAGTAAAAATGAGTATATTAAAACTTACTAAATCACATCCTTATAGGATATTAAAAATGATTGAAATCACCAATTTAGGCAAACAATATGCCAGTGGCTTTGTGGCCTTAAATAACATAAACCTGAGCGTTAAAAAAGGTGAAATTCTTGCTTTACTTGGCCCAAATGGCGCCGGTAAAACGACTCTCATATCCACCATTTGTGGCATTGTTAACCCAACCTCAGGCAGTGTTACTGTGGGTGGTTTTGATATTATTAAGAACTATCGTCAAACCCGCAGCCTTATTGGTTTAGTACCTCAAGAACTCACTACTGATGCCTTTGAAACACCTTGGAATAATCTCACATTCTCTCGTGGTTTATTTGGCTTGCCCAGGAATCCACAGGTGGTTGAAAAGGTTTTGAAAGACCTGTCCCTATGGGATAAAAAAGACGACCGTATTATGACTTTGTCTGGGGGCATGAAACGCCGTTTATTAATCGCTAAGGCGCTTGTTCATGAACCTCAGGTGTTGTTTTTAGATGAACCCACAGCGGGTGTAGACGTAACCCTGCGACAAGACATGTGGCGCATGGTAGATGAGTTACGCAATCAAGGCGTCACCATTGTATTGACCACCCATTACATTGAAGAAGCAGAAGCTATTGCCGACCGTATTGGTGTGATTAGCGGCGGTAAGTTGTTATTAGTTGAGGATAAACAATTATTGATGTCTCGAATGGGCCAAAAACAACTTAAAGTTGAATTGATGGAATGCCTTGATACCATGCCGACTGTGCTAGCAGAACAAGGCTTTTGCCTTGCTGAAGACAGTCTAAGTATTGTTTACCACTACGACAAAGATGCACCAGAAGTGGATATTGCAGGTCTTTTACAGTCTGTCTCCAGTGCAGGCTTAGGCGTGAAAGACATACATACACAAAAAAGTAGCCTGGAAGAAATATTTGTCGACCTAGTGGAGGACGCAGCATGAATGTAAGAGGAATGTGGGCCATCTATACTTTTGAAATGTCCCGTACAAAGCGCACTATTACTCAAAGTGTGGTCTCACCGGTGCTTTCAACGGTGCTTTATTTTGTGGTGTTTGGCGGTGCTATTGGGTCACGCATAGAGTCTGTTGGCGGCATTAGCTACGGTGCTTTTATTGTGCCTGGTTTGATCATGCTATCCATCATGACCCAAAGTTTGTCTAACGCCTCTTTTGGTATCTACTTTCCACGTTTCTCAGGCACCATTTATGAAGTGCTTTCTTCACCTATGTCCTTCTGGGAAGCGACTGTGGGTTATGTGGGTGCTGCGGCTACTAAATCGCTATTAATTGGTCTAATTACTCTTGCTACAGCAGGTTTTTTTGTGCCGATTCAAATCGCCCATCCATTTTGGATGTTAGCCTTCTTAATCCTCACTACCATTACCTTTAGCCTATTTGGCTTTCTCATAGGTATTTGGGCTGATGGCTTTGAAAAGTTGCAATTAATTCCTCTCTTGGTAGTTACCCCAATGGTGTTTTTAGGCGGAGCATTTTACTCCATAGATATGCTGCCAAGCGCCTGGCAAACCGTTACTATGTTTAACCCCGTGGTGTATTTAATTAGTGGTTTCCGTTGGAGTTTCTATGAGATTTCTGATGTCAGCGTAGGTATTAGCTTACTTATGGTGATGTTGTTTATGGGTATTTGTTTGGCATTGATCGCTTGGATCTTTAAGACTGGGTATCGACTAAAGCAATAACGGTATGGTTGTAACCTGCGTTTAAACAAGCACAAGCACAAGCATAAGGTGATGTTAATTCTTAATTGATATGTTCCTTCCGCAGCTACTTTAGTTTACATTACAGGTCGATTAATGATTGGTGTCACTAACTTTGAATAGCAGCATAAATAACCGAAAAGGGATATTGTTAATGCTCGCCGCGATGGCGGGGTTTACGATAGAAGATGCGTTTATCAAGCAGCTTTCTAGCACTATCTCTATTGGTCAAATTCTGATTAGTATTGGTTTGTGCAGTTCTGTGTTTTTTGCAATCGTGGCCCTCACAAGCGGACACAGCTTACTGGCATCTAACCTATGGACGCGAGCAACACTGACTAGGATGTTTGCAGAAGCTATTGCTGCCGTGGCATTTGTCACGTCACTATCGCTTGTCCCTATATCAACAGTTGCGGCGGTGTTTCAAATAACGCCTTTAACAATCACTATGGGAGCTGCTCTATTCTTAGGTGAACGTGTTGGGTGGCGCCGATGGCTGGCTGTTTTTGTTGGCTTTATTGGTGTTTTATTGATAATAAGGCCGGGATTTGGTGGGTTTAATCCATCAGTGTTGTGGGTGCTCGTCGCTGTTTTGGGCGTGGCTGTTAGAGATTTGGTGACTCGGGTTATTCCTTTTAATGTTGAATCTTCAATAATTTCTTTTCAGGCTTTTTCGTCTGTCGTTATCGCTGGGGCAGTAATATTACTCGTTAGCCCTCAAGATATTGCTCCCATCGCAGACAAAGAATTAGTTTATTTAGGCTGTACTATCGTTTTTAGCATTTCAGGCTATTACGCTGTCGTCTCGGCAATGCGTGTGGGAAATGCTTCTGTTGTGGCGTCTTTTAGGTATTCAAGGCTGATATTCTCTTTGTTGGTTGGCGTATTCATTTTCAACGAGAGCGTTGATATGCTTACTCTTACTGGATCTGTAATCATTATAGGATCAGGTTTGTATACTTATCTAAGAGAACACAGGACCCTTATGGAGAGCAGGAAAATCAGTGAGATGATATTGTAATGCCTTATTACTAGCATCGAAGTTAATTTACGGGGCTTACTCGGGCATGAGTAATTCATGCCCAACAACCTCATCCATTATGCTGTAGGGTACTCTAAACGTTTTGCCTTCTAACTTAATGAGGGCGTAATCCTTACACATTTTAATTATGGTGCAATTAACGATATTGCCCTTGTCATTAATCCTTATAATGTTGTAATTGTGCAGCGATATCGCCATTTTTTAGATGCCCTTTAGAGCAGCCAACTTGGTTACAACAGAGTCTGGAATATTACAGCTTTTAGACATTTTGAAATCATAATAAACGCCTACACCAGTACTCTTTGCTACTAAACAGTTTTGTTTGGTACTCCATAATTTGTGCTCTAGCTCGATCTTCTTGGCACCTGTTTGAGTGGCTGTGCTGAATACAATAATGGTATCAGGGTAGGTAACTGGTGCCAGGTAGTCACATTGGATAGAGGCCAATATGGCTGCAATACTTAAGTTTTTCATGTTACTGCTCATGTCCAACTTTTCAAACAGGTCAATGCGGCCATCTTCAATGTAGCGGATAAAAACGGTGTTATTAAGGTGTTGGTAGGCATCCATTTCACCCCATTTCACTCTAATCTCTGTGCTAATAGGGTATTTTTTTTCTAATGTTGCTAAATCCATGACGTTACTTCCTAATTAACCTCAAATCCGTGGGCATATGGGTCCCTAGGATCGACAATGATAGTGTTATAACCTGTGACTTGAGCCCAGCCTTGAACACTTGGCATAATGGCAGGATAGGGGCCAACTTGTGTAGTTGATTCCACACGGCCAATAAATTGGCTGCCGATAATGCTTTCATGGACAAACTCTTGCCCATCTTGCAATAAACCCTTGGTATGCAGTTGCGCCATGCGCGCGCTGGTGCCGGTGCCGCAAGGTGATCGGTCTATGGCACCACTGCCATAAAACACTGCGTTGGCGGCACTAGAATCTTGTTTGTGAGGTTTTCCAGTCCACATAACATGACTAATGCCATTGACACTTGGATCTTCTGGGTGCACACAGGTGGCTACCTTATTTATGGCTTCCCTTACTAATGGGCTGTAGCGCAGCACTTGGGCAGCGGAAAACTGCTCTAACCCTGGAAAGTTTGTTTGAGGTTCGATGATGGCGTAGTAATTGCCACCGTAAGCCACATCTATCTTTAGCTCGCCTAATTCTGGGCACTCTACCACAAGGCCTTCGTGGACCAAATAACTCGCCACGTTGAAGATACGTACGGAGTCTATTAAGCCATCTACGTCTTGTTGATATTCAATACGAATTACTCCTGCTGGCACTTCTAAGGTCAGTTGTCCTTCAATTTTTGGTGTCCACAGGCCTTCCTGCAAAGCAGTAGTAACGGTACCTATAGTGCCATGACCACACATGGGCAAACAGCCACTGGTTTCTATGAATAAAATAGCACCATCGTGCTCTGGATTGTTTGGTGGGTAGAGTATAGAACCAGACATCATGGCGTGGCCGCGTGGCTCAAACATTAATGAGGTCCGCACCCAGTCGTGGTGTTGCAAAAAATCTTGCCGTTTTTCGCTCATGCTGTTGCCATTGAGTTGAGGTCCTCCTTTGGTGACTAAGCGAACAGGGTTGCCACAGGTGTGGGCGTCAATACAGTTAAATGTATGTATGGTCATAAGGCATAGAAAATGAGAAGTCCGTATTACTGCATGGTACAATGCTCGAGCTTAATTAACTAACATTCTATGCACTTTGGCTAATCAGTCACAAAGTCTGAGTGAAAAAGAGAACCCCTATTGATGAAACTACTTGTCGACTTTTTACCGATCGTCATCTTTTTTATTGTTTATAAAATGACGGGTGATTTGATCCTTGCCACAGCCGTACTGATTCCTGCAACCATGTTACAAATGGCTTACACCTGGTGGGCTACAAAGAAAATAGAAAAAATGCAGTTGATCACCTTAGTATTGGTGATAGTGTTGGGTGGCCTTACAGTGGCCCTGCAAGATGGACAATTCATTAAGTGGAAACCTACCATCGTTAATTGGCTATTTGGTTTGGGTTTCTTAGGCAGTCAATTTATTGGCAAAAAACCCGTGGTACAGCGGTTGATGGAAAAAGGTGTACAACTGCCTACCCACATTTGGCGTCAACTTAATTTAGCTTGGGTGGTGTTTTTCGCTGCCATGGGCAGCATTAACTTATATGTGGCGTTTAATTACAGTGAATCTACTTGGGTCGATTTTAAACTGTTCGGCATGCTTGGCCTTACTTTTGTATTTATTCTAGCCCAAGGCGTTTACATGTCTCGTTTTATGCCTAAAGACAGCGAAACAGAGGATTAATTATGTTATTTGCTATTATTTCTCAAGATGTTGAGAATAGTTTAACTGCACGGTTGGAAGCACGGCCAGCGCATGTAGGACGGCTTAAGGTATTAGATTCACAGAATCGGTTAACGCTAGCTGGCCCTCACCCCCACGCCTCTGAAGAAGGTTTTACAGGCAGTTTGGTGGTGGCCGAATTTGCTGATCTTGCAACTGCGCAAGCATGGGCCGCAGAGGATCCCTATGTTGCTGCAGGTGTATACGCTGAAGTGACGGTTAAGCCGTTTAAACAAGCCTTTCCGGCACAAGGATAAACCTATGAAGCAACTATTAACGGCTATATTCGCCCTAAGTCTAAGTTTTAACTTATGGGCAGAAAACCCTCAGATTGAGTTAGAAACGACCCACGGTAGTATTATTATAGAATTGGATTCACAAGCTGCTCCCATAAGCGTAAAGAATTTTTTATATTACGTGGATGTTGGTTATTACAGTGCGACTATTTTTCACCGGGTTATCCCAGGATTCATGGTTCAAGGTGGTGGTTTTGGTGCTAACGAAAAAACCAAAGTGGGTACAATAAGCCCCATTGTTAATGAGGCTGACAATGGCTTGTCTAATCTGCGAGGCACCGTAGCGATGGCCCGCACTAGCGACCCTGATAGCGCCACAGCTCAGTTTTTTATTAATCACCAAGATAACCCATTCTTAGATAAAAGTGCCACCAGTGCGGGCTACGCGGTGTTTGGGAAGGTGATCAAAGGTATGGAGATTATTGACCTTATTGCGCAGTTACCTACTAAAACTAAAGGTATGTATCGTGATTGGCCGTCTGAGTCGATTCACCTTTATGAAGCTTATCACCTCAATAAATAATATTGAGGTATGCAAACCAGCCACCGCAAGAAAGCATTTTCTGATCCTCAAAGTTTGGCTGCAACACCTACGGTTGCGGCTGCTTTAAGCGCCAAGTTTCACAAAACTTCCACTCAAGTAGACCAACGGTTTAAAGAACTTAAAACTGTTTTTTTAGATTCACACTTATTTCCAACCACTCACACATTATTACCAAGCACTCTAACACCAAGCGATGCGGATTCGAGTGCTGCAAAGGCCACGGTTCAAGTATTAGATAAAGATTTTGGCGCTGGCTTAGATTTTCTAATCACGTGGAAACTTTGGCTGCAAGCTAAGGAATACCAAAACCAAATTTCACAACTTAGCTACCTTGCTATTTGTGAGCAACCTCTGAACCTAGAGGACCTTAAGCAGTTACACCAAAATTGGCCTCAATTAAAAGTTTTAAGCCTACAACTTCAAGGCCAATACCCAGAAGCTATTAAAGGGTTCCATCAGCTTGATTTTGGGAATGTAAAGCTAATTATTGTACAAGCTGAGTCTGGGCAAGCCTTAGCACAAATTAAGGGTGAGTTTGATGTTTACCTTGGTGGCGAAGAGCTTGGCCCGGATCCGATTTATATACCGCCATGGCAGCGTCCGTATCTGGGTATCAGTCAAAATAGCAAGGTGGCTATTATTGGTGCTGGTATTAGTGGTGTAGCGACTGCGTACAGCTTATCTCAGCGCGGTTTTGATGTGACCCTCATAGAACAAGGCCCATTGCTAGCCAGTGGTGCTTCAGGTAATCGACTGGGTATGCTGTATGCCAAACTGCCAGACAATGCCACCATAGCGGGGCAGTTTCACCAACAGGGTCTTCAACACAGCATGGCGTTGCTAAAACGCATTGTAAGTTCTAAGTATTGGCAAGCTTGTGGTTTATTACAGTTAGCCACTAGCACCAAACAAGTGGCTCAAATGCAGGCAGTGATAAAGCGCCAATACCCTTCGTCTTGGTTGCAATGGTTAGATCAAACCGAAGCAGAAAAACTGGCCCTACAACCCCTTAGTGCAGGGGGGTTATATTTTCCCAACAGCGGGTGGGTATCACCGGTAGATTGGTGTGAGTCTTTGTACACACAAAGTGGCGCAAATTTGTGGCTTAATACCAACGTACAAGTTATGCAACAAACCCTCAATCAAGGCTGGCAACTTAACCTAAACGGTGACCATTCAGGCCAGTACGAATTTGATGCTGTAGTGCTTGCCAACGCCAATGGTGCTAAAGACTTATTATCTAAACAAGCTATACCGTTAAAGTCCATTCGTGGCCAAGTAAGCTATGTAGAAGCAGAACAAAGCCCAGCACTGGTGGTGTGTGGCGAAGGCTATGTGACACCAGCCCAGCAAGGCGTATTTGCAGTAGGAGCTAGCTATAATTTACAATCTGTTGATGTGGAGTTGTTGGTCCAAGACCACACTGATAATTTGGGTCGTTTAAGTGACGTTTTACCCAAAAATAAGGGGCTTGGGCTAAACTCTATCACAGGCGGCAGGGTGGGGTTTAGAGCTGTAACACCGGATTATTTGCCCATGGTGGGGCAGTTGGCTGATGAATCTCAGATATTAGATCGGTTTGCTAAATTACGCCAAGATGCTAATTATAAATTTGCTGACGGCATGCCTTATTTAACAGGGCTTTATATTAATGCTGGCCATGGCTCCAAGGGCTTCATTAGTGCTCCTTTAAGTGCCGAGATATTAGCCTGCCAGATGGCAAAACAAAGCCTGCCTGTGGCACAATGTGTGGCTTGGGGTTTAGATCCCAACCGTTTTATAATTCGCGACTTAATTCGCCGTAAACGCTAACCGAGATCCGTCCTGTGAACCCGACTAAGATTAAACTTCATAAAAGTAGCAACACTCTAGAACTTAGCTATGCAGAAAGTGCAGGGGAAGTTACCTACACCCTAACTGCAGAATATCTGCGCATTTCATCACCCAGTGCAGAAGTGCGGGGCCATAGTCCAGATCAAGCGGTGCTTCAGGTGGGCAAGAGCAAAGTTAAGCTTGTAGGCATAGAGGGAGTGGGTCACTATGCCGTTCAACTCAAATTTGATGATGGCCATGACACTGGTTTGTACACGTGGAATTACCTGTATGACCTTAGCATTAATCAGCAACAGCACTGGGCCGATTACTTAGAGCAATTACATCAGGCTAAACAAAGCCGAGACCCACACACGAGCGTGGTTCAGTTTGTTTAGCTGATAAGCTTATAAGATGACAAGGTGATTAGGGAGTTCGTCTTGATCATGGGTAGATGGCACATGCTCGGCGAGCAAATCGCCACAGGCTTTAATAGCACCAATGAGCCCAGCCTCGGTGCTGTTGGTTTTTATTAGGGTTAATAATGAAGGCCATTGCTAAATTTGCAAGCAAACAGGGTAATTAATTTAGTTTTGGCGTAATCCAATCAGACGGCCAGAATTGGCATCTCCTTGATATAAACTAAAATGTCCGTCCTTCCTTTCTTTGGCATGGCGCAGGAGCATGGTCTTTATAGCCGGATAGGCCAGTTGTTCTAAAGGCAATGTATGTTCGGTGAACCACTCCACAGCTAGGGACTCTGGTCCCATTTCATGGGTTTGTTGAACAAACTGAGCCCGATAAATAATATGCACCTGATGCATGTGCTGGACATTAAATACTGAGTAAAGCCCTAGTATTTTTACCTCCATGCCCGTTTCTTCCAGGGTTTCCCTCTGGGCTGCAAGCTCTGTGCTTTCACCCATTTCTAGATATCCCGCAGCAATAGTCCAGGTGTTCTTTTGAGGCTCAATAGCACGCAAGCACAAGGCGATTTTGTCATTTTGTTCGATAATACAACCGCAAATAATAGTCGGATTGTGGTAGTGCACATGGTTACACTGGACGCATACTAAACGCGTATGAGTATCCCCTATGGGTAGCTTTTTATGTAATTCACTAGAGCCACAGTGGCTACAATAATTCATATCAAGGTTATCTTATCTGCTGCAGGGCAATGGTTCCAACGGCTTGAACATGGGCAACGCCGGTTGGCCTAGCTGCATCACCATCACTATCATGGCTCCAAATACTATCCCAGCAGTACTCAGTGACAAGTTCCTGCAGGGCCCATGTAAAATGGTTTGCTATATCCATGTTTGAGTCTGACATCAGTTAATCCTTAGTCAATAGCATGGGGGTGATTACAAACCGCCCATCAACATATATTTGATTTCTAGGAAGTCTTCAATGCCATAATGTGAACCTTCTCGGCCTATGCCTGATTCTTTTACGCCACCAAAAGGCGCCACTTCGGTGGAAATGATACCTTCATTAATTCCTACAATACCATACTCCAAACCTTCGCCAACACGCCATACACGGCCTATATCACGGGTATAGAAATAGGCCGCTAAACCGAATTCGGTGTCGTTGGCCATAGCAATAGCTTGGGCTTCATCCTTAAACTTAAAGATAGGTGCTAAAGGCCCAAATGTTTCTTCTGTGGCGACTTTCATGTCTGTGGTGGCATTACCAATAATAGTAGGCGTAAAGAAGCTACCACCCAAGGAATGGCTTGTACCGCCACATATAAGGTTGCCACCTTTACTTAAGGCATCTGCTATGTGGTCTTTTACTTTATCAATGGCGCCCTGATTAATCATAGGGCCTTGTGTCACACCTTCGTCCATGCCGTTACCTACTTGAAGTTGGGCTACTTTCTCGGCGAACTTAGCAATAAAGGCATCGTACACGCCCTCTTGTACAATAAAGCGGTTAACGCAGACGCAGGTTTGGCCTGCATTACGATATTTACCTGCGATGGCGCCCGTTACAGCCGCGTCAAGGTCAGCATCGTCAAACACGATAAACGGAGCATTACCACCTAGCTCTAAAGACACTTTCTTTAGGGTTGGTGCACATTGCTGCATTAACAACTTGCCCACAGGAGTGGAGCCAGTGAAGGTGAGTTTGCGGACAGTGGGGTTGCTGGTTAGTTCTGCACCAATGGGGCGAGATTGACCAGTAATGACATTAAATACGCCAGCCGGAATACCAGCTTCTTCTGCTAATACGGCTAGAGCCAAGGCAGAAAAAGGAGTCTCTGCTGCTGGGCGTACTACAAAACCACATCCTGCAGCCAATGCTGGGCCACACTTGCGGGTAATCATGGCAGATGGAAAGTTCCATGGCGTAATGGCTGCAACTACACCAATAGGCTCCTTAGTGACAATGATCCGAGCATCAGCCTTATGAGTAGGGATAACATCGCCATAAGTACGTTTGCCTTCTTCGGCAAACCAGTCAATAAAACTGGCAGCGTAAGCAATTTCGCCTTTGGCTTCAGTTAAAGGTTTACCTTGCTCTAAGGTCATGATTTTAGCAAGATCATCTTGATTGGCCATCATGAGGTCGAACCAGCGGCGCAGGATAACCGCTCGTTGTTTGGCTGTTTGTTTACGCCAACTAATCATAGCTACTCGTGCTGCTTCGATTGCTCGAGCGGTTTCGACAGCAGTCATATCCGGGATGCTACCTACGATTTCTCCATTGGCAGGGTTAGTTACCTTAATAGTAGCGCTTGAATCGGCATCTAACCAAACACCATTAATATAAGCTTGCTGACGAAATAGTGCGGGATTGGTTAGTTGCATGATGTGGATCCTATTATTAGTAGTGGCAATGGGTCGTATGTGCTGTATTTTATATTAAAACGTTCAGAATATTTAAATTTTTTTAATGCCCCGTTTAAAGTAGTATATTAACTGAAGTGTGAGATTTTTTTCATTGAGTACATGACCAATGAATCAGCCATGGGCTTAAATCTAAACCTATGTAATGGATAAAGACCATAGGACTTTTGCTGGGTTATGGCTTATCTTATGCTTGGTAATGGGCGCCCACTAGGCTTGGGCTTCTGCTGTGGCTTTTTCTGCTGCAATTTCTTCCATATCCATATAGCGGTTGCCGATGCGAGGGTGCGCGCGGCCGCCATCTGATCCACCGAGTACAACGATGATTTCATCAGCTGATGGAGCATCTTCAATGTGCATTTCTAAAGTAATGTAGTGGGAGCGAAAGCCAGCGTCGTCTTTATGCATCATAGGGATTTGAATGGATGTTCCAGCTGGCCCACGTTTGTTGGTGAAGCTTAAAAAGCTTTTTGCGTTAACGGCATCTCGATAGTGGTTGCCAAAACGTAAAGTGTGAATGATGGCAGAGGCATGTTCAATTTCGCCGTTTAAGCCAATCACGGCAGCTTTACCGTAGGCCTCAATAGCGTCACCGCTAGGGAAGTGAGATAGCATTGCAGCTACCATTTCTTCACCTAGTTCAGAGCACCCGGCAGTGATTTTTGGGCGGAGGTTTTCTACAAAACCTTGGCCTGCCCATGGGTTTTTAATGACATACGCCACGCCCACCATTTTAACAGGTGTAGAGGTTGATTTACCGCCTTCAATGCGAATTTCTTCGATGCTAGTAACGACTTTACGTACTTCAAAATGCATGATTTATTCCTAATTAAAGCCAGTCATAACTGAAAGTTAGGCATAACTTTGTCTATAAATAACTGGAGAAACTTTTTCTTTTGGGTATGGCGTAGGCCTTTATCGCTCTATGTGGAGCAGCAAAGAAAATTTAATAATAACAACTTCCTAACCTATGCTTCCACAGTCAATAAACCTGCTGTTTGTATTATGGCACACAAAAAACATGACATGCAGTCTTCCACTGAGCTAATAAGATGTCAAGCTTCAGTATAGGTAGATATTATGTCCACAATTGTCTAACCTTACGTTGAGCACATGTATTTAATTTAAAACGTTTTATAGGCGGTCCCTATGTTTCAATCTTTTTTTCCTAATCCTCGATGGTTTTTTATAACACTCGTCGTCTGGGCAAGTTTATGTATTGGTGTTTGGTATGGCTGGGGAGATAAGTTAGGAACCTTGTTAGGTTTTGAATTGCCTGGTGAAGATGCTGAACCGGTGCTTGGTTTGGGCCATTTTATTAGCACTGATTTTATCTGGTTTTACCTTTACTTTTTCACTACCCTAATGCTGTTCGGTATAGTGTGGATGCGTGTTGCACCCCATGAATGGCAATTATGGTCTATTTTTGGCACAGCCCTCATACTGTTTAGTACCTATTTTTCGGTGCAGGTGTCAGTAGCAATTAACACTTGGCGGCGGCCCTTTTTTGATAGTATTCAAGAAGCTCTTGCAGAGCCAGGTAGTGTAACAGCCAAAGAGTTGTACGACCTGATTATCATCTTTGGTGAAATTGCTTTTTTGGCTGTCATTGTGTTTGTAATGACCCGTTTCTTCGTTAGCCACTATATTTTCCGCTGGCGTATGGCTATGAACGAGTTTTACGCCTCTAAATGGACTCAATTAAGGCAGGTTGAGGGTGCTGCACAAAGGGTACAGGAGGATACCATGCGTTTTGCAGGCATTATGGAAGGTTTGGGGGTATCGTTAGTCGACGCCTTTATGACTCTGATCGCTTTCTTACCCGTCCTTTGGTCGTTATCTCAATATGTTACTGAATTGCCTATTATTGGCAGTATCGCTTCTCCTCTATTTTATGCAGCTATTTTTTGGTCTATTTTCGGTACCTTTCTGATGGCCTTTGTTGGCATAAAGTTACCTGGTTTAGAGTTTCGTAATCAAAGAGTGGAAGCGGCTTATCGCAAAGAGTTGGTCTACGGTGAAGACCATGAAGACCGTGCACAGCCCTTAACTCTAAATGAGTTGTTCAGTAATGTGCGTAAAAATTACTTCCGGTTATATTTTCATTACATGTACTTTAATGTAGCGAGAAGTTTTTATTTGCAGGCGGATAATTTGTTTGCCTATATCATCCTCATTCCAACCATAGTTGCAGGCACCATTACCTTTGGTATCTTGCAGCAAATTCTCACCGCTTTCGGACAGGTTAGCAATTCATTCCAGTACTTAATTAATTCTTGGCCAACTATTGTTGAGCTGCTCTCGGTATACAAGCGTTTACAGTCGTTTGAACGAGTACTGCATGAAAAGCCACAAGTGGGTATTGACCAACAATTCCTTGAGAGTGGCGAGGATGTTTGATCCATCCAGGAGCACTTAATTGTCATTGCGCTTTTAACAGATGCCGCAGCCTTTGAGTATGATGTGTTTAATAGAGTCAGCTGCTGCTACAAATGCTGGCTCTGTTAAATGCTGTGTCTGTGTAGCAATGAGAATTTGTGGTTCAAAGTCAGCATAATATTGGGTGCTGGCCCAAATCATAAAAATCACATGGGCAGGATCTAAGTCATCCATTTTTCCTTGAGCTATCCAGCTTTCAAAAATACTCATGCGTTGCTTAAACCACAGGCGGTAATCCTGCTGCAGATATGCGCTCAAGTGGGGCGCTCCACTAATCATTTCTTTAGCAAACAGGCGCGACGCCGTAGGGTGGGTGCGGGAAAAATCTATTTTTGCATCGATATATCGGCTTAGTACATCGGCCGGTTCATCATGACTAGAAAGCTCGTTAAATACGGTATCCCAAAGGTTGAGAGTGTTTTCCAAAACTGCACCATAAAGGCCCAGTTTGTTAGAAAAGTAATAATGGATGTTGGCCTTAGGTACTTGGGCAGACTCAGCGATGCGTTGCATGGTTGCACCACGAAAACCATGACACGCAAATTCCGCTTCGGCGGCTTGCAAAATTAAGTCCCGGCTTTGTTCCCTAATGCGTCCAGGCTTATATGGTCCTCTTGAGATATTTGTGGTCATGGGGTGTGCCATTAATTACTAGAGCGATAATGCGTATTATACGTAATGTTAGGTTAAATGAAAAGTTGACTAAATAGACAAGTATTGAGAAGATGTTACTCTAACGAACTAGAGTACCGTAAATGCACCTGTTATTAAATCAAACTGTTATTGAGATAGTAGATCCAGCAGCAGACACTACCTTATTGCAGTGGTTAAGAGAATCTCAACACTTAACGGCCACTAAAGAAGGCTGTGCCGTTGGAGACTGCGGTGCCTGCACGGTTATCGTCGGCCAATTAGCGCATGGTGCGATTGCCTACACCAGTGTGAACGCCTGTATTGCTTTATTGGGTAGCCTCCATGGCTGCCATGTGATCACCTTAGATACTTTGCAGGGTCCTAGATTACATCCGGTACAGAAAGCTATGTTGGACTGCCACTCGAGTCAGTGTGGTTTTTGTACCCCAGGATTTGTGATGTCTCTTGTGGTTTGGTGGCTCAATACGCCAGCAGATGCATTAGCTACGCCTGAGGCTTTTGCAAAGCACCGTCATGGTGTTGAACTGGCACTATCGGGTAATTTATGTCGCTGTACTGGTTATCATCCTATCCTTTTGGCTGCTGATCAATTAGCACCGATGGATCGAGCAACGGATCCTTTGTTTGATCAGGTGGGTGGCTACGGCCACTGCCTTGCTCAGTTGCAAAGCATGGCGTCCAAACGCCATCAAGTGTCTGCTGCAGCTTATGCAGTGCCGTCTAACCTTGCTGAATTAGCTTTGGCTTATGAGGCATCTCCAGAAGCGCGTTTGGTAGCGGGGTCTACGGACTTAGCTTTAGACATTACCCACGGCCTTAAGTCTATTGATCGCCTGATAGATTTAACTGGCGTGGCAGAACTCCAGTTGATGGAAGAACGAGATAAGCAAATTCATATAGGTGCAGGTGTAAGCCTTAGTGAGGTAGAAACTTTTTGTCAGAAGAACTTACCAGCTATGAGTGATTTGTTAGGTCGTTTTGCTTCACGCCAAGTACGCAATCGTGGCACCTTGGTAGGTAACGTTGCCAACAGTTCTCCCATTGCCGACATTCCTCCGTTATTACTAGTAATGGATGCCCAACTGATCCTTCAGCGTGGTTTAAATCAGCGCACTATTGCACTGAAAGAGTTTAACTTAGGATACAAACAAACAGCCTTAAATACAGGTGAATTTATTCACAGTGTCATATTGCCATTGCCATCGAGCGGTCAACGTGTTTGGGTGGAAAAAGTCAGTAAACGCGCAGAAGATGATATTTCTGCCACCTGTGTTGCCATGAGTGTGACTATGGAGCAAGGTACAATTACCCAGATCAATATTGCCTGTGGTGGTATGGCAGCCATTCCTAAAATGGCTAGTGAGACCCAACGCCAATTGTTAGGCCAAGCCCTAACACATCAACTGGTTGCTCAAGTTCCATTATGGCTTGCCCAAGACTACCAGCCCATTGATGATATGAGAGCCAGCGCTGCCTATCGTCAGCAGGTGACAGCCAACCTCGTTCAAGGCTTTTTAAAGGAGGCCATGCGATGAGAAAACTTCCTGACATCAACAGCCTAAAATCAACAAGTACTGTTCATCCTAATACTAGTGTAATGGGCAAACCTACGCCTCATGAAAGTGCCCAACTACATCTGACAGGTAAAGCACTATACATCGACGACATTGCAGCGCCAGAAGGGTGTTTGCACGCTTATGTAGGGATGGCAAATGTGGCATGTGGCCTACTAAAGCGTCAGGACTTAACTGCTGTTGCCGCTGCAGATGGCGTGGTTGATGTCATCACTGCAGAAGACATCCCAGGCCATGCAGACATTGGCCCAGTCTTTGGTGGAGACCCTTTATTGGTAGAAGAGCACATAAGCTACTTTGGTCAGCCTATATTTGCTGTTGCTGCAACTAGCCGCGACGCTGCCCGCAGAGCTGCACTGTTAGGCCAGAACGATATAGAGGCCACGCCACCTTTGTTAACCCTGGAGCAAGCCCAGACAAGTGGCAAAAAAGTTCGCCCGAGTCACAGCTTAGTAAAGGGCGACAGTGCTACAGCATTAACCGAATCCGTCAATACCCTCAGCATAAATCAGCATGTAGGTGGCCAAGAACACTTTTACCTAGAAGGGCAGGTGTCTCTCGCTATTCCCCAAGACAATGGTGGTGTATTGGTACACAGTTCTAGCCAGCATCCGAGTGAAGTACAAAAGCTGGTGGCCGAAGTACTGGCCTTGCCTATGCACAAGGTTGTGGTAGATATGCGCCGTATGGGTGGTGGTTTTGGCGGTAAAGAAACTCAAGCTGCACAGTGGGCTTGCCTTGCAGCCTTGTTAGCCGTGCGCAACCAAAAAGCTGTAAAGCTTCGCCTTGCACGAAGTGATGATATGACCCTTACCGGTAAGCGTCATCCTTTTGTAAACCAAGCGCAGGTGGGGTTTGATCAACAGGGGCGTATTACTGCAGTCAATGCAGAACTCAATGGCTTGTGTGGTTGCAGCCCAGATTTGTCTGATGCTATTGTTGATCGAGCCATGTTCCACACAGATAATGCCTATTACTTGCCAGCGGCAACGATTACAGGCCATCGTTGGTTTCAAAATACAGTTTCAAACACAGCATTCCGAGGATTTGGTGGGCCACAAGGCATGATGCTAGCTGAACAAATGCTGGATGACATTGCTCGCAGCCTTGGCAAAGACCCTTTGTTAATAAGACAAACCAATTTATACAGCCAAAATGAGCGCAACACCACGCCTTACCATCAAACAGTAGTGGGTATAGACCTAGAGCGTATTATTGATGAACTGGTCGAATCTAGTGACTATTGGGCTCGTAGAGAAGAAATTCGAAGCTCCAATCAAGAGGCCTTAAAAAGTGGTGGGCGTTACATTAAAGGCTTAGCCTTAACACCTGTGAAATTTGGTATTTCCTTTACCGCCATGTTTCTTAACCAAGCGGGTGCGCTAATGCATATCTATACTGATGGTACAGTACAAGTGAACCATGGTGGTACGGAAATGGGGCAGGGTTTACATACTAAGATCGCACAGATTGTTGCAACTGAACTAGGGCTGCCTTTAGAATATATTGAGGTCACTTCTACCCGCACTGATAAGGTGCCCAACACCTCTCCTACAGCGGCTTCAAGCGGCACCGACCTTAATGGCCAAGCAGCGCGTAATGCGGCCCTTATGATTAAACGGCGGTTAATTGATCATATTGTAGAAACTTACCAAGTTGAAGGTCAAAAGGTGGAGTTTAGAGATGGTAAAGTCTCATGGCCTAACCACTCAATATCGTTTTCAGAACTTACACAACAGGCTTACATGGCTCGTATCTCTATGTCTGCCACAGGTTACTACCGTACTCCAAAAATTCATTACGACCGTAAACAGGCTAAAGGCAGCCCATTCTTTTACTACTCCTGTGGTGCTTCTGTGAGTGAAGTAGAGGTGGATACCTTTACTGGTACTTATACGGTAACTAGGGTTGATATTTTGCATGATGTGGGCGAAAGCATTAATCCTGCCATTGATTTAGGTCAAGTAGAAGGTGGATTTATTCAGGGCATGGGCTGGCTGACAACGGAAGAATTAGTATGGGGGCAAGATGGTCGCCTACACACTGACGGTGGCGCGAGTTACAAAATACCAGCCGTGGGAGATACACCTAAACAGTTTAATGTGGCTTTGTTAAAAGACAGTAAAAATCATGAGGCCACTATTTATCACTCCAAGGCTGTTGGAGAACCACCCTTGATGCATGGTATTTCTGTGTGGTCTGCTTTACGGGATGCTATATGGGCTGCTGGTGGCGAACAGGTGAATCCTCAGTTGGATACGCCCGCCACGCCAGAGCGAGTATTGTGGGCGCTTCAGGCTGCTAAAATTTCTATAGCGGGCACTGCATTATGAACGCTTGGCTTGTGGCCCAATGGCAGTGCGAACAACAGAATCAAGCGTATGTACTGGCAAGTATTGTGGCTTTGCAAGGCTCATCACCTCGTGGTGTAGGTAGTAAAATTTTAGTCACCAAAGATAAGCAATTCGACTCCATAGGCGGTGGTCACCTAGAATACAAAGCGATTGCTCAAGCCCGTGAAATGTTGCTCCAAGGTGGCCAGACACAAATAATTGATTACCCTCTTGGTGCGAGCTTAGGCCAATGTTGTGGTGGTAAGGTGAGCCTGATGTTTGAAGTATTTAGTGTTACTAAAATGCCGGTGGTTGTTTTTGGTGCGGGTCATGTTGGCCGCGCATTGGTGCCATTGTTAGCGCAATTACCAGTGCAAGTGACATGGGTTGATAGCCGTTACGATATGTTGCCTAAAGAGTTGCCCCTTGGTGTGGTGGGTGTCCATGAAGAACACCCTCAGGATCATGTGGTAGATTGTTTGGTGGGTAGTTGTTACTTAATTATGACTCATCACCATGGGGTGGACTTGGCTCTCACCCAAGCTGTGCTCAACCGTGGCGATGCAAGCTATTTGGGAGTGATTGGTTCGGTGACCAAAGGGCGTAAATTCTGTCAAAGGTTGGCCGCGAAAGACTATTCTCAAGAGACCATTGAGCACTTGAATTGCCCTATGGGTAAAACTGGAATTAGTGGCAAACAACCCATGGAAGTGGCAATTGCTATTGCAGCTCAGGTGATGGACTTATATCAACATTCTAAGGCAGCTAGTCATAAAAGCCTTACTAAAGAAGATTCTGTAAACCTTACTAAAGAGATTCTAGAGCATGTCTGAACGTCTAATTCGTGGCCCGCTGTTGCATTGCTTAGGGGAGCCAGATAAGGATGAGGCAGCAGTTGACTATCAGCCTGATGCCTTGCTGTGGGTTCAGAATGGTCTAGTACACAAAATGGGTAACTATGAGTCTATTGTTAAAGAATTAAGTCCCACTCAACTTTCTAAGGTAGAAGATTGCAGTCAATATCTGATGGTGCCAGGTTTTGTGGATTGCCATATTCATTATCCGCAAACAGAAATGATCGCCGCCTATGGTACACAATTACTGGAGTGGTTAAATAGCTACACATTTCCTGTTGAATCTGGCTTTAAGGACCCAGCAAAAGCTGCTGCAGTATCTAAGGTATTTATCGACCAATTGTTAAACAATGGCACTACTACGGCTTTGGTGTTTTGTACTGTGCATCCAGAATCTGTAGACGCATTGTTTACTGAAGCACAAAAACATAATATGCGCCTTATTGCTGGCAAGGTCATGATGGATCGCAACGCGCCGGACAATGTATTGGATACAGCGCAAACAAGTTATCACCAAAGTAAGCAACTTATAGACCGTTGGCATGGTGTAGGTCGCCTACAATATGCAGTTACACCAAGGTTTGCACCAACCTCTACCGATGAACAGTTAGCAGCTGCAGGGCGTTTGTTAGCAGAGCATGAAGGGGTATATCTACACACCCATCTTTCTGAAAATGTGGATGAAATTGAGTGGGTAAAAGCACTGTTCCCAAAGGCAAAAAATTACTTAGACGTTTACGACCAAGCTGGCTTACTAGGCAAACGAAGTGTGTTTGCCCACAGCATTCATTTATGTGATAGCGAATGTGAACGTTTAGCAGAAACAGACTCTGCTGTTGCCCACTGCCCAACCTCTAATATGTTTATTGGCTCTGGTTTATTTCCCATGCAGAGGTTGCAGGACCATGGTATTAAAATAGGCATGGGCACAGACATAGGAGGTGGCACCAGTTTTAACATGCTCCAAACCCTGGCAGATTGCTATAAAATGCAGCAGCTAAAAGGCAATAACCTTAGCCCAGAACAAAGCTTCTACCTCGCTACTTTAGGCGGTGCAAAAGCCCTCGATATGGATGACAAAATAGGTAGCTTTGCAGGAGGTAAAGAAGCAGATTTCTTGCTGCTAGACCCTAATGCTACAGATTTATTGAAGTTTCGCACTAGCCATTGTGAAGGTTGGCGTGACTTATTGTTTGTATTACAAACCTTGGGGGATGACCGGGTGATTGCTCAGACTAATGTGATGGGTGTTGCGCATTGATTGGTGTCTAGAAAATCTATGGGTGTTTTGTTGCGGGCGAGTCTCGTTATTTTTCGCTAATCTTCATTCCAGTTCCAAGTCTATTGAACAGTGAGAAAATAGTTCAGCAGCTTTACAAATGATGACTAAGTCAGGACACTGGTTTCTCATACGTAGTTAGTTTGAAGTGCTTTTTTATACGGGAATCAATAACATGCCAAATCACACACGTTTACTTGCCAAGCGCCCCGTATCAGCGGTTAGCCTAGGCTGCATGAGCATTTCCCATGGTTATGGTGAAAAAAGCAGTAGCAAGCATAGTGAAATATTCTTGAATAAGGCCTTAGACCTTGGCTACACCATGCTTGATACAGCAGCGGTGTACGGTCATGGCCATAATGAATCCATGATTGGTGAATTTATTAGCCAACGGCGCAGCGAATTTTTTCTGGCCAGTAAGTGTGGCTTTGGTCAAAAGCCTGATAGTGAACCCAACATCAATGGTCGGCCTGAGTATATACGGGCTACCTGTGAAGCCAGCTTACAACGTTTACAAACCGATCATATCGATCTGTATTATTTGCATCGGCGTGACTTTAATGTGCCTATTGAGGATAGTATTGGTGCACTGGCTGATTTGCAATGTGAGGGCAAAATCGGTGCGGTGGGGGTATCGGAAATATGTGCAGCCGATTTGCATAAGGCGCACGCTGAACACCCGATAAGTGCGATTCAGTCGGAATATTCTCTATGGACGCGCAATGCCGAAATTGAAGTGCTCAAAGCAAGCCAAGAAATTGGTGCAGCATATGTTGCTTTTAGCCCCTTAGCTCGGGGGTTTTTAACCAACAAGTTACACGACACTTCAGAGCTAGCAGAGCATGACTTGCGCTACTCCATGCCGCGTTTTAATACCGATAACTACCCTGCTAATCTGTCTTTATTACCTGCTTATGTGAGATTGGCACAGCGCCAAGGTTGCACCCCAGCACAGCTGGCCTTGGCCTGGGTATTGGCTCAGGGTGATAATATCATCGCCATCCCAGGTACTAAAGACTTGGCACATCTAGAAGAAAACATTGGTGCTAATGAGCTAGTGTTGGATGCAGAAATTATCAGCAAGCTTAATGACTTAATCAACCAGCACACAGTGCATGGTGCACGATATAGTGATAAATCCCAGGGCACGGTTACTACAGAACAATTTAGCCCTACTGACTGACACAGATTTATACCATCAAGCCAGCCTGTTAGGCAGCATATCAACGCTGTCAGGTCGGCGGGTTACTATGATATGAGTTATATTTAACTACTAGCATCGGCAATGATCATTGCTGCCGCTTTCTCCCCAATCATGACGCATGTTGCATTAGTGTTACCACTAATAATCTTAGGCATAATGGATGCGTCGGCTACACGCAAACCTTTAATGCCATATACTCTCAAGGCCGCGTCCACCACGGCTAATTCACCTTGACCCATAGAGCAGGTGCCCACAGGATGGTATTCGGTTTCTGCCGTAGCTTTTATAAAGTCGCAGATTTGGGCATTAGAAAACACTTCACTTCCGGGGGAGTATTCATTGCTCATGAGGTCTGCAAAGGGCCCACTGGCAAGTATTTCGCGGCATATATCAATACCTTCACGCATACGATCAATATTGCCTTGGGTCTGCAGAAAGCGCTGATCAATGATAGGTGAATCTTTAGGACTGGCACTAGCCAAAGTGATCTGCCCTACGTCTGTAGGCCGTAAGTTGCAAGCATGAATAGTGATGCCGTGCTCTTTTAACTCGGGCACGGGTTTGGGAAATATCATTAAGGGTATAAAATGGAGTTGAACATCGGGTCGGTTAGGGCTGAATTTGGAGCTTGCAAAGGCACCACTTTCGGCGGCGTTAGTAACGCCTGGTCCCGATTTATTCCAAAAATAACGTATGCTGCTGGTTAGCGCCCCAATACCTTTGTCTAGGCCATATAGACTATTGGCTTCTTTGGTGCGCGCCAATACAGAAACGTTGAGATGGTCTTGTAAATTCTTGCCCACGCCTGGCAAGTTTACGTGCATTTCGATCTTGTGCTTCGATAGTTCATCCGCAGGGCCTATGCCAGAAAGCATAAGTAACTGAGGAGAACCGATTGCACCCGCGCTCAGAATTACTTCTTGACTAGCAAAAGCATGGCTTACTTTATTATCTACCTGATAGCTTACTCCCAGGGCCTTGCCATCTTTAATAATAATGCGCCTAACATGGGCTCCAGTGATGATTTTTAGGTTTGGGCGATCGGCAATAGGGTGTAAATAAGCCGCCGCGGCACTGCATCGTCTTGCCTCTTTTTGAGTAACTTGATAGCGTCCAGCGCCGGCTTGCTGTTGGCCATTAAAGTCTTGGTTATGAGCCATGCCCATCGCTACTGCAGATTCAACAAATTGGTCGCTTAAAGGGTGGGTATAAGACCTGTCACTTATGGTTAAAGGGCCATGGCTGCCATGGTAGCCTGGGTCAATGTGAGCACCTGAGTTTGTCTCGGACTGGCGGAAAAAGGGTAAGATATCGTCATAACCCCAACCCACATTACCAAGAGCACGCCATTCATCGTAATCTTCTCTCTGGCCTCGTATATGGACCATAGCGTTAATGGCACTGGAACCGCCTAATGTTTTTCCCCTTGGTATAGGGATTTGTCGCTGATTCATGGCTTCTTGTGGTGCGGATTGATAACGCCAATTGAGTTTTTTATGGTCGAGCAAAAATGTAATTCCTGCTGGCATGCGAATTAACGGGTTGAAATCACGTGGACCAGCTTCTAGCAATAGCACTTCGCAATTCAGGTCTGCACTTAAACGGTTAGCCAATACACAACCAGCAGAACCTGCGCCGATAACGATGTAGTCGTAATAGTGGTCTTCCATGATGGGGCCTTTTTTTTGTTATATCCAAACGGGGGTGGTTTGCATCGACTCGGGTATAGCAATGCCCATGCGTTGCAAAATGCTAGGCGCAAGGGCTGTTTGAGCAATAACATGATCTTGTGCTGGCCCTTGAATGGGATTAGTAGGGTTGGCAAAGTAATAAATGGGAATGTCACGCATGATGGCTTCTGTGCCGCCGTGGTGGCCTCGTGCACTTTGGCCGTGGTCCGCGGTTACTATTACGTCATATCCTTGTTCCTGCCAGCGGGGGATAAAGTCTCCAAGGGCAGCATCTATAGTGTAACAGTTTTTGTCTATTTCGATTGAATCGAAGCCATAACGATGGCCTAAACTATCTAGGGTGCTGGAGTGGAATAAAAAGTAATCTGGCCGGTGACGTTGAATGAGTAAGCTCATTTGCCAGAATAGATCGATGTCTGAAGGCGTGGCAGTCAGGGCTTTGTTCTCCCCAGCCATGGTGTAAAATCGTGCGTGTTGAATGGGGCGGTTAACATCGTCCACCTCCATGTCTCGTAGAGGCTCAAACGGACTGGCTTGAAAATAGTCTGAAAAAAATGAATGGGCCACTGCTGCGGTGGTTCCACCTGCGGCTTTTACCGCGCTAAAAATGTCGGCATCTTCTAATTTGCCTTGGTGGTAGTTACTAGTGACGCCATGGTCTTGTGGTGTGAGCCCTGTGTGAATACTGGCATAGCAAGGGCCGGACACAGAGGGCAGGACAGATTGGCCCTTCCACAGGTTAGCTTCACCTGAATCTAACCAACCTTCTAAGTTACCCATGAGCTTACGAGCATAAGAATATCCTAGGCCGTCTAAAATGAGCAAAATAACTTTATTTTTCATGACTCTAAGGTCCATATCATTAGTATTTTTGAATACTTGTGTTATTGTATAGTGTGGTTTGCAGTGTGGCATTCTAGCTACTTAAAATGCAACCCCGCCAAGGATAAGATTGAAGTTATTAAGAGGCGCATATCGACCCTGTATCAGACACCAGTATTACCCAACTGCTCATCGGTTTAGCAGGCGGGGTAGCCTTGCTTATTTGGGGCTTAAAACGCGTGCAGCAGGGAATGAAACGAGCCTTTGGTGGCCGCCTCACTTATTTTATTCGTGACCGTTTTGCTGGCGTATGGTCGGCCCTAGGCCTGGGCGTATTGCTCACTCTTATTCTTCAAAGTAGTACAGCGTCTGCCTTGCTTGCTGCGTCCCTAGGAGTGCAAGGTGAAGCTGGATTGGCTCTGTTGTTAGGTGCCGATGTTGGTACCACCTTAGTTGCTCTCATTCTTTCCTTCGATCTTAGCGCCCTTAGCCCTTTGTTAGTGGCTATTGGTGTATTTATGGAATTACGCGCCAAAGATAAACGCCAACACGGCATCGGCGAAGCGCTCATGGGTTTAGGACTAATGCTGCTGGCATTAGGCTTATTGCGGCAACAGGCCGTGCCTTTGGAAGGTTCTGAACTCTTCAGCGAAATGCTGCGGAGCCTTGTCGCGGAGCCTTGGCTAGCTATATTATTTGCTGCTTTACTTACCTTCTTGTTACATTCGAGCCTAGTCATGGTGCTGCTATTGGCTGGCCTTGTGGGGGCAGGAGTGATTGGTGTTGAATCTGGCCTGTTGCTCATTTTAGGTGTAAATATCGGTAGTGCTGGTATTCCGGTTTACTTGTCTCGCAAGTCTAGTAACGCCAAACGGGTGGCACCCTTAGGCAACTTAATTTTACGCACTATAGGCGCCATGGCGTTTTCGCCATGGGTGACCGAAGTCCACACTGTGCTTAATTATGTGAGCGTGGACCCGGCTTGGCAGGTGGTATTAATGCATTGTTTATTCAATGTCACTGTAGCAGCCTTTGGTATGTTAATTGTGAGTAAGTTGGCAGGTTGGATTGATACGCGCCTGCCGCGAGAAACTTTAGCGCCTTTGCCAAGCCCTAAATACCTTAAAGATGTGCAAGATACTGCGCCCTCTGCGGCCCTAGCAAACGTCGTGCGAGACACTCTCACCATGGGTGAACTGTTAGAAGACATGTTGCGTGAGGTGCACTTAGGTATGACTGAACGTTATGATGCGCTGGAGAAAAAAATCCATCAAAGTGATGATATTATTGATGATTTCCACCAACAAATTAATGCCTACTTGTTGGAGTTAGGGGGTCAGGATTTAACTGAAGACGAACGTCACCGCTGCCAAGATTTACTACTATTTATAACGAATATAGAACATGCTGGTGATACCTTAGAACGTAGTATGACCTTGTTGCTGAAAAAGAAAAACAGCTTACACATTGATTTTACCGAATACGAAAACGAAGCACTAGACGCCAGCATGAAGACTATCTTCAAGGTGATGCCTATGTCTTTTCAAGTAATGATGAGTGAAGACGTGAGCAGCGCTCGTGGGCTTATACAGGCCAAACATGAGTTTAATACCAATCATCAAAAGTATTTAGATGGACAGCAACACCGGACCATGCAGGCTGATAAGGCTAACCCTGTGGCCCACTCTTTATTTACTGATTTGATGCGTGACATTAAACGCCTTCACTCACATTTTACCGCCATTGCATATCCTGTACTTAATCGTGAAGGTGAACTGAGAACTAGTCGTTGGCGGGGCTATAGCGAACCTCAGCCGATTACGGAGAGTGACGTGGTGGAAAGTAATGTAGAGGTTAAGCGCTAGTGAGCACGGTAAAACGCCCATTTAATGCTAACAAGATCAAAGGCATCGTATTTGATAAAGACGGAACTCTATTAGATTTTCACGCTACATGGACACCCAGAGCACTTGCCGCAGTCATTGCTGTAGCTGATGGAGACCAAACTCTCGCGTTGACTATGTTGCAAGCAACGGGCTACGACACTGATGAAAATCGCGTGCTAGGAGGTTCTATTTTAGCGGCGGGTAATAATCGAGATATTAGTTTAGTGTGGGCACCGCTAGCAAATAAACCCGCTGATCAGGTGGAAGCATTGTTGAATAAAATGTTTGTAGTATCTGACTATGGTGACAGCATAGCTGTTAAAGATCTCACACCAAGCTTAAAGAATTTAGCGGATCTAGGATTAGTTCTTGGTGTGGCTACGATGGACTGTGAAGCAGGAATTGAAGCCACCCTTGGTGGCTTTGGATGTATGCACTTGTTTGACTATGCCGTAGGTTATGATTCTGGTTTTGGCAGCAAACCTGGCCCAGGTATGGTGTTAGGTTTTTGCCAGCAGACCGGGTTAAGGCCTGAGCAAGTCATGGTGGTAGGTGATAATACCCATGATTTACACATGGGCCAAAGTGCTGCAGCGGGTTTTAACGTGGGGGTGCTTACGGGCACTAGTACTAGGCTTGAATTAGAACCTGAAGCCGATTTGGTGTTGGACTCCATTGCTGACCTTGTTGCCCTCTGGTCATAAGCTATAGTAGTTTCGTGTTGTCGCTTTTCTTGTATTCTAGTGTGGCCATTGTGAGTCTTGGCCTGCTATCATTCATTTAATTATCTCATTCATCATAAAGGTGCACTTCCCATGGCAAAGACCATTATTTCAACAGGCAAAGCCCCAGCGGCCATTGGTACTTATTCTCAAGCTGTTAAGGTAGGCAATACGGTTTATATTTCTGGGCAGATTCCTCTTGTTCCAGAAACTATGTTAGTAGTTAGTGACGACTTTGCAGTCCAAGCCAAGCAGGTGTTTGAAAACTTAAAGGCAGTGGCTGAAGCAAGTGGCGGCTCCTTAGCGGATGCTGTTAAATTGAACATCTCTATGACTGATCTTGCCAACTTCCCCACTATAAACGAGATCATGGCCACTTATTTTGACCAACCATATCCAGCTCGTGCTGCTGTTGGTGTAAACGCATTACCAAAAGGCGTGCAAGTAGAAATCGAAGCTATTTTACATTTAGACTCTTGAAAAGCAGCGCTCAACAAGGCTATGGTCAGCAAGAAATTAAGGATTTAAAAGAGCTTGAGTTAATAGTTCTTCTAAAAACCTTGTGGCCCTATCTTATGATCCATAAGGCACGGGTGATCATTGCAATGGCCTTGTTAGTAGGCGCGAAAGGCGTCGCCTTCGTCATTCCCTGGACATTCAAACATATTGTGGATGCCTTAGATGGTGGCAGTCCAGAACAGCTATTGGTGATCCCCTTAAGTTTTGTACTTCTTTACGGAGGCCTGCGCTTTGGTTCTGTATTTTTGGGTGAGCTTCGTGATGCAGTGTTTAGCCGAGTTACCGAAAGCGCTATGCGTAAAGTGGGCTTAGAAGTCTTCGCTCACTTGCACCAACTTGAACTTGATTTTCACCTTAGCCGCCAAACTGGCGGCATCTCCCGTGACATCGACCGTGGCACTAATGGCATCAACTTTATGATGCGCTTTATGGTGTTTAACATTTTACCCACCATTCTTGAACTAATTGGCGTTATGCTCATCTTGTTGTTTGCCTTTGATGTTTGGTTTTCTGCCGTGACTTTAGTCTGCGTAGTGGTTTATGTTGTATTTAGTATTAAGACCACAGAATGGCGTACACGCTTTGTGAAGGAAGCTAACCGCCTAGACAGTAAGTCCAGCACCCGTGCTGTAGATAGCTTGTTAAACTACGAAACGGTGAAGTATTTCAATAATGAGGCCTTTGAAGCTAAACAATACAATGGCAATTTACAGGCTTGGGAACAGGCTCGGGTAGATAATCGTTTATCCCTAGCGCTGCTTAACTCCGGGCAAGCGTTAATTATTGGCTTAGGTGTGACGTGCTTAATGTACCTGGCGGCTAAAGGCGTGGCTGAAAAAACTATGACTATTGGTGATTTGGTAATGGTAAACCTGTATTTGTTGCAGTTGTTTGTGCCATTGAATGCCTTGGGGTTTATTTATCGTGAGATACGTCGCGCACTTTCTGATATAGAGAATATGTTTGGTTTATTAAAACGCCAGTCAACAGTGCAAGATAAAGCTGAAGCGCCGATCATAAAAGTTGAGCACGCAGCGATAGAGTTTGAGCAGGTTGAATTTAGTTACCAAAACCAACGGCAAATTCTAAAACAACTCAGTTTTAGCGTAGCTCCTGGTGAGAAAGTGGCGATTGTAGGCCCCAGTGGTTCTGGTAAGTCTACCATTGGACGCTTGCTGTTCCGTTTTTATGACATTAATGCTGGAGCCATTCGTATCGATGGTCAAGATTTGCGAGATGTCCAACAGCTCAGCCTAAGACAAGCCATAGGCGTGGTGCCCCAAGATACCGTTTTATTTAATGATACTATCTGGAACAACGTTGCTTATGGATGCACAGAAGCCAGCGATGAAGCCATTTGGAAAGCCATCGATATGGCTTCGCTACGGACTTTTGTGGAGTCGATTCCAGATGGTGTAGAAACCATCGTTGGTGAACGTGGTTTAAAGGTATCTGGCGGTGAAAAACAACGTATTGCTATCGCTAGAGTGTTACTAAAGAACCCATCTATATTGCTATTCGATGAGGCGACTTCGGCCCTGGATTCAGAATCTGAACGCAGTATTCTTAAAGCCTTGGCGGACATATCTGCTAACAAAACGACTATAGTCATTGCCCATAGGTTGTCCACTATTGTCGATGCAGATCGAATTTTGGTGGTAGATAATGGTGAACTAGTGGAGCAGGGCAGCCATCAAGAGTTACTCACCCAAGGTGGCCACTATGCTAGGTTGTGGCATATGCAGCAGACAACTAACGGTTAAAGAAGTGCCTTAACCGCTCACAGGCTTGCTGCAAGATTGCCATGTCTGTGGCATAGGAAAGACGAAAGTGGTTGGGCAAGCCAAAAGCACTGCCTGGCACTAATGCCACGCCGGTGCTAGTGAGTATGCCTTCTAAAAGTTTCACATCATCTTCATAGCTCAACTGGGCTATCGCTGCACTGCAATTTACAAAACTATAAAAGGTCCCTTGGCTAGGCAATGCCTCAAGTCCTGACATCATATTAAGCTGCTCAACAACATAATCGTGCCTTTGTTGATAAGCGCTGACCATTGGCTTTAACAAGTGCTGTGGGCCATTTAAGGCGGCTTCTGCAGCGGCTTGGCTAATACTGCTTGCGCATGAGCTTGACTCTACCTGCACATTGGTCATGGCAGCGATAATGAGTTCTGGACCAACGGCATAACCGATCCGCCAGCCAGTCATGGCATAGGCTTTAGATACACCATTCACTAACACGCAGCGGTTAGCTAAGTCTGGGCATACATTCAGCAGGTTAACCAAAGGTTCTTGGCCCCAATAGATGTGTTCGTATATGTCGTCACTTAAAATGATAACTTGTGGGTGTAAGCGCAGCACTTCGCCAATGGCCATCAATTCGGCGCCGTTATAGGCTTGGCCGCTAGGGTTGCTTGGACTATTGAGCATTAACAGTTTGGTAGTAGGCGTGATGGCAGCTGATAATTGTGCAGCTGTGAGTTTAAAAGCTTGAGACGCTGGGCAAGGAATAATGACACATTCGGCTCCAGCCATGGTCACCATGGCGTAATAGGACACCCAGTAAGGTGCAGGGATAATCACTTGGTCCCCAGTATCTAGTAAGGCAACTGTAAGGTTGTAGATATTCTGTTTAGCACCGTTGCTCACCAGTACTTGGTTGGCCTGGTAGCTAAGCTGGTTGTCCCTTTGGTACTTATCACACACTGCTTGGCGCAGTGTTAAGGTGCCAGCCACATGGGTATAGCGAGTTTGGCCCGCTTGCATAGCCGTAATTGCAGCTCCGATGACGTGGCTAGGGGTGTCAAAATCTGGTTCACCTACGGCTAGATTGATGACATCTTCACCGTCGACTTTCATTTCTGATGCAAGGTTACTAATGCTTACGGTAGCAGAAGGCTTAAAAGATTGTATTCGTTGCGAAAGAGGCCACGTCACTGGCATAACTCCGTTATACTGTTGTGTTTGCTGGATAGGGTATCACGCTGGACCCTACATAATGAATCCAAATGAAGTAAATAATGAATCCTCAATTTGAATTAAAATCGAAGTTTGAGCCTGCTGGTGATCAGCCCACAGCCATCAAAGAGTTGCTAGAGGGTATAGATGCTGGTTTAGCTGCTCAAACATTACTCGGCGTAACGGGTTCGGGTAAAACCTACACCATCGCCCAAGTGATCAATAAGGTACAGCGGCCAACCATTGTTATGGCCCATAACAAAACCTTGGCGGCCCAACTATACGGCGAATTTAAGGAGTTCTTCCCTAATAACTCCGTAGAATACTTCGTATCTTATTATGATTATTATCAGCCAGAAGCCTACGTGCCAGCCTCGGATACCTTTATTGATAAAGATTCATCCATCAACGAACATATAGAGCAAATGCGTCTGTCGGCTACTAAAGCGCTGTTAGAGCGCCCCGATACTATTATTGTGGCCACTGTTTCTGCCATTTATGGTTTGGGTGATCCAGAGTCTTACCATAAGATGGTATTGCACCTCAATCGCGGTGATAAGTGGGAGCAGCGCGACCTTGTCAGGCGCCTTGCGGAATTGCAGTACAAACGAAACGACCTAGATTTTCATCGCGCCACTTATCGTGTACGTGGTGATGTTATTGATATATTTCCAGCAGAATCTGACGAAGAAGCTGTACGTATAGAATTATTCGATGATGAGATTGAGCGGCTAAGCTACTTTGACCCGCTCACCGGTCAAGTATTACGTAAAGTGCCGCGGCTAACGGTGTACCCTAAAACCCACTACGTAACGCCAAGGGAAACCTTGTTGGCAGCCATAGACGAAATTGAAATTGAACTCAAAGATCGTTTGGAGTACTTTCGCAACCACAACAAGTTAGTGGAAGAACAGCGTTTAGAACAGCGTACCCGTTACGATATAGAAATGATTCGTGAACTAGGCTTTTGCTCAGGCATAGAAAATTACTCCCATTACCTGTCTGGACGTAAACCTGGCGAACCCCCACCAACGTTATTCGATTATTTACCGGCAGATGCTCTGTTAATAATGGATGAATCCCATGTCAGCGTGCCACAATTAGGTGCCATGTACAAAGGCGACCGATCCCGTAAAGAAACACTGGTGCAATATGGCTTTAGATTGCCTACAGCGCTAGATAACCGACCTATGAAATTTGAAGAATGGGAAGACATAGCACCGCAAAAGATATTTGTATCAGCAACACCGAGTGTTTATGAACAAGATCATACGGACAGAGTAGTAGAGCAAGTAGTTAGACCAACGGGCTTGGTTGATCCAGAGATTGAAATACGTCCAGCGACGAGCCAAGTAGATGACCTGATGTCAGAAATTAGTATTCGTGCGGCTAAAGACGAACGAGTGTTGGCCATCGTATTAACTAAGCGTATGGCTGAAGATTTAACAGACTATCTCCACGAGCACGGTGTTAGAGTGCGCTATTTACACTCGGATATTGATACCGTAGAACGGGTGGAAATTATTCGTGATTTACGCCTTGGTGAATTTGACGTTTTGGTAGGGATCAACCTACTGAGAGAAGGTTTAGACATGCCCGAAGTTTCTCTTGTGGCTATCTTAGATGCAGACAAAGAAGGCTTCTTGCGGTCAGAACGTTCTCTCATTCAAACCATAGGTCGAGCTGCACGAAACTTGAACGGTAGGGCTATTCTGTATGCTGAGAAGATTACCGGCTCTATGCAAAGAGCTATGGATGAAACGGATCGTCGTCGAGCAAAGCAAATTGAGCACAATAGGATTAATAATATTGTACCTAAAGGTGTAATTAAGTCGGTGCAAGATATAATGGAAGGTGCTTATACACCGGGTTCTGGAAAAAATAGAGATGGCAGGTCGGGTAAAAAAGTGGCTGAAGACAAGCTTGATTATACTACTGACAGTAGCCAACTCAACAGTAAGCAGCTGTCTAAACTCATCAATAAAACAGAGGATGCTATGTACGAAGCCTCGAAGAACTTGAAGTTTGAACAAGCAGGACGTTATCGTGATCAGTTACATCAACTCAAAGGTCAGTTCATGAGTCGTTAAATGGCGAGTAATACGGGAAAACCGCTTGAAATCAAGGCCTAAACTCCGTATTATTCGCGCTCTAGACTTTCTAGGACTATAGCTCAGTTGGTTAGAGCGCATCCTTGACATGGATGAGGTCGGCGATTCGAATTCGCCTAGTCCTACCATATAATTTTATAAAAACAGCTACTTACGGTTAACGTATTGTGGCTGTTTTTGTTTGTAATAGCCTGTGGTAGCGCATGGGTAGCATATGTCTTTTCGATAGCTACACTTTTTGCCTTTTATAGCAAGCTGATCTGATCTGCATACTCACCTGCTGGGGCTACACATTGGGCACCTTCATGCCTCGCGTCATCGACAAATGATGAGCATTCATACAATTTCAATTCTCCTGTGTATGGCAGGCACATGTCTAGCAGTGGCTGAGAGTCGGAGTGCTTTAACCATTCAATAGCCTGGCTAGGGTTCAATATTACGGGTGATCGATGATGAAACTCTGCAATTTCTGCAGTAGGGTCAGTGGTGATGATATTTGCCTGCCAGCCTGTATCGGAGGGTTTAGCAAATGCTGCCAAGAACATTGCGCCTTGGGGTGTTGATATGTGAAATCGAGTGTCACGCCCGCGCCATTGAGGGTATAGATTAGCATCAGGCCATTCATAAAACCCATTTACCGGCACCAGGCATTTATAACGGGCGAGCCAGTCTCGAAGGTCTGGTCGTTTTATAATTGTACTAGTACGAGAGTTAGGGTGGGAAAAGCCATTGAAGTTGATACCCCAGCGCACCGTCGTGGTTTGTTTTTGAGTGATCACATTGATTAATGTTCCAGGTGCTATGTTCCATCGTGGCTGAAATTCAGGAAAGATGGGCATACCAAGGTCCTTCATTAGTGCCTGAACATAAGGATTATCAGATACATTGAGGCGACCACACATGTTAAAGCACTCCATTAACCTAGACCAAAAAGCCTCAGCTTCGCTGGCGGCACATTAAGTTTGAATCAAATTCTAGCGCATTGTGGTTTGTTAAACGCACAGCGTTAGTCTGAGTTAGACAGTTGTAAGCCGATTATCCCTGCTATAACCATCACTAAACAGAGAATACGCGCTAAGTTTGTTTGTTCAGCATAAAAGACAATACCAAAAACTACGGCACCGATTGTGCCAAGTCCCACCCAGACAGCATAACCTGTACCTAGTGGGATATCGCGAAGCGCAATCGAAATTAACACAACACTTATAGTCATAGACGTTAATGTAAAAATAGATGGCCAAAGCTTAGTAAATCCATCTGTATATTTCAGTCCAACAGCAAATCCAATTTCGAACAAACTGGCCAATACGAGTATTATCCAGGCCATATTTCCCCTCCAATTTTTTCTGCAAAGAGATATTTTTTGACTTATACAGCAGTGACCCAAAAAGATAGCATTGCTATATCTTTAAGTTTTATTATTAGTAGGGTTATAGTTTATGTAACCCACCCTCAGTTTCCAAATGTAAATCTGTTTACTTAGATTAAGGGTTTAACTTAGTGGGAGCAATAGACGATTTCTAGTTATTTCTGTCCATATTATTTGCCCATAGTTATAGTTTTTTAAACATTCTCAGAAATCCATTCTGCATAAACAAGCTGTATGCTTGGGCGAGACATCATGGCTTCTGCAATTCGCTTAATATTAGGAAACTCTTCGGTACTCGGATGTCCTAGGGTTGGATTTAGCCAAGTGGTTAACATGAAAAGATATATATCCACTGCGCTAAAGCATCTGCCCAGCACCCAGTCATTGTCACCAATTTGATCATCAATTACTTTCCAGGTTTCCCGCAACCGATTGATTCCCCGCTTTTTCGCGCTTGCTTCGTTTGCAGATGTATCAACAAAACGATCTGGGTAATAATAAGTTTGAAAAGCAGTTTGTACAGAAGTAGAAAGATACACTAAAGTTTGTAAATACAATCCGCGTGTTGGGTCATTGAACTTGGGCGCAAGATGCGCATCTGAATGTCGATCACACAGAAATATGGTAATAGCGGCACATTCGTATATGCCAGTATCTTCATACATAAGAACAGGCACCCATCCATTTGGATTTATCTTTAATTGTTCAGGTGGGCGTTGCTTGCTCCTATCTATAGTAGATTTAATTAATTCATACGGCACTCCAAGTTCTTCTAAAATTACACGAACTCCTTCAGCCGCACTTCCACTCGCATAAAATAATTTATAATTCATTGTATTTTACCTTTTCGCCAACAATTTTTATATTATATCTTTCAATATGCCTAAGATTCTGTGAAAGGTCTATGTTCAATTTAATTACTCTAGGCTATTTTTGGCTGCAGATATGGCAACCAGTAACGTTCCATAATATAGGCAGCATTGACTAAAATTACGTCGCTTTAATGGTGTTATTAATATGTTGCTTAAGCTTCATGATGATCTTATGTTTAGGGTTATCTTTTCTCGTTAACATACCTAGAACGCGTGCATCGGTGCTGTTGGGAAGAGTAATTTTTCTTAGATTCGAAAAGATAGGGTCAGGTTTACAAAGGTCAGGGGCTACAGACACACCGAGACCATGCGCCACCATACAGCCTAGTGTTTCCATAGAATCCATGATCATGGTTTCCTTAACTGTTATTTTGTTTTTTGTTAACCACTGATCTGCCAATAAGCCAACAGAAGTTCGTTGTGCCAATCTGATATAGGGTTGTCTTTGTAAAATCTTTATCGGGTCGGTTCCTTTAAAGCTACTGGATGTCAGCAGCACAAGCGGCTCTTCTACAAGAACCACCCACTGGAGGCTAGGCTCAATTCTTTGTGGTTGGCTTAATATACCAACGTCTATGGAACCATTGAGTACATGGTCATATAAGTCTGTAGACATGCCAGGGACAATACGAATCTTTGTGTTAGTGACTTCTATCATCATGCTTTTAACTGATAAAGGTACCAGTGCTAATATTGCAGATGGCACTGAACCCACGCTAATGGTGCCAGAATAGTCGTCATCCTCATCAAGACTATTGAATAATTTGTCATAGTTATCTAGTACTTTTTGGGCTTCTTTTGCAAATGATATACCTACAGCGTTAAGGCTGGGTCTATAACCATTGCGATCAAACAATGGTGTTTGTAGTGACTCCTCTAATAGCTTCATTTGTTGGCCTACGGCTGCTTTGGTAATGCATAACTCATCAGCAGCAGCAGAAAAGCTGCCATTTTCCTGAAAAGCTAAAAACGACCTTAATTGTTTGATGGACATAGTGAAACCAACTTTTTGAGAATAAGTTATTTTTAGAATACATGGTAAACAAAAATTTTACTAATAGTAAAATAAATATGCATTGTTTTAGATTTTATTATACTTGATGATTAGAATAGTGACATTCATCGTTTAAAAACTTGAACAAGGTGATTCATCTTGCGAACAAGCTACAAAAGCCCTGTTGTCATCAGCATCAATACATGCGAAAACTTCAGTCTTGAATTTAAAAATTTATATTTAGGCTGTATTAGCTAAACTTTAAGGATAATAAAAAACAATGCTTATTAAAAAAATTGCTAAACACACTGCAATGCTAACTATGGCGGCAGCTGTATCAATGTCTGCAAGCAGCACTTATGCAGACTCAGTCAATTACATAATCCCCTTTGGCCCTGGTGGAGAATCTGACATCTCTGCTCGTATACAACAATCATTTTATAAAGAAAAATTTGGTGATGATTTAGTTATTTCATATAAGCCTGGTGGCGGTGGTGCAGCCGGATGGGCATCCTTAAACGGTCTCAACGGAGACGGGCAAACAATCATGGGGGTTAACTTACCTCATATTGTCATTAAACCTGCTCAAAAGGATGTAGGATTTACTACTGATGGAATTCATACTTTTTACATGTTTCATTACACCCCAGATGCCATTGTAGTTGTAGCAGATAGCCCATACCAAACCCTGCAAGACCTTATCGATGACGCTAAGTCAAAGCCAGGTGGTGTGGTTATGTCAGGTTCGGGTAAAGCTTCAGCTAATAATCTAGCGCAAATTAAGTTTGATAAGATGGCTGACATTAATACCACATATGTTTCTTTTAAAGGAACAGGTGCGTCAACTGCAGCCTTATTAGGTGAACAGGTCACAGCTCAATGGGGCTACACTTCCGTTGGGGCTAAGCAAGGAAAAGCCGTTCGTATGCTCGCTGTAGCTATGGAAGCTCGTCATCCATTGTTTCCTGATGTTCCTACATTTAAGGAGCTAGGATATGACATGGTGGGAGGTGCATACCGAGGTATTGCTTTACCTAGTTCAGCCAGTGCTGAAACCGTTACTACCTGGTCAAACAGAATTGGCGAAATTAATGCTGACCCTGCATTCCGTAAGAAAATGATTAACGGTGGATTTGCACTACTTGATATAGATGCTAGCCAAATGGCAGAATTTATGAAAGAGCGCACAACAGAGTACCTTATGGATGCTCGTGCGGCAGGCCTAATTAAGTAACTAATTAGTAACAAGTAGGTATAAATCATGGATTTTGGCAACTTTTTGGCTGCATTAACGCCTTTGAACCTAGCCGTTGCTATGTTTGGAGTAGTTGCTGGAACCCTAATTGGTTCTATACCTGGGCTGACTGCCACTATGGCCGTGGCAGTCTTAGTCCCAATCTCATTCAGTATGGCTCCAGAAACAGCGTTAATTTTGTTAGGCGCTATTTATACTGGGGCCATTTATGGCGGCGCATACGCTGCTATTTTACTCAATACACCTGGTACGCCTTCAGCTATTGCTACGACTTTTGATGGTTATCCATTAGCAAAGCGCGGCAAAGGTGATTTGGCGGTTGCCATAGCTTGTTTCTCATCAGTGTTTGGTGGTTTGGTGGGTGCTTTTGCGCTGCTTTTTCTTGCTCCACCCTTGGCGTCTGTGGCTTTAGCATTTGGACCGGTAGAGTATTTTTGGTTATCTATCTTTGGGCTCTCTCTCATTGCTTCCCTGTCTGAAGGTAACCTAATGATGGGCCTAGCTGGTGGTGCGTTAGGTATGATTATGTCGACGGTTGGAGTTGCAGAAATTTCTGCGGACATTCGCCTGACTTTCGGCAGTCACACGATGATTTCTGGTTTTGAAGTGGTAGGCGCAATGATCGGGCTTTATTGTATTCCTGTGCTTATAGATATGTGTTCTACAGGAGAGAAGCATCTAAAAATTACTGGTGATGTTGCTAAAATGCCAATTCTTAGTGCCGCACGTATTACTTTTAATTCAAAGTTTAATTTAATCCGTTCTTCTATTATAGGTACGCTGGTTGGTATCCTTCCAGGTGCTGGGGGGTCAGTGGCTGGCTTAGTAGCGTATACAGAAGCAAAGCGCACAGCAAAACCTCATCAAAGGTTTGGTGAAGGTGAGCCAGATGGAATTATTGCAACTGAATCTGCAAATAATGCCACAGTTGGTGGAGGGTTCATACCTACCTTGGTGTTAGGTATCCCTGGCACTCCGCCCGATGCAGTGATCTTGGGAGCGCTTATGGTTCAAGGTGTGCGGACTGGGCCAGAGTTATTTCAATCAAATGGGTCTATTGTTTATACCTTCATTTATGGCCTGTTGATCGCCACTGTGCTAATGCTACCTATTGGTCTAATTATTGGCCGTTATGCATATAAATCCATTGTGACTATTCCTAAAGCGGTACTGGTTCCCACTGTTGGATTCATGACCATCATAGGCACTTATGCAATTAGAAATAGTATCTCTGATGTTGTTGTCATGCTGTGCTTGGGCGTATTCGGTTGGCTTATTTCGAAATATGGCTTTTCGGCATCGCCAATCGTGCTCGGCTTGATTCTTGGCCCCATAGCCGAACAAGGGTTTGTTCAGGCGTGGACTATTGGAGCGGCGGTAAATAATTTGCCCGGCATGTTCTTTGGACGGCCTTTATCACAGGCCATTATCGCCTTCACACTGATTTCGTTGATATTACCTTGGTATTTAAGTAGAAAAAAGCAGATTAAGGTGGACACTTAAAATGATTGATTCAGGTGCAAAGGCAGTCACAGCTACCCCCACCCCCACAGATAGCAGCAGTAGGTTAGGGTCCATTCTAGTGGCAAGTTTGCTTATTATTATTGGCTTCATTACTTTATATGATGCTGCTAGTTATACCGACGTTGATTCCAAAGTGTTTCCTCAAACATCAGCTATTGCATTAATACTATTTTCTACCCTGGCTATAGGTAAACAAATAATACAGCCTACAGCGGTCTCAGGGATTGAGTTTGGCTCTTGGTGGCGCAGGATAGTTTTAGTCTCTAGTATGCTCCTAGCATGTGCATTAATGCCGTATACCGGGCTATTGATTGCTTGCGTCCTAACATTTGTACTTGGTTTAATCGCATCTATGCATGATGAGTGGACTAACAGGAAAGCCATCGTTTACTTTCTATCTGGGCTGTCAATAATAGTGTGCTTTTACGTACTGTTTAAATTTGTACTTCACGTGCCACTCCCCTAAAACCAATTCACTCCACTATTTTCCGATGGGTTATTGACGCAGCAATGATTAGTGACCCAATGCCTAATTCATCAAGCTGTAACATTAATATGACTAACCCTGCTATTTACCATGCTGAGTTAAACACCTTTCACGCTGAGCTTACAGAGATGCTGGAAGGTGAATGTGATTTTTCTGCAACAGGTGTTGCACTATATACCTCAGATGCTTCCAACTATCGCCAAATACCATTGGGTGTCGTATACCCTAAATCGGTTGATGACCTTGTTAACACCATAACACTGTGCAAAACATTTAGCCTGCCTGTACTAATGCGTGGTGGTGGCACCTCCCAAAATGGTCAGGGTGTTAATAAGGCTGTGGTGGTAGACTGCTCTCGCTACCTAACTCGAGTCTCAGAAATTGATGTTGAAAACCAAACTGCCCTAGTAGATCCAGGAGTGATTTGTGATGTACTAAAACAACAGGCGGAGGTACACGGCCTGACATTTGGCCCTGACCCTGGTACTCACAGTCGCTGTACCCTAGGGGGTATGATTGGTAATAACTCTTGTGGCCCGCATTCTATGGTTGCAGGAAAAACTGTCGAAAACGTTTTACAGCTCGAAATACTTACCTCAGATGGCGCTCGATTCTGGGTTGGCCCAACAACTGATGAAGAGCTTGAATACATCATTGCTGGAAATGATCGTCGGGCTCTAATCTATCGCGAACTACTATCGATTCGTGATGAATACCAGATGCTTATTCGGCAACGATACCCCAATATTAAACGCAGGGTTTCTGGTTATAACCTAGACCAGCTGCTACCTGAAAATGACTTCAACGTGGCGCGCGCTTTGGTAGGCACAGAAGGAACCTGCGTCACAGTATTGCAAGCCCGTGTCAAACTCATCCAAAACCCACTCCACACTCGTTTAATTGTGCTTGGTTTTGCAGATATATTTGCTGCTGGCGATAGCGTGCCTGAAATTATGCCATTCTCCCCTATTGCGATGGAGGGTTTAGACTGGGGCATTATTGGTGACTTAACAGATCGTAATCTTAAAAAAGCTGAAATAGCCTTGTTGCCTAAAGGTCGAGCATGGTTAATAGTTGAACTTTCTGCAAACAGTGCTGACAAATTAGAACATTTATGCACTAACTTTGAAGCTGCTATGCAAGTATCAAAGCTTGTAATGTCCGTATTACCAGTAGCTAGCTCTGCCAATGCTGCTGCAATCTGGAGCATTCGTGAGCAGGGTGCATCAGCCACAGCCATGAGCTTTAATCCAGGGGATCCAGACCCTATTGTTGGATGGGAAGATACCGCTGTAGATCCACTACAGTTGGGTGATTATCTGCGTGAATTTAGCGCATTGATCCAGCGATATGGTTATACCAGCAGCCTATATGGCCATTTTGGTGATGGTTGCATCCATGCCCGAATAACGTTTGATACCCGCTCAGCAGAAGGCATTAGTAAGTGGCGTAAATTTAGTGTTGAGATTGCTGAATTAGTAGTTCAATTTGGCGGATCACTATCCGGCGAACATGGTGATGGCCAGGCTAAAGGTGAATTTTTACCGATTATGTTTGGGCCGGAACTGATGCTTGCCTTCAGGAGATTTAAACAAATCTGGGATCCAGAGCAGCGCATGAATCCAGGTAAACTCATTGATGCTTACAAGATGGATGAAAACCTCCGCTACGGTGCTGACTATAAACTACCTCTCATCCCAACTGTGTTGCACTTTAAAGACGATGTGGGTGGTTTTTCTCGCGCTACTGAACGCTGTATTGGTATGGGCAAGTGTCGTTCTCAAAGTGGTGCAATGTGCCCTAGCTATCAGGTAACCCAGGAAGAACGATACTCCACTCGCGGCAGAGCCCACTTGCTTCACGAAATGGTGCGTGGTGAAGTGATTAAGGATGGCTGGGCTAACAAGGATATTGCTGATTCATTTGAACATTGCTTGTCGTGTAAGGCCTGCAAAACTGAATGTCCAACGCAGGTGGATATTGCTACCTATAAAGCAGAATTTATGGCCGCTCATTATGTCAACAAACGACGCCCAGTTAGTCACTACCCGTTGGCTTATATTGGTAATTTTCTGCCTAAGCTTTCGCGCTTTTCTAATGTGGTAAATATGCTGCAATCTGGCATTACAGGTAGGCTGACGAAAATGTTTTTAGGCTTGAGTGATGAAAGGGGTTTGCCAAAGCTGGCGAACCAATCCTTTACTAACTGGGCCAAAAAACATGCTGATCGACAGGGTCAAGGGTTTGACTGGTTTGGTGAACAGAGTAAACCCATTGTTGTACTGTGGGCAGATAGCGTGAATAACCATTATCGCCCTAATTTATTGAAAAGTGCAGTTAATGTATTACTTAAAAGTGGCCATCAGGTGGCTGTGGCAAGGCAGCACTTTTGTTGTGGACGGCCATTATATGAATATGGTTTTTTGGCTCAGGCACTAAAACAACTGGCTTTAATTCTAGAGGGTTTTCACTCCAGCTTACCTGCCCACTGTTCAGTGATTGTGCTTGAGCCTTCATGTTTATCAGTGTTTAAAGATGAACTCTTGAACGCGTTCCCTGATGATATGCGGGCGCTTGATTTAAGTGACAGGGCTAAAACATTGACCAGCTTTCTAAGTGATGAAGCCATTACCCTATCAAAACAGTTAAATAGTGGGGTTTTACACCTACATTGTCATGATAAATCCCAAGGTATTTCGTCACACGAACGCGAGTGGATGCAACGGTGTTTTAAAGACTTACAGGAACCCGAGAGTGGCTGTTGCGGGATGGCCGGGACCTATGGCTTGAAGAAGAAGACTAGGGCTATTGGACAACGCTTATTTGAACGTCGCCTAAAACCTGCAATTAATGAAGCGACAGATGGTACTTTCGTAGTTACTAATGGATTTAGCTGTTTTGAGCAAATTTCGCATGGGCATACCGAACGCTCGGTATTGCACCCTGTGGAAGTCATTGAGAAATGTTTATAATGATGCCGATTAAGTAACACTGTAAATAACTTTGCTTATTTCCTTAGGTTCAATATGGTCTGGCAGTCGCAGTTAAAACTAAACTTAAAAGGGTTCATTATTGACTACCAGTTGCTGCAGGTATAGGTAGCTGCCTCGAAGTACCGAGCACTGCAGGGTATGTAATGTGTGTTAGTGAAAACTGTAATTTTTGTAAATATTTATTATACCTATAGTCAAATAAATATAGATTGAATTAAGTTTTATTATACTAGATCATTCTTTTCTGAGAATAACTTTGGAGGTGAGCATGCTGTTGGACAAAATCGTTATAGATGCATTTGAAAAGAACAATATTGAATTGGTTACTACGGTGCCCTGTAAACAATTGAGCGGTGTAATTGCCGAGTTGGAAGCGCGTGCCAGCATGATGCATATTCCAGCCAACAAAGAAGACGAAGGTATGGGCATATGCGCAGGTGCATTTATGGGTGGCAAGAGATCCGCTATTATCATGCAAAATACAGCGATTGGTGTAACCATCAATACTCTGGTGACTCTAACTCAGTTTTATCGCTTGCCTTTGCCTATGTTAATTAGCTTTCGTGGAGAATTAAGGGAACCCGTGGCTTGTCAGGTTGAAATGGCAGTCCACACCAAGGCTCTGTTGGCTCAACTGGGCATTCCAACCTATCATTTCCATAATCCTGATGACGTTCATGAGTTGGATGAGATATTGAAATATACCTTTATGTGCAACAAACCTGTTGCGATTTTGACTGACGCTTCATTTTGGAAAGGAGAGTGATATGATACGTTCCGAGATTATTAAAAATTTGGTGCCAGTCCTTTCCGGCCAACTAGTCGTTTGTAATATTGGCCTGCCAAGTCAGGAAATGCATTTATTTGGAGACCAGCCTAGCAATTTTTATATGTTAGGTACTATGGGACTGTCTTCATCTATTGGACTTGGTTTAGCTTTAGCGCAGGACAAAACTGTGATTGCCATCGATGGTGATGGATCAGTATTGACTAACTTAGGCACCTTGCCAACCATTGCCAACAACGTCCGAGATAACTTTATTTTGCTAGTTATAGATAATGGAAGTTATGGCTCAACAGGCGATCAACCCACCTATGCCGGTAAAAAAACCTCTTTGGCGGCAGTGGCCAGTGCATGTGGTTGTGAAAATGTAATTGAATGCCAGGCTGATGAGGCGGTAAGCGTTGTTGAAAAAGCCATTGCTAGCAAACAAATGACTATTATTATTTGTAAATGCGTCTCAGGCAATATACCGGTGCCAGTAATCACCCTGGATCCTGTGGTGATTAGGCACCGGTTCATGCAGTCAGTGCAAGCATGAAAGGCACACTCAAGGTATTAGAGGCCTCAATAATAACTACCGTGGTTGTTAGGTTCTATGGTTAACAAATTAGACAGCAGGGCTGCTAGCATTGCAGATCTCAAGTTGCTTACGAAAAAGCGCATACCTAAGTTTGCCTATGACTATTTGGTTGGAGGCTGTAATAATGATCGAGCTGTATCGCACAACAGAGAAGCATTAGATCATGTTTTTTTACAACCTTCGTACCTTTCTAGAACTCAAGTCGCTAGCCTAAAAGCAACCGCTTTAGGGGTGGAGTATGATGCACCATTTGGCATTGCTCCACTGGGGTTAAGTGGATTGATTTGGCCCAAAGCAGCGGAATATCATGCCTCAGCAGCAAAAACAGCCAATATTCCGTATATATTAAGCACCCTAGCAAGCACATCTATAGAGGATGCTGCTGCGTGTGCAGGAAGTAATCTTTGGTTTCAACTTTATCCACCTAAAGAACAGGAGATCAGACTTGACCTTATGCAAAGGGCACGGCAGGTCGGCTGTAATAATTTAGTCGTCACTATTGATGTTCCTGTTGCCGGAAGAAGACCAAACGATATTAAGAATGGTTTATCGGTGCCACCTAAAATCACTCTCAATAGCATTTATCAAACCTTATCTAGACCATCGTGGGCAGTAGCTACTGCCTTCAACGGCATGCCACAGTTTGCCAGCATGCAGCCCTATATGAATAAGCTATCTAACCTTAAGGATGTCGCTAATTATATTCGTAGCACTTTAAAGGAGCCTGTGGATCTTTCTATGCTAGAGAAGTTGCGGCAGCAATGGCCAGGAAACTTGATCGTCAAGGGTGTTCTTAACGTAGAAGATGCAAAACACTGTGCCGCCATCAATGCTGACGCCATCATTGTGTCCAACCATGGTGGGCGTCAGCTGGATGTGGCCTGTTCTCCGGTGGAGATGATGCAGGAAATAATTGATAGCGTGGGGGATAAGCTTGAAGTTTTTGTAGATAGTGGCGTTGAATCGGGCGTTGATATTGCTAGATACTTGGCTTTAGGTGCCAGCATGGTTTTTTCTGGTAGACCCTATATGTATGGTGTTGGTGCGTTTGGGAGGCAAGGGGCCAATCAGTGTATCGATATACTTTATAGCGAACTTGAGCAAGTAATGAATCAACTAGGGTGCTCATCACCTCATGAACTAGTGAAGTTCCTAAAGTGATTGTCCACTTACACATCTTATCGCACTCACAAACGTGTGGTTAGTTCATAATACTAGCAACCTAACGATCAGATCTAAGGCCATGTGGCTTTTGGGATGCATTTAATTAAATAATCAATGTCGCTCGCGCAGAAATATCCTAATACCAGCACAGTTGATGTAACTATTTCTGTTACATTAATACTGTCAATTCACACCTAGACTTATTCCTCCATGCTGCATACTATTGGGTAACCAAGGAGAGGCGTAATGTACCTATCAGAAATCAACACCTACCCAATTAAGTCCACCCATCCTATATCAATGAAGACTGGTTACTTGTTTCCTACAGGGATTGGTTTTGATCGAAATTGGATGTTGATAGATGAGAATAACGCTATGTTAACCTCGCGCAAACATCCTAAGCTACTGCATATTTCCAGCCGTATTGAAGGGTCTACTTTACGTGTCATGTTGCCACAGCAGGACTTTCTTTTGCCCTTAGTCCCACAGCCTACTAACCCAGTTTTGGTTAAACATTGGGCTGAAAGTCCAGTGCCTGCGTGGCTACAAAATTCTGAGTTAGATGCAGCCCTAAGTGACTATTTAGGGCTTGCATGTCGTTTGGTCTACAGTGCTAGTTTGCAGGCAGAAGATCCCAACCATGCGGCTTCCTTTGCAGATGCACAACCTCTATTACTGACGACGAGTGCTTCACTAGCGGCCTTGAACGAACGATTAGATGAGACTCTGGGTATGGAACGATTTCGCGCTAATTTGGTGGTGAATAACCTTATTGCAGATATAGAAGATGATTGGAAGCGAATTCGTATTGGTGCATGCGAGCTAGAGGTGTCATACCCATGCGAGCGATGCGTATTGACCACTATTGATCCCGTCTCCCTCATTAAGCATGACCAAAAAGAACCCCTGCGGACTTTAGCAACATATAGGCGTCTAAAAGATGGTGGTGTTGGCTTTGGAATTAATCTTACGGTTTCTCGGATTGGGCCGATAGCTATTGGTGATACTGTTGAGGTATTGAGTTAGGCGAGGCCTTACTCTGGGTTAATGGACCGAATGCACTTAACCACTATTCAAAATAAAGAATAGAGTACGGTATAAGGTGCGGTGATAAAGTTTTGGGTTGGAATTGCGGCAGAAACTGAAACAAAGGCCAAGGTGGTTAAAATTTTGAAACAATATAATGCTGATACATTTAAAGCTGAACATCCATTTAGCGATGGTAATTCAATTGGGTTCGTTCAGTTGGCGTACCAGTGCTGCCTGACCGTTTTGCTATGAGTACTTCGACTGAACAGTGGGTCAAGGTGTTTAATGACAAGGCAAAGCGGCGCATCGTGCTTGTTTGTGAACATGCGTCCAATGTTGTCCCATCCAATTTCAATGGTTTGGGACTGAGTAGGCAACAATTACAAAGTCATATAGCGTGGGATCTTGGCGCTCTTAGTACTGCAAAACTTATGGCTAAAAAGCTTGATGCAACCTTAGTTGCATCCCAAGTGTCACGCCTGCTCTATGACTGCAATCGGCCACCAGAATCGCCTAGCGCGATTCCCCTTACATCAGAGAATCAGCCAATACCGGGCAACGTCGGCCTCTCTATGGAGGCAAGGCAGCAGAGAGTGACAGATTACTATCGGCCTTTTGAAGCTGCTGTGGCAAAACAAGTGTCATCAATGGGAACGCCTCTTATAATCACAGTTCACTCATTTACTCCAGTATTTTTGGGGCAACAGCGGCAAGTTGAAATTGGCGTGTTACATGATCAAGATTCTCGTTTTGCTGATGCTTTTTTGCAACAAGTGTTAACTGATGCTCAGTTCAATATTCAGCGCAACCAGCCTTATGCCCCCACCGATGGTGTAACCCACACATTAAAACATCATGCTTTACCTGGTGGCTTAGCTAATGTCATGCTAGAAATCCGTAATGACCTAATCGAATCATCTACACAGCAGAAACAAATGGCAGCCTACCTTACTAAACACATAGTGTTGGCTCTAGAGAGAATATAAATGTTAAACAAGCAACAGACTATTTCACCCATCGACGGTAGTGTTTATCTTGAGCGCGATTATGCTCAGCCTGAACAGGTTGGTGTGGCCTTAGAGTTGGCTCATAGAGCACAAAGGCAATGGCGTCAGGTTCCATTAGTGGAACGTAAAGCTCTGTGCAGCGCCGCAGTGCGAGCCTTTGTGTCAAACAAAGACCAAATTGCCCAAGAACTATGCTGGCAAATGGGGCGGCCGATTAAGTATGCAGCAGGGGAGGTGAACAGCTTTGCTGAACGGGCAGAGTATATGATCTCAATTGCTGATACAGCCCTCGTACCCTTGCAGCAAGACGAAAAAGCGGGGTTTATCCGCTATATTCGCCGCGAACCTGTGGGCGTAGTTTTGGTTATCGCACCCTGGAACTTCCCTTTACATACACCGATTAACGTCATTGTGCCGGCATTACTGGCAGGCAACTGTGTCATCTTAAAACATTCTAGCCAAACCCCACTTTGCGCTGAACGAATCTGCCAAGCTTTTGCAGAAGCAGGCCTGCCTGAGGGAGTGCTGCAATACTTACACATGGACCATGAATCCACAGAAGCCCTGGTGGCCTCAGGCCAGGTCAACCATGTTGCCTTCACGGGTTCTGTCTCTGCCGGGCGCAAGATTGAACAGGCTGCTGCTGGCCAGTTTATTGGCGTAGGCCTGGAGTTGGGGGGAAAAGACCCCGCCTATATCCGTGCCGATGCAGATTTGGATTATGCCATCGAATCCACGGTAGATGGCGCGTTTTTTAATTCGGGACAGTCATGCTGTGGGTTAGAGCGTATATACGTACATGAGTCAGTGTATGATGCTTACGTAGAAGGTTTTGTTGCCTTAGTAAAGCGTTTTCATCTTGGGCGTGCTGATGATCCAAATACTACCCTGGGGCCCATGGTGCGAACTTCTGCAGCTGATTTTGTACGCCAACAAATTGTTGAGGCGCTCGAGCAAGGAGCGGTAGCACAGATCAATGCCAATGAATTTACTATGGATCGACCTGGGAGCCCTTACCTGGCACCCCAAGTACTTACTCAGGTTGATCATACTATGCGGGTGATGACCGAGGAGAGTTTTGGGCCCGTGGTGGGCATTATGAAAGTGGCTAATGATGAGGAAGCTATCGGCTTGATGAATGATAGTGATTTAGGTCTAACCGCGGCCATTTTCACCCAAGATATGGATACTGGTATTGCACTGGGTGATGAGATAGAAACAGGCACTTTCTTTATCAATCGATGTGATTATCTTGACCCTGCGTTAGCTTGGGCGGGTGTCAAAAACACTGGTCGAGGCTGCACCTTATCGAGCTTAGGTTTTGAAGCCTTAACTCAGCCTAAGTCTTACCATATTAAAACTAAGCTATAGAGCTAATTATGACTACCTTTGATTATATTATTGTTGGTGCGGGTTCGGCTGGATGTGTGGTAGCTAATAGACTTAGTGCTGACCCGCAAATTAGTGTGTGCTTGATCGAAGCTGGGGGCAATGGAAAAAGTCCTTGGGTAAGTATTCCAGCGGGTATTTTTGGCTTGTATGGTAACAAAAAATACGACTATAGCTTTGTCAGCGTGCCGCAGAAGAATCTCCATAATCGGCTTGTGGATGTTAATCGAGGCAAAGCTCTAGGCGGTTCCAGTGCAATTAATAGTATGGTGTATATTAGAGGTAACCGTAACGATTATGACGGTTGGGTAGCCTTAGGCTGTGATGGCTGGTCCTATAACGATGTGCTGCCTGTATTTAAGAAAATGGAGGCTAATCAAGTTGGCCAAAGTGCTGAATATCACGGTTTTGATGGTGAGCTAAAGGTTTCTAGACAGCAGGATGCAAACGCAGTTGGCAAAGTTTTTGTAGCTGCTGGTCAAGTGGCTGGTTTGCCAGAAAATACAGACTTTAATGGCCCATCACAATTGGGGTTAGGCATATATAACGTCAAACAAGATCGTGGTCAGCGGGTGAGTAGTTATACGGCCTTCTTGCAGCCTATTGAGTCCCGCAGCAACCTCACTATTATGACTCACACTGAAGTGGTGGACCTAAAGATTGCAGGTGACACAGTATTGGGTCTGACGATTGAATGTGCTGGCGTGCAACAGCAGTTGCATTGTAATAAAGAAGTCATACTATGTGGGGGTACCATCTTGTCACCGCGGATCTTATTAGCCTCAGGTATCGGCGATCGAGATGAGCTGCAACAGTTAGATATCGAGTGCAAACATCATCTGCCAGGTGTGGGTGAGAACCTACAAGATCATATAGATAGCATGGTTACCGTCAGGTCCTCACAGTCTAAAAGTATCGGTGTATCCTTTAAAACCTTAATACCTCACGTATTGACTGCACCGTTTAAGTATTGGCTGAGCCGCAAGGGCTGGTGGACGACCAATTATGTAGAGGCGGGGGGGTTTGCAAAAACAAAGTTGGCTGTGGCCGCCGATACTGACCCAGACGTGCAATTTCATTTTACACCTTTGTATCGTAGCCATAGGGGTAAGAGATTTGAATGGGGACACGGTTATTCAGTGTTTACCTGTGTGTTACGTCCACTCAGTGCAGGCAGTGTTAAATTAGCTAATGATGGTAGTAAACGCAATGTACTGATTGACTTCAACTTTTTTGCCCACGAAAAAGATCAACAAACGCTGGTAGAGGGGGTGAAAAAAGCTCGTGAAATACTTGCTGCGCCAGAGTTTGATCATTTACGAGGTGAAGAAATGGCGCCTGGTAAAGAGGTCGAAACGGATGCTCAGATTCTTGAGTATCTGCGCCAGACCGCCACCACGGTATACCACCCAGTTGGCACCTGTAAAATGGGCACTGACACACAGGCAGTGGTGCATCCAGCAACATTAAAAGTGACAGGTATGGATAATTTACGGGTTATGGACGCGTCCATTATGCCGTGTTTGACCAGCGGTAATACTTCGGCTTCAACCATGATGATTGCCGAACGTGGTGCTGCCATGGTGTTGGCTGAACGCCACGGCTAAGGAGAGCTATACAAGTATGAAGGACGCTCGCTTAGAACCACAAGACGTGGTGATTATTGGTGCCGGTTTTGTAGGTGTTGCCACTGCCATGTGGTTACAAAGAAGCGGTCATAAAGTCACGCTAGTGGATCCAGAACCGTTTGCGCAAGGGGCCTATTTTGGTAATGCCTGCACCATTGCAACCTATGCTAACATTCCTGTAGGCACGCCTAGCACCATAAAACAAATTCCTAAGTTATTATTCAATCCTAACAGTCCTTTGTCGATTAATTGGTCCTATTTGCCTTGGCTTGCGCCTTGGTTGTTGCGTTTTTTTTGGGCTAGCAGACCCTCTCAGGTGGCGAATATTGGCTATCAGTTAGGCGTGTTGTTGAGCCATGCGCACAGTGCTTTAACGCCTCTGATTGAAGCTGTTCAAGGCCATGATTTAGTCACCAAAAATGGTACTTTGTATTTGTATGGGAGTGAGGCTGGTTTTGTTAAGGCAAGGCCAGACATTGAATTAAGACGCCGTAATGGTATCCCAGTGACAGCCCTGACTAAGGCTGAAATTAGAGACCTAGAACCTCATTTGAACCCGATCTATGAGCGAGGGTTATTTTTTGAAAATGCGCAACACCTGCTTAGCCCCATAGGTTTGTTGCAGCGTATGGCTGACTCAGTGATTGCCAAGGGTGGCCAAATCATCACTAACAAGGCACTTGCGATTGAACGAGTCAGTGCAGATAAACTCAAGGTGCAGTTGCAAGGTACAAGCGTGGTAGGGAGTAGGGTGGTGGTGGCTGCCGGTGCTTGGTCAAAGTGCTTGGCGCAACAGGTGGGGGATAGATTGCCGTTAGATACGGAGCAGGGATATCACCTGATGTATAAGGGAGCAGAACAATTGCTCAACCGACCTGTTGGTTGGGCTGATGTGGGTTTTTACATGACGCCTATGAACGATGGTTTGCGAGCAGCCGGTACAGTTGAATTGGCTGGCCTTAACAACCCAGCTAATCCACGACGCCTAAAACTCATTGCAGACACAGTGAAAACCCTATTGCCGCAACTTCAAAGCCACGATAGTGAGTGGAGCGGCTTTAGGCCTTCCATGCCCGATTCCATGCCGGTCATTGGTCAGTCAAGCAAAGATGTAGGTGTCTATTACGCCTTTGGTCATGGCCACATTGGTGTGACTTTATCAGGTATTACTGGCAAGTTGATTAGCGAACTGATTGATGGTAAGCCTACTAGTGTTGATATTTCAGCGTTTTCGCCGCAACGTTTTTAATGCTGTGTTTAAGGTTTTCCAGTCTTATATGCCTTACTATGCCTTAGGCTACTGTAGGTAATCCCGATATACCACCAGTTTTAATAACCTCTGGCGCATAGGCTTTACGTGCGAAGACCCGTTCTAAAAATGGAGCGAAAAATTCTAATGGTTGGCTCTCATAATCTGGATCAAAGCAGTTCTGATCCCAACGTTCGCAAAAATCCACGGCGGTTTGATAATAAGGATGTTCACGGTATTGGTCGCGTTCATTGGGGTTCCAACCATCTAAATGATGGGCGTAGTAAATCATTTGAAAGGTGCCATGGTGTTCAATTACCCAAGTCACTTCCTCACTTACAAAAGGGCGGATGATTTCTGCAGCCATGCTGTCGTGATTTTGTGGTGCCAAGCCATCACCTATGTCATGTAACAGTGCAGCCACTATCCAATCATCATCAGCCCCCTCGTGCCACGCTCTCGTGGCAGATTGTAGACTGTGCTCCAAACGGCTGATACGGTAACCTTCTATACTGTCTTGGCCTTGCCGTTCGAGTTCATTAAATAATCGTTGAGCCGTTTTGGCACGGAACGAGTGCTCGAGTTCTTGCAGCATTGCGTAATCTTTGTGGGTGCCATATTTCATTTGGGTAAAACTAACAGTGTCCATCGTATATGCTCCAGTTCTATTAGGCGCTATCGCCTTGAATGCCTTTAAGTTTAACATCTAAGGCTTGCTGTTTTTTCCATGCATGCACATCGAAATTAGCCACAGCGGGTTGATCTGTTTGGAAATGGCCATAGTTATCGACGCCTCGTACTAACATGGCAGAATCTTGTTGCTGCTTAATTTGTTTTACCGTGGGACTAATGTATTGAATGTTAAGACCAATTCGGCGGTCATCACTTACGTTGGGTTTGGAACAATGAACGGTCCATCCGTGATGGAACGAAGCTTGGCCGGCTGTCAGACTAGCAACTACGCTTTGGTTAGGATCTATATCATTAATAGTTTGCCCACTTAGCAGCACATTATTTTCGTCTTGAGTATGGTGGTGGTGTTGTTGCCCATTTCTGTGGCTGCCAGCTATCATGTGCATACAACCACTTGCTTCGCTGGCATCAGATAACGCCAGCCAAACGCTTACTTGGGCGTCCGAATCTAAGCCCCAATAAGTCAGATCTTGGTGCCAACTTACGTGGCTTTCACTGTAGGCTTCTTTAACGATATAAGATGTACTATAAAGTAATATATCAGGGCCAATCAGCTGCTCAACTATATCGAGGAGATTGGGTAAAGTTGCCAGTTGATAGGGCGAATTCATGGCTGTGTGGGCTTTGAATTGGTAATGCATTGGCCCACGCTCGGCTTCAACGGCCTCCAAAATAGAACGATGGGTTAGGGCCTTCGCAGGGCTAATAATGGGCACCCCAGTTAAAAACCCATCTTTATCATAGAGTGACTTCAAACAATCCACCATAGCTATACTCCATGCCTGATTTCAGCTGCAAGAGTGCCAGTTTCCGGAGTGCTTGGCAAGACCGCCGGTCACTTGCGATAAGGACGGTTTAATAGCCTTGCGCCTCTAGTTTAGTAGGGGGTTGATATTCGCTAAATGCTCTAATCGTTGAATCAGTGGTAAGGTAGACTATTAGTCCGTTTTATTGAGATACTTTTGTTTATGGCTAGTTTGCATCAAAATGTTCTTCGTGAACTTGATATTTTGCAATTAGAAATGCAAACCCTTGGCCTATGGAGCGACCTTGCGCCCTCTGAAGAAGCCCTACTGAGCACCCAGCCTTTTTGCTGTGACCTCATGGGCTTTGCAGAATGGCTGCAGTGGATTTTTATTCCTAGACTGAGTTATTTGTTAGAAACAAAGAGTCAATTACCCCATCAAAGCGGTATTTACCCAATGGCAGAAGAGGCCTTTAAAGACCTAGAGGGTACTATTAAAGGCTTATTGGGTAGTATCAAGCGAATGGATATTTTGCTTACGGCATAAACCTTGTGGTTATGCCATAAGCGTTTGGTTTATGCTGAATAACGTTGACCAACCCAACCACCAATGATTAATGCTGGCAAAAACACTATGGCTTCAGCTGGGTTGATCAGGGCATTAATTATGCCAGGGCCTGGGCAGTAACCACTGAGTCCCCAGCCGATACCAAATAAACTAGCCCCTAAAACTAAACGACCATCAATGCTGGTTTTAGCGGCCATGTAGAATCGGTCAGCAAATATTGGTGTTTTGCGTTTCATAATAAAGCGTGATGTGAATAAAGTGACAGCTACAGCTCCTCCCATGACGAAGGCTAAACTTGCGTCCCAATTGCCAAATGGGTCGAGGAAATTCTGTACTTTAACAGGGTTGACCATTTCTGAGATCACTAGGCCAGCACCAAAAATAAGACCTGACATTAGAGCGATGATTAAACGTTGCATTTGAGTGTCTTCCTTATCCGATAAAGTTGCGTAAAACGGTAACTGTTATAATGCCGCTAACCATAAAGGTGGCGGTTGCAATCATTGACCGGCCTGCCATCAAACCAATACCACAAACCCCGTGTCCGCTAGTACAACCATTGCCGATGCGGGTGCCTATGCCTACGGCTAAACCCGCGATGACGAGCAAAATTGGCGAATAACCTTGGCGCAATTCAAATTCAACAGGTAGCGCCAAATATCCGCCACCCATAAGGCCGATTAAAAATGCTGCACGCCAACCGCGTTCAGCACTGCTGAGTGGGTTGAACAGTAAGTTGTATAGGATGCCGCTTATACCAGCGATACGGCCATTAAAAGCCAACAATAATGCTGCGCTAATGCCTATCAAAATACCACCGATGAGGGCTTGTGAGGGGAATGTTTCAAACATGATTTAAACCTATATATTAGAATTTACTAATTAAATTATACTTTAAAAAAAAGTCCCCTGTCAATTGCCCGAACTCATAAAAAGTAGGGAGTTTGTGAAAAATGTGGGCTTGGTAGAGAATTACAGCTAACTCAGTGTCAACAAATGGCTCATATCGTGCTATGTTTAGTGCTATAAATTTGATGCTAATAATATGGACGCTCAGTAGATGCCAAGAAATGACGATATCGGTGATTTGCCTAGTTTAATGCCTGATTCAGATGAAATAAAAGGGACTAGAAAACAGTCTTTTTCAGCTGATAAGGGTGGTGATACCCGTGCTGAAGGTGCCGACGGATCTTCTAGGGTAGGAGGCAGAAATGGTGGTAGGCCAATAGCTGCCCCCCTTGCTATGCAGTCAACCTCTAACCAAATAGTGGCGAAGAACAGTGGAATTTTATGGTTTTTAGTGGTGATCATGTTTGTTGGTGTATTGGGTGGGGGTTATTGGTCTTACAACAAACTAACAGATGTCGATTTGTTGTTAACCGTATCTCGGGGAGAACTTAATCACGCTCGTAAACGCATTGGTGAGTTAGAAGCACTTGTTGTAGCAACGGACGTTAACTCAAATAAATCAGGCACCGTTGTCCAAGCGCAGGTGAGGCTCATTGATACTAGAGTTAAAGAACGCAATAAATTTGTAGATACAGAAATTGACAAGTTATGGGGTGTTACATACCGAACTAACCGCCCTGCGATAGAGGAAAATAAAAAGGCAATTGACAACAACACTACCACGGTAAAACAACATCAAGAAAACCTGAAAACCCAAAGTGAGCGAGTCGAAAAGCAATCGTCGTCTATTGTCCAGCAGCAAGCTAAAATACAAGAGGCCAGCCAAACTAGCCAGCTAGCAATGCAGAATGTGCAAGACCAACTATACAAAGTGCAACTGTTGCAAGATAAGTTGACCAGCTTGTTGACGCAGGTTGCAGGACAAGACAAAGCCTTATCAGACCAGCATAAAACTGACATTGGCCAAGCCCAGCTTGCCCAGCAGCATGCTAAAGATTTAGTAACTTTGGATACTACTGTTCAAGGCCTATTGGAACTAGTGGGGAGTTCTACTGCTGGTGACGAAATAGACCTTCTCACAAGCCGTCTTGGAACGCTTGAGAATAAATCTCGGGTGTTAACTGCCATCGAACAAAATGCCAGTGAAATGGATGAGCGAGTTTATTTGGTGGAACAATCTGCTGAGTCTGTAAATGCTTTTCGTCAGAACACAAGTCGATTGTTAGCTGAGCTAAAGGCCCAAATTCTTGTTCTGGCAAATAAAGAGTAATCAAGCTAGATAAACTTAAGGGACTATTGCATGCATCAGTTGTCGCATCCAAAAATTCAGTTAGGCCATTGGCCCACGCCCCTTGAGCCTATGTTGCGCATCAATGAAATGCATAAAGGACCAGAGTTATGGGTAAAGCGAGATGATTGTACAGGCCTTGCTTTTGGCGGTAATAAAACCCGAAAACTAGAATACTTGCTAGCCGACGCTCAGCTAAGGGGAGCGACTACACTTTTGACCGCTGGTGGTGTGCAATCGAACCATGCTCGACAAACGGCTGCAGCTGCGGCTCGCGTGGGCCTTGGCTGTGAGTTGTTTCTGGAGCAAGTTGAGGGCATTTCAGAAGCAGATTACAGTCACTCAGGTAATTTATTGTTGGATCAATTGCTTGGTGCGCGGCTGCATCGGCTTCCTGCAGGCCAAGATTTAGATGCGGCCATGGCTCTTCGCGCCCAAACCCTCAGCACCTCAGGCCAAGTGCCTTACGTGATGCCTGTAGGTGGTAGTAACGCTATTGGTGCCATGGGGTATGTGGATTGCGGTTTAGAATTGGCGCAACAATTACAACAGTATCAGCTCAGTTTTGATGCCATTGTTTTAGCTACGGGAAGCGCAGGAACTCAGGCGGGGTTGTTGGCGGGCTTGGCTTTGGCCGGGATTGATATTCCAGTGTTGGGGGTTACTGTAAGTCGCTCTAGCGATGAACAATGCCAGAAGGTGTTGGCTTTATTACACGAAGTGCAAGGTTTACTGGAACAATCTGAGTTACACGAAGATCATGTCATATGTTTTGATAAATATTATGGCTCGGCCTATGGTGATCCAACACCACAAATGGTTGAGGCCGTGCGTCTTGCTGCTAGCTTGGAAGGGCTTTTGTTGGATCCGGTTTATTCTGGTAAAGCCTTTGCAGGGTTGTTGGATCTAGTTCGCCATGGCTATTTTGACACTTCGGAGCGTGTTCTATTTTTACACACTGGGGGTGCACCTGGCCTGTTTGCGTATAGTGAGTGTTTAAGCGAGCCCTAATAGGGTCTTGGTGTAGATTAGGTGATTAGTTGTTTGGGGCTTTCAAGGTATTTTCCCCTACGTTTAAAGGTTTCAATAATAATGCATTCAAGGGCCGAGGTAGCCGGCATTTGTTGATGATGACGGGATTGTAGTAGGGCGATCTGACGTTTTATAGGTGGTTCTTCAATTAACCTAAAAGCTAATTCATTGCTGTCTTTTGGGAAAGCCATCCAGGGCAATGTGGTAATGCCAGCGCCTGCTTCTAACATGGCGACCAACGACGTCATATTGGTTACTTGCATTGGTGCGAATAAAAACTCCTGTGCTGGAGTATTGTCAACTAAAGGGGTGGTGCCATTACGAATAAGTTTCTGCTGACTTAGCTCCATCCAGTTGATGTCATTGCCCATTTGCATCCATGGGTGACCTTTGCGGGCTACAATGCCTACTCGGTCTGCGCATAGATGAGTATGGTGAAGGTCCAATTCAGTTTGCCAAATACTGCTAATCGCTAAGTCAATCCGCCCATCGAGTACCTTGTCCCTTAAGTTATCACCATTATCATCCTGTACTTGTAGGTGCACATGTGGGTGTTGGGCTAGAAAAGCGCGAATAATTTGGGCCAATACGGTTTTTGCGATGGATGGCAAAACACCCAATTTAATGCTGCCAGATTGTCCTTGTGCCATGCTAATAACATTTTGCAAGGTAGTTTCGTAATGCTTATAAAGGGCCTTAGCTTCGGGTAAAAATGCGGTGCCGAAGGCGCTGAGTTCTCCATGACGATCAGGGTCAAATAGCCCTGCGCCCAATAATTGCTCCAGCTGTTTAATGGCCAAGCTAACGGCGGGCTGAGATCTGCATAAAATGCTCGCAGCCTGGCGAAAATTTTTGCATTGGGCCACCGTAAGAAAGGTGTTGATTTGAGCTATTTTTATGTCTGGCAGCATGGTGTTAACCTTGTTCTTATGTTTACATCTAAACTTATCAAATGATACATTCAATTAATTATTATTATCAAGCCTGTAGGTTTAAAATAGGTTCAACTAATACAATAGTAGGCCAATTAAGGCAACCTGGGAGACAAAATGAGCCAAGTACAAAAGAACTACATTGCTGGTCAGTGGGTAGTCGGTGAATCAACAGTTAACAATATTAACCCTTCAAACCATAGCGAAGTTGTGGGTGAGTTTGCTCAAGCGTCAGCTAAACAAGTGGATCAAGCCATTGCTGCTGCGCGTCTTGCACAGGTTGAGTGGCAGGCTACAGGGTTAGAAGCCAAACAGCGTGTGTTACAAGCCATTGGCGACGAAATGATTGCGCGTTGTGATGAACTTGGCGAAGTACTTTCTCGTGAAGAAGGAAAGCCTCGTGCAGAAGGCCGTGGTGAAGTTTACCGTGCCGGCCAGTTCTTCCAATATTATGCCGCTGAAGTGTTGCGTCAGATGGGCGACACTGCCGACTCTGTGCGTCCCGGTGTGGAAATAGAAGTACGTCGTGAGCCTATGGGTGTTGTGACTGTAATTAGCCCCTGGAACTTCCCAACCGCTACGGCTTCCTGGAAAATTGCGCCTGCCTTAGCCTTTGGCAACGCAGTGATCTGGAAACCAGCTAACCTAACGCCAGCCAGCGCCGTGTTGCTTACTGAAATTATTGCCAAGCAAGACATTCCTGCAGGCTTATTTAACTTAGTGATGGGTTCCGGTGCTAGTGTGGGTGAAAAACTGATCACTTCAGATGGTATTGATGCCATTACATTTACTGGCTCATTGGCCGTTGGCAAGCGTGTAGCAGTAGCTGCAGCTAGCAACCTTACTAAGTTCCAGCTAGAAATGGGCAGTAAGAACGCCTTGGTAGTACTAGACGATGCAGATCTAGACAACGCAGCAGATTGTGCTGTTAATGGTGCCTTTGGTGGTTCTGGTCAGAAGTGTACGGCCTCTTCACGCTTAATTGTGACTGCCGGTGTACATGATGAATTTGTTGCTAAAGTACAAGAACGTATGGCCAAACTTAAGGTTGGCGGTGCATTGGAAGAGGGTGTAACTATTGGCCCAGCAGCAGACGCTAAGCAATTCGCACAAAATAGAGAGTACTTTAAGCTAGCGCAAGACGAAGGTGGTCAACTCGTATGTGGTGGTGACTTTGATGACAGCAAAGGCTATTTCATGACGCCAGCCTTATTCATTAACACCACTAACCAAATGCGTATTAACCGTGACGAAGCGTTTGCTCCTTTAGCATGTGTCATTAAGGTGGCAAACTACGACGAAGCTTTGGCGACTTTGAACGACACTGAGTACGGTCTAACGGGTGGTATTTGTACTACTTCTCTAAAGTACGCCACTCACTTTAAGCGCAATGCTAAAACTGGTTGTGTCATGGTTAATTTGCCTACAGCTGGAACTGATTACCACGTGCCATTTGGTGGTCGTAAGAATTCTAGCTTTGGTTCACGTGAGCAGGGGAAGTATGCAGAAGAGTTCTACACCGAAGTGAAGACCACATACATGAAAGCTTAATTTCTGTCAGCAAGGCCAGAGCAACTTGAAAAGTTGATGCGCAACCAATGTGTAACCAGAGAGCATAGAATATGAGCAAAATGATGATGATAGATGGCTTGCAATACAGCCATTGGAGTCGTGAAGTATTTGAACAGATGCGTGACGGTGGCTTAAGCGCAGTCCATGTGACCATTGCGTACCACGAACTTAGTCGCGAAACATTGCAGAATATTGGGCAATGGAATCGCATGTTCGAAATACATAGCGATTTAATTATTCCTGTTCACACTGCAGCAGACATTGAAGCTGCTTATGCTCAAAACAAAGTGGGCATTATTTTTGGTTTCCAAAATTGTTCACCAATAGAGGACGATATCGATCTAGTAGCTATTTTTCACCAGCTTGGTGTGCGTATTATGCAGTTAACCTATAACAACCAAAGTCTCTTGGGTGCCGGCTGTTATGAGGCCACTGACTCTGGGGTTTCTCGTTTTGGTAAGGTTGTTATTGCTGAAATGAATCGTGTGGGCATGGTCATTGATATGTCTCACAGTGCTGAAGAAAGCACCTTGCAAGCTATTGAGATTTCGCAGCGTCCTATCGTTATTAGCCATGCTAACCCAACATTCTTTGAGCCTGCTAAGCGTAACAAATCAAATAAAGTGTTGTCTGCTTTGGCTGAAAGTGAAGGTTTGTTAGGTTTTAGTATGTATCCTTTTCATCTTAAAAATGGTCCTAAGTGTGGTTTAGATGAGTTTTGTACCATGGTTGCAAAAACTGTTGATCTGATGGGTATTGATCGTGTAGGTATGGGCAGTGACTTGTGTTTAAATCAACCAATTTCTGTTTTAGAGTGGATGCGTAACGGCCGTTGGACTAAACAAATGGACTATGGTGAAGGTTCTGCAAGCAATGCCTCTTGGCCCGAGTCTTTGTCTTGGTTTGAAACTAGTGCAGACTTTCCAAATATCGTCGTTGGCTTGCGCGACAAAGGCTTTAACGAAATGGAAGTAGAAAAAATCATGGGCCGTAACTGGTTAGATTTTTGTGCCGCAGGGTTTGGCCCAAAATAGCTGCTAAGCATTTGCCTTAGCACTAGGGCTTACATTTGGGCCCTCTCCCAGCACCCACAACGCAGTATGTTTTGAGGTATTAGTATGAGTCAAATTATCTTGCGTCCAGCTTCACAAGCAATGGACCTAGAACGGTTAGGTGCGGGTTTTTCTAGTAACCTAAGCTTTATGCGAACCTTAGTTCGGTACATGGTGAAAGACCAATGGAACATTAGTTATAGCCAGTTTGAGTTAGATCAAGAAGGTTATGGGCATGCTGTTTTTGATATTAAAATGCCCCACAGCCAACTGAGTTTAGTGGTGTTTTCTCAATACTTAGCACCTGAAGATCGCAATGATCGGGTGATTGCAGAAAAGTGGGATCTTACCATGACCTTGGTAGAAGGAGAGGTAGACGACCTGTGGCTAGAACGCCTAGCTGCCAATGTGCCATTGCAAGAAGCCGGCCGCATAGATTCTCGTAGTTTATGCCTATCCCGTGGAAACCGTAGTGCACGGATATTTGATTCTTTGTTGGCCCAACTTCGCAGTGGCCGACAACCAGACCCTAAAAAACTAGCCGAAGTAGGCTACTTGTACCGCACTACAGCAGTGTATGGGTCCGGTAAATTTGGTGCTTGTGACTGGGGTAAAATTGCCCGCCACCATCCAGACTTAGCGCGGCCTTTTTCTGCCGAAATGTTGGTGTGTTATTTATTGCGCCAATTTAGTTTGGATCAATTGCATCATATGGTACATCAGCCTGATTACCCTAAGGCTGTGGATTTGGATGTTAATTTACAGCGTTACCTAGGTATTGGTAACTCTACTGGACTGGGGATGGCGCCCTATTTGATTAATCACCCCTTATTGATGAGCCAATGGATTGGTCAGCGAGAGCAGGCCTATGCGGAAGTTTTGGCTGAACCTGTTGAGCAAGACAAAGTTGTTAAACTGCAACGTGTGCTGGTTCAAGCTATGCAGCATGTGCGAGAAGTCAGTACGTTTGATGAATGGCAAAGTAATAATAATGCAAAGCTATTGGTTGATGCTCAAAATTTAAGTGATTGGTTACAAAGTGACGAAGGAAAAGTCAGTGACTGGCGTCAACTCCATGAATGGGCTCAGCAGCATTACAGCCTAGAAACCCAAGAGTTGTTAGTGAGCTTGTTGTTTGAACTTCATCCAAGCATTGTTAATCCAAAAGAAGATCATTTGGCCATTAATGAAAGCCTGACTTATGATCCAACCCAATCGGCTCAAAACTTGGCTGACAGTATTCAAGAAAGTTATGATTGGGTATTTGACTATGACTTTAGTCAGACAGATGAGAATGAAACCTTTTGGTATTACTCACAAGAAAAAATTGAGCCAAGACTTGGCAAGACTGGGATTGACGATGGTGCTGAGGTGCAAATGTTCTTGGGTATCGCTAAGGCTGTGCAAGCGTGCCACGATGACTTGCTAACGGTGATGGAGCAATCCTATGATGCTAGTGTGGCGGAGTTCTTATTACAAAAGCCAATACATCTTGGGATAGTCAACCGTATTGCAACTATGGCCCAGACTCGATATGGCGAGATTCGAGCTAACCTATTACATAAAGATGTATTGCCAATGCACTTGTTGCGATGCAAGCTAGCCTTTTTTGGAGTGAGTAAGTTTGATCCTAAATCTGCCTTGTGGGTGCGCAATACTATGTTCCAAGGCGCACCTGTTGTGAGCGACTTAAGCAATGAGTTTAATGATGATTGGTATTTTCCTGTGGCGCCTATGTTAGGTAACCAAGATCCACTGAATGTCTGAATTGATACAAATATCAGCCAATGAGCTCAAGTTTTTGGTGAAGCGCAGTGTCGAAGGTTTAGGTTTTTCTCCTGGAGATCAGTTGTCGGCAGGTTTAAAAGCTGCGGCTGCTTTTCAATTAGGACTGGCCAACAGCAATTTGTTGGGCAAAGGTTTAGATGCCCTTAGCAGTGACATTAGCGCGCCTATATTAATTGCGTCCAATGATCAGGAAATGCAGTTTGATGCACAAGGTCAATCTGCTCTTGTGCAGGTTGAGTTGGCGCTAGGTTTAGCTTTCGCTAAGGCTGTGCCTCAGCTGCGTATTAATCACATTGGCGCGGCGGCCTTTGCCGTACCTTGTTTAATGAACTGGTTGGCTCAACCTTTGAGTCGTCCTATATCACAGCAATGCTATGCCCTTTATTTTAGCCATCACAGCGGTGCGCAACGCTGTGTGCTTATCGCAGCAGACGGGCAATTGTTAGGTTTATACCAACCCTTGCACCAAGTTGTGGCAACGGATGAACTGTTATTGTGTATGGGTCAAGCCGACATCGAAGGGGTACTCATAACTGACGGTGCTGATTTGTTGGGTTGGCGCGAGCGGTGTTTAGATCAAGGTGTATACCTAGAGGCAGCTTTGTTAGAACGTTTAAAAAAAATGATACAGGCTTCATTTGTGCCAGAAACCGAAGCCTCGCGCGCAGGGGCAGGGCCGGGCTAATTTCCCCTTAGCTCTGTGTTTGACCCATAAGTGAGCCAATTGCCAGTATAAGTGCAGGGCTGCGCTCATTGGCTCTAAAGGCCTCTAGGACTTGCATGCGTAATTTAGGCTGGTACATAAGTTCTTGCACTAAGCCATTAAATACACCCTGATCGGCAGCGCATTGATGGACAAATAACTCCATCAGCTCTGCCGTCAATAAGTCCTCACTGCACTTGCTGGTGATGGTGGCAAGTAGTTCAACCCCCACCGTATTATCCTTGCCCATAATTTGTTTTAACCATTGCTGGCGTGATTCTGAATCTGGGGATTGGCTAATAGCTCGTAAGCACGCTACTTTTTCGCCGTCTTCTGCACTGGCTCTACCTCGTAAGATAAACGCCTTAGCTAACGAGTGATCTAACTTTTGATTCTCAAGCTGCGTGGCAATAGTGTCCAGTACCGGAGCAGGCAATTGGCTGATTTTTTGTCGCCATTGCTGTTGTTGGTCTAGTCTCATGGCAAAATCAGCAAAGCCTTGTAAACCTAATTCCTGCCAGCTTAGTTGGGTCTTTTCACTACTCATGTAGTGACGTACTGCTGGATAAAAGCTAGAAGCAGCTTGTTCTAGGGTGAGACTTGCTTGGGCATGAAACGCTGCCATGCGGGCCTCGTCTGGAGTAAAGGCAAGGTTGCTGTGCTTTAGCTGTTCGGCCCACTCGGTAGAAGCCTGTTGGTCTAACATGTTGGTACCAATGGTCTCTAACAACTGATTAAGGAATTCATCACGTGCGGCTTGAACCAGCTGGCCACGCTCATCCAGTGGCAGTTTAAGAAACCAAATTGTAGGTGTGGACGCTTTGTTGCTAGATGTTGTTGGTGACCAAGATAGAATTCCCACCCAGGCATGGCGTAACCATGGTAATGGGTAGGCTTTTCGCCCTTCTTCAAACGCTTTAAAGTCGGCTGCGGAAAGTTTGCTGAGGCGACAGCCCATGTCGTATACACGGTACTGACCTTGTAATTGCTGCAGAAGATCGCTCAAAGTTTCCATGGGTTGCATTTGGTCTACTCGCGGGCCTAGGTTAAGATGGCGCGTATTGTATCAAGTTTTACGCAGTGGGGTGTGAGCCTTGGAGCCAAAACACTGGTGGGTGTATATGGTGCAGACACGAGGTGGACGTTTGTATACTGGCATTACCACAGATCCAGAACGGCGCTTCAAAGAGCATTGTGATGGGGGTAATTTAGGCGCGCGTTTTTTTCGTACGGACCCTGCTTACGCTATGGTGTTTGTGGAACCTCAGCTGAATCGATCTATTGCTAGCAAGCGCGAAGCCGCCTTGAAGAAATTAACACGGCAGAAAAAATTGCAATTAGTTGAGGCTTATTCTGCTAGTAATGCCAATAGTTGAGCAGTGCCAACTACTCAGGTGGATTAAGGGGCGAGTCTAGGGTTCTTTGGTTTAACCTTTTCTCTATGACTTTTTACTTTTATCGTCAGTAACTTTGCTGTCTTCGTCAGTGATTTTGGCTTCTTCTTTTTGTGGCTTGGGCATCTCTTGGGCGTTAAAACGCTGTCCAGTGATACCTAGGCTGTCTGGGCCAAGCAAGTATTGGTATGCTGGCATGATGTCTTCTGGTGCTAAGTTTAGTGCCGGATCTTCACCAGGGTAGGCTTGGGCCCGCATGTTGGTGCGAGTGGCCCCTGGGTTAATAATGTTGACACGAATTTTGCTTGTGTTCTCAGTTTCTTCTGCGAGCACTTGGGCCAAACCTTCCGTTGCGAACTTAGATGCGCTGTAAGCCCCCCAGTATGCCTTGCCTTGGACGCCTACGCTTGAACTAGTGAAGATTACAGAGGCATCTTCGGATTTCTCTAATAAAGGCAGCAGTGCCTGCGTCATCATGAACGGAGCGGTGACGTTAACGTGCATGACTAAACGCCAAGTACGGGATTCATAGTTGGAGATTGGTGTGAGTTGGCCAAGTATTGATGCGTTATGCAGCAAACCATCCAAATGGCCAAATTCGCCTTCAAGTATTTCTGCAAGTTCGATGTAATCTTCATCTTTGGCATTACGCAGGTCTAAAGGGTATATCGCGGGCTGGCCGTGCCCAGCACTTTCAATCTCATCGTATACGGCCTCAAGCTTTTCTAAGGTACGACCTAGTAATATAACGGTTGCACCTAATCGGGAGCAATCCATGGCCGCTGCGCGACCGATACCATTGCCAGCTCCGGTGATTAAGATCACTCGATTTTTGAGTAGTTTTTCTGGTGCCGTGTAATCAAACATGAAAAGTATCGTCCTGAAATAAGTGAAACCTATGCAGTCTAAGGTTTAATTATCGACCTATGGTTGGTCAACTTGAGGTTTTGTGGCATAGACGAGGTAATTAACGTCCACATCGCGAGTTTTTAAGGCGTATGTTTCAGTGAACGGGTTGTAGGTCATGCCAGTCATGGATTGTGCAGACAAATTTGCCAAACGCATATATTCGTGTAACTCAGAAGGTTTGATGAATTTCTTATGTTCATGAGTGCCTTTGGGGAGCATTTTTAATAGGTATTCTGCACCAATAATTGCAAATAAATATGATTTTGGATTGCGATTGATGGTTGAAAAAAACGCTTGGCCACCTGGCTTGAGTAGTTTTGCACAGGCTGCAACGATGGCGCTAGGGTCTGGTACGTGTTCTAACATTTCTAAGCAGGTCACTACGTCATACAAACCGGCTTCTTCATCTGCCAGTTGCTCTGCAGTCATTTGCCGGTAATCAACATCTACACCACTTTCTAAGCTGTGCAGTTGTGCCACTTTTAGTGGCGCTTCTCCCATGTCTATGCCCGTTACTGTTGCGCCGCGTTGCGCCATCGCTTCGGCCACAATGCCACCACCACAACCGATGTCGGCTACTTTTTTGCCATGTAGGTGGGCACGTTCATCGATCCAGCCAATACGCAACGGATTGATAGCGTGTAAGGGTTTGAACTCGCTATCTAAATCCCACCAACGGGCGGCAAGGGCTTCAAATTTTGCTATTTCTGCAGGGTCTACATTTTGGTTCACAATAGAGCTTCAAGCTAATAAAAATTGGCCTTCAGTATAACGCGTAAATTCATTAACTGCATCTGAAAATTAGCACTGGTAGTACCTGTTAATGATGGCTGAGTAGGTGGCAAATTGGCGTCTAATTGTGCTAAAATTATGCTTTATCTGACGCCGGTTTTTGGTGTTGTTCATAAGGGCGCCGAAAGGTAAGCTCGAAGCGTTAATCGCAAAAGGAAATTGGCATAATTATGGCTGAAATGGCTAAAGAAATATCGCCTATAAACATTGAAGATGAACTCAAACAATCCTACTTAGATTACGCCATGAGTGTAATTGTTGGGCGCGCGCTGCCCGATGTTCGTGATGGTTTAAAGCCCGTGCACAGGCGTGTATTGTTCGCGATGAATGAGTTGAGCAACGATTGGAACAAATCTTACAAGAAATCTGCCCGCGTGGTGGGTGACGTTATCGGTAAGTATCACCCTCATGGCGATACTGCGGTATATGACACTATCGTGCGGATGGCCCAGCCTTTCTCTATGCGTTACACCTTGGTTGACGGTCAGGGTAACTTTGGTTCAGTAGACGGTGATTCTGCGGCAGCTATGCGTTATACGGAAATCCGTATGAAGAAAATTGCTCATGATTTGTTGGCCGACTTAGAAAAAGATACGGTTGATTTTGTGCCTAACTATGATGGCACGGAAATGATTCCTGATGTATTGCCTACGCGTGTGCCTAACTTGTTAGTTAATGGTTCTTCGGGCATTGCTGTAGGCATGGCGACTAACATTCCACCCCATAACATTAATGAAGTGGTGAGTGGTTGTTTAGCCCTCATTGAGAATCCCGATATTGAAGTGGATGAGTTAATGCAGCACATCCCGGGTCCAGACTTCCCAACAGCTGGTATTATTAATGGTCGTGCAGGCATTGTGCAAGCCTACCGGACAGGCCGTGGGCGCATCTATGTGCGTGCCCGTTATCATGTAGAAGAAAACCCAAAGAACAATAAAGCTTCCATTGTTGTTACGGAGTTGCCTTATCAGGTTAACAAGGCGCGTTTAATTGAAAAAATCGCGGAGCTTGTTAAAGATAAGAAAATTGAAGGGATTACCGAGCTGCGTGACGAGTCTGACAAAGACGGTATGCGTATGGTTATTGAATTGCGACGTGGCGAGGTGCCCGAGGTCATTATCAATAATCTGTATACCCAAACGCAGATGGAGAATGTATTTGGCATTAACGTAGTGGCTCTGGTTGATGGGCAACCACGTACATTAAACCTTAAACAAATGCTTGAAGCCTTTGTGCGTCACCGCCGTGAAGTAGTGACCCGTCGTACTTTATTCGAATTGCGTAAGGCCCGTGAGCGAGGACACGTTCTTGAAGGGCTGATGGTGGCTTTGGCTAATATAGATCCAGTGATCGAGCTTATTAAAACCTCCGCCAATGCTGCGGAAGCTCGTGAGAAGTTGGTTGCCCAACGTTGGCCTGCTGGCCGAGTAGTGTCTATGCTTGAACGCGCTGGACCAGATGCTTGTAAGCCAGATACCTTAGGTGCCGCATTTGGTCTGCATGGTGATGAGTACCAACTCTCTGATGGGCAGGCGCAGGCTATTTTGGAACTGCGCTTACATCGTTTAACAGGGCTAGAACAAGATAAACTTGTTACTGAATACCAGTTGTTGTTAGAGCGCATTGCAGAATTGTTAGAAATACTAGGGTCTGCTGAACGTTTGTTAGAAGTAATTCGTGAAGAATTAGTGCAAGTGTTAGAGGCCTATGGCGATGAGCGTCGCTCAGAAATCGTCGCTTCACGTCAAGATCTTACTGTAGCAGACTTAATCCCTGAAGAGGATATGGTGGTAACTATTTCCCATGGTGGTTACGCTAAGACTCAACCTGTGAGTGATTACCAAGCTCAGCGTAGAGGTGGTCGTGGTAAAGCAGCCACGGGAGTCAAAGAGGACGACTTTGTAGAACACCTCCTGGTGACCTCATCTCACGACACTATATTATGCTTCAGTAATCGCGGTAAAGTGTATTGGCTGCGGGTGTTTGAAATCCCACAAGCCAGTCGAACGGCCCGTGGGCGCCCCATTATTAATATCTTGCCGTTGGAAGAGGGAGAGCGATTAACCACTATACTGCCGTTGCCAGAGGGTGGCTATCAAGAAGGTCATTACATATTTATGGCTACTGCTAGTGGTACTGTTAAGAAGACGCCACTAACTGCCTTTGCACGTCCTCGTACTAGTGGCTTAATTGCTCTTGGTTTGGATGAAGGTGACACCCTTATTGGAGCAACAGTGACCGATGGTAATCAGCAAATCATGTTATTTGCGAGCAATGGTTTGGCTGTGCGCTTTAATGAAGGCGATGTACGTCCCATGGGCCGGACCGCTCGTGGTGTGCGTGGCATACGTCTTGCTGAAGATGCCATCGTCATTAGTCTTATTATGCCTCAAATTGAAGGCCGTATACTGACTGCTAGTGAAAATGGTTATGGCAAACAAAGCCGCAATGAAGACTACCCTGTCCGTGGTCGTGGTGGTAAGGGTGTTATTGCTATTCAAATGTCTGCACGTAACGGTGCCCTTATCGGTGCAGTTCAAGTGTTTGATGGTGATGAAGTAATTCTCATCAGTGACCAAGGTACTCTAGTACGTACGCGCACTAGCGAAGTTTCTGTGTTGGGTCGTAATACTCAAGGTGTGACCTTAATTAAGGTTCAAGAAGGCGAAAAGCTGGTGCAGGTTGCACGAGTTGCTGAAACCATGGAAGAGGATTCTGAGGAAGTTGCAGAGCAAAGCATGCAACAGTCTACAGAAAGTAGTCCTGAGGCAGACACGGATGAAGCTTTGACGACGACGGATGCACCGGAAAAGGAGTAGCGGTCCATGAGCACGCGTCAGTTTAACTTTTGCGCTGGTCCTGCCGCACTGCCCACGGCCGTGTTAGAGCGGGCGCAAGCGGAATTGTTAGATTGGCAAGGCCGTGGCTTGTCGGTGATGGAAATTAGTCACCGGCACCCTGCCTATATGGCAATGGTTCAAGAAGCAGAGTCTAAGTTGCGTCAGTTGATGGGTATTCCAGACAACTATAAAGTGTTGTTTATGCAAGGTGGAGCTACGGCCCAATTTGCTCTATTACCCATGAATTTGCTGGGGACTAAAACCCATGCAGATTATATAGATACTGGAATTTGGTCAGCCAAAGCTATCGCTGCTATGGCGCCCTATGGTGCAGCATCAGAGATTGCATCAAGTGCATCTGGTGGCTACCTCAATGTGCCTAGTCAAGGGCAGCTGAAATTCAATAAAGACGCTGCTTATGTGCACTATTGTCCGAATGAAACAATTGGTGGTTTGGCGTTTGATTATGTGCCTAATACCGGTGCAGTGCCGCTTATAGCGGACATGTCGTCAACCATTCTTTCAGAACCGATTGATGTGACTCAGTTTGGAGTTATTTATGCGGGTGCTCAAAAAAATATTGGCCCAGCGGGACTGACCTTAGTGATTGTTCGGGAAGACCTATTGGGCAGCGCCAGTAAAACAACACCCAACCCGTTCAACTACGCCTTACAAGCGGCTAATGATTCCATGCTAAATACCCCTCCAACCTATGGCTGGTATTTAGCTGGTTTGGTGTTCGATTGGCTCTTGCAACAAGGTGGTCTTGGGGTTATGGCTGAAAAAAACGCTGTCAAAGCAAACCGTCTTTACCAAGCAATTGATGAAAGTCGGTTGTATTCAAATAATATTGTTATTGCTAATCGCTCTAAAATGAACGTCACTTTCATATTGGAGGATGAAGCTTTGAATGCTGAATTTCTACAGCAGGCGCAAGCGAATGGTTTGCTTAACCTTAAGGGTCACCGTAGTGTGGGTGGTATGAGAGCAAGCATATATAATGCAGTTCCCGAAGCGGCAGTGTTTGCACTGGTCGCCTTTATGAAAGATTTTGAAACACGACACTGGGCTTAAAAATTATGACCAAGCCGGCATTAACACAAGAACAAGAACTTGGCCAATTGCGCCAAGATATTGATCAAATTGATCAACAAATACAAACTCTTATTAATCAACGAGCAACTTGTGCACAGCGAGTTGCAGAAGTTAAACAGCTGTATCAAGGTAGCCATGACGCCGTATTTTATCGACCAGAGCGAGAGGCGCAAGTGCTGCGCAGGGTCATGGAGCGTAATCAAGGCCCACTGGATGATGAGGAGATGGCACGCCTCTTTCGTGAGTTGATGTCGGCATGCTTGGCCCACGAACAGCCTATGCGAATTGCCTTTCTTGGGCCTCAGGGCACCTTTACTCAAGCAGCAGCACTGAAACACTTTGGACATTCGGTGATCAGCGCACCCTTAGGTTCTATCGATGAGGTGTTCCGTGAAGTAGAAGCGAAGAGTGCTCATTATGGCGTAGTACCTATCGAAAACTCCTCTGAGGGTATGATCAACCATACTTTGGATAGCTTTCGCCATTCTTCCTTGGTCATTTCTGGAGAAGTGGAGATGCGCATTCACCAAAATTTATTGGTGAAGCAGGGTACGGATTTATCTCAAGTGGAGCGTATATATTCCCACTCCCAGTCTTTAGCTCAGTGCCGTTCGTGGTTGGATAACCATATGCCCCAAGCAGAACGTTTTGCAGTGAGTAGCAATGCGGAGGCGGCTCGTCGGGTGGCACAACAGACGGGTGCTGACGCAGGTAAAGTGGCCGCTATTGCAGGCATTATGGCAGCAGACCTGTATGAATTAGACGTTAAACACGAAAACATTGAAGATCAGCCAGATAATACTACACGTTTCTTGATTATTGGCCACGCTACAGTGCCAGCTTCTGGCCAAGACAAAACCTCTTTATTAGTGTTGGCTCGTAACAAACCAGGCGCCTTGTATCATATATTGGAACCATTCCATCGTCATAATGTGAGTATGACCAGTATTGAGTCAAGGCCTTCGGGACAGGGCGCATGGGGTTATGTTTTCTATATTGATTTTGAAGGCCATCATAGCGATAGCAAAGTACAGCAAGTGCTAAAAGACCTAGATCAAGACTCTGTAGAAGTGCGTTTATTAGGGTCATACCCGCAGGCGGTACTCTAATGGCCTTGGCACCTGAGACACCTTTGTCTTTTCGCCATGGCAACGTATTAGTACTGGGTTTAGGCCTGATAGGTGGTTCTTTGGCTGCGGCATTGCGACGCACCCAAAAGCACCAACTGTGGGGCTACGACCTAGACCAAACGAGTATGCAGCAGGCACAGGATCGAGGCGTAATAGACCATCAGGTGACGGATCTGGCAGCCACTATTGGTCAAATGGACGTGGTGGTGTTAGCTGTTCCCGTGAAAGCCATGGAAAAGGTATTGGCCCTAGTGGCACCTCACCTAAGTGCTCATACGTTGTTAACAGATGTAGGGAGCGTAAAAGGCAATATTATTGCCGCAGCCTATGATATTTTTGTCACCCCTCCACCAGGCTTTGTGCCCGGACACCCCATTGCTGGGTCTGAGCGCAGCGGCATTAATGCGGTGAATATTGACTTATTTATTGATCACAAATTTATTATCACCCCGTTGCCTACTAGCCATCCCCACGCCATAGAGGTGTTAGGTGATATGTGGTCCGGTGTAGGTAGCGAAATTTTACTGATGGAGGTTGAACGGCACGATGAAGTATTGGCTGCAACGAGCCATTTACCGCATCTTTTGGCCTTTTCGCTAGTGGACACGTTAGCATCAAATACAGACAATAAAGACATTTTTCGCTACGCAGCGGGTGGTTTTCGAGACTTTACTCGTATTGCAGGTAGTGATCCAACCATGTGGCATGATGTATTTATAGCCAACCGTGATGCCTGCCTTAAAACGTTAGATCAGTTTACCAAAGGTTTGGCTGATTTAAGGGATGCTGTGGCCTCGGGTGACAGTCAAACCATGATGGGGATCTTAACCAGAGCACGAAGTGCACGACATCATTTTGAAAAAATATTGGCAAGCTCTGCCTATACTGGAACTATGACAAATACAAAACACTTTAACGTACATCCAGGTGGTCAAGTCCGAGGACGCATCCGCGTTCCTGGAGACAAGTCCGTTTCTCACCGCTCCATAATGCTCGGTGCATTGGCGCAAGGTACCACTCATATCAGTGGCTTTTTAGAAGGCGAGGACGCCATGGCAACGTTGCAAGCGTTCCGTGATATGGGCGTCGTTATCGAAGGCCCTGCAGAAGGGAAGGTTGTGGTGCATGGTGTCGGTCTTAATGGACTCAAGCCGCCACCTGGCCCCCTCTACGTTGGAAACTCTGGCACCACCATTCGTTTAATGGCGGGTTTAATGGCAGGCCAAGCATTTGATGTAGAACTTAGTGGTGATGTGTCGCTAAACAAGCGTCCTATGGAGCGGGTGGCTAAACCATTACGTTTAATGGGTGCTATAGTTGACACAGCGGAGGGAGGTTGCCCGCCCATGAAAATTAAAGGTGGCCAACAGTTGACCGGCATTCACTACGACTTACCTATGGCAAGTGCGCAAGTAAAATCCTGCGTTATGTTGGCTGGTTTGTACGCTAAAGGTCATACCAGCGTTACCGAACCTGCACCAACCCGTGACCACACGGAGCGTATGCTTAAAGGGTTTGGCTACGGGGTTGAGCGTACTGTAGATACTTGTTCTATTTTGGGACAAGGGCAACTAATGGCCACTGACATAGATGTGCCATCAGATATTTCATCAGCCACTTTCTTTTTAGTGGCTGCAGCTATTTGCCCAGATTCAGACCTTGTTATTGAACATGTGGGCATGAATCCAACTCGTATTGGGGTAGTTAATATCCTGCGTTTAATGGGTGCAGATTTGACGGTTCAAAATGAGCGAGAAGTTGGCGGCGAACCAGTAGCCGACTTGCATATAAAGTATGCGCCACTTAAAGGTATCCATGTGCCCGAAGATCAAGTGCCATTGGCTATTGACGAATTTCCAGCGCTGATGGTTGCAGCCTCTTGTGCTAGTGGTACCACCATAATTACTGGCGCTGAAGAGTTGCGGGTAAAGGAAAGTGACCGTATCCAAGCTATGGTAGATGGCCTAAGCGCAATGGGAGTATCCATTGAAGGCACAGCTGGTGGTGCCATTATTGAGGGTATGGGTGCAGATACTCAGTTTGGTCCTGCGCAGATTGTCACTCATCACGACCATCGTATTGCCATGGCCTTTACCATCGCTGGTTTACGGGGTGGAGCTGCTATAAAAATTCTAGATTGTGCCCATGTGGCCACATCTTTTCCTAACTTTGTGGAACTAGCGCAAGCGGTAGGTATGACCCTTGAAGAGGAATTTCAGTCATGAAAAATGTATCCATTATTACAATTGATGGACCTAGTGGCTCTGGCAAAGGTACGCTATGTAAATTACTTGCAGACCGTTTGGGTTTCCATTTGCTCGATAGTGGTGCTTTGTATCGTTTAGTGGCTTTGGCTGCAGAGCATCACGGTGTAAGCACTGAAAACGAGTTGGCTGTAGCGGATATTGCCGGCTGTCTAGATGTGCAATTTAAAGCCCACGGTGATGGTGTCCAGGTGGTGTTAGAAGGGGAGGACGTGAGCCTTTCCATTCGTACGGAAGCGTGCGGCATGAACGCTTCAAAGGTGGCAAGTCTTACCTTGGTTCGCAAGGCTTTGCAGGACCGGCAACGCGCTTTTGCAGAATTACCTGGTTTAGTTGCAGATGGGCGCGACATGGGAACAGTGATCTTTCCAGAAGCCCCAGTCAAGGTTTTCTTAACGGCAAGTGCACAAGAACGAGCGGATAGACGTTATAAACAGTTGAAAAGCAAGGGCTTGAGTGCTAGCCTGTCGGACATACTGACGGATATTCAGCAGCGGGACGAGCGTGACGAAAATCGGACTATCGCCCCTTTGAAACCTGCCGACGATGCGTTAGTGATCGATTGTACCCACATGAGCATTTTAGATGTGGAGCAAAAGATCCTTACATTTATTCATAGTAAAGGTGCTTTATAACATCGTTGCGTAATATTAACTAACTAGAGGTATCTCGAGACGCCCATACTGCAAGTCAGTTCCGAGCGCATCGTTAACCTCATCGAGTATGTCCATGGGCGAAAGTTTCGCAGATCTGTTTGAAGAAAGTCTTGAACAGGTAGAGATGAAGAAGGGTGCTTTGATTACTGGTGTAGTCATTGCTATTGATAGTGAAGTCGTCACCATTAATGTTGGCTTAAAGTCTGAAGGCGTGGTTTCACGCAGTGAATTTCTCGATGCAGCTGGCGAACTAGAAGTTGCCGTTGGTGATGACGTGTTAGTCGCCCTGCAGGAAATCGAAGATGGCTTAGGTGCAACCCAAGTATCTCGTGAACGTGCTCGTGAAATGGAACGCTGGCATCAACTTGAAAAAATCCAAAAAGATGACGAAACCGTTACCGGCGTTATTAGTGCCCGTGTTAAGGGTGGCTTTAACGTTGAGTTAGGTGGTATCCGTGCCTTCCTGCCGGGTTCTTTGATTGATACTCGTCCGTTACAAGATGTTTCTCATTTAGAGGGTATTGACCTAGAATTTAAAATTATCAAGCTTGATATGCTACGTAACAATGTTGTTGTATCTCGCCGTGCTTTGATGGATGAAGCCAACAAAGCTCAACGTACGCAAGTCCTGTCGACCCTTGAAGAAGGTGCAGTTGTGAAAGGCTTTGTGAAGAACTTGACTGATTACGGTGCGTTTATCGATCTTGGTGGCCTAGACGGCTTGCTACATATTACCGACATCGCTTGGCGTCGCATTAAACACCCAAGCGAAATGTTAACTGCTGGCGCTGATATTGAAGTAAAAGTTTTGAAGTTTGATGCCGAAAAACAACGCGTCTCATTAGGTTTGAAGCAGCTTCAACAGGACCCTTGGACCAGCTTTACAGATACTTACCCTGTAGGTAGCCGTTTGCCAGCCACTGTGACCACTGTGACAGATTATGGCTGTTTTGCTCGTGTTTCTGATGGTATTGAAGGCCTAGTTCACGCCTCTGAAATGAGCTGGATGAAGCGTAACTTACACCCATCTAAGATGGTAACTGTAGGTGAAGAAATTGAAGTTATGATTTTAGATATTAATGGTGAAAAACGCCGTTTATCTTTAGGCATGAAGCAGTGTAGCGAAAGCCCGTGGGTTGCCTTCTCTAAGCAGTACTCAGAAGGTGATAAGGTCTCCGGTAAGTTAAACTCTAAGACTGATTTTGGTCTATTTATAGGCCTAGAAGATGGCATTGATGGTCTTGTTCATGTATCGGATGTGGATTGGAATAAGAGCGATGAAAGCTTGCTAGAAGGCTTCCAAAAAGGCCAACAAATTGAAGCAGTGATCTTGTCTATTGATACAGAGCGTCAACGTGTTGCTCTTGGTATCAAACAAATGGCAGGTGACCCGTTCTCGAACTATGCTACTGCTAACGCTAAAGGCACGGAGGTAACTGGTACCATTGCAGAAGTTACTTCTGGTGGTTTGTTGGTTAACTTAGCTGAAGGTGTGCAAGGATTCTTAAAACGCGGCGAATTGGCACAAGGCCAAGAGTTAGCAGACTTTAAGGAAGGTCAATCTATTACCAGCTTTGTTGCTAGCTTAGATCGTAAAGGCCGCTCTATTAGTCTAGCAGTTCGGGCTCAAGAGGCTGCTCAGCAGCGTGTGCAAATGCAGGAGCTGAAGACTAAACCAGTTGAATCCGGAGGCCCGACTACCATTGGTGACCTTATTAAGGAACAGCAAAAAAAATAACAAAAAGGATAGACTATGCGTAAGTCTGAACTGATTGAAAATTTAATTGATCGCTTCGAAAACATTCCTGTAAAGAATGTGGAACAATCGGTTAAGGCCATTATTGACCATATGGCTGATGCGTTGGCTGCTGGTGATCGAATTGAAATAAGAGGCTTTGGCAGCTTTTGTTTACACTATCGAGCACCAAGAACTGGGCGCAATCCAAAAACTGGCGATTCGGTAGATTTAGCGGCAAAGTACGTTCCTCACTTTAAACCAGGTAAAGAGTTACGCGATCAGGTAAACGATAGTCTATAATGGACTATCGTTGGTAAAGGTGGGCTTCGATTCAACCATCCTGATTAGGTAAAAGCACGTGAAATTAATAAAGGCCCTACTCTTCGTTGTCATCACCATGGTGGCCTTGGTTGTTGGTGTGTTGTTTAGCACTCGCAATAGTCAGGCTGTCTCTTTAGATCTTATATTTTTTCAATTACCCCCAACTAGTATGGCTATCTGGCTGTTATTAAGCTTGGCTATGGGTATGCTTTTCTGCGCATTTATTTACAGTTTTGTAACCTTTAAATTGAAGCGTCACAATGCGCAGTTGCAGCGCCAGTTATCTAAATTGAATCAAACACAATCTGGAAATAAGGTTACTCGATAAACATGGACGCCTCCTTACTTATTGTATTAATTGCGGCCTTAGGCATCGGTTGGTGGTTAGGTCAAAGAGAAAATCAACAAAAACAAAATTCTCAGTTGGGCCTACAAGCTGATTATTACCGTGGCCTTAATTACTTGTTAAACCAACAAACAGATGAAGCGCTAGAATTGTTTATTCGCGCCCTAGAGGTTAATCCACAAACTGTTGATACTCACTTGGCTTTGGGAAGTTTATTCCGGCGCCGTGGTGAAGTTGATAAAGCCATTCAGATTCATCAAAATCTCCTGTCTAGCAAAGACCTAGACCAAGAACAATTGATGCTGGCCGAACTGGAATTAGCGCACGATTTTATCAAAGCTGGTCTATTAGACCGCGCAGAAGAACTATTGCTCGATGTGGCTCAACAGCCTAATCGGCAAAAAGCTAAAGCTACAGAGTTATTAGTTGACGTTTACCAGCGTGAGCAGGATTGGCACAAAGCCCTAGAAGTAGGATCTGCTGCTAACGTATCGGCCACCGTCGATTTAGCTCAGCGGCTATCTCACTTTTGCTGCGAACTGGCCGAAGAAACATTGCAGTCAAATCAAGAACAAGAATGCCTTGCCTACTTAAAGCGTGCTAAGCGCCATAATGCTGATAATCCGAGAGTAAGCTTTTTGCGAGCTAAATTAAGCATGCAGCAAGAAAACTACATAGACGCCAAAAGGCACTTGTTGATCATGGCCCAGCAAGACCTGCAGTTGGTGTCTGAAATCATTCAACCGTTGCATTTATGCTTTACTAAGCTTGCTGATATAAATGGGTGGCGAGATTGGTTGAGCCAGACTATGTCGCAACACCCAAGTACTAGCCTGCTATTAGCTCAAGCCCAAGAAATAGGCCAGCAAAATGATTCTGCAGCAGCGGCCTATGTGACCGAAAATCTTCGTCAAAGGCCATCTTTAAGAGGCTTTAATTACCTCATCGATCTGCACATGCAGTGGGCATCTGCGAATGCGAAAGATAGTTTGCAAGTACTAAAGGGCCTGACAGTGGCGCTTCAAAGTAGTAAGCCACAGTATCGTTGTCGACAATGTGGTTTTGCGGGTAACTCCATGCATTGGCAATGTCCTAGTTGTCATCAGTGGGGCAGCACCAAGCCCATTTATGGATTAGAAGGAGAGTAACTTGAGGCAGGATTCAGCCATTGTTGTGGCTTTAGATTATCACTCTGCAGACCAAGCCATGGCAATGGCACGCCAGTTAGATCCAACACGCTGTCGTCTAAAAGTAGGTAAAGAACTTTTTACCGCTGCTGGTCCACAGCTGGTGCAACAACTGCAACAACACGGCTTTGAAATATTTCTAGACCTTAAGTTTCATGATATTCCAAACACCGTAGCTAAAGCCGTATTGGCCGCAGCGCGTCTGGGTGTGTGGATGGTCAATGTGCACGCCAGTGGTGGTGCAGAGATGATGCAGACGACTCGAACTGAGCTTAAGGCTAAAGGTGGCCATCAACCCTTATTGATTGCAGTGACGGTATTAACAAGTATGGATGCTGTGGGTTTGAAAACTACAGGCATAGACCAATCACCAGTGGAACGAGTGCTTTCACTGGCTCGCTTGAGCCAAGACTCTGGTTTTGACGGTGTTGTTTGTTCAGCCCAAGAATCGGCACTATTGAAGATGGAATTAGGTCGAGAGTTTAAATTGATTACGCCAGGTATCCGCCCATATTTTTCTGTGGCTGGGGATCAAAAACGTATCATGACGCCTGCCCAAGCAATTGCAGCAGGTAGTGACTACCTAGTAGTTGGCAGGCCTATTACTCAAGCAGATGATCCAATGAAAGCCTTGGAACTGATTGAGCAAGAACTTGCCTAGCACTTCTGTTATTTTGTGCTAGGCTTAATGAGTCTCATGGAATTAGAGACTCATTTTTTTAATCAAGGAGTAGATCATGAAGCTAACTCGTCAAATAGCCTTGTTGCTATTATCCGCTGCCATCACCTTTGGGTCCTTTTCAACCCTCTCCCTAGCTCAAGACACATTGCCTATTAACATTAATACAGCCACCGCTGTTGAACTTGTTGAGGCCATTGATGGCGTTGGTGAGGTTAGGGCTGCTGCTATTATCACATTGCGTGACCAGCTTGGAGGTTTTTCCAACCTAGAGCAATTGCTTGATGTCAAAGGTATCGGCGACGCTACCCTCGCACGCATTCGTTCTATAATCGTGCTAGAGTAGTTATCACTTACCCTATGATGGGTGTGGTGACCTTGTACTTAGGGCACTATATCCGTCCCAAGTAACAGCAATATTTGTTACTTATCCACAAGGACATCAACAATGGCCATGACATGGCAAGGTTTGTTAGCTGATCAGCGTTTTGGCAAGCCCTATACCGAACAGCACCACCAAGGCCGCACCCCATTTCACAAAGATTATGATCGGCTGATATTCTCCAGTGCATTTAGGCGGATGGGGCACAAAACCCAAGTCCACTCATTGTCTCATAATGATCACGTACATAATCGCTTAACCCATAGTTTAGAGGTGTCTAGTGTTGGTCGTAGTTTAGGAATTCAAGTAGGCAACAGTTTGAAAAATCAGGCCCATTGGCCAGATTGGATCGAACCCCATGACCTAGGTGCTATCGTACAGTCAGCGTGTTTAGCCCACGACATAGGTAATCCCCCGTTTGGTCATTTTGGAGAGAGCTCAATTCGCCATTGGTTCGCTAGCTATACACAGCAAGGAGGAATGGACCGGTTGAGCTCTGCAGAACAGGCCGACCTACTTAATTTTGAAGGTAATGCCCAAGGTCTACGTACCCTTACGCAGTTAGAATATCATCAGTTTAATGGCGGGATGCGCCTCACCTACGCTACCTTGGGAAGCTTTCTGAAATACCCATGGTTATCGAACTCAATGCAGTGTGAGAGAAAGGCTAAGTTCGGAGCCTTGCAATCAGAAAAACATATATTAGCTGACATTGCTGGTCGTTTAGGTTTATTACAGCGAGCAGATTTTGAATGGTGTCGTCATCCATTGGTCTATCTAATGGAAGCTGCCGATGATATTTGTTACGCCATTATTGATTTAGAAGACGGTGTAGAGCTAGGCATGATAGGCGAACAGGATGTGTTGGAGTTGTTAGCCCCAATTACTGGGGCCCTTGCAGTTCCTGAACGCACGGCAATGGTCGATGTATATTACTCGACTCGTCGCTTGGCGTTATTGCGTGGCAAAGTCATTGATTATCTAGTGCAGTCTGCAGCACATGCATTTATGCAGCATATACCAGCTTTATTAGAGGGTCGGTTAGAGGGCGATTTAATTTCCCATTGTGACCCCGTTACTCAGCAAGTTATTGGCGATGCTAAAGCGTTAGCAAAAAATCGCATATTCTTAGCTCCTGAGCGCCATCGTACGGAGTTGGCAGCCTACTCGGTGCTAGAGAAATTGCTTGATGGGTTTGTTCCTGCAGCCTTATCCTTAGATCAACAATTGGGAGACAAACGGTTATCTTTTAAAGCCGAAAAACACCTTGCACTGATGGGAGCGCATCGTCCTGAAAAGGGTGCAACTGCGTATCAGGCCTTATGCTGCACCATGGACTTTATTGGCGGTATGACCGATAACTACGCTGTCGATCTAGCACGCCAGCTTAGTGGGGAAATGAAGTAAAACAATAAACTAGGCGCTATTGTTAAAATATAACCTAAGCTTAAGGGATGGATAAATAACGCAAGGACGCGTCGATGTCTGATATTCCCTTTTATAGCCCCGTCTCTCTTAACAACGTTATTGCTTTGACGGACCAGTTATTAGAAATTGCCGCTGTCGCGGACGCCTCCGATTTACATTTGGAACCATTGTCCCAGAGCATGCGTATACGTATGCGGGTCGATGGCCTTATGCAGTTACTTAAGTCCCCATTCGATCAACTACCAGCATCTGCTGCTGACGCCATTGTTGTACGTATTAAGCTGCTATCAGAAATGGATATCAGTGAGTCTCGTCGTCCGCAAGATGGCAGCTTTCAATGGCAACTGAACGACAAGTGGGTAGATATACGCTGCAGTAGCTTGGCTGGACATTGGGGGGAAAAATTGGTGTTACGGTTGCAATGGCAACAACAAAATATTGATATCTGCCAACAAGGTCTCTCACCTCAGCAGCTCCAAATTGTTAATCGTCAGCTGAGCAAACCGCAAGGCCTTATCTTGGTAACAGGTCCGACGGGCAGCGGTAAAACGATGTTTTTGTATAGCTGCCTAAAAAAAATCCAGGCACCCCATATCAATATTGTCAGTGCAGAAGACCCAGTGGAAATTGCGCTACTAGGGGTACATCAAGTAGCAGTAAATAATGCGATTAACCTATCTTTCAGCCACATTCTTAGGGCTTTGCTCCGTCAAGATCCCGATGTAATTATGCTTGGTGAGTTGCGTGATTTTGATAGCGCAGACGTTGCGTTAAAGGCTGCACAAACAGGACATCTACTACTGACCTCCATGCATACAAGCAGTATTAGCGAAGCCATGCATCGCTGCCATGGTTTAGGTGTGGATATGTTGGCACTAAGTTACTGTTTGAGTTTAATTATAAATCAACGCTTGGTGCGCCGCTTATGTAATGAATGTAAGCAGCCGATGACTGAATTACAGTTAGCTGCAATGGGCAGTGAAGAGTGGTGTGATGCAGTGGCTACCTACGAGTTTTGTTTTGGAGTAGTAAATCCATGTTTACCTGTGGGCTGTGAGGCTTGCCATGGGGGCTTCAGGGGACGACTTGGAGTATTTGATGTTATGGTGATGGATCAGTCGAAACGTGACTCAGTGGCTCAGCGGCAAGTACAGGAACTAGAGTATGGGGCCGGGGTGCGTCGTCAGGGTCTATGGCGCGTCCTTGCAGGACATACCAGCACCGCTGAAGTGAATCGAGTTACTTGGTAATGTGGCATTGGTGGCTGTGGTATGGCTTGGATGCCAAGCATGCTCAAAGCAGTGGTGTGCGCCAGTGTTCTAGCCGTCAACTACTGCGATCTCAGCTAGCATTTGAAGGTATTAAATTAAATACAGCCCAGCACTTGTGGCCTTGGCAGCGCCACTGGCCCAAACTTATCGACCACAAGCACTTGCAAGCGTTACTGGGGCAGTGGTCTCAATTGCTGTGTGCCGGGTTACCCTTACTGTCTTGCATCACTTTAGTTCGTTTGGAGCAGGCACCAGTGCGGTTGCGTTATGAACTAATACAGCTTCAAAACGCATTATTGACGGGAGCAAGTTTTTCCCAAGCCTTGTCCCAAAGCCGAATATTTCCACAAACTATAGTGCAACTAGTCGCAGCTGGTGAAGCGAGTGGGGAGTTAGCAGAGTTATTGACTCAAATTCATCAACAGCGCACACGTCAGACAAACCTAAAACGTCGTTTTAAGCGCAGCTTGTTTATGCCTTTGGTGACGCTATTGAGCGGTTTGGCTGTGAGCTTGTTGATTGTCTATTGGGTGGTGCCACAGGTGGTTAATTTATATGCTGCAGGGGTATATGAATTACCTACTCTGACTCGGTGGTTATTGTCTTTCTCCGATACTGTTAAGGCGAGTATGGGGGGCATATTAGTGGCCTTTATATTGGCTTATATAGCTTTGATTTGGCTCTGGTCTATACCCAAGACCAGAGTGAAACTAGAGTGGGTGCTATGGCATTTTCCAGGCCTTGGCCGTTTGATGTATTTACACAGCCATGCAGAAGTATTTTTAGTTCTGTCTCTCACCTTTAAGGCAGGTGTGCCATTGCTAGACTGCCTAACGCTGGCCGCCAATGGCAGTACCTGGGAACATATATCTAGAGATCTAAAAAGGGCGATTGTGGAGCTTCACCAAGGCCGAAGATTAAGCCAGATATTAACCCAAATGGCATGGCAACCCCAAGTTTTGCAGCTGATCCGTGTAGGAGAAGCAGCGGGTGACTTAGCCTTGAGTTTTAACCACTTACAAGGCTATTATGAAGCTCAGGTGGTAAGTCAAAGTCAGTGGTTAGAGCAGCTACTAGAACCTGTATTGCTCATTTTGGTGGCCATTTTCGTGGGTTTGATTTTGCTGGCTCTGTATTTGCCGTTGTTTCAAATGGGGCAAATGATGTGACTCTCACTAGAGTACTGATATAATGGCTTCTGTTGTTTTTTAGTGGGTTGCGAATATGATAGTGGGTCTCACGGGTGGCATTGGTAGTGGCAAAAGCGCCGTGAGTGCGCAGCTGAAAGCCCTTGGCATTTCGGTGGTTGATGCTGATCAGGTTGCCAGAGATGTAGTGCTAGTTGGTAGTCCTGCTCTCAGCCATATCGCTAAACATTTTGGCAGCCAAATATTACTCCAAGATGGCACTTTGAATCGAGCTGCTTTACGCCAGCAAATATTTGTTGATAAAACACAAAGGCAATGGTTAGAATCATTATTGCATCCGCTTATAGGTGCTGCTATCGGTGAGCAACTTGCCGTTGCCTCCAGTACCTATGCTGTTTTAGAATCGCCTTTATTGTTAGAAACATCACAACATAAAAATATAGATTTTGTGGTGGTTGTAGACGCCAGTGAAGCGCATCAACGTCAGCGAGCGTGTCAAAGAGACGGCGCTAAAGCGGATCAAATTGATGCCATAATTGACACTCAGATGCCGCGCCAGCAACGTTTGGATAAGGCGGATTGGGTGCTGGACAATCAGCATGATCTAAGCCACCTCAGTGAACAAGTATTACAATTGCATCACCACCTTTGCTATTTGACGGACCATCAACTATGAGTCAGTACCCTTGCCCCCAGTGTCAAAAAAACCTCACTTGGAACCCAAAAAACCTCCATAGACCTTTTTGTAGCGAACGCTGCCAGCAAATTGATTTAGGTGCTTGGGCAAGTGGCGATTATGCTATAGCTGGTGATGAGTTGGAGAACGATTTTTCTAGCGCGTTGTTGGAATCGGTAGATCAACAAGATTAGATCAAAAGAAACCGTAGGGTTTAGTCTTAGCTGCCATCCGCAAAAATCTACATTTGAACTATATTTAGGGAATATCAAAATAATCACAGGAACGTGATATGTGGCATGTAATGGATAGTCGTCTTAATTCAGACGTTAAACAGGAGCGTCTTATAAGTGGATTTTCTTTGCTCGAATTACTCCTTGTAGTGGCCTTAATTGGTATTTTGGCGGCTTTCGCAGTACCCACCTATCAAACTTATCTTCAGAAAACGCGGTTTATGGAAGTGGTGCAACATAGTCATGCCTTACGCGTTGCCCAATCTGCTTGTTTGTTACAAGCAGGGGAAGATGTAAGCGCCTGCGATACCTTTGCAGAGCTGGCTGTACCTGCACCCAAGTCCAGTGGCAATACCCAAAGCATTAAGCTATCCGCTGTTAATGGTAAGATCACTGGTACTGGAACCACAGCAGCGGGCGGCTATACCTTTACCTTAACTCCCAGTATAAATGGTGACGGATTATTAACTTACGCCTTGGGTGGTAGCTGTATCACTGCGCGCTTCTGTGGTCTCTAAAGGCGGCAAGGTTAACTATTATCTAACGCTTGTTTGGCGAGGTATTCGGCATAAGTACCATGAAAATCAACTAATGTTTGGTCTTTTATTTCTAGCACTCTTGTGGCCAATGAAGACACGAATTCGCGGTCATGGCTGACGAATATTAAAGTGCCATCGTAGGTCTTAAGGGCTTTGTTAAGTGACTCAATTGCTTCCATGTCTAAATGGTTAGTTGGTTCATCCATAATTAACACGTTGGTATCTTGCATCATTAACTTGCCAAATAATAAACGGTTCATTTCCCCACCTGAACATACTGCTACTTTCTTTAGGTAGTCGTCGGCAGTAAACAGTAAACGTCCCAACATGCTTCTTACCGTAAGGTCATCGTGTTTTGGAGTGCGCCACTGGGACATCCAATCAAAGAGAGTCAAATTGCAGTTGAAATCGTCACTGCTGTCCTGCGGGCAGTAACCCAGTACGGCATTTTCGGACCACTTAATGACGCCTTTGTTGGCCTTGAGTTGATTCAATAAGCAGCGCAAAAATGTTGTTTTACCCACACCATTTTCACCAATAACGGCCAACTTTGCACCAGCTTCTAGAATAAGTTCGCCCTTGTTAAATAGATCACTATCTTCAAATCCGTGACTTAATTGTTCTAGCACTAAGGCTTGGCGATGGAGTTTCTTATGGGCGCTAAAGCCAATATAGGGAGAGATCCGACTAGAGGCAATGACTTCATCTAGCTGGATTTTTTCTAATCGTTTGGCCCTAGATGAAGCCTGCTTGGCTTTCGATGCGTTGGCAGAAAATCGTGCTACAAACTGCTGTAGTTCTTCACGTTCAGCGCTTTTTTTGGCATTTGACGAAAGCAGCTGTTCTTGTATCAAGTTAGAAGCGGCAGTATAGGCTTCGTAATTGCCGGCGTAAACGCGCAATTCACCGTAGTCGATATCGGCCATGTGGGTACACACAGAATTTAAGAAATAGCGATCGTGAGATATTATGATCATGGTGCTGCGACGCTGCCCCAATACCTCTGTCAACCAATTAATAGTAGTGATATCAAGGTTGTTGGTAGGTTCGTCTAATAACAAAATGTCAGGATCAGCAAACAAAGCCTGGGCCAGCAGTACACGTAATTTCCAACCTGGTGCCACTTGTGACATCAGGCCCCAGTGGAAGGATTCATCAATACCTGCTTGAGTCAGAATTTCTGCAGCTCGACTTTCGGCACTGTAGCCGTCCATTTCTGCAAATTCAACTTCTAATTCCGCCACCTTCATGCCATCGTCTTCGCTCATTTCTAGTTGGCTATAAATGGCTTCGCGGGCTTGTTTGACTTGCCAGAGCTTCACATCGCCCATGATCACTGCATCAATTACTGTGTAGTCTTCAAAGGCAAACTGATTTTGGCTTAAGGTGCCAACGGTGTCAGTAGGTGAAAAGGAGACATTGCCAGCAGTTGGTGTTAGCTCACCACTGAGTATTTTCATGAAGGTGGACTTACCACACCCATTGGCACCAATGAGACCATAGCGATTGCCGTGGCCAAACTTGGCTGAAATGTTTTCGAATAGTGGCTTAGCGCCAAACTGCATGGTGATATTTGCGGTAGTAATCAAGGGACATGTGCTGATAGGGAATTTAGGGCGCGTAGTCTACCAGCTTGATGCCTGTTAGGTCTAACATAACCAACCTTTTAATTCGGCTTCGTCGACTAATGGTTCAAGTAGTTCCCACAGTTGTGGACAGCCTTTTTTAATACGGCCACCATTAACGGTTTTCACTTGTTCCTTGGTGATGCCATGACTTTGCCAACTGTGGCCTTGATCATTTAAATTATGGATCAAGGGTAAAGCTCTATCTAAGGCCTTGGCAAAGCGTGCATCAGAACTCTTAGCGGTTTCAAATTCGTGCCACAGGGCAATATATTCATCCCCCATATCGTTTGGTAACATACCTAAGATGCGTTGCGTGGCAGTAGCCTCTGCTTCTTCGTGCTCGCTTCCTACTGCGTCATATACAATTACATCGCCGGTATCAATTTCACATAAATCATGGATTAGGAGCATGCGGAGCACGCGATTAATATCCACAGGCTCTGCTGCGTAGTCTTTCAACATCAGTGCGGCTAGGGTGACTTGCCATGAATGCTCAGCGGAGTTTTCGTAACGTTCCATGCCTAATGGACGGGTTTTTCTAAGTACAGATTTAAGTTGATCAATTTCTTTCACAAAATTGATGATTTGTATGAGTTCTTGCACGATTAATCCTTAGATGTTTTGTTTACAAAGGCATCAAGGCCACCTTGAGTTTCCGCATCCATTAAGTTGTTTACCATGTGTCCCGTGGCATATTCGTAGGCTTGCCCTAGCGTCATGTCTAATTGAGGGTAAAACATTGCTTTGCCCGTGCGCACAGCTGCTTTGGCCTTATGACTTATTTTTGTAGCTAGTTCCCGCGTGGCTGCCGTAAGTTCATCATTTGCCACAACACCATTAATTAAACCTAGACTTTGAGCTTTGGTGGCGCTGATAAACTCCCCTGTTAACAACATTTCCATAGCTTGCTTTGGGTGAATATTGCGGCTAAGAGCGACTGCTGGGGTGGCACAGAAAAGGCCTAAATTAATACCGGATACTGCAAAGCGAGCATCATCAGATGCAATTGCAAGGTCACAACTGGCTACTAATTGGCAGCCAGCGGCAGTTGCTATACCTTGTACTTGAGCAATCACTGGAATGGGGCACTCCACTATGGATTGCATAAGGTGGCTGCACTGATGAAATAATTCTTGGTAGTAGTCTTGCTTGGCATTAGCCTGCATTTGTTTGATGTCATGGCCTGCGCAAAATGCTTTGCCGGTGGCCTTGATAATAATGCAGCTAAGGTTATCGTTTTGATGTACCTGATCAATGGCCACTTTTAGGTGGTGCATCATCTCTTGAGACAAAGCGTTGAAACTGGCAGGACGGTTGAGTGTGATCTCTAACCACTGATAGTGATGTTCTACGATGATGTAGGGTTGTGGATCTTGGAACATAGGTAGACTCCTCTAGTTCTTTATAATGTACTTACGAGTTCATTTGACGATCTACCCATAAAGCGAGTTTGTGTTGCATGCTAGGTTGAGAAACCTGATTTTCTGGCAGCGGTTGGATAAGATTGTCATGTACCAGGAGTCGGTAGATATATTCTATTTTATTGGCCGCAGAGTCGGTGGCTTCAAATTGTGCAACACCACGTTTATTGGCGTAAACCGCTCCTAGAGTGATGGCTTTCTTGAGGAGTTCTTTTTCATTCTTAAGTTTTTTCATCGTCCGTTTCGCTCCAATAGGTTCAAATTTAACCTTATTTACTCACCGCCGCATTTAGCCACTGCTCGAATTGTTGCAGTGGTAAAGCACCGTTGAGTTGATCTACGACCTTACCATTTTTAAATACCATTAAGGTAGGAATGCTACGTATATTGAATTGAGATCCAAGCATTTTCTCAGCTTCAGTGTCTACTTTTACAAAGAGAAGTTGATCAGAGCTTGCTTGAGCTGCTTGCTCAAATACGGGTGCGAAACCAACGCAGGGGCCACACCATGGCGCCCAAAAATCCACTACAACGGGTTTATCACCTTCAATCAGAGCGTTAAAGTTGGCGCTGGTGCCGGCAACAGGTTTGCCAGTAAATAAAGTACGTTTACAAACACCACAATTAGGATTGTCTTTAACCCGTTCTGCAGGCAAGCGGTTATTCTTTTGGCAATGGGGGCAGCGGCTGGTAATGGTGGGCATCAGCTTAGACTCTAGTGAATGTTATTTAGTTAATTCAAATATGTGTCGAACGCTGCAATTGCAATGCTGGCTGAAGGATTTATTCGTATGTGCAGTGGTAAGCCGTTTGGCGTACAACTTTAACTTCGAAGCTGCTATTCGCTTCTACTTCAAACTGGTCACCATTAGTAAAGGTGTTCCAACTTTCCGTGTCAGGTAATTTAACTTCAAGCTCTCCATCAATGATGGTCATGACTTCATATTGGCTAGTACCAAAGGTAAACTCACCTACATCCATGACGCCTACCGTAGTGGTTAGAGTTTTGCCTTGAAAAGCGATCGACTTAACATTGTCGTCGAAGTAGGAATTGACTGAAAGCATGGAATTATTCTCTTATTTGTAAGATGTAAAAACCCATCTTGCCTTATTTGATGATTTAATCATAGGCCATATAGCGACTATCCAGCTAGGTTTTCAAAACCTTTAAGAACATTGACAGTATTGGTACCAATCTCTTCTACGGCATATCCTCCCTCCATAATAAACAAGGTAGGCAAGCCCATACTAGCGATGGTCTTACCCATGTCAATAAAGTCATCACTTCTGAGTTTAAAAAAGCTGATAGGATCATTTTCGAAGGTATCAACCCCCAAAGAAACTACTATAGCATCTGCTCCATAACCAAGTATTTTTGTTATCGCTCTGCAAAGTGCTACGCGCCATATTGAGTAGGGTGTGCCAGGTGGCAGGGGAATGTTGAGGTTGTGGCCTGCACCAGGGCCTTCGCCCGTTTCATCGGCAAATCCCAAGAAATAAGGAAAAGCCACCATAGGATCGCCATGGATAGAGCAAAATAACACGTCATCGCGTTGGTAAAATATTTTTTGGGTACCATTACCATGATGAAAATCCACATCCAATATAGCCACTTTTTGAGCGCCGTCATAACGTAGTTTTTGAGCGGCTATGGCTGCATTATTGATGAAACAGTAACCCCCATATTGGTCGTTTGAGGCATGATGTCCCGGTGGGCGACAAAGAGCAAAAGCGCTATGTTCATGCTGATTCAATAGTTCTGCAGCAGACAAAGCCACATTAGCAGAAACCCATGCCGCTTCTGCGGTACCTCCACTAATACTGGTTTCACCAGCTAAGCTGTAATAGCCCAATTGGCCTTCAATATGTCTGGGGATGCGTTGGCTAGGCATAGAGCGAGAAGGCCAAACATTAGGGATAGCTTCACCCTGGTTGCCTGCGTTTACCCAACGTTGCCAAACGGTGTCTAAAAAAGTGAGGTAGCCTGGGTCGTGTATGCTTTCTACATATTGGCGTGGCCACTGTGTAGGAGGGACTATCTGACCTAACTGTTGGGATTTAATAGCGGCTACAACATAATCTGCTCGTTGATGACATTCAAAAGGCGTGACCAATTGGCCTCCAGCGAGTTCTGTTTTGGCATTGCGTAGAATGTGGTCGGGCGAGTAAACAGTTTTCATAGAAGGAAGTTTTGAATTATGTAGGTTTAGATAGTAGCGGTAATATGTGCCTTAAGTCTATGCACCTTAAACTCAGAACATTAACGGTTTATTGCTGTAAATAGGCCTAAAAATGTATGCTGGAGTTTCAGTCCTAGATTTTAGTTGAAGCGGGCTTAGGAGAACAAGAGCGCTGAATTAGCAGTGCTAAGGCGCCCAATATTAAGCCCCAAAAGGCGCTACCGATGCCCCACATGGCTACACCCGAAGCTGTAGTGACTAACGTGATCACGGCGGGAATGCGTTCGGCTTCTCCGGCAAGTGCAGTGCTAAGGCTACTGCTTATGGTTCCCAATAACGCCAAACCGGCGATAGTCACTACTAACGCCTGGGGCATGCTGTTAAATAAGCCTGTTAAACTACCAGCAAAAACCCCTGCGGCTATAATAAATAAACCAGCCCAAATTGCAGAGCGATACCTTTGTTTTGGGTCTGCGTCCACTTCTTTACCCATGCAAATTGCCGCCATTATGGCGGCAAGATTAAAGGCAAAACCTCCAAACGGGGCCATCAAAACACCAGTAATGCCTGTCCATGTGATCAGCGGGGCTGCGGGTGCATCATAACCGTGACTGCGCAATACCACTATACCAGGTACATTCTGCGAAGCCATAGTCACAATGAACAGTGGAATAGTAATACCAATCGCCGCTGACAAAGACCACTCTGGTGTGGTCCAAATGGGGCTTGACACTTGTAAGCTTACATCTTGCCAAACAATTAAATTCTGCCAGGCAGCAATAAAAATGCCCACTATCAAGGTGATCATGACAGCAAGCTTGGGCCAAATCACACGGCTGATAAAAAAAGCTATCATCATGGCTAGAACTAAGGCTAATTGAGACTCTAGGGACATAATCATATGCATTGCAAAGGGTACTAATACCCCTGCCAACATGGCGGCTGCGATAGATTGAGGTAGGTAGTCCATGATGCGATCAAACCAGCCAGATAACCCTACTAAGGTGATTAATAGAGAACATAATACAAAGGCACCAATGGCTTCGGCCAATGGTACTCCAGCTAAACTAGTCACTAAAATAGCAGCACCTGGAGTCGACCATGCCGTGAGAATTGGTTGTTTATAAAATAGCGACAGGCCAATTGTTGACAATCCCATGCCCAAACCCAATGCCCAGAACCAACTGGTTACCACGGTATCACTGGCACCCGTACTATTGACAGCTTGAAAAATGATAGCGGCAGAACTGGTGTAGCCGACTAAGGGTGCAATAAAACCTGAGCTTATATGGGCAGGATTAAAATAACGACCAATATTCATAGCTTAAGGAAGTTTTAGTTCGTAATGACGTTTTTCAAACTCAATAGTGTCACCGCTAATCATTTTACGGCTTTTGCGGGTTTCTACTTCACCGTTAACTTTAACTAGGCCCTCGCCAATTCTTTGTTTGGCTTCACCGCCACTGCCTACAATAGATTCAAATTTTAGGATCTTAAATAATTCGACAGGTTCAAAATTGATAGTAATCATGTGCATAAAATGGTCTTCTTCTAAACAGATTGATACCAAACAGCATCCTTGTTGTCAGTGCTGCTTTGGAGTTTATTTTTGTTAACTAAGTAATTCAGATGGGCTTGAGTTTCGCCTACAGCTAGCGTGAGTACGTCGTCGTTAATAGGGCGTCGGAAAAGCTGGCTAAATAGATCCACATTGCGTTGCGGATGTTGGCACGCCTCAAGTACTTTAACGAGCCCCGTTTCATGGCCATCAATAAGCCTTTGTAAACGTTGATGGGCGCCAAAAAAAACTTGCCCATGGGATGGCAATACTAGCACATCAGCAGGGATTCGTTGTTGCAACATTGCACATGAATCAAGCCAGTCTTTTAACGGGTCTGAGTGAGGCTCCGTAGGCCACACACTAACGTTGGAAGAAATAGAGGGCAACAACTGATCACCGGCGATAAAAACATTGAGTGCGGGGCACAGCAGACACACATGTTCTGGTGCGTGGCCACGACCGACAATAATCTTCCATTCTTGGCCAGCCATAGTTAATGACCCACCATCTTGTAAACGCACAAAACTATCAGGCATGGTATAAATACTTTTGCCATAACCACCAAATTTGGCTTTGTATGATTCTAATTGTTGATTGGTCACACCTGCACGGCGGTAAAAATTGATGGCTGCTTTAGGTGCAGGTTTACCTGTGTCTGACATAAGCACTCGGCAGGCCATGTAGTCTGTGCGGGACATGTGCAACTCCAAACTCCAAAGGTCACAGATCCAACCCGCTAAACCAACATGGTCGGGGTGTAAATGAGTGACAATAAGTTGATGCACGGGTTTGTTGTTAAGGTGGTTATCAAACACCTGCTGCCATAGTTCCTTGCAGGCGGTGGTATTGATCCCAGTATCTACAATGGTCCAGCCTATATCGTCTTCCAATAACCACAAATTTATATGGTTAAGCGAAAAGGGTAATGGCATTCGTAACCAATAAACACCTTCGGCAACGGCCAAAGGTTGGCCCATAGCGGGTGCCTCACTAATGGGGAACTGGAGGGCGTTGGTAGCGGTCATTGGAACTCCCCTGATTTAACAGGCTTAATAAGGGCCATATTATACGGAGCTAAACCTATATTATACAAAGGTTTTCGTCAGCTTTTGATTATCGTCATAACTATGAATATGTTTGCCTCTTTGACCTTAGACCTTGGGGTATCAGCATCACAAATGTAGCTTAAGGACATGGTAAATTACATTATTAATTTGTGTATAAACTCCAATGTCGTGGTTATGGAGGAGTATTGTCAAGCTTTGGGGACTATTAGACTGCGCAGTTACAAGATGACCCGTTGCTCTTAGGATATACTTAGGCATTGCATTATTATCAAATGACTACTATGAGCAACGAAATACACCCGTTTTCAGTATTAACCCCAAGCTACATCATGGACGCGGTTGAAAGCCAAGACTATGTGTGTGATGGGCGAATATTAGCCCTCAACAGTTATGAAAACCGTGTCTATCAAGTTGGTCTTGAAAATCAACAGGTCCCTGTCATTGCTAAGTTCTATCGGCCCCAGCGGTGGTCTGCCGATCAAATATTGGAGGAACACCACTTTAGTATGGCCTTAGCGGAATATGAACTACCGGTGGTACCACCTTTGGTTAATAGCCAAGGTGCTAGTTTGTTGAACTATGAAGACTTTCAGTTTGCTTTGTTTGAACGCAAGGGTGGACACGGACCAGAACTTGATGACCTTGATAATCTTTACACAATGGGTCGGTTGTTGGGACGAATACATGCCCTTGGTGCTGTAGAAACCTACCAATACAGACCCGCTATGGATCCTCAAACGTTTGGTCACGATAGTGTTGCCTTTGTGAGTAAATATTTTATACCCACAGAACTGAAGGCCGCATACGATAGCTTAACTGCTGACTTGTTAGTGCACATTGATGCTGCTTTTGCGCAAGCTGAAGGAGTGAGCTACATTCGAGTTCATGGAGATTGTCACGGTGGCAACTTGCTGTGGCGCGATGATGCACCCCATATTGTCGACTTTGATGACTCACGAATGGCCCCAGCTATTCAGGATATATGGATGTTGTTGTCTGGCGATCGCGATCGACAGCGCATACAGTTGTCTGAAATAGTGGAAGGTTATAATGAGTTTTATGACTTCAAACCACGAGAACTTGCGCTAATAGAGCCCCTGCGAACTTTACGGATGATGTATTACGCTGCATGGTTAGCTCGTCGCTGGGAAGACCCAGCCTTTCCCCACAGCTTCCCATGGTTTAATACCGAGCGTTATTGGGGCGAGCATATTTTAGAATTAAGAGAGCAATTGTCGGCACTCAATGAACCGATAATGGAATTGATTTAATTAATTTGCAGATTCACGCGGGCAATTTTTTTGTGAGCACTAACAACATTATGAAAGAGTTTATCAGTTGCTCAGCAGACGTCTAACTAGGATATCACCTGCACAAGAAACCCTTATCAGGCGTTACGGTGGTAGAGTTTGAAGGTATTGGGCCGTGTTCGTTAACAGGTATGATGCTAGCCGATCAAAAACCTACAGCACCATTGACCTTAGTAGGTGATGCAAGTGGTGGCACCATGATGCTGTTATGGGGTGGTGTAGCTAAGGCTTAGTGAGCCATGTCAATCCAATCACCGATAACCTTCGCACCTGCTAATATATAAGGGTCTTTTTGCGCGTCATCATAGTCAAAATCGTGGTCTTCGATATCAGTTACAGGGGCTAACTGGTGGCCAAGACGCAATTCATTTATATGGGTCAAATACCAATCTTGTTGCTCCTGCCAGTATTGTTGGCGTTGACCTAAGTGAAGGCTAAGCTGTTTTGGTCTATCGCGCTCATGCTCAGCTATAGCTAACGTGTACTGCCAGTCAGCACTGCGCTGGTTACGCAGGTCTTGTTGCGCTTGCAGTCGCGGAATAATGTGTTCAAATGCAAAATAAGTTTTGTGATCAATGGCCTTAACCTGATCCCACTTAAGGGCATGATCTTGGGTGCTTTCACCAACTTTAGTCGGGTCATCTAAACTGGGCAAAACCACATCTGGCACAACACCTTTGTGTTGGGTACTGGCCCCAGACACACGATAAAACTTGGCTTGAGTGAATTTGATCTGGCCACTAGACAGGTCGCCAAACGTTTGCACTGTACCCTTGCCATAGGTTTGACTGCCGACGATTAAGGCGCGTTTATAATCTTGCATTGCGGCTGCAAAAATCTCTGAGGCTGAGGCACTATAGCGATTGATGAGGACAACCATAGGCCCGTTGTAAGCTAACAAAGGGTTGCGGTCCATTTGTTTTTGGATCACACCATCGGCGTAACGAACCTGCACCGTAGTGCCTGTTTCGATAAATAGCCCTGTGAGTTGATTGGCCTCCCGCAACGATCCACCACCGTTGTTGCGCAGGTCAATGACAATGCCATTAATAGACTCGCCTTTCAGCTCCTGAAGCAGGTCGTATACGTCACGAGTAGTGCTGCGATAGTTGGTGTCACCGCTTTGCGCGGCAGCAAAGTCCATATAAAAAGTTGGCAAAGTGATGACGCCAATTTTTCTGATGCCCTGCTCAGTTTCTATTTCAATCACTGATTTTTTTGCAGCTTGATCGTCTAAGGTAACTTTGTTACGGCGAATTTGGATGGTCTTTTTGGTTTGTTGTAAATCCCCACCTGGGATAATTTGTAAATTTATTAAAGTGCCTTTTGGTCCTCTGATTTGATCAACTACATCATCTAAACGCCATCCCAAGATTTCCTGAATTGCCTCACCATCTTGGGCCACACCGACAATATAGTCAGAGGCCTGGAGGTCGCCAGCTTTATCAGCTGGCCCTCCTACCACTAGGCGAACAACTTTAGTGTAATCATCGTCGCGCTGCAACACTGCACCAATGCCTTCCAAGGATAAGCTCATGTCAATATTAAAGTCTTCAACATTACGCGGTGAAAGATAGGTGGTGTGCGGATCTGTAACTGTGGTGATGCTGTTACTTACTGCTTGATATGCGTCTTTAAGCTGCACTTGCAACACTCGTTTACGCATACTTGTGTAACGTTTTTTTAAACGTTGCTTAATTTCATCAACGGTTTCATTGTCCAGTTGCCCATTAATAAAGACATTCTTTAACTGTTTACGCCAATTATCTTTGATTGCTGCTAGATTACTTAAGCGAGGATCATTAAAGGGTGATGTGCTGATATCTTCTAGCAGTTCGAAGTTAAACATCGGTTCCAATTTAGATAACGCGGTTAAATTAAAGTCGATAAACGCCAGGCGCCTTTGTTGCAGGAGATTGTAAAGCTGAGCCATAGGCACCAAATCACCTTTCACCAGTAGGTCGTCAAGTTCTCTATTGAGATAGTTAAATGGGGCTAGGTCTGCTTTGCTAAAGTAAATATGCTGAGGGTCGAGTAACTTTAAATAACGGAAAAAAACATCACTGGCAAACTGGTCGTCAAGTTCTCTGTGTTGATAATGCTGGCGATCTAACAACTGAATAATTTCTTGGGTTAACAAACCCTGCTGCTGAGTGAATCTAATTTCCACCAGGGCATCATTAGAATTAGTCTGTGCCGTTACAAGTGGCGCTACAAAAAAGCTTGCTATGAGTAACAAATTAGCCAATAGTCGGTGCCAGTATATGGCTACGGAAAAGTTGTACAAAGTGGTGAAAAGAGTATCAGGAATCATAGATAAGAGCGTGGCCTTTAAACTGGCAAGTAGGGTTGAGCATCAAAAGCTTAGTTTAAGCTATACTAGCCTAATTTTAGTGAGTTTTTCAAACGTCTCAGGTCAATGTAAGGTAATTTACTAATGCTTTACAGAATCGTTACGTTTGCAACCCAGAATGTGACAAAGCTAAACCTTTAAAACAATGGAATAAGAAACATTATGCCACAACGAACCTACCTTGACGGATTGATGAGTTTTATTAGCGATTCACCCACTCCTTTTCATGCAGTAGCTTCAATGGTGAGCCAATTCAGAGCGGCTGGCTACAGCCAACTTGATGTGTCAGATACATGGCAGTTAGAGGCGGGAGGGCGCTATTTTATTACCCGCAATGATTCAACCATATTAGCCTTCCAGTTGCCCCAAAAAAATGCTTTGCAACGCCTTCACATGGTGGGTGCTCATACGGATAGCCCATGTTTGAAGGTTAAGCCGAACCCAGAAATACGACGTAAAGGCTATCAACAGTTGGGTGTTGAGGTTTATGGTGGTGCATTATTACATCCATGGTTTGATCGTGATTTGTCTTTGGCGGGCCGGGTTGTTAGCCGGGATGTTAAAGGTCAGCTGGTAAGACATTTGCTTGATTTTAAACGCCCTGTGGCATGTATTCCAAGCTTAGCTATACACCTAGACCGAGAAGCTAACAAAGACCATAGTGTGAACCCACAAACAGATTTGCCAGTTCTATTAGGCCAATCACTGGGTGATGATTTTAGCCTGCGTTCGCTGCTTGCAGATGAGTTAAAGGCTAATGGTCACAAAGTTAATCAGGTGATTGATTATGAGTTGAGTTTTTACGACTTTCAGGCCCCTGCCTTAGTGGGAATAAAGCAAGAATTTTTGGCAGCTGCTCGGTTAGATAATTTGTTGAGTTGTTATATAGGGTTAACAGCAATGATTGGTGCTCAAACGGATCAAGGCATGTTATTAATCTGTAATGACCACGAAGAAGTGGGAAGTCAGTCGGCAGAAGGCGCTCAGGGTAGTTTCTTAATGTCTGTGTTGCAGCGTATTTATCCAACGGCTGAACTGTTGCATCAAGTATTAAATGCGTCCACTTTTATTTCCGCAGACAATGCTCATGGGGTACATCCTAATTTTACCAATAAACACGACAACCAACATGGGCCTAAGTTAAATCAGGGGCCAGTGATTAAGGTCAACGCAAACCAGCGCTATGCTACCAATGCGGTCACCAGTGCAATGGTGAAAGAGTTGGCTGCACAAGTGGATTTGCCAATCCAAACCTTTGTGGTGCGCAGTGATATGGGTTGCGGCAGCACTATCGGGCCAATTACTGCAGCTCAACTAGGTGTGCGGACTCTGGACTTGGGTGTGCCTACTTTTGCAATGCACTCCATCCGCGAACTTGCGGGCAGTGACGATGCGCAGACTACCCACAAATTACTACAGAAGTTTTTTGAAACGGAGATGACTGTTTAGTACCGGACTATTGGTGCCTGATCAAAAAAGCGCGACTATTGCCGAGCTCTGCGGCTTGGGCTAAGTCATTAAGTTGATCATCAGCAAGGGCGCCAAACCAGCTAATAACAGCATGACAAGTGCCACTCTTTAGAGCTTGGTGGGCAAGACTCATAGTGTCGTGCTGGGCATCAGGCTTTAATAAAATAATTTTATTCAAGTCAAACCCAGCAGCCTTTAGTTGGGCTTTAGGTAATAACTTAGGGGGTGCTACCCAAGCCAACCAACGCTGATCGTGGCTTAGTTGTGCAAGCAATGGCAATAACATCTGTACATTGTTCCAGGACTCACCACGCATAATTATTTCTGTGATGTGGCTCAAATTCTGCACATGTGCTTGGTCTTCTTGAGCCCATAGGTCTAGTTGATGTTCAGCCAAAATACCATCAATACTATTGTCGGTTTGCTGCTCTTGCTGCCACATAATTTTGCTCCTGTTTTACGTCTAGTTGCCGCGGCGGATAACACCAACGCTCAAACCTTCAATGCTTAAGTGCTGTTGCGTAAGATCGACATCAATAGGTGAAAAATCTTGGTTTTCTGCGATAAGTTGTACTTGGTTACCGTTGCGTTGAAAACGTTTCACAGTGACTTCATCATCAAGGCGCGCCACCACAACTTGTCCATTTCGTGCTTGATCTGTTTTGTGTACAGCTAATAAATCGCCATCGTAAATGCCTATGTCTTTCATGGACATACCGCTAACTTTAAGCAAATAGTCTGCCTTTGGGTAGAATAAGTTTTCTGGGATGGCACAATAGTCGCTAATATGTTCTTGCGCAAGCAGTGGGCTACCGGCTGCCACCATACCAATGATTGGTAGGCCCAAGTCGACTTCATGCATATCTGGTACTCGTATGCCACGAGAAGCCCCTGGTATGATTTCAATAGCACCTTTTCGGGCGAGGGCTTTAATGTGTTCTTCCGCAGCATTTGGTGATTTAAAGCCGAGTTCCTTTGCGATTTCTGCTCGAGTTGGCGGATAACCTGTGTCGATAATATAGCTACGAATGCAGTCGAGTACCTGATCTTGGCGGGGGGTCAACTTAATCATATTACTTGCTCCTAACACAAAGTGAGTCTGCTGGTTGTTTGTACAGTTACTGTATATAATACCAGTATTATTGCCGCTGGCAAGTTTTATTTTTGTTAGCCTATTTACTGTCAGCTTTTGTGGCAAAAATGGTGTACTCTTATCGCCGATTACTTGATGCTAACTATGAGCTTTCTACGTGTCTGATTCTGCTGCTGTAAAACCACATATCCAACAACTTTATCGCCAGCTTGTTAAGCAGTTAAAGTTAAGGCCTCGCTGGGGCCAAAAGCAGATGATAGCGACCGTGGCTAACCATTTTTTGGCAATTAAAACTGATGGTGATGGCCACCGTAGCGACGATAACCCAGTTTGCTTAGTAGAGGCTGGCACAGGTACGGGCAAGACCTTAGCTTATATGGTAGCGTGTTTGCCGATTGCTAAAGCATTAGAAAAAAAGTTGGTGATCGCTACGGCCACCATTGCCCTGCAGGAACAAATTGTCCAAAAGGACCTACCGGCGCTTAAGAAACACGGCGGCTATGATTTTGATTTTCGTTTAGCTAAAGGTCGGCGACGATATTTATGTGTATCTAGGCTGGATCAAGCGCTCTCTCAAAACGCTTCTATTGACCCCACGCAAGCTTTGTTTGAGGACGAGTTGGCACTCAAACTAGATGGTCAGCAGCAAGTATTGTACAAAGATATGGTGGTGCAGCTTGGCAGCAACCAATGGGACGGCGACCGCGATGCATGGAAAGACCCTTTGGCAGAAGATCATTGGCGACCCATCACAACGGACCACAAAGGCTGCACTAATCGACGTTGCAGCCATTTTAGTCAGTGCCCATTCTTTAAAGCTAGAGAAGGCCTAGAACAGGCCGACTGCATTGTTACCAATCATGACTTAGTTTTGGCAGACCTAGCCCTAGGTGGTGGTGCTATTTTGCCAGCGCCAGAAGATACTATTTATATTTTTGATGAAGGCCATCATTTGGCTGATAAAACGTTAAAGCAGTTCACCCACCAACAAGGTATTCGCCAGCTTAGCCGCTGGTACGGACAAACGCGCTCTGGCTTAAAAAAGTTTTTAAAGGAATGGCAGGGTGGAGGTAAGGGTGCACAGCTTAGTGGGCAGGTTCAAGACCATGTACAAGGACTAGAGCAGCAATTGGTTAGTTTAGAACAATTTTTAGACCAGTCTGCGTTTAGGCCAGAGGATGGTTATCAGCAACAAGAAAATTATCGTTTTTCACAGGGTATAATTCCGTCTGAATTAGTTCAAATTTGCCATGATATGGGCTTAAGTAGTGCACGCTTGGCTAGAGATTTGGGTGCATTACATGAAATGATGGATGATGTTGTTAAAGGAGACCAAAATGGCTTGCCTAAAGATCAAGCTGAAAACTACCTAGCGGCGTTTGGGGTATTACAACAAAATGCTGAGCAGCAACTTGGGTTATGGCAAGCCTATGCCAAAGTAGACCAAGAGGGCGAGGTGCCTATGGCGCGCTGGTTACAGTATTGGCAAACAGCAGAGCGGGTAGACTTAGAACTCTCAGCAAGCCCAATAATGGCTGCTGAACTTTTACAGGAGAATTTATGGCAACGTTGTTATGGCGCCTTATTAACTTCGGCTACGCTTACCGCCCTTGGTCGCTTTGACCGCTTAATAACTCACGCAGGGATAAATCCACACAGCACCATGCTAGCGCTTGCGAGTCCCTTTGATTTTGCCAAGTCGCAGATATGTGTACCTAAAGAGGCGATTGAACCAGGGCCTGAGGCCGTGTTTGTAGATCATCTAATTATAGGCCTCAAAGCCCAGCTAAATAAAGCTGAAGCTAGCCTAGTATTGTTTACCTCACGGCGGGTGATGCAGTTGGTATTTGAAGGTATTGGAGAGCAGTGGCAAGATCTGATCTTGCAACAAGGTGAGTCTTCTAAACAGCGTTTATTGGATCAGCATAAACAACGTATCGATGACGGTGAAGGCAGTGTTTTGTTTGGCTTGGCAAGTTTTGCAGAAGGCATCGATTTACCTGGCGATTATTTAACTCATGTGGTTATAACGCGGTTGCCATTTACGGTGCCAGATCGCCCAGTACCATCTGCCCTTGCTGAGTGGATTGAGAAGTCTGGTGGTAACAGTTTTGCTGAACTGTCGGTGCCCGAAGCAAGTGTTAGGTTGGTCCAGGCCACAGGTCGTTTGTTACGTAAAGAAGACGACAAAGGCCGTATTACTATTTTGGATAAGCGTATCCTCAGCAAACGTTATGGTCAACAACTTTTGCAGGCCTTACCGCCTTATGAACGGCGGTTTGATTAATAAGCCATTAAGGCTAATCAAGGTGTTTTGTGTAATGGCCTTAAACTCTCTATACTGCTTCGTTGTAGTTTATCTTACTAGGGCGTGCTCGCCTCTCAATGGAAATTCACCTTGAAATCAAATGATTCAAAAGCCACTGATCAGAACTGGTCACTGGACGATTTTGTCGTCCCGCAAGAGGAAGGTAAAACACGCTTTCATGATTTGGACTTACCTGACCAAGTTATGCAAGGTGTTGCAGCCCTGGGGTATGAATATTGCAGTCCCATACAAGCACTAACCTTACCGCAATCTTTGGACGGAAAAGACGTTACTGGTAGAGCCCAGACTGGCTCGGGTAAAACTGCCGCTTTTTTACTCAGTATGATTACCGATTTTTTAGACTTTCCTATTGAAGGTCCACGTCGCTTAGGCACCCCAAGAGCTCTGATTATTGCACCAACCCGTGAGCTGGTGATGCAAATCGCCAGTGATGCTGAAGACCTTACCCGGTTTTGTGATGTCAACGTACAGCAACTTGTTGGTGGGATGGATTTTGAAGCTCAGCAAAAGCAATTACAAAAACGGCACACCGACATCATGGTCGCTACACCGGGTCGATTGTTAGATTTCTGTCGCCGAGGCCATGTCAATCTGCGTGAAGTAGAGGTGGTTGTTTTGGACGAAGCAGATCGTATGCTGAGTATGGGCTTTATCCCCGATGTGCGGGCAATTTTACGCCAAACGCCAAACAAAGAAGATCGCCAAACTTTGTTATTTAGTGCTACCTTTAGTGAGCAGATATTACGCTTAGCGGAGCAATGGACTTTTAACCCAGTGCATGTAGAAATTGAGTCAGATGAACTGGCTTCGGCGACTGTTGAGCAACGTTTTTACTCTGTAGCCCGTGCTGATAAATATAAAGTGTTACTCAATTGTCTAAAAACTATGGGCGTAGAACGTGCCATTGTATTTGCTAATCGGCGCCACATTACCCGGGATTTGGCCGAGAAATTGCAGAAAGACGGCATAAAAAGTGCACTTTTGTCGGGTGAAGTTGCACAAGTAAAAAGGGTTAAAACCTTAGAACGATTCCGCAGTGGTGATACGCCTATTTTAGTGGCCACAGATGTGGCGGGCCGAGGCATTCATGTGGATGGAGTGAGCCATGTTTTTAACTACGACCTACCAGAAGAGTTAGAAGACTACGTGCACCGTATTGGGCGCACAGGCCGTGCAGGTGCCTCTGGAATTTCCATTAGTTTTGCCTCCGAAGACGATGCTTTTATAATCCCTGATCTAGAAATAATGTTGGGGAAACGTTTAGACTGTGAGCCTACACCTAGTGCATTGCTAGTGTAATAGGAATCTCAATGAATTTTCAACATCGAGTGGCTGTGATTGGCGGCGGTAGTTTTGGCACAGTATTGGCTAATATTGTCGCCCATAATGGGTTCCCCGTACGTCTGTGGCTACGTGACCAAGCCCTAGCCGAAGAAATGCGTCAAACACGTGTTAACTCTCGCTACGTGCCTGGGCTAGATTTGCATGCAGACCTAGAAATCGTCACTGATCTCAGTTTGTGCATTAGTAATGCAGACACTGTTATATTTTCGGTGCCAAGCAAAGCCTTTAGGGGCTTACTAGAGCACGCTAAAGCCTACATCAACCCACAGCAATACTTGGTTACGACGGCAAAAGGTATTGAACCAGATAACTTTTTATTGATGAGCCAGGTGCTAGAAGTCTACTTTCCTGATAACCCTATTGGTGTGATCAGCGGTCCAAATTTGGCAAAAGAAGTGGCAGCTAAACACTTAACAGGTACTGTAATTGCTAGTGATAACGAAGCTCTACGTCAGCAAGTACAGGACATATTGCAGTGCCATTTTTTTCGTGTGTATGCTAGCAATGATCGCTACGGCACGGAGTTAGGTGGTGCACTAAAAAATATCTATGCCATTGCTGCGGGTCTTAGTGCAGCTATGGGCATGGGCGAAAATACTCGCAGTATGTTGTTAACGCGTAGCTTGGCCGAAATGAGCCGCTTAGCGGTGCACATGGGCGCTAACCCTATGACATTCTTAGGTCTGGCTGGGGTTGGAGACTTAATTGTTACCTGTATGTCTCCTTTGAGCCGGAACTACAGGGTAGGTTACGCCTTAGGCCAAGGTAAAGGCCTAGATGAGGCTATAGCCGAATTGGGAGAGGTTGCCGAAGGTGTAAATACCCTCGCCTTAGTGAAGAAAAAAGCTGATCAGTTACAGATTAATATGCCTTTAGTAGATGGCCTTTATGCATTAGTTTACCAAGGTGCAGATGTTTCTACTGTTGCACAATCGCTCATGACACGAGATCAAAATTCAGATGTTGAGTTTGTGCTAAAACGAAGTTAATCACTTGAAATATGGATGAATAGCCCCTATGTTAAAAGCATTGGAGCTAACAGAGTAAAAACTATGCAAGCATTTAAAAATAACCTGACATCAGAAGCCTTTTGGCTGCGCTTAGTGTTTATGTTGCTGAGTTTGTTGTTGGTAGAAATTGCAGCGTCGATATTGACACTATTAGTTGCTGGCCAGTTTCTGTATCGTTTATTTAATGAATCCAGCCACCATACAATACTGCAGTTTAGTAATAGTTTAGGGCGCTTTATTCTTCACAGCTATCGGTTCTTGTCTTACCAAACTGAAAGCAAACCCTTTCCATTTAGTGATTGGCCAGAGCCAGAAGATTTGCCGCAGTCCGAAGACTAATGAAATTGCTGCTGATGCGTCATGGTGAGGCAAGCTTCAATGCCACCACTGATGCTCAGCGGTCACTTACCCAGCGGGGTAGTACATTAGTCATACAACAAAGCCAAAATCCAGTGGTGCCTTGGCATGAGTTCACCGGCCTTTGGGTTAGCCCTTATGTTAGGGCACAGCAAACGGCCTCTTTGTTGCTGCAGAACTACACTTATAAACAACACGGTTTAAGCTTGCGATCCCTCGATTGTATTACCCCGCACAGTGAGGTCGCTCAAGTGCAAAAATTCTTGTTGGCGCAACAACATGAAGGCATCGTTCTAATTACCCATCAACCTTTGATTAGTGGTTTGATTGGCCATTTTTGTCACGCTGATGAGTACTTAGGAGAGCCAATGATGCCAGCTTCTATGGCTTTATTGGAAGGTGAGATGGCCGCGGCAGGGTGTCTTAGGTTGACACATTTATTTCATCCATAAGGTTAAATTATATGGCTATTTTTTCTCGTTTAACAGGCAACGCTAAAGTTTTGATCTGTTGCCTTTGTGTGTCTTTATCTGCTCAAGCAGAGGTTACTTTAACCGTCACTGAAAACAGCCGTTTGATTGAGCAGACACAATTAAGCGCACCATACTACATCCTACCCACCAGTGCTATGCGTAAGGTTAATGGTGTAATTGGTGCCGAATATAACTCGTATTTGTCGGGCCAACTCATGACCTATACTTGGGAAATGATACCTGGTATAAGTGCTAAAATGGCCCATGATAAAGCCCTAGAAGAACTCCTAACACTTGACGCAAAAGTGATCTATCAATGCCACGGTCGGCCCTGTGGATCTAGCAATCAGTGGGCAAATCAGGTATTCCATCAATCGCGGTTATATGGTTTAGACAGTGAGCAATCATACGCCGCTCTAAAACAAGACACCACGAATGGGCCAAATTATTATGCCCTTTATAGCACTGAACGCGGCAATAGAAAGGTGTATTTACACCTAGAGATGATCCAAGGAATGGACAACTAGAAAGGACAATAAGCATGCCTACCGTCGCATTAGTACTGGGCAGTGGTGGTGCCCGAGGTAACGCCCATATTGGCGTGATCCAAGTATTAGAAGAACAAGGCTTTGACATTGTAAGTGTCTCAGGGTGCTCTATGGGTGCAGTGGTGGGTGGCATGTACGCTGCTGGTAAGTTGCCTTTATTTACTGAGTGGGTTTCAGGCTTGTCTCGTTTTGATGTGTTTCGTTTAGTGGATATGTCGTTGTTGTCCATGGGTGCTATTCGTGGTGAAAAGGCCTACGCCATACTTGAAGACTTAGTAGGCGATCAGTTGATTGAGGACCTACCAATACCTTACACTGCGGTCGCTACAGATTTAGTTAAGCAACAAGAAGTGTGGTTTCAGTCTGGCAAGATGATGGACGCAATACGAGCTAGTGTTGCAGTGCCTGGCATGATTATGCCTGTCACAGAGAAAGATCGCTTTTTGGTGGATGGGGGGTTACTTAACCCTGTACCTATTATGCCTACAGTGGCAGATCAGGCTGATTTAATTATTGCGGTTAATTTAAATATCAATATCGAAAACTCTCATCCTATTCAGGTCTCAAACTTTAATATGGCGGGTTATAGTGATGACTGGAAAGTACCCAGTGTAAACGCCTCAAAAAGTCAGCGTAGTCATTTACAATGGAATAAGATGGAAATGCTAAATCAGTGTTTTGAAACCATGCAGGCGACCATGGCAAAATACAAAATGGCAGGTTATGAACCAGATGTTGAGGTAAAAATAGACCGCAACGCCTGTAGTTTCTTCGAACTTTATCGAGCTAAAGAAATGATAGAAATTGGCCGACATGCAGCGCAAGAGGCACTGCAGGCCAAACAAAAAATTTGATTAAGATTTAATTAACGTCAAAAACTCTGCACGAGTGCGTGCATCTTCGCGTAATTTACCAAGCAGTACTGAGGTTTTCATACTCGCATTTTGCTTCTGTACACCGCGCATCATCATGCACATGTGTTGTGCTTCAATAACCACGCCCACCCCTTTAGCATCCGTTACTGCCATAATAGTATCAGCAATTTGTTTGGTCATATTTTCTTGAATTTGTAACCGCCGAGCAAACATATCTACAATTCGCGCAACTTTCGATAAACCAAGCACTTTGCCCGAAGGCAAGTAGGCTACATGACACTTGCCAATAAACGGTAATAGGTGATGTTCACACAAAGAGTATAGCTCTATGTCCTTAACGATAACCATCTCTTCGTTATCTGATGGAAATAGGGCACCATTAATGACGTCATCAAGGTTTTTTTCGTAGCCGTTATTAAGAAACTTAAAGGCTTTAGCAGCCCGCTTAGGGGTGTCCTTTAAGCCTGGACGATCTAAGTCTTCGCCAATGCTGGTAAGGATTTTTTCGTATGCTTTTTCCATGGACCTTCTCGTAGCTAATTTCGTTGCTGCTCTTATTATTAATGTCATAATAAAAGAGAGTTCAAATTTTACGCGCACAATACTTGAAGCTGTGGCTAAGGTAAAGGCTTAAGCTGCTATATTACCCTCTTTTTTGGACCTTTTTAAGTAATACATATAACGCACCGGTGCCACCATCTTGCGGCAGGGCAGAAGTAAAGGCTAGCACAGCATCTAGCTGCTGCAACCAGTGGTTCACATGGGACTTAATTAAGGCTTGGCCTGCGCCGCGTAGTTCACCATTTTCGTCTCTATAACCCGCTCCAGCTTTGCCGTGAATGATGAGCAAACAGCGGTCTCCTTCGGCTTGACCGTGTTTAACCGCGTTCCATACGGAATCCCGTGCTGTTTCTACTCGATAGCCATGCAAATCAAGGGTGAGGGTTGGACGCATATGCCCATTGCTGAGTCGGCGCAGGCTACCACCGTCTAGCCCTACACGAGAATAGGTAATACTTTGTTCCGATTGAACCATTTCAAACCCTTGCTCCCCAAGGGCTGCTTTTTCCTGTACAAGTTCAATTGCAGCAGCTCTGCGGGCAGCCGTACTTTGGGCATCTGCACCCATAACAGCCGGTGTGGTTTGGCGGCCAGTTTTTTTTAACGGTGAAGCTTCACCAAACACAGCTCCAAATTCTAACTCTGGCGCTGAGTCTTGTGGGTCTTGGTCCGAAGAGGAATTCATGTTTGAGTAACGCAGTTTGTATTCATGGCAATATGGTATCGGGACAAGGCTTAGCTTACAATGGCGACATTAAATTATTCTCATTAAAAAAACCAATGACCACTAGACTATCACAGGCCATAGAAACGGTGGAAGCTGCGCTTATTGGAGCTCAAGTTTACTTTGGTCATGGCACTGACAATGCTTGGGATGAGGCTGTTTTTTTGGTGTTGGGAGCCTGCGGTATGTCGCTGCAAACACAAAAAGATCAATTGCAAATGGTGCTAACTAATGAGCAGCTACTGCGGGTTCAGGATTGGTTAGATCAACGTATTCAACAGCGGTTGCCTTTGCCTTATCTGTTAGGTGAAACTTGGTTTGCGGACATCCCCTTTAGGGTTAATGAGGATGTCATTATCCCTCGTTCTCCAATAGCAGAACTCATTATTAAACATTTTTCACCTTTTATTATGCAGCCCCCGAAAACTGCTCTAGATCTGTGTTGTGGCAGTGGTTGTATTGGTATTGCTATGGCCTTGCACATGGATATTCCTCATGTAGATATGGTGGACATTGCACCAGCGTCATTATTGCTGAGTCAGCAAAATATCGACGATCATGATGTGGGTGATAGGGTGCAAGTGTTTGATTCTAATATTTTTTCTGGTCTACCCCCCAAATACTACGATTTGATCGTTAGCAACCCCCCTTATGTGGATGCCAACGACTACGATGACATGCCTGTAGAATTTTCCCACGAGCCAAAATTGGCACTGGTCTCAGGTGATGACGGTTTAGACCTTACGGCAGCGATCTTGTCACAAGCTGCAGATTGGCTGTCAGAAGAAGGCCTTCTTGTGATTGAAGTAGGCAATAGCGAAGTAGCACTGCAACACGCTTTACCCGAGATACCGTTTATGTGGCTTGAATTCAGTCAAGGTGGTAATGGTGTTTTTTGCCTCACAGGGCTCCAATGTAAACAGTACCAGGAAAGATTTAATGCGTGGTATCAATCTCGTTCATAAGTCCATTGTTTGCGGCTGAGTCCACTAACCAGCTATAATTTAGCCTGTAAAATTCTAGAGTAAAAAGTCCATGTCTGGTAATACCTTCGGTAAGTTATTTACGGTCACTACTTTTGGTGAAAGCCACGGCCCAGCGTTAGGCGCTACAATTGATGGTTGCCCTGCGGGTGTTGAGTTAACTGAGGCTGACCTACAGGTTGATTTAGATCGCCGTAAGCCAGGCAAATCAAGACACACCACCCAGCGCCGAGAAGCTGACCAAGTGCGTATTTTATCAGGTGTGTTTGAAGGCCGAACTACAGGGACTCCTATTGGCCTAATGATTGAAAACACTGACCAACGATCTAAGGATTATGGCAACATAAAGGACCAGTTTCGCCCTGCTCATGCCGATTACACCTACATGCATAAGTATGGTGTACGTGACTATCGAGGTGGTGGCCGATCGTCAGCGCGCGAGACAGCTATGCGAGTTGCCGCCGGCGCCGTAGCTAAGAAATTTTTAGCTGGCCGCGGTATTGCTATTAGTGGTTATTTATCGCAATTAGGCCCGATCAAATTGGCTTGCCCAGAACCTGATATTGTCAATGATAATCCGTTTTTTTGTGGTCAAGCCGATAAGCTTGAAGAACTTGAGCAGTTCATGGATGCATTGCGTAAATCGGGTGATTCTATTGGTGCACAAGTTACCGTTGTTGCTACGGGCGTAGCCGCAGGTATTGGTGAGCCTGTATTCGATCGCTTAGACGCTGAATTAGCCCATGGTCTAATGAGCATTAATGCCGTTAAAGGTGTAGAGATAGGTGATGGCTTCGAAGTGGTTGCCCAGCGTGGCACAGAGCACCGTGATGAAATGACGCCAGGTGGTTTTTTATCCAATCATGCTGGTGGAATTTTAGGTGGTATAAGCAGTGGCCAAGATATTATTGCCAGAATTGCCCTTAAGCCAACTTCAAGTTTACATTTGCCAGGGCAATCCATCAATATTCATGGCGATGCAGTGGAAGTGATTACCAAAGGCCGACATGATCCCTGTGTAGGTATCCGTGCTACACCTATCGCTGAAGCGATGATGGCGTTAACTTTAATGGACCATTTCCTGCGTCAACGCGGGCAACAGGGTACAACTAATTATGACCTTCCAGCTATTAAGTAGATAAGACACCATGAAACATCTGCAATTACTGCTTATGCGATCTGTGTTAGTCACTGTGTTGATCTTTGTAAGCGGTATAGCATTGGCCGACAGCATTCGATTGGCGACTACCACCAGCACCTACAACTCAGGTTTATTGGATTATTTATTAAATTATTATGCCCAAGTTAGTGATACCGAGGTGCAAGTGATTTCCGTAGGTACTGGTAAAGCATTAAGAATGGGTGAGAATGGTGATGTAGATTTAGTAATGACTCATGCACCTTCTGCAGAGGCACGTTTTGTTGATCAAGGTTTTGGTATTGAAGCTCATAGGGTTATGTATAACGATTTTGTGCTAGTGGGCCCGAAAGAAGATGCAGCAAACGTCAGTGGAGCCCAGACGGTGACCGATGGCCTGTCTCTCATAGCAGCATCTAACAAGCGTTTTATTTCTCGTGGTGATGACTCAGGCACCCACAAAAAAGAATTGCAGTTATGGCAACACCTTGGTGCATTGCCAAATTTTGATGGTTATCTTGAGTCTGGCCGTGGCATGGGCCACAGTTTGCAAATGGCCTCTGAAATGGGTGCCTACGCCATGACCGACCGAGGTACCTGGTTGGCTCTAAAAGATAAGCTTGAATTAACCTTAGTACTTGAAGGTGACCCACGTTTACTTAATCCATATCAGGTGATGTTGGTTAACCCTAAACGTCATAGTCACGCTAATATCAATTCGGCTCGTGAGTTTGCCCAATGGCTGGTGAGTTCAGCAGGCCAAGAGGCGATTGGAAATTTCCGTATTAATGGTGAGGTATTATTTGTGCCTTCGGCTAAATAACTAACGCAATGAATGATCTTTGGACTACATGTAGTACTGCTATCGCCCAACTCTTGAGTGGAGATCCTCAACTGTGGGGGATCGTTGGAGTGTCTTTTAGTGTTTCGGCCAGCGCTTTATTGATTGCTTTATTGCCAGCATTGAGCACGGGCTTTATGTTGGCTTATTTTCGTTTTCCTGGCCGTTGGGCTGCCATTAGTGTGCTAAATAGTTTATTGGCAGTGCCTACTGTAGTGGTTGGACTGGTGCTCTATATGCTCTTGTCCCGCGCTGGTCCCTTGGGTGATCTCAACCTTCTATTCACTCGACCAGCCATGATTATTGGCCAGATCCTCTTGTGTTTTCCATTATTGGTGGCAATGAGTTTAAGTGCCTTCCAAGCCGCAGATCACCGCGTATTAGAAACTGCCAAAACCCTGGGTGCTAATCCGTGGCAGGCCTTCGTTACATTATTATTTGAAGTGCGTTTTGCGTTACTTGCAGCAGTGGTCACAGCCTTTGGGCGTATTATTGCAGAAGTGGGAAGTGCCATGATGGTGGGCGGCAACATATTGCATCACACCCGTAATATCACCACCGCCATTGCCCTAGAAACAGGCAAAGGTGAATTTGTACAAGGCGTTGCCCTTGGCATTGTACTTTTGGTGCTGGCTTTGACACTTAATGTAAGTCTAGGCTGGATGCAGAGTCACAGTCGCGTTCTGAGGCATGGCACCTAATGCGCTTAGAGCTAGATCAAATTTGTCATCGGTACGGTGAACAGGACTTGTTTGTCATCGATAAATTGCAACTTGTTAGTAAAGATGCAGTGCACCTGCATGGTCCTAACGGGGCAGGCAAGTCCACCTTAATGAAAATCATGGCTGGCATACAAAAACCTACCTCAGGTCAAGTTAGGCGTATTCCTACAGTAGGGGAAAGTGTGCGTCAACAAGCCGTCATCTATTTACATCAAAACACCTACCTTTTCGACATGGATGTTCGCAGTAATGTGGAATATGGTTTACGTATGAGACGGGAGAAAAATACTAAGAAAGTGGATAAAGCTTTGGCTTGGGCGGGCTTAGATCATTTGCAATATCGTCAAGCCCATTTGCTTTCTGGTGGTGAACGTCAGCGCTTGGCTTTGGCTAGGGCCTTAGTATTAGATCCTTCATTAGTTTTGCTTGATGAGCCAGCCAGTAACTTGGACACAGGATCGGTGACGCGCATTGAAGAGATGCTGCAAGACCTGCACCAGCGTGGCACCGGCATTTTACTCTCTTGCCATCAAGACAACGCCCTTACTAAATTGTGTAATCAGCACTGGTTGTTAGCCGCAGGTAAGCTTACAGTCCAGATTTAGGGAGTCTTAGTGTTTGCTTGGCCCCGAAGCTTTTTTGCCAGAGTAACCACTTTTCGGTTTGTCGGTAGGTACGCGGAACAACAAATACAAATCTTGTAGTAATTCTGGAATTTGCTCACACAACTGTTGGCAAAACTCAGGCTGGCGACGTAATTCTTCAAGTTCTTCGTCTTCATCTAATTTAGCTGCTAACATGAAAGGTAATAAGCATTCAGCTACATCCTCTTCTTGTTCAGAAAACCAAACATCTTCTTGGCTAAATATAAGTTCCATAAATCCTTGAGCCCAGTATTCTAGTAAACAATCGTCTTCTTGGTCTAGTTCTAGGGTGAGATCACATGGCAGATCAATGTCTTGGTCAGATTCTAAACATTCTTGCAAAAAGGCAAATTCTTGGCGTATTAAGTTGAGCATCTCATGGCGCTCAGCACTGTCTTCTAGAACGGGTTTTTCAGCCATAACTTGCTCTAACCAGTCATGCTCTGACATAGGCGCTGGACTGATGGCCAAGGCGCAAAGGTAACCATGGAGGGCAATGTAATCTAGGGCTTCTTCTTGCACCTTGTCTGACAAAAGGTATGCATCGAGCTGGTCTATTTGGCTATCCGTTAACGGGTCGCGAGTGCTGGACATGTGGTGTCACTCAATCAAGTAAATGTCAGCCATTGTAACTCATGGTAGGCATTAACAGCTATCAAACTAGGCGGCTAGTCCAGTCTGGGCAGGCTGTGTCGTCAGCCAGCTTGCATTTTTGCCATTGAGTCACATCTAGGCTTGTTATAAGGGTGACAGTAGCGCTACCTTCGAGGATAATAGCGCGCCATGAATGACACTCCGCAACAGCTCCTGCACAGCCTCTTTGGCTACGAATATTTTCGTGGCCACCAACTGGACGTAATCCAACATGTCATCGATGGTGGCGATGCGTTAGTGTTAATGCCCACAGGTGGTGGCAAATCCATTTGTTATCAAATCCCAGCACTCATTAGAGAGGGTGTTGGGGTAGTGATCTCACCTTTGATTGCATTAATGCAAGATCAAGTATCCAGCTTGCAACAACTGGGAGTGAATGCGCAGGCGTTACATTCTGGTATTGATTGGCAGCTGCAGGATGAAATAGAACAACAAGCATTGAATGGCCATCTAGACTTACTTTATGTCTCGCCTGAACGTTTGATGACTGATGCATGTATGAATTTACTGAGGTCTTGTAAGGTGGCGTTATTTGCCATTGATGAAGCTCACTGTGTGTCTCAATGGGGGCATGATTTTAGGCCCGAATACCTTCAGCTAGAATGTTTGCAACAAAATTTCCCACATATCCCTAGAATGGCGCTCACTGCCACTGCAGACAGGCCTACGCAGCAGGAAATGGTAAAGCGCTTGGGCCTGAACCAAGCGCAACAATACATCAGCAGTTTTGATCGGCCTAATATTCGTTACCGTATAATGCAAAAGCAAAAAGGTAAGCAACAGTTATTGGACTTTGTGCAACTACAGCACCAAGGTAATGCTGGCATCGTATACTGTATGTCGCGCAAAAAGGTAGACGAAACGGCCCTTTGGCTGGTAGAGCAAGGTGTTGCGGCTTTGCCTTATCATGCAGGATTGGGACCAGAGAAAAGAGCTCATAATCAACAGCGATTCCTCAATGAAGAAGGCTTAGTGATGGTGGCGACCATTGCTTTTGGTATGGGCATTGATAAACCTAATGTACGTTTTGTGGCGCACTTAGATTTACCCAAAAGTATTGAATCTTATTATCAAGAAACAGGCCGAGCTGGGCGTGATGGCTTACCTGCAGACGCATGGATGGTTTACGGCCTCCAAGACGTAATGTGGCTGCGACAACGGCTAGAACAAACAGATATGGACGCGGGTATTAAGCGTTCAGAACAATCCAAGCTGGATGCCATGTTAGGCTTGTGTGAAATTACCCATTGCCGCAGGCAAGCCATTCTAAGCTATTTTAACGAAACCTCTTCCAGTAGTTGTGGCAATTGTGATAACTGTTTAGAACCTGTAGCTACGTTTGATGGCACCGAAGTGGCTCGTAAGGCACTATCTTGTATTTTCCGCAGCGGCCAACGCTATGGCGTAGCCCATTTAATCGACGTCTTAATGGGTAAGCCCACAGACAAAATTAAAGCCTCAGGGCATGACAAAATATCCACCTTCGCATTAGGTCAGGAGTTGGACCAAAAACAATGGCGTTCGGTGTATCGGCAACTGCTGGCTTTGGGCCTAGTGTCAAGTGATCCAGAAAACTATGGTGGTTTGCGCTTATTACCACCTTGCAGACCGTTACTTAAAGGTGAGGCAAAGTTACAACTGCGGCTTGATCGTAAGGTGTCTATTAAGACACCAAAAGCAGCCAAAGCACGACTTCAAATAGCCGATGTCGATATGGATTTATGGCAGTTACTCAGGGAGTTGCGTATGGCCTTAGCACAAGATCAAAAGGTACCACCTTACGTGATTTTTAGTGATTCTTCTTTGTTAGAAATGCTGCATGCAAAACCTCAGTCGCTTTTGGAGATGAGCCACGTACATGGTGTGGGTGAAAAGAAACTAGACCGCTACGGGGATGACTTTTTAGCTTTAATTCAACAACACACCTAGTCAGCTATGGTAAAATTATTAATCAGCCGAAAAGGCTTATACTATTATTCTAAAGGAAGCCATTAATGGCCAGTTTACAAGATCAGTTGCTAAAGGCCGGTTTGGCCAACGAAAAGCAATCTAAGCAAGCTACTAAGTCAAAAAAGAAACAAACTCGAGATGTGCGCAAAGGTGTTGATGTGGGCGAAACCGCAGCGCAACGTGCTTTTAGCGAAAAACAAGCACAAGCAAGTCGCTCTAAACAACTGAACGCCCAGCGTGACGCGCAACATCAAGACCGAGCGGTGATTGCTCAAGTTAAACAAATGTTAGAACGCTGTCGACTAGACTTAACGGGTGGTGAAGTCACCTACAATTTTGTTGATGGTAAAGCTATTAAAAAACTATACGTTAACGCCATGCAGCAAGCTGCCTTAAGCCGTGGCTCGCTGGTTATTGTGGGGTTAGATGATCACTATTCTGTGGTACCCGCAAACGTTGCCTTGCGTATTGAAGAACGTGCACCAGATACCTTCATTATTCGTGCTGAGTCTGCAACAGATACCATTGCAGATAAAGATGATCCTTATGCAGATTTTGTTATTCCAGATGATTTAATGTGGTAACCCTCGTGACCTATCCAGAAGTTAATGCTCAGGACCATGCTAAACGTCAACAAAAGCTACAAAAGCGTTTGCGCCGTGACGTGGGCCGAGCCATCGATGATTACGCCATGATAGAGCAGGGCGACAAGGTGATGGTGTGTGTGTCTGGTGGTAAAGATTCTTATGCCATGCTCGACATATTGATGCAGCTACAAAAAAGTGCCCCCATCGATTTTGATATACTGGCTGTTAATTTAGACCAAAAACAACCCGATTTCCCAGAACATATATTGCCAAAATACCTAGATCAAGTGGGTGTGAATTTTCATATTATTGAGCGCGACACGTACAGTGTGGTGAAATCTGTGATTGAAGAAGGCAAAACCACCTGTGGTTTATGCTCGCGTATGCGCCGTGGCACCTTGTATCGCTTTGCTCAAGAACGCAGTATTACTAAAATTGCCTTAGGCCACCACCGCGATGACATTTTAGAAACCTTGTTGTTAAACATGTTCCACGGTGGCAAGCTTAAAGCTATGCCTGCGCGTTTATTAAGCGATGATGGGTTAAATACTGTAATTCGTCCAATGGCTTATGCCCGTGAGCAAGACATAGAAGAGTACTCACAACTGAAGGGCTTCCCTATTATTCCCTGTAACCTATGTGGCTCCCAAGATAACCTTCAACGCCAGCACATTAAAGCCATGTTGCGAGATTGGGAAAAAAATCACCCAGGTCGCATAGAAAGTATGACTAAATCACTACAAAACGTAGTGCCGTCTCACCTTATGGATACCCGTCTGCACAACTTTAAACAAACAGAACGCTTAAGTAATGAGCAAGTATGTGAAGAAGTGGATTTGGCACTGCTCAATTTGCCGCTCTAATAATGATGAAGTCATGGTGTTGGGCTAAGGAGCCTAGTAAATAGACTGTTAAGTATCATGGATAGCTATGTACATTGAATCAGAAAAACAACTTAGAGAAATTTATGGCTACCCAAAGGGGCGTGCTAAAGACAAACAGCTACCTTCGTTAGAGCAGCACTCCATTAACTTTATAGCACACTCTCCATTTGTCACTATTTCTAGCCGCTCGAAAACTGGTTTAGTCGATTGCTCTCCCCGTGGGGGAAAGCCTGGATTTGTTAAAGTGTTGAGCGAGAATTGCATAATTTTTCCTGACGGAAAAGGTAATAACCGCTTAGATAGCCTCGTTAATATCGTTGAAACGGGTGATCTTGGTTGCCTGTTTTTAATACCAGGCGTTGACGAAACACTCAGAGTTAATGGGATGGCTCGTATTTCCACCTCAGCTGAATATTTAAACTTATTTTCCAATTATCCTAACCCTCCAAAAACGTGTATCGAGCTAACCATTAAGGAAGTGTTTTTGCATTGTGCCAAGGCGTTAATGCGTTCGGAACTGTGGGCATCTTCATCAAAGGTTGATCGTGCAGCATTTCCGACTATTGGGAAAATGATGAATGACCAACTTTCAGTAAATGATACGCCAGAAGCTCAAGCAGACATGGTGGCTCGATATCAGCGCGATTTATAGTAAATTCGTAACAAGTGCATGTTCGGAATCACTTTCTAATGCACTTGAATTTACCAAAAATTTAGGCGTTAGTTTTCTATTAGTTATAAAACAAAGGTATTAGAATAATGAAAATGGATGAACCGATTAACGTATTTGGTGAAAAATTAGAAATCTGTGGAATAGATCCAATCACTGGGTTCTACCGAGATGGCGCGTGTAATACGTGTAAAGATGACTTTGGTTCTCATACAGTTTGTATCGAAACTTCGCAGGAGTTTTTAGAATATTCAAAATCTAAAGGAAATGATTTATCTACCCCTGTGCCTGCATTTAATTTTAAAGGCTTAGGACCTGGAGATAGTTGGTGTGTATGCGCTGGGCGATGGTTAGAGGCAGAGAAAAATGGTATGGCTCCAAGACTATATCTTCAAAGTACCCATATCGGGGCTTTGGAGATTGTGCCCATGGCCCTGCTTAAAAAATACGCGGTAGATTTAAA